>NZ_CAKLBO010000007.1:0-228198 GCF_920984695.1 Pedobacter sp. Leaf132 | reverse complement strand
GGATGGTGGACTACAATTACCATCGACCACACCAGGCATTAAACTTCAAATCTCCTGTAGATTTATTGCAGGAAATTTGAGGACAAAATTATACTTTTGAATGGTCTGAAAAACAGGGGAGCTTACATTGAGTTTGCGGCCTTCGTCATTCCCAATTTAATTGGGAATTTTAAAGCGCATGTATTTAAATGATGCATTAACATTCACGCATACGCGAGAATGCTGATGATACTATTTGCTTTGCTTGCTCATTCGTCATTGCGAGGCACGAAGCAATCCCATTATTGAATTTTTAATAACGATAGCTTAGAGATTGCTTCGTGCCTCGCAATGACATGGTGTTGAGTTTGCGGCCTTCGTTATTCCAAATTTGATTGAGAATTTTAAAGCGCATATATTAAACTAAGCATTAACCTTTCCGCATATACGAGAATGTTGATGATGATATTTGCTTTGCTTGCTCATTCGTCATTGCGAGGCACGAAGCAATCTCATTATTGAATTTTAATAACGATAGCTTAGAGATTGCTTCGTGCCTCGCAATAACGTGGTGTTGAGTTTGAGGCGTTAATCATTCCCCATTTGATTGAGAATTTTAAAGCGCTTGTACCAAAATGTGCTTTAAGATTCCCGCATACGCGAGAATGACGATAGATAATCCGTGAGACACTATATAGTTACCATTGCCTTAATCACACCATTCTTCGGGTCTAACCAACTTTCGAAATTATCTTTCACTTCATCAAAATTAACCTGATGCGTAATATAGTTTGTAGGATTTACCAATTCGGCTTTCATTGATTTAATTACATGTTCAAAATCTTCGATAGTAGCATTTCTACTGCTCATCAATGTAGATTCTCTTTTATGAAATTCTGGGTGATTAAAAATTAAATCGCCTTTTTGCAAACCGATTAAAACAAATCTTGCGCCATGCGCCATGTAATTAATGGCATTATTTATTGCCTTTTGGTTTCCCGTTGCATCGATAACTACCGTAGGCATATCTCCATTTGTAATTTTACTTAATTGCTCTGTAACATCAGGCGAAAGGGCATTGATTATATGCTGAACGTCAAGTTTTTCTTTACAGAAAGCTAATCGGTCGTTGTTAATATCCAAAGCGATAACATTTGCGCCTGCAATTCGGGCAAATTCCATAGTACCCAAACCAATCGGACCAGCACCAATAACCAATACAAATTCTCCTTTTTGAACATCAGCCCTGCGAACGCCATGAGCGCCGATAGCCAAAGGCTCTACCAGTGCTAATTCATCATAGCTCAAAGCTTCTCCGTGTAACAATGTACGCGATGGAACTTGTAAATACTCACGCATGCCACCATCCACATGCACACCGCAAACCTGCATTCTTACACAGCAATTTGGTTTATTCATACGGCAGGCAATACATTCGCCACAATTAAAATATGGAATAAAAGTTACCGCCTCTCCTATTTTAAAATCTGTTGCGCCATCTGCTTCAACTAATTCACCAGAAAGCTCATGCCCCAAAACTCTGGGATAACTAAAAAATGGTTGTGTACCTTCAAAAGCATGTAAATCAGTTCCACAGATGCCAATTCGTTTTATTTTTATAATTGCATGGTCTTTTTTCAATTCAGGTTTTTCGGTTTCTGAATATTCAAAAGTCCCAGGTGTTGTACAGGTTAGGGTTTTCATTTATTTAATGATTGAATTTTGGATGATAGAATGAGTGAATATTTTCGACATTGCCATGCACGAAGCAATCTCATTGTTAATCTAAGAGAGATTGCTTTGTGCCTCGCAATGATGACCGCCAATTAAGATATTTAAAATTACGCGTTCGCTAAAGCTCTATCCAAATGCACATAACCACCATCAACGTGAATGATTTGTCCGGTTGTATGGCTCGATTTATCAGACATTAAGAAGGCCGTCATATTTGCAATTTCTTCAGCTGTAGTCATTCTGTTTTCCAAAGGAATTTTAGCCGTAATTTCATCCAGTTTGGCTTGGGCATCTGGCAACGTTTCAATCCATGTTTCGTAGGCTGGTGTCCAGCATTCGGCCACCACAACTGCATTTACACGGATACCATATTTCAACAATTCTACAGCCCATTCGCGGGTTAAGGCATTTCTACCCCCATTTGCCGCGGCATAAGCTGATGTATTCCCTTGTCCGGTTTCTGCAGTTTTTGAAGTAATATTCACAATCGCACCTTTACTTTTAATTAATTCGGGCAAAGCATGATGTGCCATTAAATAATAATGAACTACGTTTTTATGCAAAGAAGCCATAAAATCTTCATAATTACCACTTTCTAAACCTACACCGTCATTTACACCCGCATTATTTACCAAACCATCAATTCGTCCAAATTGGCTTACAATCTCTGCAATCACTTTTTTGCAGTCATCTGGGTTTGATAATTCAGCAACAAATTGTGCAGCCTTACCGCCATTTTCGATAATTGCATCAACAACGATTTGATTATCCTTAGCTTTTCTACCTACAACAACTGCAATTGCGTTTTCCTTTGCAAAAACCTCTGCAATGCTTCTTCCAATACCTTTTGCAGCACCAGTAATTACGATAACCTTTTCTTTTAAATTTAAATCCATATCATTTTTTAATTAATGAATGATTGAATTTTGAATGAGTGAATGTGCTAAACAAAATCTTTATCCAACAATCTCTAATTCAATCCTTCTATCACTCTATCATTTTATTTATTAAGTCTGCCTTTCTCGCTTCGGGAAATACTTTTAAATCCGTTAATTTTCCATCTTTCAGTTTACCTTCTATTGTAGTTTGGTATGGTGCATGTAATTTAAAATGCACATTCCATTCTTTCGGCCATGCCGGAAAAAGATAAATCTTCTTTCCATCAACCTGCATTAGCATTTCCTGCAAGCCAATCATTCCAGAGCCGCCCCAATTATGGTCTGGTGTCCAATCAAAACCTGGCCCCCAAAACGCCGAGAATCTTCTTCCAGAATCCTTTAATTTTTCAGTTGTAAATTTAGCGGCCTCATCTGTTAAACCTAATCTTGCTGCAAAAATATTATCCTGCTTCCAACCGATGTGACTTCTAAATTTCAAAACATCTGTATCACATTTAAAAGTATTAATTGCGGTATCCAAACCAGGTTTGCCAATCCCATAAATCCCCCATGGGTAAATAGGGTACAACTGCGGACTTTCGGTATTGTTAATGCGTTCCCAGAGTTTTGCAGGTGCTATTGTAGGTTTGCCATCAAAATCTCTAAAGCTGATTGGCGGAATGGTTTTAAGCATTTCCATCCATTCTGCCTTTTTGTTCTGCGTTAATGTTGGATGCTGAATTAATCTTTCTAAAACCGTTTTTAAGGCGGCAATTGTAGAGGTAGAATTGTAAGCCATTTTATACGTTTCGGCAGCTGAACCAGGATAAAAAACCAAATGTCCATTAGCATCTAAAGCCTTTGCTCCTCTTTGCTTGGCTAAATAGGTGTAATGTTCTTTAAAAAAGGTTAATGAACTTTCAATTAAAGGAATATATTTTTCAATGTTCTTGCCAGCATACCTTTCCGTTTCTAAAATCATCATACAAAATTCCAGCACCGTATCCCATTCATATTCGAGCCAAGCATTGTATTCCATGCCCTTATTAAAATCACTCGGACGTTTCCAACCATATTCTGCCGGATTTGGCAAGCCAAAATTTTCAAGTTGTTCGGTAAAACTTGCGCCATCATGTCCCCAAGCGGCTTCAGTTCTAATTTCTACATTTTTCAATAAATCCAGATAAAAATCAAACTGTGGCTTCATCATTTCAAAATCGCCACTTTTAAGCATTGGCCAATAAACCAAACGCTGGTTTTGAGCGGTATGCGTTCCGCCACCCCAATTCCTAAAATCGGGTGTATATTTTAAAGTAGAATCTATAAGTTGAGGATCGTAGGTAAATAAACCGCCATTAAACTTCGTTGGGTATTTACCAAAAGCATTGCAACCCAACATATATCTAAATAATTGATAATTTTTTGAGGATTGGTTTGCAGCTTCATCATTAGAATTGATGTAAATAAAACTTGTTTGCCAGTAATCATTCCACCATTTCAAACTACTTTTTTGATTTGAGTTAGTTTTTACCGCTTTTAGCTCTTGCTCCCAGTTTTGAATATCAGCTTTGCTGGAATTTAAAGCAATTGTAATTTCTTGTGATTGGCTTGGCGATTTGCTTTTTAATTTCCACGATTTAAATGGCGTGTTCAAATATGTTCCATCTTCATTACCTGCCGGAATCATATTCTTTCCTTGCATTGAACCGCCAAAAACCAGTTTTTTTAACGGATTGAATAGCTCAGCTTTTCTATCTTCTAACCCTTGTTGTTTAACAGCAACATCAAAAACAGTTTCTGCTTTATTGTGATGATAGAATTGAACGCCATTATTTTTAAATGCAATTTCATCTTTTGCAGTTTTAACAATGCCTTGCGGCGCCCATTTGTAAGAATTTTGATTATTTTCCTTGCCCTTCGTTATTCTATCTTCGTAACGCCAGCTTTCGTAACTTGCTTCGGTAATTATCTTTTGATTTGATTTTATTTCCAAATGAACAACCGGATTAAAAACATCAACCCAAACTCTTATCTTTATATTTGAACCATTAATTTGAGCGTATCCATCCTTTAGAACAAGCTCTTGCTTAAATGTTTTTCCATCAAATGGGTTAGAACTAAATTTAAGTTTTATACGACCAAGTTTTAGCAGCGTATTGTTTTCATCAAAGGTTCCGCTACGCGATAAATAAAGGTAAACTGCTCCTTTTTCAACCCATAAATTTAGTCCGATATCGCCACCACCAACCGGCATCGATTCAGCTGAATTTTTGCTTTGGCTATTCCAGATAACGTTTTCTTGCGCTTGCGTTGTTTGTATAAACCACAAAAACAGGAAGAACACAAGGAAGAGTTTTACAGTCCTTGTGCATTTTAGATATTTGAAAACCGTGTTTTTTGGCATTATATTCTTTGTTTCTATTTAAGGTTCTCGTCATTGCGAGGCACGAAGCAATCTATAATGGAGATTACTTCATGCCTCAAAATGATGTATCGTTAATTATCCCAATCATCGGTTCTGAATGATGAAACCGGCAAGCCATCGTTTCCGAATAAATCGCCAATTACAAAATCCTTAAAGGCATAACGCACAGCTATCGGATTTTTAACTTCTTCGGCAGACACGACAACACTGCTCCCTTTTATTACCGCTTTCGCAGGATAAAATTTCTTATCTGCGCCAGCAATTTCAAATAAAGATAATTGTTTACTGAAAGAAGTTAAACCATTAGCAACATCTTTAAACTTAACAACAGCCGTATTTTTATCGATTGTTAATGATTCGTAAAGCGGGCTTTTTGCGTTAAAACCTTTAACCCCATAAGTTTCTGATAAAGCCAGATATGCTAATCGCTCTGCACCTTCTTTTTTTCGTGATGGATGAATCATATTTTCTTCACCAATATCCATTAAAACGGCCATCCCTGCGTTCGGAATTTTTGATAAAGATTTACGCTGTGCATCTCTAAGAAAAGCAGAATTGTATTTTCCACCTTTATGAAATGGTGCCAGCTGAGCGTAATTATAGGGTGCAATTTGGGCGTAATAAAAAGGAAATTCTCCAATGTCCCAATTTTTTCTCCAAGACGAAACCATTGCTGGAAACAAGTTTTCGTATTGGTCTGGCCGCTCATAATTAGATTCGCCTTGGTACCAGATTGCGCCTTTTATACCATAGCCAATTACCGGATATAACATTCCGTTGTAAAGCGTGGTTGGTGTTCGGCTAACTTCTTTTATTGAATCGGTTTTAAATGGTATTTTTATTTCAGGAAAAGGTTTTAAATCCTCGGGCGACATCCATGCTTCGATAGATGAACCGCTAAAACTATCGTTAATTATGCCAACCGGAACATCTAAAATTTCATGCAATAGTTTACCATAATAGTAAGCTGTGGCGCTAAAATTTGAGACAACTTCTGGCTCACTTAACTTCCATTCTGATGCTTTACTATTATCTTTTCTTTCTGTAACAGAAGACGTGGGCACTGTATACAACCTAATATTGGGGTTTTTAGATTTTAAGATGGCTTCATTACTACCAATATTCGGCTGTCCTTTGTAACCTTTCATAGGCAACTCCATGTTTGATTGCCCACCGCAAAACCAAACTTCGCCAATTAAAATGTCTGATAGAATTAATTTTTCTCCATCGTTAAATTCGATAGTATATGGTCCGCCAGCAGATGGTGTAGCTATTTTAACCTTCCATTTTCCCTCCGTATCGGTATTTACAGAATAGCTTTCTTTATTCCACGAAGTGATGATTTTTAACTTTGATGATGGTTTTGCCCAACCCCAAATCGCAACTTTACTTTGTTGCTGCAAAACCATGTGATTAGTGAATATTGAAGCAGGCTTTACCGTTGCATTTGAAAAAAGTGCAAAGGTTATTAAACTGATGCTTAATATTATTTTATGCAAGTTTATGTTCATTTTCTTCTTCTTTTATTGCTTTTCTTCTCCAATAGTTTGCTAAAATTGAACCCGAGATATTCATCCAGGGACTAAAAACCGCTGCTGCTAAACCTACGGTTCCTAATTTACCCATTCCACCAGCTAAGCCAGATGCCATTCCACCATTTTGCAAGCCAACTTCAAAAGCAACCGTTCTTGATGATTTTTTATCCAAACCAAATGTCCGGCTTAACATATAGCCGAATAAATAACCTGCGCCATTGTGAATAACGGATGCTAAAAATAGCAGAAAGCCAACTTTTAATAAATTATCGCGACCTGCTGCTGTTGTTACGGTTGTAAAGTAAACAATACCAAACATGGAAACGTAAGGCATTAAATCATCCAAATTAATAATTTTTAGTGTAAGCAGATGATAGATTACGCCAACCAAAACAGCGCCTGCAAAGAAGCTGAAAATTTCAACAGAATGCATGGCATCCTCAGGTAAGTTTTGTGCTAAACTATTCCATAACCCAAAATATAGTGCGGCAAGCCATACAACGCTAAAGCCAACAATAACTTTTATAATGTTAATTCCTTTAGGTGTTGCTTTTTTAAGATAATCGTGAACCAATGCTGCTCCAATAGGCACAATAACGATTTTAATAATCTCCATCATCATGTTTAAAAACTTGATTTCGATTAAAGTTCCGGCTAGAAGTTTCATCAATAATGGTGTCATAATCGGTGCTACCAAGGTTGCGATAGCCGTAACTGCAACCGATAACACCAGGTTTGCTTTAGCTATATAAACCATTACGTTTGAAGCCAAACCACTTGAACAAGAACCTATTAATATGATTCCAGCTGCTATTTCAGGTTCAAAATTGAATATTTTAACCAATAACAAACCCATTAAGGGCATTATAGAAAAATGGCAAAGTAAACCAATAATTATTCCTTTACCCGAATTTGCAAGTCCCGAAAAATCTTTTAAACCTATTTGTATACCCATGCCGAACATCACAAATTGTACTACGACCAATACCAGCCACTTATTGCGCAAATCAAAATTACCCCATTTTAAAAATGCTGAGGGATAAACCATTCCCGCAATAACGGCGACGATTATCCACATGGTGTATTGGTAGTTCTTAAGGCTTTCTATTGCGCCAATGCCAATTGCAAAACTTACGGCCAACACAACAGAAGCAGGCTGCCAATAAGTTGCATTGTTGGTAAAACAACCAAAAAGCAATACTGCAAACGCAATAGCTGATATGACCAGGCAGATTTTTCGGATATTTTGCATATCCCTAATCTTTTAACAATGTGGAAATATGCTGTATAGCTAACGCCGGACTAGCTAAAATCGGAATTTTCCTCTCAGACTCCTGCAAACCATCTACTACACGCGACATGGATGCCTGCGCCAGTACAATAACATCCACTTGGGTTGAAAGCTCTTTTAAAGCGGTTGCAACCATTTCATCATGCTTTTCAGGGTTTCCTCCCATTAAAGCTTCAAATGCACCTTCACATAGTTTAGCTGTAAGTTCGATTTCTTTACCAGCTACCGCAGCTCTGCGTTTTACCAAATCGCTTGTTGGGCCGAGGGTTGTTGGTAAAGTTGCGATAACACCGATTTTTTTACCTGATTGTACGGCCAAATCTGCCATTGGCTGGTCTACCCTCAAAACCGGAACACCGGTTAATTCTGCAGCAGCTTCTACAGCTGCACCAATTGAAGAGCAGGTTACCAAAATATAATCTGCACCAGCTAAGGCAGCAGAACCAACATGATCTACAACTCTTCTGGCGGTTAATTTTGTGAGTTCATTCCGAGCAATAACATCTTTTATCAAGCTATCATCCACTATATTAAAAACGTTAACGTTTGGCAAATGCACTGAACATAATTGTTGAAATACAGGCACAAGCGTAGCTGAGGTATGTACAAGTCCGAGGGTTTTAGTTTTCATATTTGGTTATTTATTAAATTTTTAATTGAAATTATTTGTTGCTGCCTGGATAAAAAAATCTGGTTTACCTACCTGGCCGCCTTTAAAAACGATTTGCAAATTGTTAACCGCATTATTTTTTGAGCTTGCCCTGCAAAGGGGTGCTCCGGGTGCAAGTGGTAAAATCATCTCCGCTGCCTCTATTTCCATAGCTCGTGCCGCATAACTTGATGTATCTCCACCGGCAATAATTAAACGCTCAATATCGGTTTGTTTGGCAACAATTTTGGCTATCGAGCCAAGTAGTTTTCCATAAAGTTTTGATGCAATTGATTTATATAATAATTTGCCTTTCAATATTTTATCAGTTTCAATAACCCTAACATCATTATGTCCAAAACTTGTATGTACAATAACATTTTTTCCCGATTTAATTAGTTTTGAAACTTTTTCAGCATAAGCAATTTCGATATTTTCATCTATTTCAAAATCTACATGATATTGTTCAGCTAATGAAACCGTATCAATACCAACTTCGGCAAAACCACTATTTATTGCATTTTCAATTTGTAGTGAGGTTACCGGAGAACAGCTGCCGGAAATAACGAGTATAGGTTTTGAAATATTAATTTCCTGCCAGGAAGCTTCATTATTTACAATACCTTTTTCTCGCCAATATGAACCTAAAGCCATTTCTACACCAGATGAACCTACAGAAAAAACTACATTTACTGATGTAGACTGACTTTCGATAATTTCACCTATAGGCTTTAAATCATCATTTGTCAGGGCATCGAAAAGAACAACTTCATTGTCCGCAAAATCAGGCATAAACAATGTCTTTCCGGCAAATTGATGAAGGTTTATAATGTTAAAAAGTCCAATATTTTTAGTTGTCTGCTTAGCCAAATGCAGGCGTAAATCACTCTCATCCGCAGGCGTAACCGGATGTTTACGCATTGATGGATGCCTGTCTAAACGATAAATATCACCATCACTCCCAATCCCCATTTTGGCGAATAAATTACCGAATAAACAATATCTACCTAAAGCAGGTGCCGCAACAACCAAAGGCACAAATGGCGTTTCAAACACTATCTGAGCAACATCAATGGCCTTGCCAATACTCCCGATAGTTGGTGATGAATCAAAAGTTGAGCAAACTTTGTAATGCACATGTTTAGGGTTGAGTTGTTTTAAAGCCTCGAAAGTCGGTTTTAAAACAGCCTCCATATTTTTCAGAGATAAAGACCTGGTCATACCGGCAATTCCGATGGCTTGTATGCCCGGATATTGCGCTAATTGTTCTGCTGATGGAACATCAATAAATAAAACTGTTTTAATTCCTGCTCTGCACAAAAATTCCAAAGCATCTGTCGAGCCAGTGAAATCATCACCATAAAAAGCAATCAATAAACGGTTATTTTCTGTATGCTCCATGAAATTATTTTTTTCCAAAAACGGAAACTGATTGATTAAATTCTGGATATTTTTTTGCGGTGTCTTCAACTGACAGACCATTAACTGCGCCCTCCCAGGCCTGCTGTAAAGCCATAACGCCACCAGCAGGACCGCTTGGATGCGCCATAATTCCACCACCTGCCATATACAATAAATCGACCGTTTTGGTACGCCTGTAAGTTTCTACAGCTTGTCCGCCCCATTGCCCAGAAGAGACAACAGGCAATACAGAAAAACCAGTTAAAAATGGTTTCAAGCACGATTCAATTGAGGTTACAACAGAATCGTCAGATTCCCAGAATTTGTTTTGGATGCCATTAACATGGATTTGGTCTACCCCTGCCAAGCGCCATAATTTTTGGTAAGCCGGAAACTCGATACCTAAAAGCGGATGCCTGTTTAGCATTCCCCAGCCATTTCTATGCCCATGAATGGCTAATTCCCTATTATCGCTAATTTTTTTTACACCAGCCAAGCCAACACTATTTAAACTAATCATTGCTGAAGTGCCTCCGCTTTTTACAATCTTTTCGTAATTGCGTTGCATTTGGTCAATTTCATCACTTAAATTAAAGGCGTACATCACTTTCTTACCAGTTTTATCAGCATGATCATTAATCACACTCATAATCGCATCAACACGTTTATCAAATGCAGAATTAGCCGACGAACCCAGTAATTCGTCATCTTTGATAAAATCGATACCGGCTTCTGCCATGGTTTTCACCAATTCGGCCGTCTGCTCCGGGCTCATCCCAATACTGGGTTTAATGATCGTTCCAATTAATGGCCGGCCTTGCACATCCGTTAATTTCCTACATCCGTCAATCCCAAATTGCGGACCTTTAAAAACACTAGCAAAAGAATCTGGAAAATCAATATCCATTAATTTTAAGCCCGTGAATTGAGTTAATTCGTATAAATTACCCTGTAAAGTTGAGATAAGCACAGGCAAATTGTATCCAAAATTTTCTATCGACCAGGAAACTTTTATAATTGCCCTTTGATAAATTCCGGGCTTTAACTTTACACTTGGAATTGATGGTTGCCTTGAATTATCTAATTTTTCGATTGATTCTACACGAGCTGCAAATCTTGCTTTCAACTCTTCAGTTTCACCAGGAACGGCAATAAAAGTACCTGAAGATTGTTCGCCAGCTAAAACCTGAGCCGACTTTTCTAAATCAAGCGGTGTTTCAATATAATATGTTGCTGTAATTCTTTCCATTATTTTTATTCTTGCCGTCATTGCGAGGCGATTCACCTATTTACTTACTCACCGGCAACCAAACCGACATTTCTGAATGACCACGATTTCCCCAGGCAAAATATGGCACCAGTTTAATTTCAGTCTCTACGTTGTTTTTACTTACCGGGCGATACAAAACGTTTTTCCAATTATTTGGTTCAACGATTTTGGCATTTCCAACCAGGCTCATCATTTCTGCACCATCAATATTTATCGGCTTTGCTTCAAATTTGGTAGAGGTTGGTACGAAAGCATTGAAAATACTTTTGCCTGGTAAATCAGTAGACTCTAAACAATACACCACCGGGCCGCGTTTTACGGCAATCTGGTTTCTGTTTTCCTCAACCAAAGGGTTTGCTTCAATTAATGTGGCTTCCATTGGTAAGTTCAACTCAATTACATCGCCCTTTTTCCAAACCCGATTTATTTCTGCATAAGTTCCTGAAACTGCCTTTACATTTTCAACTTTCCCGTTAATACTGATTTGCGCATTTTGCGTCCATGCCGGAATTCTAAGAAAAACTGAGTATGCTTTATTGGCAATTTCTTTTACAGAAATTTTAATCTTTCCATCCCAAGGATAATTGGTTTCCTGGGTTAAAGAAATTATATTTCCATTGGCTAATTTTGTACTTAAGTTATTGCCACCATATAAATTGAAATACAAGCCCTTATCAGATACACTGTAAGCATAATCGCTAACTTCGGCAATTGTTCTAACTACATTTGGAGGGCAACAATTTGAGAGGCCAATGTAGGGCACTCTATCTTTAGACCAACGCTGTTTGAAAGGTAAATCATCGCTTTGCGCCAGCGGATTGGTATACAAAAACTTCTTCCCATCAAGGCTGATTCCAGATAAAACGCTGTTGTGCAGAGCCAATTCCATTACATCAGCATATTTCGCATCGCCAGTAATTTGCAGCATCCTCCAGTTCCAAAGCACGTTACCGATGTTTGCACAAGTTTCGTTATGGGCTGTGAAATTTGGTAGTTGATAATCGCGACCAAAAGCCTGATGAATTTTTTGAACATCCGCTGGATTATACGAAGTACCATCAGGAGAAGTGCCATCGTATAATGAACCTAAACCGCCAGTAATGTACATTTTATGGCTTTGAACATCATCCCACATCAAATTCAAGGTATTTAAAAGCGAGTCTTTCCCTGTTTCTGAATATAAATCGGCAACGCCAGCATATAGATAACTTGCCCTAACGGCGTGACCCATTGCTTTTTTCTGTTGCAAAAATGGAATTCTATCCTGATTATCGTCTGTTCCATCGTCAATTTTACCCTTAATGGCAATTAAATGCTGTGCCAATTCCAAATAGCGTGGGTCTTGCGTGGTACGATACATCTCTACAACGCCCATGTAATGCGAAGGACAAATGGCATTTCTAGCCAAAGTTGGCGAGGCCGATTTATAAAAATTGTAGAGATAATCGCTTGCTTTTTTGGCGATATTTAGCAAATTGGTCTTGCCAGTAGCACGATAATGAATACATCCAGCCGTCATCAAATGGCCGATATTGTAAGATTCAAAGCTTAATCTATCCTGAAATTGATTTTTAGAGCCCGTTTTACGTTGCTCAATCATTGCTTTGGTGTAAATGTATCCATCTTCACGTTGCGATTTTCCTATAACTGCGATGGCTTTATCCATCATTTCGTTAAGCTTAGGATTTTTTGTTGATGCATAAAGCACCGCAACGGCTTCTAAAGTTTTGTAGTAATCTCCATCATGAAATGATGGCCCGGAATGTGAACCTGTATCCAAACCAGCAGCAATTTCAAAATTTTTAAACGCATGGCTAATTTTCGGGTCGTTATATATTGCCCACATATTTGGAACCATGGTTTCGGTGGCTACCTTAAATCTATCTGCCCAAAAACCTTTCGTCCAGGTTACATCACTCATATTAATGCTGTGCAACTTGGCAAACTTGCTGTTTGAAGTATTTACCAGGGCTTTGTCTTGAGCGCTTATCTTTAAAAAGCTTAAGGCTAAGATGATAATTAATGCAAATTTGTTGTTCATAATTCTATAATTTTTTGCCGTCTTTGCGAGGCACGAAGCAATCTATTTTAATAATTAGATTGCTTCGTGCCTCGCAATAACGAATGATTTATTTCTCTTCTAACTGTATAACAACAGGGCCAAATAAACCAGCTGGATTTAATGGTTTTCCTTCCAATCTAAAAGGAGCAGTTGTTTTTGTAAGTCTTTTATCTTCTGGCAGTTTATTATCGCCAATCAAACGGTTAGCCCAGGTATTTACGACTTCAATGGTTATTTCATTTTTACCTTTTTTGATGGCCTTGCTAATATTTAGCCGATGAGGTGCAGTCCATAAAGTTCCGCAGCTTATACCATTGATTTTAACCTCGGCCATACTCGAAAAACCACCCAAATCAATCCAGGCGTTTTTGACATCACCTTTGTAATTAAATGTTTTAGTATAAATAGCCCTTCCGGAATAGTATTTTATTAAACTATCCGAATGCTTTGACCAATCTATTAACTCGTTAAACAAAACTGGTTTTGCCGGACCGCCGTAAACGGCATCAAATTGAACTTGCCAGCTTTTTGAAATATCCTGTGCAGTTTTAAAATTCGACCAATTATTTCCGTTGGAAAATTGAGTTTCAGCAGTATTTTTATCAAAAATTACAAACAGAGATTGATTAGGCTCCATCTTTAAAGCAATATTTGTTCTTCCATCTTTTACAGACCAACTACTTAAAGTGGTTGTATCATTTGTAACTGCATTATAAAGCTTTGGAAGCTTTCCATTTAATCTAAATGAAAAAATTAAATCACGTTGCTTATTCTCTTGATTTGAAATGAAATAAACATCTTTAAAATCACTTTTTCTATGTGCGTATGATATGTGCTTCGGTAGCGGAATCATCGAACTCAACAATGGTCCCTTTTCTTGTATATCTAAATCCTTTTCTAAGCCCAAACTGTTAAAATCATTGCCTTCAAATGGTGCTTTGTAAATTTGCCCCAGACCTAATTTCTTGATGTAAATAGGTTTACCACCACTTTTGAACGAATCGAAATTACCACCCCAGATTTCTTCAACAATCTGTTTAAAATCTGATTCAGAAACCTGTTTAATTCCATTTTGATAAAGCGGCTTATCTGAGATGATTACCTTGGCACCAGCTTTAATTAATTCTGCAAGTTTGCGCACAACTTCGTAGCTCATGTATTGGTAATTCGGATTCATTTTCATTTGTCCGGGAATAACCAATATTTTATAGCTTGCACCACTCTCAAAAACCACCTCCCCATTTTTAACGGTTGCAGCGCTTAATACATCCGGGTTAAAGCTATCGTAAGCATATCCGCGAAGCGGATTTACCCAATTTTCAGGGTCGGCCATGTTTGCAGAATGTGTTACACCTGCCGGGATTTGCCTTAACGGTTCACCAACATTTGCCAACCTTTTTCTCTCAGCTTCAATAACATCATCGCCAAAAATCCCTGGCAAAGTTTCAACCAATCTATCCGGCAAAACCGATCGACGAGGCAATTCTTCTCCAGAAAAAACGGCAACATCAATTACGGGTTTTCCTTTTTGCAACAAATTTTGAGTCCGCTCTGCATAATCTATCCAAGCTTTACCGAGCTTCCACCAGGTTTGGTCTCGTTGAAAATATAAGCCTACACCATCTAAAGTAACGCCCGGTTTTCTATCTGTAAAAGGATTTTGCACAAAAACGTGATAAACCAGTTTGTTTATCCCTAAGGCATAATTTCTGTCTTGGAGCGTCTTCATATTCGCCGGACTTTCATTCCAATCCATACGAACAGTTGTAAAAGCCTCTGCCTGGATGATGTTTTTACCATAAATATGCGCTCCTGAAATGGCATCCAACATATCGTTTGGTTTATCATGCGTTGGGCTATTCAACCAGAACTCGCCCATTGGTACATCAACCGTTTTGTAATGCATTAAACCATCACTCATCATGGTTGGCGCAATACTTTCCGCAGTAAAAATTACACCTTGTTCTTTGGCTAAAGCGGCTAAGGTTTTGTAAAACTGATCTATAACCAATTCAGAAATGGTTTTTCTAACATCATATAAGAAATCCTCAGACAATTTGCTGCTTTCCACAGGCAATCCTGTCATTATTGGAAGATAAGGCGTTAAATCATAACCTCTGCGCTTCAAAAACTCTGCTTTAAACAACGGCGACCAATTCTGACTACCACATTCCCAACTATCTACATGAAAAGTGCTTAAAACTTTCTTTGCTATTTCTGGCCCACCATGTTTGATTGCTTCGCCATACCAGCTGTTGAACTGCAATTTTACCGCCTCTGGATTAAATTTATCACATTCTAAACCTTTACCTCCACCTGCAGTTGCATTTGTATGCCCGGTTGATGTATGCCCAACCCTAAGAATTGTCCAATTTCCATTCGGTACTTTCCAGTTTAAGCTTCCATCAGGATTTAATTTATCCGTTATATTGATGATTTTATTTAAAGGAACACATAGATTTTTAGAAATTTGCTCTTCAGTGCTTCTATGGCTCACTCTCCAAACCGAACCATTTTTGCCTTCAAACTGGTTAATTTGTGCTTCGGATGATAATTCGAGGTTTAACAGTTTCAAAGATGGCTTCCACTTTGCAGCATCTAAATCCTCAGCACCAGGTTCAGAACCTTTTTTATCATAAATAAATCTAAAGAATTTTGCTGTAATAGGTTTGATGGAATGCGTTACATCTTCATCCGTATCTTGCCAACCGTGGCGTGGCGCTTCTAACCTGCCGGCAGAACGAAAGTTTTTTCCATTGTCACTTATCTCGATGGCTAATCGCTGTGCCTGGTAATTATTGCCACTAATTTTGATAGTTACCGTTCGGCAAGTAAAAGGCTTTTCAAATTCGTACTGAATGTAACAAGGCTCATTTGAACCAAAACTTTTTTTGTTTCCAACCTGAACCAAGCCTGTTGCATCAGCCCCGTTACTTGCTGAAATTTTCGGACTAATGTTTCGCGTAGATATACCTTCGCCAACCGGCGATGGATAAGCGTAAACGGCAATATCCTTGTAATAATTTTCGTTATGTTTTGGTTTAGGTAAAATTATTTTACCTGTTGATTTACTGATATTTATTTTAGACCAAACAACCTTTTGCATAGAAAGTTCTGGTGTAATCCATGGACCACCAGCCAGAGCGAAACCATCGCTCACATGCATCCCAATTTTTAGGTTTAAACGTTTAGCTTCAGCCATTGCAAACTCTACCAGTTTCCACCATTCTGGCGTTAGCTGCACTGCAGGAGGATTGTAAACCGGATTTTTATCTGGCCGTTGAATACTCATTAAATATGCACCTGCAATCCCATTAGTTTTCATGGCTTCCAAATCAGCAGTTATGCCTTCTTTTGAAACCGCACCTTTTACCCAATACCAAAATACCCACGGTTTTGCACCATCGCTTTGCTGAGCCTTGAGGTTAAAGCAAATGGCAAAAAGCAGCAAAAAAATTATACTAAACCTAAATTTCATATTGGGTTAATTTTTTATTTCAAAGGAGATTGCTTTTCCTTAGATACAGGATAGGCAGCGTCTATTAATGAAGATTTAATTATTATTTATGAACGATTTTATAACCTCTTAATCCGAAGAATAAAATAATTAAATAACAAACAAATGGAATGCTGTAACCGATTTGAATATTATCGCCGTACATATCAATTAAACTTCCCATCGCATAAGGTAAAATTGCTCCACCAACAATCGACATGATTAACCAAGATGAACCTGGCTTAGTATCATCGCCAATGCCATCAATGCCTAGCGCAAATATGGTTGGAAACATTATCGACATGAAAAAACCTAAACCGCCTAATGCATAAACCACCACGACACCGCTACCAGTAATGGCTACAATACTCAACAGCACTGATATTACTGCATAAATAGCCAGTAATTTATTTGATGCGATGTAGCGTAGCAAAGCAGTACCTACAAAACGACCTACTAAGAATAGCGTACCGTATAAGCCTAAATAATATAATGCTGTATATTCATCAAAACCTCCAGCTTGCTGTGCCGCCCTGATAAAAAAACTGGTTACACAAACTTGCGCACCAACATAGAAAAACTGTGCAATAACCGCCCAACGCAAATGTTTATGCTTTAATGCACCTAAAAAGCTTCCTTGCGAAATACCATCTTTACTGGCTGTTTTCACTTCGGGTAACTTCATAAAATAAAATAATATGGCCACGAGAACTAAAATTGTTCCGAGGATGATGTATGGTGTTTTTACAGTTGAAGCCTCCGTTAAGAAATAATTATTTCTACCAGTATCTGTCATTGCGGCTAATTCTTCTTTAGTGTGAGATTTTCCTGAAAGAATAAAACGACCTACAATGGTGGCTAAAGGTGCTGCTAAGCCATTAAATGTTGCTGCAAGGTTTAATCGCCATGCTGCTTTATCGGGACTGCCCAAAATCGCTGCATAAGGATTCGCGGAGGTTTCTAATAAAGTTAATCCACAACCTATGATGAATAGCGCAACTAAAAAGGTTATATAGGATAAGTTATTTGCTGCCGGAACGAATAAAAACGCACCAAAAGCAAAGGCTAACAAGCCGGTAATCATAGTTGATTTATAACCAAATCTTTTTAAAAGAATTCCGGCAGGGATAGCCATTAAAAAGTAAGCTAAAAATACTGAAGTATCAATTAAGGTAGATTGGCTATTACTCAAATTACAAGCCTTTTTTAAATGCGGAATAAGGATGGAATCTAAATTGTGTGCCATCCCCCAAAGGAAAAATAAACTTACTACAAGTATAAAAGGTAAAAGGTAATTTTTCCCTGAAGATTGGTCGCCCTCGGTAATAATTTCTGGTTGTGTGTTGTTGTTCATTATATTTGGTTTATTTTGGTTCAGTGGTTTATTGGTTCAATTGTTCACTAGTCATTTGTTCATTTGTTAGCGAGTGTATTAAAACATGTAGCTAATTAGTTCATTGGTTCTAAAGTGGTAATAGGCATCTATACCAATTCACTAATAAACAAATGAGCTAATGAACTATTTCTTCTTTACTACAAGAAGATGATCGCAAACAAGAACGACTTCTCCATGCTGGTTTATTATTTCTACATGCTCGGTTACCGTTCCATATTCAGGTCTTTTACTATCTCCTTTTTCAGAAATCGTAATTTCAGAATGGATGGTATCGCCAATAAAAACAGGTTTTACAAAGCGTAATTTATCGTAACCTTTAGACATCGCTTCAGGATTTATTTCTGAGGCGGTTAATCCAATTCCAATGCTAAAAATCATTGTTCCGTGGGCAATACGCTTTTTAAAAGGTTGTGTGGCGCACCATTCTGCATCCATGTGGTGCGGAAAAAAATCGCCGGTATGGCCTGCATGCACTACAAAATCTGTTTCGGTTATCGTGCGACCTAAGGTTACACGTTTATCTTGTAATTGGTAATCTTCAAAAAATGTTGATTTGAAATACATATTTTTTATCTATCTTTTATTTGCCATGATTAAAATCATGGGTTTTATTATTTCCACATTGGCATTGACACCCAACTGGGCCTAGCCACTACATCTTCGTTCTACTTAAACCGGCCTAACAAATTTTTCGGGTTGCAGTTTCCTTGCCTAATCAGAAACTTTAATAGAAAAATTTTAAGCCGGGAGTTTTGTTTCTTTTGCGGTCAAAAGAAAAAAGCCTGTCTGGCTAAGACAAACTAAAAGATTGCTTCGTGCCTCGCAATGACGATGCGCCTATTCAACCCTAACCCCTCCAATATCACTCGATTTATAAGCACTTTCTACAACTGCCATCGTTTGTATCACATCTTCAACACCTGTAAGCAATACCTCATCACTTCCCTCATTATATCGCATTAAATTAGCCATAGTACCGATAAACGCCTCCGGAAACCACGAACCATCTAAATTAACCTTTTGCCATTCTGGCGATTTACCATCTTCAATCAGGCAGTATTCAAAAACGTCAGGCACGCCGTGTGGATAATCCATCAATAAACCTATTTTGGCTACAATTGCGCCTTTAGTTCCCTCCCATTTTATATAACTTTCCTGGTGGTTTGGACCAAAATCATGGTCGTGGTTGGTGTTAATTACCGCATGCATAGTATCTCCATAATCAAATAAAATCGTACTACGAGATGATGATAAACTCTTTGCCGGATGCTTCAAAGTTTTAGCTAAAACACTTTGCGGATTGCCCAAAAACGAACGAATTAAATCGACATAATGAATACTGTGATACTGAATTTCTAACCGTGGGTGAATGATAACATGCGGAAAAATCTCCCATGGCGTTTTAATCGTAACCCGAACTTCCATATCGTACAATTCGCCAATTAAACCTTTTTCGATTAAATATCTGGCCGCACTTACAAAAGGTGCAAAACGTAACTGAAAATTTATTGCCGCTTTTAAATTCTTCGCCCTGCATAGTTCTAAAATTTCATTTGCCTGTGCAAAATCATCGCCCATTGGCTTTTGAATTAAAACGGCACTACTATCTGGCAATTGGTTTAACGCATCAATGTACTGCGCCGGCATGGTGGTTAAATCATATACAGCATTTGCAGGAGCATTGGCAACAGCATCAGCAACCGTATCATAAACATTCGGAATGCCGAAAGCATCAGCTAATTTTTGCGCTCTTTCTTTAGTCCTGTTTACAATTCCAAAAACCTCAAAGCCTGCAATTTTATATGCCGGAAGATGGGCATCGGCAACAATTCCACCCGCACCGATAATGATTATGGGTTGCTTCGTTTTTGGTAATTCAGGCTTATATTTTATATCAATACTCATTTATCAATCTCGTTAATTCGGTTTTGAGCTTTCTCGATAAGTTGCTCGGTAAGTGCATCTGTATTAATTGCATTTAAAACCATTTCATCAATAATTGCTGCTATTGCAGCCCAATTTTTCTTCTGCGGAAGCATATTCGCAACCTCATGCAGTTGCGCTAATTTATGGTAATAAGGAATGATTTGATTAATTTCTTCATCATTCCAGGTCGAAATTCTACAGCCAATGCCACCCTCTAATGTAAGCTGTTTATCTTGTTCTTCGGCTAAGGCAAAGCGAAGAAAATCGTAAGCAATTTCTTTATTTTTACTGCCTTTGGCGATGGTATAAAGCCAATATACATTTAACGATGCTGAGTTTTTACCTTCTACCGATGGTAATAATTCTACATCAATTTTGCCTTTAACTTTTGAATTTTCATCAACCTCACACATTGTGGCAAAACCAAACCAGTTAATCATCATGGCTGCTTCGCCTTGCGAGAACGCAATTCCGGCGGCTACAGATTCAAATTCATTAGACTTTGGGTGAACAGCTGTTCTATCATTTACAATAGTCCGATAGAAATTTAAGCCATCAATAGCAGCCTGGTTATTAATCTGGATTAACCCGTTTGCATCAACTAAACTTCCACCTCTGGTCCACAGTTGTAAGCAGAAATCAAATACTGTATTGTGGCCATCAGGATAACACGCAAAAATACTTCCGTATAAATTATCAGCAGGGCGATTAAAAAACTGCGCTATCTGATAGAAATCTTCCCATGTTTTAGGAACTTCAAGCGCTTTACCATAAGTAGACTGATAGTTTGCTTTTTCAGTTTCACTTTCAAATAAATCTTTACGGTAGATAAAACATTCAGGTCCATCATGAAATGGCAAACCTACAACCTCCCAGCCAAAACGTTGTAAGGTTAAAAGCGATTTACTCCAACCTTTCGGAAAATCCTGCGGTTTATTTTTATTGATGTAAGGATTTAAAACTTCAAAATCCTGATTTGAATAGCCTTCTAAAACCCAATCTGTACTGATGTGCGCAATATCAAAATCGCCATTGGCTAATCCTTTTTTAGTGATAGTGTTTTCGTAAAGTTCATGCAAATCCATCACCACCATTTCCAACTCCAGTTTACAGCCCGAAAATTTGCAGTATTTAGTCCAAAAATCCTGCATAGCAGCTTCAAAGGGGGCAAACTTGCGAACGGCAATTTTAAAAGTGTTTATTTGGTTATGCATTTGCAGTTGTATTCTGGGTAATAAATTCCTGAATAATTTTTTCGTTATCCTGACCTAATTTAGGCGAGCCTTTTGATGAAAATAATAATTCTCCATCAATACGAATCGGGCATCGGGTGGTTTGATATTTATAACCATCAACCATCTCAACCTCTTGTATCATATTTAAAACCTTAAAACCATCGTGAGCCATTAAAGCATTCCAATTCAACACATCAGCACACCAAATATCGGCTGGCTCTAATTTAGAAAGCCAGTTTTCGGTGGTATCAGATAAAAGATGGGTGGCCAAAATCTCCTTAATTTCATCACGTTTATCATAAGCTTCACTAATTTCAATGTAGTTTTCCAAAGCTTCGCAACCTAGTAAAACAGCAAGTTGTGGTATTGAACCCATCGCCAGTGCTAAATATCCGTTTTCTGTTTGATAAATGCCATACGGAGCACCTAAATATGCATTCGCATTGTTGTTTTTAGAACGTTCTGGCAAACTTCCACCATCATTCATAAAAGTTGTAATGGTTTCAAACTGAAAATCGTAAGCAGATTCCATCATGCTTATTTGCACAAAACCACCTTCATTTTTAATGGCTTTGCGATACAAACAAGCTAGTAAACCTTGGGCTAAATGTGCTCCGGCAAGCATATCCACAATGGATAAACCCATAGCAACCGGGCCGCTGTCTGCATTTCCGGTAAGGGATGTTAAGCCAGTTACGGCTTGCAAAAGTAAATCTTGTCCGGGTTTATTTTTCCATTCGCTTTCGGTTCCATAACCAGAAATTTCTCCATAAATGATATTTGGATTTATGTTGGCAACAGATTTATAATCAAAACCTAAGCGTTCCATTACACCAGGGCGGAAATTATGAATCATTACATCTGCTTTTTTAAGCAGTTCGCGAACAATTTCGCAGTCATCTTCATTTTTTAAATCAACTTCAAAACTTTCTTTATTTCTGTTGATGGCATGAAAAACCGACGATTCGCCATTCATAATCAGGTTTGAGGTGTATAGCGTACGGCAAATATCGCCAACGCCTAAACGCTCGATTTTAATTACCCGAGCACCCATATCTGCTAAGCGCAAGCTCGCCGATGGCCCAGAAAGGAACTGGCTGAAATCGATAACTAAATAATCTTCAAGCGGTTGCATAATTATATTTTTTATTAAAAATTCGTCATGCTGTCCTGAATTTTCGGGATCAGCATCTTTTCGCTTAAGACCCTGAAATAAATTCAGGGTGACGACTGTTATTTTATTTCATTTTAATTGTCATTCTGAGCTTGCCGAAGAACTTTTTAAATGCGTTTCGACAGGCTCAACGTGACAATTTGTTTAATTCAAACTTCTTTTCTTTACTATTTGCATCCGCACCTCGTCATTGCGAGGCACGAAGCAATCTCTTCTTTTGTGTAAATTATAAAGAGTGCTTTTAAATGAGATTGCTTCGTCGTAGCTCCTCGCAATGACGGAGTTAAGTTAATTCAAACTCTCTATTAATCTCCTGCGTATCAAATCCAAGTTTTGGCGCAGGCTTTACCGCAAATAACTTTTCATTATCCAAACGAATCGGACTTACAGTTGTCTTTATTTTTTTTCCGTTGCTTAATTCTAAATCTTGTTCAATCTGCAAATTTTTATAAGTGCTTAAAGAGGTTGCCGTTTGATAATTTAGAACTTCGGCGCACCAAATGCCATTACTTTCCAAAAGGTTAACCCAAATTTTAGTTTCTTTTTGTTTGAATGTTGCCGCCAAACGAATAATTAATTTATCGCGATTATCGAAGGCTGAGCCGGCTTCGACATATAAATCATCGATATTGCAATTTATAATGGCACAAATATTTGGCAGATTACCCATGGCCATTGCAATATAGCCATCTTTGGTTTCATACATCCCGTAAGGTGCGCTTAAATAGGCATGTGCACTACCTTTCGCCCCGCTTCTATCAGGTAATTTTCCACCATCATTTAAATATGTGGTAATAACCTCAAACTGAACATCTAAAATCGATTCCAACAAACTTACCTCAACCAAAACGCTTTTATTCGTTTTTGCCCGCTTGATTAAGGCCGCCATAATACCTTGCGCCAAATGGTTTCCGCACATAATATCAGAAACTGACAAACCGAATGGCACCGGACCGTCGGTATCTAATCCGGATAGAAATGTTAAACCCGAAACGGCCTGAACCAACAAATCCTGACCAGGTTTATTTCGCCATGGACCTTCATTACCGTAACCGGTTACTACGCCGTACACGATTTTTGGATTTATGGCTTGAACATTTGGGTAATCTAAACCAATTTTTTCCATCACACCCGGACGGAAATTATGCGTCATTACATCAGCTTTGCTTATAAGTTTCTTTAATTTTTCTAAATCTTCCGGATTTTTTAAATCGGCAGCATAACTTTCTTTATTACGGTTAATGGTATGAAAAAGCAAGCTGTCTGCCTCTACAAAAAGATTCTTGATGGATAATTGTCTGCAGGCGTCGCCACTGTTTGGTCGCTCGATTTTAATTACACGGGCACCTAAATCAGCCAGTTTTAAGCCAGCCGATGGTCCTGCCAAAAACTGACAAAACTCTAAAACCAAAAGTCCTTCTAATGGTCTGTTCATGATAAAACTAAAGTTTTAGATTTTTGAAATAGCTCATTCATTTTTGATAGAACCTGAATTTCATCGCCACCATTCATTAAATAATCGCGAACAACATCGCCTGCGTGGTCTTGAAAATACATAGAACCATGGTAACGTGGGCGAAGGAAAGCACGTTGCAGTGCCGGTAAAGTATTTGCAAAATAATTTTGGCTCTGGCGATTTACCTCTTCGTTTTGCCAGGCGGCTAAATGACCGGGCTGACCGCCATTTTCATAAAACAATGTAGCCTGACAAGTTGGAGAACCTACAAATTCTACATATTTGGCTGCGATTTCTAAATCTTCGCATTTAGATGAAATGGCCAAACCTGTTCCACCTAAGGTGCTTCGCAGATTTGTTTTTCCATCTAAGGATATCATATCGTGGAAATGCAAAGTTTTACGGGCGTAACCATTTCTAGAATAATTGGAATAGCCATAAGCAAACGGGCAATAAGCAATTTCATCGCTCTGCGTCATCGCTTCATAAACCTGTATTGGGTTTCGGTTGAAATTTGCTTTATCCATTTTTGAAGCTAACTCACTATACATTTGTAATGCTTTAACCCCAGTTTCAGTCGAAACCACTTGTTCGTCATTTTGACAAGGGTCTTCGCCCAAAGAGCAGCAAAGCGTGTAAAAGTTCATTAAAACATCTATCGGAATACCAGCAAAAGCCACTAAGCCTTTATTTGCCAGTGCTAATAAATCATCAAATGATTTAGGCAATTGCAGGTCTTTTTCGGCAAAAATATCTGGTCGCGATGCGGCTACAGGTGTTGCCGCATCAATTGGCAAAGCCCATAAGTGCGTATCATAAAAGTAACTTTCGTATGATTGACCTACAGAGTTTTTTTTCTGATCTTCTAAATATTCATCCGATAGGTAAAAATCCAAAGGAACAATTGATTTTGTTTTCGCAGCAAAACCAGCCCAAGGATGGTCGATAACCAGCAAATCAAATCGCTCTGCTAATTCCTGAATCGAAAAATCTGCAAATTGCTGCAAACTTCTTTTTTCCCAAGTGATGTTCACATTCGGATTGAGTTCAGAAAATCGCTGTGCCGTTGCAACCATAGGCAAAAGTCCGCGGCTGTGGTTCCAGGTTATTCCTTTTAAATTTATCGTCTTCTCCACTTTATTTACTCTATTTATATTTATTAAACCGCTAACTTAAGCCAACGGCAATGAATGCTCTTAATTTTTACGCTCATCATCATTATTTAGTACAGTTAATTATGATTGATGAGGAAGCTAAGCCATTTGATGTAGCAGTTAATTTGATTGCACCTATTTTTTCTGTTGATTGAAGAATAGCTAAGCATAAACCATGAAATGCCTTGCGGTAATTCGCTTTAAAAGGCTCTAAACTAGCCTGAAAGCCATTATCTACGCCAGCGATAAAACCAACGCCCTCTACCTTAAAATCAACAAGATTATCGGCATTTGGCACAACATTCCCATCAGCATCTAAAATGCGAACGGTTACAAAAGATAAATCTACGCCATCAGCTTTAATATTCTTTCTATCGGCAATTAATTCGATTTTAGCGGCAGCACCGGCTGTTTTTACTTCACGTACTAAAACTTCCTTACCCGCTTTCCTAGATACTGCTTTTAGTGTTCCAGGCTCGTATTTTACATCCCATTTTACATGCAAATCTTCGCCTTGCTTTGATTTTTTTCCTAATGATTTCCCGTTGAGGTACAATTCAACTTCATCTGCATTATTATAGTAGGCCCAAACTTCAACAGGTTTACCTTGCTCCCTTTCTGCTTGTCCGAATGGCAGGTTCCAATGTGGTAAAATATGTAAAACTGGTTTGCTTGTCCACTCGCTTTGGTACATGTAATATGAATCCTTGGGGAAACCGGCTAAATCGACTATTCCAAAATACGAGCTTCTTGCCGGCCAAGGATACGGCAATGGCTCGCCTAAATAATCAAAACCCGTCCAAACAAACAAACCCGAAACATGGTCGTATTTTTTAGCTGCCGCCCATGTTTCTTCATGCGTAGAACCCCAATAGGCTGAAACATTATCGTATGATGATGCAGACCATTCTTTATTGCCTTCAACAAACTTTGTTTTGCCATCTCTTGGCCAGCGACGAATTGTATCGGCTGTATCATAAAAACCTCTGGTTTCTAAAGCTGATGTAGTTTCTGTTGCTAAAAATTTAACGCCAGGATAGTTTTTAGGGAAATCAGAATATTTTTTGTGATTATAATTTAAGCCATAAATATCTAAGGCTTTCGCCTGATAAATAAAATTTTTGGCAGAATCGGTTTCAGTTAAAGCCGAAATTACCAGGCGAGTGGTATCTAAATTTTTTACAATGCCAACCAATTTTTTTGTAAGCGCAATGCCTGTGCTATCAAACTGTTCGCGTATTTCATTTCCGATACTCCAAAGAATAATTGATGGATGATTTCTATCGCGAAGCACCATGTCTTCCAAATCACGTTTATGCCATTCCTGAAAATTCAAATGGTAGTCGTTTTTGTTTTTCTTTTTTGCCCACATGTCAAAAGCTTCATCCATAACAAGGAAACCCATTTTATCACATAAATCTAAAAACTCAGGCGCTGGTGGGTTATGTGCTGTGCGGATAGCATTAACACCCATTTCTTTCATGATTTCGAGTTGGCGTTCCATAGCACGAACGTTAACCGCAGCACCTAATGCGCCTAAATCGTGATGCATACAAACGCCCAAAATTTTCATCGGTTTTCCATTTAAAGAGAAGCCTTTTTGCACATCGAAGTTGAAAGAACGAATACCAAATTTGGTTTCGTAAGCATCGATTACTTTACCGTTTTGAACTATTTGAGTAACTAATTTGTACTGATAAGGATTTTCTACCGACCAAAGGAGTGGATTTTTTAAATCTAAAGTTTCATTGTTAGTTTTCCCGGAAGTATCAATTTTAGCAGACCTAGCCATACTCTTTGCAACCAATTTTCTATCGGCAGCATAAATAGCATTTACAATGGTTACATTTTGTGTTTTTAGCGTTTTATTCTGAATTTTTGTTTGAACTTGAACTTTTCCATTTTTATCTGTAGTTACAAAAGTGCCCCAATGTGCAACCGCAATTTTAGCTGTAGAAGTTAACCAAACATTTCTGTAAATACCCGAACCCGAATACCACCGGGAATCTGGTTGTAAAGCATTATCAACTTTAACAGCAATAATATTTTTTCCTGCTTTTAGATATTTACTGATATCATAGGAAAAAGAAATATAACCATAAGGGCGCTTGCCTAAATACTTGCCATTAACCCAAACTTCCGAATTTTTATAAACGCCATCAAATTCGATGGTAATTAACCTGTTTTGGAAATTTGCAGGAGCTGTAAACTCTTTTCTATACCAGCCAATTCCGGTTGGCAAACCACCACCTTCTGGTTTTGCAGGGTTTTTTTCATCGAATTTTCCTTCAATGCTCCAATCATGCGGTAAAGTTAACTTTCGCCATTTGGCATCGATAAAAGCAGGAGATTTTGCACCAGGTTCATCGCCTAAAAAGAATTTCCAATCTTTATTAAAGCTGGTTCTGGTGCGAGGTTCTGGAGTAGATTGCTTCGTCGTTCCTCCTCGCAATGACGATAAAGGAAGCGTTATTTCAAGGCTGGATTTATTACTAATTTCATTAAATGGCTTTACTGAGGCGGTCGTCATTTCGACCGTGGTGGAGAAATCTTTTCCGTTTGTTGTAAAACTACGTTCAAAGATTTCTCCATTCCGCTGCACTTCAGTCGAAATGACGAAACCAGAAGCCTCACAATTACCTGATGCTAAAAACACCAAAAGAATCAAACCAAAAATCCAATGTTTAAATTCGAGCATCTTCATTTCTAATTATTGAACAAAATTCACTTTACTTTTACCTAAATCTTTTGATGTTGCAACTGCAATACCACGTTGGTCTTGCTTATTTACCGCACAATAGAAATGATAAACCACACCTTTATATTTTAAAACGAAAGATTTATGCGCATACAATTCATCATATTTTTCTGATGATTTTATTAAATTATCTCCAGTCCAATCTGTCCAGTTTACTAAATCTTTTGAAACCGCAAAGCGATTAAAAGAGCCTTTTCTGTCTTCCCAAAATGCGCCGAAGTAAAACATCACAAAGTGATTACCGATTTGCTGAATCACGCCATCGCCAGTTATGCCTACCGGATGATGAACCACAGGATTTTTGTTAAATCGTTTCCAAGTTATCATATCATCAGAAACCGCCATACCAATCCGCTCGTACCAACGTGTTTTTTTGTTGTTTGCCAACGAATCGCCAACCGCATTATAATACATTACAAAGCGATGCCCGGTTAACTTTTTCTTATCTTCTATTACTGTGCTTTTAAAAAGCTTATTTCTGTTTTCCCACCAGCGAACATCTTTATCCAATGAGCTTAAAACAGGCTTATCCAATCTGCTCCATTCCTGTACTACTGATGGATGTTGAGTTGCATAAGCCATACCAATTGATAATGGTTCTACTTCGTAACCTTTCTCCTTACCACCAAAATACGACATCCAATATTTTCCATTGAACGATTTTGCTGCGTAGCTTCCACCCCATTTCGTATCTAAAAGCGCATTGTAACCAGCTTTTTGGTTATCATCCCATTTACCGGAATCTTCGAACGACATGATTTTACCAAGATTTTGCCAGTTTAATAAATCACTGCTTTTTGCCATCCAGGTTTCGTAACCGCGACCGCTAAAAATCAGGTAAGTCATGTACCAATCTTTGCCCTTTCTAAAAACAGTTGGGCAATCCATTTTATGGTCTTTATCGGCAGGAACCATTACTAAACCATATTTATAAGGCGTTTTTACTTCCTGATAAATCTTTTCCATTGTTTCTGCAGAAACTGGATTAGTTTTTTGAGCCTGCAAATTAACAGCACAAAACAGTAGAAATATGACCATATTAATCCTATTCATTTGTGCATATAAATTTGTAATGGCCAGAACCTATCGTAACTTTTACTTTAACGTTTTCGGCACTTAAAACATTCATCTTTGGGTTAAGCTCATCGGTTATGGTTTGTTTTGTTTTACCCGGAAAATAAACATGAGCCTTAGTGTTTACCGGAATATTCAACTCCAACGTAAAGTTTTTATCCGTTTTTTTCCATGAGGAAGATATCTTTCCATAGGGAGAATCGTAACTAACATCCGCAGCTTTTAAATCGCCGACAACTTCAGGCTCAATTTTAATGTGTTTAAAAGCAATAGAATTTTCAGTCTGACGAATGCCACCTAAACCGCTGTATAGCCATTCCATTAAATGGCCAAGCATAAAATGATTATTTGAAACTGTTGGCAAAGCCGCCCAGCTTTCGGTAAGTGCGGTTGCGCCTTTAGCAATTTGCATTCCATAACCCGGTACATCCGAGCGGCTATTCATATCAAAAATCACGTTAGATTTTCCTGCGTCTTCCAGCACACGCAGCACATAGCGGTAACCGATATCGCCTGCCGTTAAGCTATTTTTTCTATCTCTAATATCCTTAACCAGATTATCAATAACGGCGTTTTTATCTGTACTTTCTACCAAACCCATATAAACTGCCATGGCATTTGCAGCCTGCGAACCGGTTGCATATTGTTTAGTTTTAGCATCGAAAAATTTATTATTAAATGATTTTCTTACCTCAACAGCTAAATTTGAATAAGCATTTGCATCCGCTTTTTTACCTAAAATTGCAGCTATCTTTTCAAGAGTTTTTAAATCATAATAATAAATGGCTGTTCCGGTAACGCCCATTGGTGTTAGTTGTGAAACGCCCGGAGGGTTTGGCCCTAAATCATACCAATCACCCAAACCTTGAGGTAAAATATGATTATCAGCTTTAGTGGCAAGATAGTTAATGTAACGTTGCATCATTGGATAATAATCAACTAATGCTTGCTTATCGCCATACCATTGATACAAATACCACGGCAACAAAATGCCGCTGCTTCCCCATTCAGGCGAATCGCGAAACATTCCTCCACCCCAATCAAATTTCACATATTCAGGCGCAATTTCAGGAATTAAGCCATCTGGTAATTGCGAATTTTTCATATCCTGCAATGCCTTTTTGAAAAGTGGAGCAGCATTATAATTGTAACCAACAGAGTTGCCCATTAAATGTAATTGCTCCAACCAACCCAGTTTTTCACGGTGCGGACAATCGGTAAAAACGCTCACCATATTGCTTTTAATCGACCAATCTATCAAGGTAAAAGTTTTATTAAACAATTCGTTTGAGGTTGAAAATTCACCAATTTGTTCTGCAGCATTTCTAATATGTAATGCTTTTAAATCTTCAATTACGGCTTTGCCGGATGAATTTTCTTTTCCCGTGGGTGTGCCGCCTTTAACTTGCAAATATCTAAATCCAGTATAAAAAAACTTAGGCCGCCAAATTTCGACACCCTCACCTTTCAAGATGTAAGTGAAGTAAGATGGCCCACCGATATTTTTCTGCGTTACCGAACCATCTTCTTTCAATAATTCAGCAGGTGTAATTCGAACGGTATCACCTTTTTTGCCACGAACTTTCAATTCTATTATAGATGATGAATTTTGTCTCATATCATAAACCCATTCGCCATTGGCAACCGGAGTAGTTTTTAGAGCATCCGTATATTCAAAAACTTTAACAGGTTCTTCTTTTTGAGCATTTAATTTAGGTCCATCAACTATTAAGGCTGATTTCCAATTTCTATCATCAAAACCAGCTAAATTCCAACCCTTTTGCTCAAGATTCGCATTATAATCTTCACCACCATAAATGCTCGAAAAAACTACAGGGGATTTATCCGTTTTCCAGCTCTGGTTACTGACGATGTTTTCCGTTGTTCCATCAGCATATTCTACCAAAACCCTGCAAATCATCTTCGGGAAGCCGTAAGCAACTTTTAATTTTCTATATCTATCTTTTACCGGCGGAACATAATGAAAACCATTCCCAAGCATTACGCCAATGGCATTATCGCCCGTTTTTATTTGCTTTGTGATATCATAAGTTACGTACAAAGCTTCCTTATCATATTTAGTCCAGCCTGGTGCAAGAAAATCATCACCAACTTTTTGACCATTTAAGTTCATTTCGAAATGCCCTAAACCGGAAATAAAAGCAGTTGCTTTTTTAATGGTTTTGTTAACTACAAATCCTTTGCGAAACATGGGCAAAATATTGTTTGCATCAAACTTATCTTTCTTACCATCCGTTGGCAATATGTTCACATTGCTATCGGCAAGCTTCTCGTAAGCTATCCATTTTGCACCTTTCCAATCGGCAACATTTAATAAACCCATTTGCCAAAAGGCAGTTTTACTCCAGCTGGATTTATTTCCCTTGTTATCCCAAACCCGAACTTTCCAATAGTATGTTTTTGTTGATGAAAGTTTTGCGCCTTTATAATGTATTTGAATAGATTTTGATGAATTTACCTTTTTAGTATCCCAAACATCACCAATATTCTTATCTAAATTACTGGTGCTATTTGAAACCAGAATCTGATAAGCCGTTTGCGTTACATTCTGTTTTGATGATGTTAATTTCCAGTTTAATGTTGGCGAAACTAAATCAATCCCGATAGGATTTTTACGATAACTGCATTGAACTTCAGCAATATTTATATCTTGCCCAAACAGCGAAATGCTAATTAAAAACAGACAAGAAAAAATTGCGATTTTACTCATTAAATTTCTACACCGTTAGTGATGCTTGTTTAGGTTTATAATTTGGTTAATATTTAGATTGTAAAAAATCAATTTTAGGATATTCAATTTAAATAAACAACCTTCAATCAATTCAAATATAAATTATTTTTTTAAATATGAACACAAACTAACTCTAATAAAACTGTAAAATAACTGTAGCGTAATACGCGCTACAGTTATTTATTTTAATAATTAGGGTTTTGTACCAACTGAGGATTATTATCTAATTCGGATGCGGGAAAAGGCAAAACATAATTTTTTGTATCGAAAATTAAAGATGCACCAGCTGGTGTTTTCAATGTAGGCAATTTTATATGTGCAATGTTCCAACGTTTTAAGTCGTTGTAACGCTGACCTTCAAGTGCTAATTCAATACGTCTTTCATGGCGAATGTAATTTCTCAAGGTAGCCTGCGTAGCATATTTAGTTCTATCGGTTGCAGGCATTGCAACGCCAGGGCGCTGTCTAACATCATCAATTGCTTTGTAAACTGTAGCATCAGGACCACTTAATTCATTTTGAGCTTCGGCGTACATTAGCAAAATATCCGCGTAGCGTAAGTGGATGTAATCCTGGTCGGTTAATGTTGCTGTTGCTGCCGTAATTGGTGCACGCGATAAATCAACATATTTTTCCATCAAAAAGCCTGTAAAAGATTGCGCAAAGCCGCTCCAAATTACATTGGTTGAGTTTCTCCAGGTTTCGTTCGGTAATTTCATGGTTAAATCTAAACGTGGGTCGCGGTTAGCATAGGGATTTGCCAAATTAAACAATGGCGATTCTGCACTTGGCTTTCCATCGGTCATTTCATAATCATCAGCCAAATCTTTATAAGGTTGAATTAGAGAAAACCAACCTAATTCTACATCCATACCTGCAGCACCAGGCGAAATTCTTTGCGGATTTGTAGGTGCCAGATACTGTGTAGAAAACATAATCTCAGTATTTACCGCTGCAGTTGCTTGTCCGCTGGTTTTGAATAATGCTGCGTAATTATTAGATAAAGCGAATTTATTATCCGCCATTATTTCTTTTAAAACCGGAACAGCTTCAGCCCATTTTTGTTGCGTAATTAAAACCCTCGCTTTAATACCTTGGGCACTACCCTTTACTGCATGCCCATTATATTTTTCGTTAGGAAGATTTGCAATTGCGAAATCTAAATCCTGCTGAATAAACGCATAAACCTGTTCTTTACTGCTTTTCGCAATTTTAACTTCATCTACCGTTTTTGGGTAAGTACTGTTAATTGGAACACCACCAAAGTTTTGAACTAAATCGAAATAAGCTAAGGCTCTTATAAACCGTACTTCACCTTTGTATAAATTCTTCTTGGCATCGGTTATCGGAGCTCTATCAACATCATCCAAAAAGTAATTGCAGGAAGTTATTGCCCGGTAAGGCGATGAATAAAGGTTTGGTAAAACCCCACTCAAAGCAGGAGAAATACTACCGGTAGTCATTTCCAGTAAATTTGCCTGGTTTGTATTTTGATATGGAAAAGCATTATCACTTAGGGCATCCATATATACCCTTTCGTAACCTAAAAAGTTTTGCTGCAAGCGAGAATAAACACCTGCCAAAGCGGTTTGAACATCGCCTTCTGATGCCCAAAAGATTTGTGAAGAAACACTATTTAATGGATTTTTATCTAAAAAATCTTTTTTACATGATCCGAATGCTAATAATCCGAACAGGGTACAGAATAATATATTTTTATTTTTCATGATATACAGCTTAGAATTTAACATTTAGACCGATATTAAAAATTTTGGTTTGTGGATACTGTGCAAGGTTACCCGTAGAACTTGCTCGTTCGGGGTCGCCACCTTCATACTTTGTAACCGTAAAAAGGTTATCTGCCGATACGTAAACGTTCAAATTTTTAATGCCAATCCTGGAAATCGCTCCAACCGGAACATCATAACCTAACATTACGTTTTTCAACCTTAAATAAGATGCATCCTGTAAATAATAAGTTGATGCCGTGTAAGGTGCAACGCCACTGTAACCCGATACATACAATGCCGGAACCGTATTGCTTCTGTTTTCTGGCGTCCAGGCATTTAAGAATTTTGTTGAAGGCGCAGTTCCCTGCATAAATGGATCGATTCCCCAATTGTTAACACGGTTTTTAATGCCTTCAACGCCTTGGAAAAATGCGCTGAAACTAAATCTTTTGTAGCCCATATTTAAGCCAAACGAATAGTTAAAATCCGGATAAGCGCCATCAACCACTACCCTGTCGTTTGCGTTTACAATACCATCGCCGTTAACATCCTTCATTTTTAAATCGCCGGCTTTTGGATTACGGTTTAATTCATGCACGGGTACGCTCGGGTTACCAATATCCTCAACCTGGAAAATACCATCCCACTCATACAAGTAAAAAGAAGAATATGGTAAGCCGACTTCATTTATTGTACTGCCTTTTGCCGGTGTTCTGAGCTCAATTACTTTATTTTTAGCTGTGGAGATTAAGGCATTTAAACCATAAGTAAATTCGCCTATTTTATTTTGATGCGTTAATGCAAGCTCAACACCCTGACTTCTCATTCTTCCATCATTAACTGTTGATGCGCCCAAACCTAAACTCAAAGGAACATTTGGTCTTGCCAAAATATCAAAGGTTGACCGTCTGAACCAATCGAATGTAGCGCCGAAGAGGCCATTTTTGACATTCAAATCGAAACCTACATCAATACTTCTGGTAGATTCCCATCTTAAACTCACATCTTTAAAATCGTTAATTACACCACCCTGTTGCAATGCGCCATTACCAAATGGGTAATTAACGTTATTGATGATGATGTTATCCTGATATAGGTAGGTTCCGATATCCTGATTTCCAAGTGTACCGTATGATGCTCTTATTTTAGAACTGCTTAACCAGCTTAATTTATCTTTCAGAAAACTTTCTTCAGAAACTAACCAACCTGCAGAAAATGAAGGAAATACGCCCCATCTGTAATCAGGAGAAACTTTTGAAGTTCCATCGTAACGGATGTTAGCCTCTAATAGATATTTTCCTTTAAAATCATAGTTAATTCTCCCAAACAAAGAACGCATACCCCATTCTGATGGTGCAGCTAACGATGGTAAACGTGGATGGGTGAAATATAATGACTCACCCGAAGCAGAATATCCTGTTAAGTCTTCTAAAATTGGTGCAACTGAATTAGTTCTTCTGCCCCTTAAATTTTGATTTTTATAAGATAATTGCTCAAAACCAGCTAAAGCTTTTAGGTTATGTGATGTGCCTAAAGTTTTTTCGTAAGTAATTGTAGAGTAAACCGTTGGATTTAAAACTTTTGAATATTGGTCTGTTACCCCTAAAATATCCGGACCGAAAGAGTTTGCAACATATTCGTTTGTTCCGGCGGCTCTATCTTGCAATAGATAAGCTGAGTATGGATGCTGATACATTTTATAGTATTCATCAACATAATTAATTGCAACTTTCGAACTCCAGGTAAATCCTTTGAAAGGTTTAATATCTATATAAGCCTGAGCATTAATATTATATTCTTTTGTGGTTTGTTCGCCCATTGCATAAACTTCCTGCGGGTTACGATTTCTACCTTCATTAGCGTAAGCTCTTGAAACTATTCTACCGCTACCATCAGGTAAAAAAGGACCATAAAGTGGCCCGGCTGCATAAACCAATAAAGCCATATTTTCTCCGGTAAACGGAGGCTCCTTACGGTCTTTATAAGTCATGTTGATGATTGTACCAACGCTAATGCTTTTTGTTAAGTTGTTATTATAGTTCAATAGAGCATTGTAACGTTTAAATTTGTAGCCTTCAAAAACTGCATTCTGGTCTAAATATCCGGCAGAAATATTAAAGGTACTTTTATCTGTACCGCCAGAAATAGAAAGATTATGCTGCATAACATTTGCCGGATTGATATAATAATCCATACTGTTAAAATCAGGATATTGTGCCTTATTTGGCGAATTTCTGTATAATTCAATATCAGCCTGCGGATATCTGAATGCGATACCCGAACGTGCAGCAGCCGTATTGTACATTTCCATGTATTGCGCCGAATTTGTAATTAGATCTGGCAAAGCAGTTGGTGTGTGGCGTGCAAAATTGGTGCGGTAACTGAAAACCGTTTCACCTCTTTTACCTTTTTTGGTGGTAACCAAAATTACGCCATTTGCTGCTCTGGCACCATAAATAGAAGCTGATGATGCATCTTTTAAAACCGTAACGTTTTCAATATCATCTGGCGATAAATTATTAAATGAACCAGCTACGCCATCAATTAGGATAAGTGGATCTGTACTTCCTCCATAAGTAGATCTTCCTCTAATCAAAAAGTTAGGATTATCTCTTCCAGGCTCGCCTGATGGTTGTGTAACCTGCACACCTGTAATTCTACCTTGTATTAAATTTGCGGCATTGGGTGCTGGTCTTTCGGTTAATGTGGCACCAGAAACTGTAGCAACGGCACCTGTTAAATTAATTTTCTTTTGAGTACCATAACCAACAACAATTACTTCGTTTAAGTCATTTTGCTCTTCGGCCAGCTTTACGTTAATTGTATTTCTGTTGCTTACCAGAATTTCCTGATTGGTGTAGCCAACAAAAGAAAATATTAATGTTACGCTTCCTGAAGAAGCAGAAACTGAATATTTCCCATCATTATCGGTTGTTGCACCAGTAGTTGTGCCTTTCACTTTCACACTCACACCGGCAATTGGTTCTCCGGTTTGCGATGTTACTGCCCCTTTAATAATAAATGTTCCTGGTAATGTTTGCGCAAATCCTGAAACCGCAGTAAACAACATTATAAAAATGAGTTTAGCGATTAAAACATTGCGTAGCCAAAATTGGCAATAGCTTTTGCATTTAATTGGGTTCATAATTGAATTTATTTGGTTAGGTTAAGTTTTTGATAATTGATGATAATTATCGGAGAGGCAACTCAGATTCTGGAAATGATTTTTTTAAGCGTGAATATTTGGTTGATTTTACTGACCTGTTACCTAATCATTCTCAGAGGAATGTAAATCTCATATTTTTAATAGATTAACCGGATATCTCAAATATAAATAGTTATTTCATATATGAATGTAACTTTTGTATAGCAATTTCTACTGTCAGATAAATTATTTTTTCTGATTCAAATTATTAAGTTTGTTTAAATTCTAATCAATGAATAACGATACTAAATACCAGGCACCTGCTTTAGACAAGGGTTTGGATATACTCGAATACTTATCTGCCCAATCTGTACCACTATCGCAAACTGAAATTGCTACAGGCATCGAAAAAACGCCAAACGAGATTTACAGGATGTTAATGAGTTTGGAAAGTCGTGGTTATATTTTAAGAGATGAAGTTTCAGGAAAATACCGCCTCTCCCTAAAATTATTTTACCTTTCACATAGGCACTCACCAATGGATGAGCTACGAAAAGCTGCCCAATTTCCATTGGAAGAATTGGCTAATACGGTTCGTCAATCCTGCCATTTGAGTATTTTGTATATGAACCAGGTAATGGTAATTATACACGCCAAAAGCCCCGGACCAATTGCGCTCTCCATTGAAGAAGGAAACCTGTTTCCATTGCCTTTAACGGCTTCTGGAAAGGTTCTATTAGCCTACATGCCAGAAAACGAGAGAAGTAATGCTTTAAAAAACAATGCCATTTTTAAAAAATATCTTAAGCCACAGCAGGATGATTTTATAGCTTCATTAGCAGAGATTCATGAAAAAGGAGCTTACTTAAAAACAAGTGATTTGGCAGCAGGTGTAACGGATATTTCTGTACCTATTGGCGTTTCAAATGGCGGCGGTATTATTGCATGTTTAACCATATCCATGCTAAATGCCTTAAACCTTAACAAAAATGTGGATAACGATGTGATACTTGCAGAAGCTTATAAATGCGTTAAAAAAATTGAACAGAGGATTGGGGTGTAAAGCAAATTCGTCATTGCTGAAGAAGCATGACGAAGCAATCTTATTAATTATTTGAAAAGCGGGGCTTGCATTTCTTTGGAAACAGCAGCCCCGCTCGTTTTAATCTTTTAAACCTATAAGGTTTTTAAAACCTTATAGGTTTAGGAAAAGTATTTTTACTGCAATCGGGTTTAAATGGACAACAGTGAAACTATTAAAGAGAAAACCCGTAGCACTAATTTTAAAGTTCATTGCTATTAAGGCGTTCGTCATTGCGAGGCACGAAGCAATCTTACAACTAAGGTGTTATATCTAGCGCTTTAAGATTGCTTCGTGCTTCGCAATGACGGCAATGAGCTTTTACCCACTGTATTTCACTAAATAATCCTTCCCCTTCTCAATTGCAATTTCAAAAACGCCTTTCGCAACCTCTTTAACCGTTGCACCTTTAACAACCGGTTTCGAATTACTTTTAAGCTTTAGCGTTCCCAGGCCAACAGCAGAATTAATTTTGATTTCTTTTTTGTTCATGTAAACAGAAATATCACCGTTTACTGTTGGCACTTTGCCTTCCATCCATTCTAAACTGCCTAAACTTGGTTCGATGATATAAGTTTCGTAACCTGCACTAACGGGTCTTACACCTAAATAATATTTCCCTAATAAATAAATCGGACTAGCGCCCCAAGCATGGCAAAGGCTTTTTCCATATGGGCGGCCATACATTTCTAAATGCTCGATTCCTTTCTTATCAGGATTGTATTCTTCCCAAAATGAAGTTGCGCCCAATTTCAGCATCCCTCCCCAATAACTTTTCATTTCTTTAAGTACGTAAGATTGTTCGCCCATGGCGCATAATGCTTCCAGCTCGTAAAAACGCATGTATGGTGTGGTAATTTTGGCTACCTTATCGTTCAGTAATACATTCTTTTTTACGCCTAATTTTTGTTCGGGTGTAAAATAATCGAAGAAAATTCCAAACATATTAGCATAACGGGTTACGTTATCGGTTTGTTTATTATCAATTCTGCTATGTACTAAGGCATTTTTATTTGGATTCCAGTACAGTTCGAAAATTTTGCTTTTTAGTTCTTTTGCCTGCTTATCATATTTTGCAAAACCTTCTTCATCATTTGCTAGTTTGGCGCATAAAGCCATGGTTTCTAAACTTCTGGCATATAATAACTGCTCGAAACTCACTTCGCCATCTTTACTTAATTTATCTGCCCAGTCAATAAAAATCCAATCGCCCGGCATCCATTCTAACAAACCGTTTTTGTTTTTCCTGCCATCTATGTAAGTCATAAGCGATTGCATTCTAGGATAAATATCCTGCACAAATTTTTGGTCGCCGGTAAATTTATAATAATCGTAAATTCCTAAAAACCAATAGAAAGAATAATCCATAATGGTATTGATGTGTGCTGTAACGGGGTCTTTGCCACGTTGTGCCCATAAAGTTTTCTTGACGGTTGGTGCATCGAAAAACGAATAATAATTCATCAGATAACTTTGATAAGCATCTCCGCTCCACACCCAACGGTCGCGTTTTATACCATCGATAAAAAACTCTCGTGTGTTCAAATGAAATGTGTATTTCGCTACATCGTAAATTTTGTTTAACTCGGCATCTGATGATTTGAAACTCCCACGCTCGGTAACTGGTGCATACTCGTAAAGCATGGATATCGAATCAACTGTTACATTACCTGAAAATTCACGATTAACATAACGAAAAGCCTTTGAAAGCGGCATGATAGAATCTTTACGCTGTGATAAATCAATATCAACATAATCTAAAGTTTCACATTTATCTGTAGAAAGTGCTTCTTCAGGCGATTCTCCGTAGTAAAGACTAACCCTGCCTTTGCCTTTTAATCCATGCAGTTTTATAAAACCAAAAGTTTCTTTGCCAAAATCTAGCAATTCACCACCATCATGCTTTTTTCTGCTAACCGCAGCCATCGGTTTAGTTGGCAACTTAAATTGAGATGGTAATTGTGTTGGGTTGTTTAAATTCCACGAGCCCGCTGAAACAAATGTGGTTCCCGATTTATCTGATACTTTTCCACTTTGGTCTATCCATTCTTTATCTTCAAATGTTGCCAACCAGGTTTCATCAGAAACAACCGTTTTGCCTTGAACAAAAATTGCCGGAACCGCTGCCTGACTGTAAACTTTTAAGCTTAATTTATGCTTCCCTGCCGGAATTTTTATCGTTTTTGGAAAGCCTGAAATTGCCTGACCATCAATTTTTACGTTGTATGTTCCTTCTACAAAAAGTTTAACATCTTCAGCCTCGGTAAGCGTAAATTCTTTATGAAAATCGACCAACACATAATGGCTATCCATTTTCCAAAATACCGGAAAAAATGACCCCCGCTCTGTTCTTCGATTTTGCATTGCGTTACTCATGTAAATATCAAAATCGCCCGGGTACCAAATCCACGAGGCTTTTTGAGCAAAAACTGGAGCTACTAAACTCGTTAGAATTGATAGTAAAAGTATTTTTTTTAAGTTTTTCATGTTGTATGGATTTATGTGTCGTCATTTCGACCGTAGCGGAGAAATCTTTGTACCTTTTAGTCCTGTTAAAAGATTTCTCCATTCCGCTGCGCCTCAGTCGAAATCACGACTTATTTATAATGCATTAATGTCCGTTGAAGAAAATATATAAGGCAATCATAATAATGGTTAAAGCGCCGAAAGAAATCCAAACCCTTCGGGTTGGTTTTTCTGTATTTGCTAAGTGTTCTTCATTAATTTTATAAATTGAAGGCGATGAATCGGTAAGTGTAATTATCACTAATAAAATTGCCAGCAGAGCGAAAATCAAAAAGGATAAAACCAAATAATGTGGCCAAAAATGGTATTCTGAAGATGGAAAAATCCATAAATAACAAACGCCGATACCTAAACTGATTATTGAGCCTACGGAAAGTGTGAAATTAACCGCCTTTTTACTCGTTCTTTTCCAAAATACCGATGATAAAAACACTACTGATAGTGGCGGAGCAATAAATCCAAGCACCGCTTGAAAAATATCAAATAGTTTTAAACCTTGAATGTTATCTATAGCCAAAGCAACCAAAATAGCAAATACGCAACCAGCAATAACTGTTAATCTGCCAACCTTAATTATCTGATTGTTGCTTGCCTGAGGATTGATTTTCTTCACGTACACATCCATCGTAAAAACGGTGCTCAAAGAATTTAAGCAAGAGCCAATTGAGCCAACCAATACTGCAATGAGTACTACAATTACTAAACCATTCATCCCGGGAGGAAACAATGTAGTTACCATAGTCATGTAGGCCATGTCTGCATTTTCTAAACCAGGATAAAGTAAATAACATAAAATACCGGTTACAATAAATAATGGTAGTGAAAGTATTTTAAGCCAGCCAATAAAACTAACACCTAACTGACCTTGCTCTAAATTTTTAGCACCCAAAACCGATTGAACCATAGACTGGTCTGTACAAAAGAATGCAACTGCCGAAACCGGATAACCTAACAAAATTGCATACCATGGATATTGTGGGTCGGTTGCGGGCTGAACCAAATTCCAAAAGTGCTTTGGTGTTTTTTGGTAGAGTGCAGCAACGCCTCCTACTTTTTCTAAACCCAAATACGTTAACGCTAAAGATACGCAGATGAGCAAAATCATTTGGAATACGTTTACCTTCGCGATGGCCTTTAATCCTCCAAAAAAGGTAAATAAACCTGCAAAGGCTACAATCACCGTTACCGATTGCCACATCGGCACGCCCAGTATTTGCCTGACCAAAACGCCACCAGCAAATAAACCTAATGATAACCAGGAGATTAATATTTTCACTAAAGCGTACCAGGCTAATATGTTTTGAGTAGAATCGCCGTAGCGGTTGCCCATAAATTCGGGCATGGTGCTTACCTTGGCGGCTAAATATTTTGGCGCAAAAACAATTGCTAAAAGGAAAAGAAAAATAAAAGCATACCATTCAAAATTTACAGCTACAATACCGGTTGTGTAGCCAATACTGGCAAAAGCAACTAACATAGACGGACCTACATTTGTACCCCACATATTGAAGCCGATACTACTCCAGCCTAATGATTTATTGGCTAAAAATAAATTCTCATCAGTTTTTTTCTTCGAAAAACTAGCCCTATAGCCAATTATCATTAAAATAATGACGTAGGCTACAACGATAAAATAATCTAAGCTCGTTAATCGTTCTACAATGTTACTCATTGGTTTATTTGGTTAGTAATTGTCTTAGCCAGACAGGCTTTTTTCTTTTGACAACAAAAGAAACAAAATTGCCGGCTTAAAATTTTTGTTTTAAAGTTTTTGCGTTGGCTCAGGCTATCTATCCCCAAAAATTTGTTAGGCCGGTTTAGCGCTTAACGGAGAAATTGTGCTTTGGCCATACTAAGCGCCCCGTCATTGCGAGGCACGAAGCAATCTCTATCTAAAAAGATTGCTTCGTGCCTCGCAATGACGACCCTTTAAGTATATGCCTGATGGACTATTCATTTAGCTTACAATCCTATCGATTCCCTTGTAATGTTATTCGCCTCTAAAATTTCATCAATCTTAACCGGCAAACCTGTTACCATCGATTTATCCATCGCTTGTAAAAGCGCTACAGTTCCGATGCCTTCTTTCAAATCAGGATAAGCCGTAAATTTGTTGTTAATGCTATCTGCAAAATAATCTAAGTAATTTTGATACTCCCCGGCATGATGGCTTTGTCCTTCAAAACGAAAATAATGTTTCAAAGTAGCATCGCCCCAGGTAATTACTTTTTCTTCGCCGGTTTTGGTGGTTACCGAGTAACGCAATTCGTGGTAATCGGCCTGGCTTGCGCCTTCCGTTCCACGTAAAATACAACTCATGCCACTATCGCGACTTGCAGGTTGCGTTGGGCCTGTATATGCGCCACTAACACGGGCAATTCTACCATCCTTAGCTTTAAAAATAAAGTGCATGGTATCTTGATTTTTCAAACCCGCCTTTAAGCCATTTGAACTTAACATCCCATAACCCATTACTTCCTCAATATCAGGCATATACCAACGCACAAAATCAACCGGATGGCTTAAACCGCCATACAACCATTTAAAAGACTCTTTTAACGACCAGCCTTTCTCTAAAAACCAGCGATGATCGGCGTGGTAATAGCTCTCGATGGTAATCAATTCACCAATCAAACCCTTATCAAAATCTTTCTTCTGGCGCATTGCCGGTTCAAAAAAACGAGAACTTTGCCCGACAAAAATTTTCCTTCTCGATTTTCTACTCAATTCTAAAAGCTCATTTGCCTGAGATAAATCATCAATAAAAGGCTTGGTACAAACCACATGTTTACCATGTTGCAAAGCCAGTTTTATATGCTCAAAATGCAAATGGTCTGGCGTGTAAATCGCAATCATATCGATTTTATCACTGGTTAACATATCCTCATAATTTGTTGTCCAGTTTTGAAAATCAAATTCCAAAGCTCTTTCTTCGCAAAGTTTTTTATTGGCATCACAAATTTGAATGAGCTTAAATTTTTTGCTCGCCAACGATGCAGAAATTGTACTTCTGCCTTCTCCTAATCCTAAAATTCCTAATCTTAACATGTTATTGTTTTCTAAGCGTTATTGTTTTTTTCTTTTTTTCTGGTCAATATGTTAACCAATCGTCATACTGAATTTATTTCAGCATCACACATTTTTCATAACTATAGCTTTATGATACTGAAACAAGTTCAGGGTGATGACCGCTAAAGCATGAGTCTTGTCTATTTTTAGTCGTCATTGCGAGGCGCAAAACAATCTTAATGCGCCAAATAAAAGAGATTGCTTCGTGCCTCGCAATGACGTGTAAATTATTCTATCGGTTTAAAAAACACCCAAACTTCATCAGCTTTTGTGCCTTCTATTCCTTCCTGATATTTTTTCATTATTTGATTCCATTCATCAACTTTTGGATTATTTAAAGTCGTTTTTGGATTTAAATCATCTAATTTTTTCCCTTTCGGGATGCTGATAATCAACATTAATTGCCTGTCGTTTTTAAAAATAGCTAAGCGCTGAAATTCTGCATTGCAAAAGCCTTTTGAAATTTCCGGCCATTTTTCGAATTGTGTTTTATGGTACTCCAGATATTCTTGTTGCATCTTTTCATCTTTAACTAAATTGGCAGATAAAATGATATTTTCCCATTCAGCTACTGGCTTTTCATTGCAGTTTTTTGCTCTTGTAAATTCATAAAACAGATTATCGTACAGCTTAATTTGATGAGCATTTAATCGCTTTAAGGTTTGCTGTAAACTTTCTACCTTTAATGATGAGGTGTAGAGCACAATCCTATTGTTCCATTTGTAAATTTCACCTGGCAAAAGATTATTTTCTTTCGCAAAATTTTCAAGAACATCATCCGAAGGCTGTTTTCTATCTTCATAAATCAATTCAAAAACAACAGATTTATCTTCTGCAGTATTAATTCCACGCTTAGAATAAGCACTTTTCTCTTTTAGTAAATACTGATAATTTTGTTCTAAGCCGGCGCTTAATTTGATGTTATCAGAAACTTTCAGTCCGTTGCTTGCCCACAAATTACCAGGCCCGTTGGCGTTTTGGAGGTATTTTTCAGTTGGTGTCCAATTATTTTTGATGGTGAATTGCGACGAGCCTTCATCAGTATATAGATAAAACCAATGCTCGGGAAGATGAGCGTAAGGCGCTTTGTAAATGCTATCAATTACGTTCTCAGTGATGAAAGAATTAGGTTGCGCCGATAAGGTATAAATTCCGGCGACATCGTACATGTGTTTGCCGTAATGATGAATTTTATTTGCGCTGATGGTATTATTTTTCATCGCATTTGTTGTTTTTGTCCAGCCCCAACCCAGGCTGATACCTGAATAAGAAACATTACTAATCTCGTTATGTAGAATTTCAATGCCTTGAACATAACCAGCACCAATGCCAACAGCACCCCAATCCTCATTAGTTACATCGGTAATAAAATTATTTTCAATTTTATCATTGGTAGATATTTCTCGCTTATCAGATGGATTATAAGGTAAATGAACTTCGGTTGCTTCATCAGAAAAAGTTCCGATTAAAATAGCTGAACCGCCAATATCTTTAAATAAATTTCCTTTGATTAAATTACCAGATGTGCCTTTTTTATAATCCAAACCTGTGGAAGCCAGATGTTCAAAACGACAATTTTCAAACGAGGTATTATTGGCATAAGTAACCTCAACCGCTGATGCAGGTCGGCCAACCCAAGCCTGATTTTCTAACGTAGATTTATCCTTTGTTCCTGGAATTTTGAGTTTGTAAGCATCCAGCATATACAATCCCGCCTGATGCGGAACGTGACCTTGTTTTGATGGCCTTAACCAAGTAGAATGCTCGAATGAAATGCCTTTAATACTCACAAATGAAACCGGATTATCAATTGTTCCTTCAATTTTCAAAAGATTTTCTATTGCGGGCGCTACAACTTCTGCATTTAGCAAATTTTCTGATGCTTTAGGCCAATAATAAAGCTTGTGATTTTTTAAATCCGCGTACCATTCGCCGGGTTCATTTAAAAATTGAATTGCGTTGCTTAAGTAAAAAGCAGAATTTCCGGTTTTTTCAGAAATCCAGGGAGCCGGCCATGGGTGCTCAGATTGAATTCTACTTTCGGGTTGCATGAAAGCTAATTCGGCACTATTACCAACAATTTTAACAGATTTTACCCGAAGATTTGCAATTGCCCACCATTGGTGAATAAGCATTTCCATGCCTTTAATATTAGCCAGATTGATGTTACTTTGAAGCGGAATTCTGCAAGTTTGTTTTTCCTTGTCCCACGATAAAATCCTCCCCATAACATCGCCATTATAGTTTTTGGCTCGGGCAGCTTTATTTCCATTAACCCAAAGCTGGCGAAATTGTAAGTCGCCTCCATCATAATTCGGCATATCGGTTACCCAAACTTTACCCATAGCTTCTTTAGGTAAGCTTTGCAGGTTGCCAACAAGTTTTTTCCAGCCTTTAATTTTTACACCACCACTTAAAATTACTTTTTCGGTGGCTATAATTTCAGTAGGGCTAGCTTTTGTTCCAGAGTCTTCAGGACGAAGAACGATGGGCTCATTAAGCTGATAAAAACCTTTTTCGATATAAATTTTTATACCCCCATTGATTGATTTATCATTTAACCGGCGTAATTCACTAGCTTTTCTAATCGCCGAATGTAGTGTAGCCAATGGATTTTTTCTAGTACCCAAATTAGCATCATTGCCATTTAAAGACACATAAATATCTACAGAAGAAGCATTTAAACTGAATAACAACAGTGAAGACACTAAAACAAAAAATGCTTTAGCTTGATAAATTCTACGTGAATTAAAACAGTGGTGGTATTTTCTATTGCGATACATATTTAGCATTCTTTTGGCTTTTCTCTTTCCATAAATCTGTTAATGAGATTGCTTAGCGCCTCGCAATGACGAACTATGATTTTGAAAAACCGACTTTAAATAGCTTGTATTGGCGGTAAAATTATATTTCACGTTAGTTGGTTGTGTTGCATCTCTACTTCTTTCAATAACCAGCCAACCGCTCCAATGCATATCATCAAGGGTTTCTTTAACCTTTAATAAATTGATTTTTGGGTCGTTCTGCAACCAAACACCGTCTTCATTTGTCGCATGGATTTGGATAATATTTTTCCTGCCAAGAATCCGTAATTCCTCGTGCAAATCTCTCCCGTTTTTAATCGCATTTGAGAAGTTGAAATAGCTTTTAACATTTTTAGAACCAATTTCTTTAAGCAATTTTAGTTCTCCGCGAGCATCTAAAGAAGTTTCTATCCCGATTATAACTCCTGATTTTGCAGCCATCTGTCCGGCAATTTTTAGCCTCTCGATAATTGCTGGTCGCAATTCTGGATTTTTAACCAAATCGCCCTGAACTCCTAAAGGAAGAAACGCAACTTTGATATTCATCGCCCTGGCGGTATCCAAACAATCCTGAATCATTTTTTGATAAGTTGGCCGCGTTGAGAAAGATTGAGCGTAAAAACCTGTCATGGCTAAGGAGCAAAACTCCAGATTTAACTCCTTTGCTTTAGCCATGTATTCTTTAAGTATTTCTGGGTCAGACAATTTATTGTCAAATGTTTCTCTATTGCCCAAGCCGCCCATATCCAACTCTAATCCATCTGCACCGATTTCTTTCGCTAATGGTAAAGCACTAATTTTTTGACGCTTAAGAATCATTAAATCGATTACTGCTATTTTATATCTGCTTTTCTTTGCTGATGCCAGTAATATATTTGGCAAAAGCAAAGCACCGGTTAGCAAAGCGGCGTTTGAGATAAAAGTTCTCCTGTTCTGCTCCATTTATTTCGTAGTGTTTGATGGGAATAATTTCTCTAGGTTTTCGAATCCCATAACCGCATTTTTAGGCAATTTCTCACCATTATCGCCAAATACATACAATGCGTTTTCTCTCTCAATGGTTACTTTACTTTCATCATATTTACCCATTTTATCCTTAACCGCCGATGCATTAAGCTTGAAATTCTTAATCAAAAAATCGTAAAGCGCAATGCGTTTATTGATGCCAAAATCATGCTTCTCCGTAGGCAAGTGAACATTTTCAACTTTATTCTTCACACCATAATAACCATACATTTTTTGTAAATACGGAAAATCGTGTTCAGGTGTATGCGCTGTCCAGTCGCCACCATCTGAAACTAAAAGTTGCGGTCGGGGTGCAGCCATTGCGGCTAGCTCCACATTATCTGTTCCGCCTGCACACTGATGGATTGGCATACCGCTTTCGCATGGGCAACCACCATAAAAGTATGACGACATTGCTACAACCGGAGCACTTAATTTTATTCTGTCGTCCATTGCGGTCATTAAAATTGAATGACTTCCGGCGCCCGAGCCACCACTAATGCCAATTCGGTTTGTATCTGTTTCTTTAAGTGATGAGAAATAATCTAAAATTCTTATTCCACCCAAAGTTTGAATGGTTTGAGCTAAACTTTTGCGATGGTCTTCATATTTAAATTGCAACATCGATTCGCCCCAGGCAAATAAATCGTAGCTGAAAGCCATAGCACCCATACGTGCAATTGTGGCGCAACGCAGCTGACAATCGGCACGGTAACGTTGTTTCTCCCAGTGTCCGTCGGGACTTAAAATGACCGGAATTTTTCCTTTTGCCTTAAGTGGTTTATACAAAGAACCATTAATCCACACACCGGGAAGTATCTCTAAAGCAATGTTTTCAACCGAATAACCATCAAAAATTCTTTTAGCTGTTACAATTGGCTTTGAATTTGGTTTTTCTGGCAACGGAGACAATAACAAGGCTTTATAAAGCTCCGGTTTTATTTCTTCCTTACGTTTTTCCCAACTGTTTTTATCAGAATATTTTGTAGCTAAACTGTCCAGATAGTTCCATCCATCCTGAACTTCCCAACGATAATATTCATATTCCTTTAACTTATAAACGCCCGGTTTTTCTTTGTTTACTTTCATATCCAAAGGCGCTAAAACGTTAGCTAAAGTTTCATCTACATCGGCCCGAAATCGCCACTCGGCATAATTAACCCATTTATCTTTTACCTGTGGCTCACTGTATTTTATTTGAACTTTGAAACGCATTTGAATTTCTTTCAGAACGTCTGTTAGCGGTTTTTTGTAGAGTTTATCAGAGTTTTGAGTTTGGGCATAGAGGCTTGTAAAAGCACAAAAAAACAAGCTAAGAAACAGCAAGAAAAAGTTAATAACATTTTTATATTTTAAAAGTGATTGCTTTCCCGAAAAACCGGAACGAGCTTTATCTGGTAATGAAGACCGACCTATCGTCATTGCGAGGTTTGATTTTTCATCAAGCGAAGCAATCTCTATAAAAAAATTAGATTGCTTCGTCGTGCCTCCTCGCAATGACGATGTGGCGATAAATGGAGCATATACAACGGTCGTCGTTGCGAGCGATAGCCGAGCAATCTTTGTAACTAACTTAAAAGATTTCTCCACTTCGGTCGAAATGACGGCATTTCGTGGTGATTTCTCAATCTTTCTCATGGCTCTTCATTTTTAGTTTCTGTAATTACCGGTGCTTTATATCCATTTAGCTTTGGCCAAACGCCATTCTTAATTTTCTTAAGCTTTAGTTTTGATGGGTCTACAACTACATGTTTAATTTTTTCTCTTCTCCAGGTGTAGATAAAATGCAGCATACCATCAGCGGTTTGAATAACAGCGGGATAAGAATATTGACTAATCGGCGAATCTTCCAAAATCAAAGCTGCAGACCATGCCTTTCCATCTTTAGAAACCGAAACATTTAACGGCGTTCTTGGGCCTTTCGCTAAATCGCCGGGAGGTAAAACATGGTTATAAACTAAAACATGTCGACCGTCTTTCATCGTAACTGCATCCGTACCCGAATTGTTATTTGGTAAAGATGTTTTGGTTAATGCCGACCAGGTTTCTCCGTTGTCTTCAGACCACGACTCAACAATTGCCCTGTTTGCAGTTCTGGCCAAAATTTGAAGTTTACCATTTCCATGTTGTAAAATACTTGGTTGAATGGCTTTAATTCCATTTTCGGCAATTGGGCCAACTGTTCTCCAGGTTTTGCCATTATCTTTGGTAACCTCAAAATGAATTTTCCAGCCATTACCCTCTCTGCTTGATGGAGCAAAAAGATTTCCGTTGCTTAATAAAACTGGCTTATTTTTAACTGGGCCAATGTAATCATCAGGAAGTTTAGTAGCCTCAGACCATGTTATTCCGCCATCTTTTGATGTTTTCATTAATCCCCACCATTCAGAGGGTTTAGGACCGATTTTGTAAAAAAGCAGTAAATCTCCGCCAGGCACCTGATACAAAACGGGGTTCCATGTTGGTAATCTATTACCATCCGGCTGAATACCATTTGCCGCAGAAACCGGAGCTAGCCATTTTCCATCAACATAACGGCTAATGTATATTTCTACATCGGGGTTTCTTTCTTTTGTACCTCCAAAAAATGAAGCGACCAAACCTGTTGGTGTTTCAGCAAGGGTTGCCGAATGACATGATGGAAATGGTGCTTTTTCGTACAAATACTCTTGCTTTACAAAGCCCTTTTGCCATTTTTCTACTTGCGCTTTCGCCGTTATTGCTAAAGCGATAACAAGTCCTATTGTGATGTATAATTTTCTTTTTAACATAATTACTTTTAATCAATTTTCTATAAATGGTTGTTATGAGGCGAAATAAAATGCTTAATTACACTTTTTCGTCATTTCGACCATAAAGTTGCACTCCACTCGTCATAACCACTTTATCTATTTCCCTTCTACTACAAACTCATAATCGCCAGAACCTACTTCATAAACTGCCCTGCCATTATCCATTTTTATAAATTTTAAATCTTTAATCGATTTCACTACTTCCGAAACTTCATTTCTGTTATTTGCAGGAACATAAACCTGTGCCGATGTATTCGGCGGCACAGTTACTTTCCAATTAAACTTGCTACCAGTTTTAGAGTAATTACTTTTAATCATTCCATAAACTGAATTATAACTTGCATTAACCGAATTCAAACCATTAATCATTTCTGGTTTTAAAGTAATCTGCTTAAAAGCAGCATTTTTAGATTTAATTCCGGCAACGTTTTCATAATACCAGATTAGTAAATCGCCTAGCATCATCACATGATTTTGCGAATTCATTTTAGGGTCGGCGGTGTTTCCATTCCATAATTCCCAAATGGTAGTTGCGCCATTATCAACCATATAACCCCAACTTGGGTATGTTTTTTTTGTGGCAATAGTGTAGGCTAAATCCGGGCGACCGAAATCATTTAAACAGCGCATAAGCCATTGTATTCCGACCAAACCATTACTTAAATGCCCTTTATTGGTTACTTCGATGGTATGGGTAATATTTTTAAAAACGTCTTCCACTTTATTCTGAGGCACCATTCCGAAATAAAGTGGAATAATGTTATCGGTTAAAGCATTTGATGCATAATAACCTTTCTCATTATAATATTTTTGGTTGAAAGCGTCTTTAATTTTATTACCCAAATCCTCATAATTTTTAATGTCTTCTTCTTTACCAATGGCTTTAGCAAACTGCATCATCAACTTTGTGAAATGATAATAATAGGCTGTAGAAATTAATGCAGAAGGATACTTTTTATCGGCACTTTTTCCTCTGCCAAATTCGATGGTAATTGGCGGCATGCACCAATCGCCATAACTATCTTTGGTTAAAATATAATCCTGCATGTAACGGCTTTGCATATAAGCCAACCATTTTTTCATCGCCGGATAATTATCACGAACGGTAGAAACATCGCCGGTTTGTTTGTAAACCATTTCCGTAACCAAAAGCATCGCTCCTGGCCAGGTCATATTGTCGCTGTAATACCTCCAAAATGCCGGTGCAACATCCGGAATTGCACCATCTTCTTTTTGTGAATTCCGAATATCTTGCAACCATTTTGTATAAAATCTGCCATTATCAAAAACGAAACTTTCGCCATAGGCAACTGCACCTCTGTCACCAAGCCAAGGCATGCGCTCGTTCCGTTGCGGGCAATCAATCGGAATGCCTTTATAATTCCCTGCAATTCCCCACCAGGCATTTTTAAAAATCTGATTCGTTAGCGCATCCGATGTTTCAAAAGTTCCTACGGTTTTAATATTATCGTAAATCATTTTGCCTACGAAATCATTTACCGATGGCTGATAAGTAAAACCGCTTAATTCCACATATCTGAAACCGCGGTAAGTAAATGTCGGTTCCCAGGTTTCTGTTTCGCCGCCTTTTAAAGTGTATAAATCGGTACATTTCGCATTGCGAAGATTTGATGTAAAAAGTTCACCATTATCTTGCAAAGATTCGGCAAAGCGTAGTTTGATTTGTTTTCCACGCAAGCCTTTAACCTTTATCTGCAACCAGCCAACCATGTTTTGACCCATATCAAGTACGTATCTACCACCAGATAATTTTGAAATCGAAACAGGTTTAAGCGTATTCATCACACGCATATTTTCATTCATTTGGGCTTCAATAATTCCGCTAGGTTCCTGTACAAATTCTGCTTTCGCCCATTTGCTATCATCAAAACCTACAGTATTCCAACCAGCAGCTTCTTTCGTTGCATCGTATTCCTCGCCATCATATTCATTATTGGTTCGGATTGGGCCATCTGTCGTTCCTTTCCAACTATCGTCTGTATCGATATTTGCAATTGAACCATCGCTGTAAACAATATGAATGTTCAAAAGCATTTTCGGGAAACCAAAAGTTTTAATTTTATATGGCTTTTCATTTTGGCGCATAGCGAAGAAACGACCATTGCCTAAAATAGCGCCAACAGCATTTTTGCCATTAATGATGTGTGATGTAACATCGTAAGTGTTGTATTTTACATTGCGGGTGTAATCTGTAGCGGTTGGTTTTAAAACATCTTCGCCAATTTTTTTACCATTGATGAATAGTTCGTACAACCCTAAACCAATGATGGATGCCGTTGCAGATTTCACGGTTTTGTTGCTTTGAAATTCTTTCCTGAAATACCTTGCAGATAACCTCGAATCTGTTTTAATATTATCCCATGGGAAGGCTCTGTCGAAACCAATCCAACCTTTTGGCCAGTCTTTGTAATTTAACAAACCCATAGAAAATGAGTTAACAGCCGACCATTCGCTTTGTCCGACATTTGTCCAGATTTTAACTTTCCAGTAAACTTTTAAACGACTTTTAAGTGGTTCTCCATCATAATTAACATGGATAGATTCTGATGAATTTACCCTTCCCGAATCCCAAATATCGCCCTCGTTCGCTTTTAATTTTTCTTCTGATGAAGAGGCTAAAAGCTGATAAGCCGTTTGCATTACATTGCGTTCTTTAGCGATAATATGCCAGGCAAACCGTGGCTTTTCTGCATCAATTCCTACCGGATTAGTCAGCATTTCGCAAGTTGTGTTTTGTAAAGTAATTTGTGCAAAAGCTTGCCCAACTAACGTGATGCAGATGCTGATGATTAATATGTAGGTTTTAAAATTCATTTAATTAATTTCTATACTATCGTCATTGCGAGGCTGGATTAGAGCGAGCCGAAGCAATCTAATCTTTTTTCAATTGAGATTGCTTCAGCGTGCCTCCTCGCAATGACGGCAGCCATCATCGTCATTGCGAGGCTGGATTTGAGCGAGCCGAAGCAATCTATCTTTTTTTTTGTCAAATCATTTTACTTATCAGATTGCTTCGTACCTCGCAATGACGACGTATCGAGAGAAAAATCAAAATACAACACCATTTCTAAAGCTCTGCCCGGTTCCTTATCAAAATCATAAAAAACGTGTTTCATGCCCATTGGTCCGGTAGTTTCCGGTTTTTGTGTCTTCGTTCCTATGGCTGATATCCCGTTCATAAAAGAAATATCGCCGTTTGGAAAAGTCGGACTCATATTATCCCATTCCGTATCTTTAGATTTTTTTGGCGTAAATAATCTTAAAAATACATCTTCCCTATCGGTTACCACTTTAAAGTTCTGTGTTTTCCCCACAAATTCGCACCAATACAAATTTGAATAGTATCCTTTAAATTCAGGATACTGCCAGGCTGGTTCTCCCGTTGCAGAATCATTATAATCCTTTTTAAATATACCGAATTGTGTCCCTTTCATACGGTTTTTCCATACACGATACGGCCCATTTCCTTTATATTCAACGGATTTAATTTCTGTTTCGGGATACGAAAAATTTAAGCCAACAAATGTTGTGAAATATGCTGATGGAAAATATTTAACTTCCATTTTTAACCATCCTGATGGATATATTGTCCACTGCAAAGTATTCCAGCTTTCCTTTTTATCAAACTTTGATGAAATAATTAAATTCTCCCCATCCATTTTGGTTGAGAAATTTTTGAAATTATTTACCGCATCCTGTAAAACGGGGCCGTTTGAAAATGGAATTACGCCCTTTGCATTTTCAGCCTGCTGCAGCAGTCCGTTAACTTTATTAAATGTTAAATCGATTCCATTTGCAGAAACCTGATAAACTTTGGCATCCTCTTTTAAAATAACTTTTGATGAAGCAGTTTTAACTACCATTTCGTCAGCATCATCTTTTGGCAAAGCAATTGGATAGCTCCAGGTAAAAAGTTCCTTTCCATCAGGGCCATTCGCCGTTAAATATAGTGCATCGAAATTTCTCCAATCTGCCGGAAGATTGATTTGCAATTTTGCTTTCTCGAAAGGTTTAACATTTGGGGCATCGGCTTTGCCTGATTTTAAATCAGCATCTGCGCCAGCATTTAATTTTTTCAGCCTCCATGTGAAAGTACATTGATTTAGATTGGTGAAGGCGTATCTGTTTTCCAGCAAAAACGAGCCATCAAAACCAGCGGTCATTTCTCTTTTTTCGACAAAAACCGGGCTCCACACTTCTTTAATGGTAAAAAAGCTGCCTTCTTTTTCATGATATGGTCCAACAATTCCATCCGGACCATGATTTCCATCCGTATCTAACTCGCCATTTTTATCAGTACGCACAACGGCTTGGTCGGCAAAATCCCACAGAAAACCACCGGCAGAAAGTGGATTATTCCACATAGCATTCCAATAATCTTCAATTCCGGCACCATGACCGCCATCCCACATGCCATGCAAAAATTCGGTTGGCATTAAAATATTATGCCCATGGTCGTAATTTCCAATGCCGTAATTAAACTCACGGTAATGTGTGGTTTCAAAGCCGCCAAAAACTTCCCATGGATGAATTACAGCACGTTTTTGAATATCTTCTTCGGGAAAAATATGGTCTAAATCTCGGTTATGACCGCCTTCATTTCCATTAGCCCAAAATATAATCGATGGATGATTTTCATCATTCAACATCATCTCTTTCAATAATTTTGTTCCGGTTGGCTTATCGTAATTGCCATGCCATCCAGCCAATTCATCCATAACGAACAAACCCAGAGAATCGCAGACATCCAAAAAATGTCCATCGGGTGGGTAATGCGACATCCGCACCGCGTTCATGTTCATTTCTTTCATCAACAATACATCAGTAATGCTGATTTTTTTGCTCGTTGTTCGGCCTGATGTTGGATAGAAAGAATGGCGATTTACGCCTTTAAACTTCATTTTAACACCATTTACGTAAACGCCATCACGTTCTTTTACTTCTACCGTTCTGAAACCGATTTTCTTTGTTACCTGATGAATTTCTTTCCCTTTTTTGATTAGGGTAAAGTTTGCGGTGTAGAGATTTGGAAATTCTGAAGACCATAATTCAGGCTTATCAAATTGATGATTTACGAACAATTTCTGAATGCCTTTTGGAATATCAGCCGTGAATTTGTTGCCGAATTTCTTGCCATCCTTTTGCATAAGTTGCACTTCAACTTTATCCGCCTCGCCAGTAAAATTCAATTGAGCATTTAAAATTCCGCTGGCTTTTGCGTCAATCTGAACCCTATCGATGTGAGTTTGTGGTAAAGCCTCCAAATAAACTGGCCTGAAAATGCCGCCAAAAATCCAGTAATCTGCTTTGCGTTCGGCTTCATTTACCGATTGATTAGCAGAATGTTTGGATACTTTAACTTCCAATAGATTATCGGCGCCAAGTTTAATCAGTTTGGATATATCGTATTTAAAAACGTAAAAAGAACCTTGGTGAACCTCTCCAGCTAGTTTTCCGTTAATTTTCACTTCCGTATCGGTCATCGAACCTTCAAAAACAATATTGATTTTTTGGTTTTTCCAATTTGCCGGAACTTTAAAATTGAACTTGTACAATCCTTGTTCTTTACCTTTATTTTCTTCCTTATTGAAACCGTAGTTGTACTTTCCAAAGCCTTGCAATTCCCAATTTGAAGGCACAGGAATAGTTGTCCATTTACCCGAATTTGCACCTGCCGTACAGAAGAAATCCCAATATACGGTATTATCATTTCCAGTTCCTGAAAGATATAATTTCTCCTTTTGCTGAGCTTTCACAGCATCAAACATCACTACCAAACAAAAGAAAAGTATAAATCTAAGTCTCATTAATTGGGTTTAAATTGATTGGTTAAAGGATTATCTGTTCGGAAAGGTAAAGCTGGTAAATCATTAGTATATAAATTTCCTTTCGGATTTTCGGACCAGTTGTAGCGAACCTTTTTAGGGTTTTTAACTTCTGGAGCACTCAGCACAATGTCTGTACCTTTCTGAAAAGCGGTTGCTTTAGTGTACTTATTATCAGGACCGGCAATTTCAAAACCTGTAAAATCATCTCTAGTAGGTGACACAAAAAATTTCAGGCTTTCGAAACTTAAAATGACATATTGCATATAGATGCGCTTTTTTTTCAGGGTCGGCCCAGAGAAATCTATTTTTTGCTGATAGGTTTTGCCCAAAGCTAAAAGCGCTAGTCGCCTGCCTACTTCCCACTTATAGGTTGGGTGCAAATCAGCACCATTATCATTCAAATCATTGGTAGAAATCATTCCCGTATTTGGCATACGTAATATTTGCTGTTGGGCTTCCCAAAAATTCGGCAGCGTTTCTGCAGTCAATGTTACTTTATCACTTTTTTGCTTACTGTAATCGTATGGCGCAATCTGGACATAGTAAAAAGGCATATCCTTTTCATCCCAGGCTTTCCGCCAGAGATTAATTAATGTTTTTAATTTATACGAATAACTAATGGTTTCATTCAAAAAGCAATTTGTTTCGCCTTGATACCAGAGAAAACCACGGATTTTAAATTTGGAAAGTGGCTCAATCATCGGTGTATAAAATTTTCCAGGGTCGTTACTCACCTTTAGGTTCTGAAAATATTTTTCCTGATTAAAGGCTTCGGGAGCAATCCAGGGTTCTATGGCACTGCCAGAAACTGAAGAAGAGATTATCCCGACAGGAATACCTAATTTATCTTGTAATTCTTTGGCGAAAAAATAACCAACTGCTGAAAATGCCTTTAGCGCTGAATCTTTCGCAACCGCCCAGCTTTTGTGAATGGAATCAGGTTTAATTAATTGTTTCCTGTTTACCAGAAAAACCCTGATTTCGTTGTTGTCTGCTTTTTCAACTTCATCTGCAGGGAAACCAAGTTTTTCATTTTTAGGTTTTGGAATTTTAGCCAGCTTACGCATTTGATATTCCATGTTCGATTGACCGGAACAAAGCCAAACTTCGCCAACCAAAATATTGCTGAGCTCAATTTTATTGGAGCCGTTGATGGTCATGGTTTGCGGTTTTGAAGATGTTTTCAAGGGCGCTAAAACCACCAGCCAATTGCCGTTTTTATCTGTTACAGTTTGTTTGGTTTGACCAGCAAAATTAACTTCTACTTTTTCCTCAGGAGATGCATAACCCCAAATATTAATGGATTTATCGCGTTGTAAAACCATATTGCTCGATAAAATTTGCGGCAACAGGATTTTTGCGTTAGCGGAAAATGAAAATAATGCAAAAATTGCAGTGAATAATAAAGATTGCCACATTTTAACATTTCCCGATGACGATTGCACTCCCGTCATTTCGAGCAAAGTGAAACGTAATCGAGAAATCTTTTTTGTTAGGCTCAATGATTTCTCGGCTTTGCTCGAAATGACGGTAAGAGGCGATTGCTTTTCCGAAAATTCGGAACCAGCTGTACCAAGCAATGACGATAATACATGCGTCATTACGAAGCCGGGCTTGTGCGAGCTGAAGCAATCTAACTTATCGAATGAGATTGCTTCGTCGTTCCTCCTCGCAATGACGATGTGTTTAATGTTCCTTCCCATCTTAAAATCCTTCCGTTTTTAAATACTTAATCGAGTAAACCGCTTCTTTTTTCTCTGATTCACCTGCATTTTTTAAATCATAAGTCTGGTCGGCAGGTGTATCTACATTTGGAAAACGACGCGTTGCTCCTGTACGAAAAACAATTCGAGAAACATCAGCAACTGGTTGATAAGCTAAACTTAATGAGGCTTCTTTACCATTAACTGTAAGCGTGTAAAATCTGGTATGCGCATCCAATTTCAATTTGATATCATAGCTTTTGCCAGCTTCATATTTCATAAAATTTTTATAACGGGCACCAGCTTTTCCACTTAAATTTCCAGCTGTATCAAAAGTTAAGCGAACACTTGCCATACCTTTTGCATCTTGTAATTCAATCTCCAGTAAACCGAAATCATTTTGCTTTGGCGTTACCGAGAATGATGTGATTATCTTTTTCGATGCCGGAAAAATTCTTTCAGCCTTTGCGTAATCAAATGGGTCTTTATCTCTTAAAACTAAAAGGCTATTTTCTACTTTTACAGGCGCCCACAGCGGACTATAAATATTCCAATTATCAAGTTCTTTTCCTTTTGTTAATTTGCTAAAATCATCATCAGCATGTTGCAGCGCCTTTTCATTTACGGGCAAAGGAACTGAAGAAACCCAAATATCTTCCTTGTTCATGCTGTATGTAACCCACAACTTCCCGTCAGCGGGTTTTCCATTACCTTCAATAATGCCACGAACATACTGCGGACCATAAGATTTGTAATTTCCACCGTAACGCATTGGGGTAATTTCGCCGTGAATTAATAATAAGTTTGTGTAATCTAAACCGTTTTTACTAGTCGAAATTGCCAAAGGCCACCTATATTCAGATGGGTTATAAACCGTTGCATAATTTCCATCAGCAGTTTTCTGACCCCAGAATTTGGCATTACTATTTACAAAACCTGGTGCACGTGTGGCGTTTTCGGGCCAGCTTTTACCATTATCATTGCTAATTGCAGTTAGTGCATTTTTCCATAAACCTACTACTCTTCCATCAGGTAAATGGTAATAATTAAAGGCTTTATATTGCTTTTGCAAAGTAATTAATGGGTCTTTTCTATCGGCTTCCTCATTCCATTGCTGTGTCATTAACTTATTGGCAAGCAACTCATTACACGCAGCAACAAAAGCTTTATTTTTGCTTTTTGTATAGTACGGATATTTTGTATTTTTTTCTGAATAACCCGGATTGTAATGAATAAAATAAATTGGACCGTATTTGCCATCCGCTTGTATTTCTCGAACTGCTCTACCAATTCCATGCCCATCATTCGGGTCATCTTTTGCATCAAAACTAATGGCATAAAATCCTAAAACAAGAAATACATTTTTTGTTGAAACATAAAAACCCATTCGCTGATGCATAACCGCATCTAAATCTTTAGCTACATCCGTTCTGCCTTCTTTGGTGGTTCCATCTGCAATTCTGTAAACCGGAAAAATTACATCAGGTTTCGTCCAGGTATAACCATCAGCAGAAGATTGCAAAAATGTTTGTCCTGGCGGGATGCTTTCTCCAACCTTATCACTCAAATATTCTACATAAAATTTATTGTTCCAATAAGCCAGCATTGGCGCATGATTATATGTCCAGCCGAAGTTTTCGGCTAATTCTGGATGTTCTCTGTTTGCCCTGAAAGTTTGAATATTATGAACACCAATTACCGGCGCAAGTTGCCCGTGATGATAATCGGCATTAACCAAAGTTTTACCTGTATAACGAACGGTATCTTGCGCCTGCGATTTTGCAAATACAAAGGGTAAGACTAAATAAAGTATTTTAAATATTTTCATTTTATTATGCATTTCGTCATTGCGAGGCACGAAGCAATCTCATCAGCAAATTAGATTGCTTCGTGCCTCGCAATGACGAGTTGGTTATTTACTTCCTCAACCTCTCAATCACTTTCCTCTTTACTTTTATAATAGTTCCATGTTTATGTCCTTCGGGGATAGAAACCTCAGAACTTACATCCTTAAAATTTTTAAAATCTGATGTTTTGTAAGCTGAATAGGTTTTTTGTCCGTAAGCATCAAAATAAATCAGGTAATCGTTTTTAACTTTTACAACCGTTGGTCCTTCTGTTAATTTCGGACTAAATGTTTCAGAAACATTTTTATACGGACCTAAAGCATCATCTGCGAAAGCAACTTTTAAATTTCGATTTGGGCGGGTGTTATCTTTTAAAACCAATACATAATCTTTGGCAGCTCGTTTTACAATTACTGCATCAATCACGCTAAAACCAGGATCTGAAAATAATTTTGTTTCAGAGAATGATTTAAAATCCTTGGTGGTAATGCTGTACATTCGATGGTTATTTTCTTCCTCTTCAATACCTTTTTCAAAACGAAATGGTATGGTTGATGCCCAAATGATTACAAATTCTTTCTTTTCGTCATCATAAAAAATTTCTGGCGCCCAAACATTAACTGTTTTAGGCTCATGCGCCATAACCGGAAGAAATTTTTGCTCACTCCAATTAATTAAATCCTTCGAACTGGCGTAACCAAAACCCTTATCGCCTTTCCAGCTGCATGTCCATACCAAATGAAATGTACCATCCGGACCTTGAGCAATTGATGGATCACGCATTACTTTTTGCGTGCCAACCGCTGGTTTGAGAAATGTTTTATTTAAATCTGTCCAATGATAGGCATCGTAGCTGTATAAATATCTCAAACCTTCATTTGCTGGCTCATGAAACGAAGTGAATAAATACGCTTGATTAGAGCAAGAAGTTAATCCACACAAAACCAGGCCAATTATAGCTAAGCGAAATGATGATATGATTGATGATTTTAACATTTTATATTTTAATTCCTTCATTCCCGAACGCGGGAATGTTACTGCTTTGGTAAATCTTCGCTATCATGTTTTTAATAAAGCTGGGGGTATTACCGACTTTAAATTATAACAGGAGATTGCTTCGTGCCTCGCAATGACGTTCACGGCGGTCGTCATTGCGAAGCCGGGTTTGTGTGAGCTGAAGCAATCTGTCTTGTAAAATGAAAATGCATCGTCGTTCCCTCCTTGAAATGACGGGCAAGCTAAATCTTATCCAATATCAAAACCCAATCATTTCCATTTGCAGCATCACCTGGCGGATTAAATTCCTTAATGCCTTTGTTTTCAAATTTCCCTATAACAGTCGTTTTTCCTGTTCTTGGGTCAAACCACGAAGCAGTTACATCATCGCCATCGGTTTTGCCCATTTGTACACTAAAAGTTTTACCCGTGTAAGTGTAGAACATTGCATATTCCTCTCCCCTTGTGGCTAAAACCCGATCGTACTTTTCACCATTAGTACCTGCAACCAAAGTTTGGTCTGGCACTCTGTCGAAATAAGAACGCGAAAGCATTAATTCTTTCAGGAATTTCATTTGCGTTGCACCCTTAGCATTCAATGCTATATCCCAGGTATCATTTGGACCATAAGCGGGTTTCAAATCCGTTTTTTTATACATCTGCATTACTGAATTATGACCGTAGGTATAGCCAAAAGCACCTGCAAAAACCGACCAGTAGCCATAACGGCGAACATCAGCATCATTCCATCGAGGTTCTCTTGTATCATGCAAACCTTGAGGAATATCTTCGTAAGATGGCTCTCCATCAATCGTTGGTTTGTTTGGCTTAAGTTTATAATCGGCTTCTATGTACTTCCAATTATCCTCGCCATAATGCAATTTCTCTTTAGCAGAAGTGTCTTGGTTATAACGGCGATGGCCGGATTGAACCATATCAAAATCGCTCCATTTCGAATCGTGAAACCAAGCTGAAGAAGCTGTTCTACCTCTTGGATGAAACGTTATTAAATGATTTGGGTCGTTCGCTCTTAATGTTTCACCAATTGTATTCCAAACTTTTAGGCCGTCACTGCCCCTAATATCTCCACCATTTAACCAAATAATATTCCATTTGTCTTTATATCTATCAGCCAAAAACTTAGCGTAAGCTTTCGCTTGAGCTTCATTAACCTTTTTCTCTTTAACATTTGTACCCCAAACCGGAACCAAAGCCATATATAAACCCTTTTCTGCGGCTTTATCAATAGCATAATCTACATGATCCCAATAATCGTAAGCGGTAGAATCTTTAAAATCGCTTTTATCTGTAACAACAGGTATTGAAACATTCTTGGCAACCAAAGCAGAATCGCCATAGATATTTTTGGCTGCAACATCATGCAGAACCATTACCTGAATCACATTAAAACCTTTTTGCTTTCTATCCTCGAGATAAGTATTCGTTTCTTCCCTATTTAAACGACTAAACAACAGCCAACCTGTATCGCCTAACCAAAAAAACGGCTTTCCATCTCCGGTACTAAAAAAGCGTCCGTTATCAGATACTAATAAACTTTTATCACCAAAATGGGGTTTTTCTTTACATCCAAATGCGAGCAGGCTGATAAAAAGTAAAAAGTATAGTTTAGATTTTGGCATCATAATTATATTTTATTAATGAAGATGAGCTCATCTCCAGTTTCAACTTTTTTAATTTTTGCAATAGATTGACCACTTATTTTTTCTTCCTTAACCAATACACCGGTTTTAGGATTGAATATCTTCACATTAAATTTTCCAGCAGTTTTAGTTAAATCTAAACTGATAACATCTGCTGATGCGTTATAAAACAGATAAGTTTTGCCTGCATTTTCCAAACCATATTGCTGGCCATTTTTCCCTATCGGGATGATTGTTTTTAATGTTGATATGGCATTTAAAACAGACTTATCGAGATTTTGAACATTACTTAAAGAACCTCCAGCCATCAAAACTGCCCAACCAAAAGCATCAAAATTATCTCCTGAGTACATTACTGCCTTTTCAGGAAATTTAGTTTTATATTCAGATACCGCATGATAAACCTCCTGGAAAGATGTTTTCTTTGGTTTTAGTAAACGGGCATGCTGGCGAGGCGCTAAATTTTGCCCGCCTTGTGGTGCATAAGCCGATCCATCTGCCTGGTAATGCCAATATTTGATATCGATTAAATCCACAACACTCGCCCTTTCTTTATCCGCCAAAATAGCATCCTGAACATCTTTAGTTACACTTAAACCAATAATCGGGTGTTTGCCGGTTTCTTTTTCCCAATCTTTTATGGTATCAATCCAAAACTGAACAAAATGCAGCGGACCAGTAAATTCTGCACCGATTAATTGAATAACGCCGGTATTTCCATCGAAATTTTCTAAACATTTCCTGATGTACGCTCTGTGTATCGCTTTGCGATTTTCATTGCTGATATCGTAAAACTGCTCGGCCATAAAAATACGTTTGTCTCCCGCATAGGGAACCGGTTCAGGGAAACCTGTATTGTTTATATTATTCGCTGTACGCCATGGAAAATCAGCATAATGTGCGCCTGCTTCGATAATATTATGCTGAAAATAATTTTCGTGAATTAAGATTAAGCTCTTTTGGTCGGCCAGATTTGCGAAAGTTTTCAACCTATCCCAATACCACAGATTATACTTTGTAATGTCGTATTTACTCAAACCATCCCAGGCCTTCTCCTGTCCGCTACGGGCGAAAGGCAGCTCATAAAACGGTGCCCAAACTTCTCCATCCATGCGGCGAATGCGCTCATGGTCGTCTCTTCTTCTATCGTACCAAAGACCATAATTATGGTCTAATACTTTAACCGAGCCATTTTTCATAGAATCGGTTATTGCATTCAAATCATCAGTTAAGCCATTTCCCTCACGACCAGGGACAAAACGGGTAGCATGAAATTTAGTTTTCTTTAAACCATGCGGACGAGCACTACCACTCCACCATGGCACATCTTGCCTATCGCCAATAACAATTTGATTGCCGCGTACCAACCAACCATTTTCGATGGTTGCGGCTTCAGCCAGTTTTATTTCAACAACTTTATCTAAACCAATGTTATCAATCGTTTTCGCATCTTTTGGTTCTGTTGATATTTTATTTCGCTCAGTTGCTGCATCAATATATTCGGCAACTGTTAAAGCGGGTTTAACCGCTAGTTTGGTTAATTTCTGCGCAACATCTACAGGCGGACTGCTCGAGGCTTCGGTTTCAACAGGTAGCAGAAATGTTCTGGTTTCAACCCCATTACCTAATCTATCTTTAAGTTGAGCATAGTATAAACTGCGAGGCTGAATTTGCTCATTGGACATATCCCAATAACCATTTCCAGAAAACTGGGCCCACGTTCCGAATGCCCAGTTTTGAGCTGTTGGAGGTTGTGGATTATCTACTCTTGCTGCACTGCATTGCCAAAAAACGCTGTTTGCAGCACTCCAGCCAGCACCTTGCCCATCCTGGCCTCTGTTTAAGTAACTCAAGGCTTGTCCATCGATATTTACAATATCAAACAGAACGCCCGATGCCCAACTATCAATTGTGCCGCTGAAACTAAATGGCAGATAGGATTGACATTGAACGAAAACATTTGGACCTGGAGCGCAGAAACCTACTGCAAAATCGTGGTAACCAAATTCAGCATATAATCTTTGAAAAAGTGTTTGCTGTCCAGTTGTTAAAAATGTAAACCTGCGTTCGCCACCAATTTCAGAAATTGGTGCTAATGATTTACAATCTTCAACGGTAATGCGCTTTGCCGTTTCTAAAACATTTACTGCAGAACCTGCAAAATGTTCAAAAACCACCTGACGAACCCACGCATCTTCTACGTTTTCTAAACTGATGGCTGTCCAGCGATGGTATTCATCTTTAATATTTTCCTTGTTATAATCAGATTCTAACTTTATATTCTCGACACCAGAATTTGCAATTCTTCCATCCCATTGGTATTTTGAAATGGTTGCCCCACCAAATTTAGCGTCAAGTGCTGTGGTAATTGGAACATCAATAGTAATAACAGCGCCATTTACAGCAGTAATTTTTCTATCGAAACGAATATCTCTTGTCCCAGGTTTCCAACCTAAAGCACTTTCGCCACCACCAAATTCTACGGTCTTTAAGGTTTCTATCCACTCTTTAGTTGACGGACGATGAATAATTATTTTATCGCCAACTTTAAAACGCGATGCATTTGCTACAGTAAGTTTGGTTGAATTAACAGGAACGTAATTATCGCTGATAGCAATCGGCTTTTCTTCAATTTTATTGTGCTTACCCAAAATTCTGATAACACCAATCCTGTCTAAACCTGTAGCGAAAATTATTGTACCATTCTCTCCCATTCCACTGCCCCGAAGCACCACCCCTGAAGCGGAAATTTTCAGCGTTCCTGCAACCTGATAAGTTCCCCTTTCTAATAATATCGCACCGCGTAAACCATCTTTCCCGATAGGTAATTTTGAAACATAGTTGATGGCCGATTGAATGCGCAAAGTTGCATCGCCATTTTTTAATGGAATAATTACTTTAACGTTTGCATTTGGGATTGATTTTTCGCCCGCCATATATCCGGCAAAAGAAAAATCAGGGATACGATTGCCCTGCTCATCAGATGTATAAGCCAATTTACCATCCTTATCTTTAAAAAGAGGCTTAGGTGGCTCAATAGGCTTAGTTTTTTGAGCGAAAGAAATACTTGTAGCAAAAAACAGTAAAGCCAATATTGGCAATACTTTGATTTTATATAGATGGTTAGTTTTTTGCATTTTTTATTTTGTTATATTTCCCGTCATTGCGAGGCACGATGCAATCTTAATGCAAAATATACTTTTGTGAGTTTGCTTCGTGCCTCGCAATGACGAGGTGTATATGTTTTTCTGCTTTAGTTATTCCGCTTAAACGTACCACTTATAACTTAAAACGTATTACTTATAACGTATTACTTATAACGTACAACTTAAAACGTATTACTTATAACGTAAAACCTACAACTCGCCTAAGGCCTAACTTTATTTATATCCACTAAACTATTTAAATAAACCTCAATATTCGAATAGCCAGATTTTGTAACTTTTGCTGCGTCTTTAGCATCCTTTGGATTTAAACCATTTTTCAGCTCGTAAGCATCCGGAATACCATCATTATCTGAATCAGTATAAGGTTTTCCTTTATATTCGGGGTAACCACCAACCTGAGAAATATCAGAAATTATGCCTTGCTTATAAGAATCTGAAGGTAATCTTCGCTTAACATAACTTTGCTTTTCTGTTAGATGAGCGCCTTCAAAAACCTCAATTTTCCCTGTAGCAACTTGCTTAACAATGCGTTGATCAACTGCATCGCGAACGGGTAAAGATGCACCTGCGTTAGCCAAAACATAATCGTATGCTTTTTTTGTGTCGATGATTGAAATCTTCGCCATTGGTAAAGGCTTATCTGTACGGATAGAATCTAACAATTTCTGTTTATCGCGTTTGCTTTCTGGCTGAATACCGCCATCCCAGTTATTTTTGGTTACTTTTTCGTTGCCTTCTATGATGTTTCCGGTTACGTAAGCACGTCCAAAATCGTTTACAAAACGCTTATCTCTGCCTGATTCCGGTTTCAGGATACGGTAAGAAATCGGTTCTCCCGCAGGTGTAATTGGTCCTGGTTTGTAGTAATTATTGATAAAGCTATAAAATGAAGCATTATCTCCACCATCAGCACTTCTATTCCACCAGTTAAAAATTACATTATTGGCAAATCCAAAATCGCCATACATACCAACAGATGGGTTTCTACTAATATTGGAAGCCCAGAGATTACGCATAAAAGTAGAATTTAATCCACCTATGGTGCTTCCAAAAGCATGATTATAAGTATCCAAAGCCTCAGAAAAAATTGAGTTTTGGATGGTTACATTTACTGTTGCAAGTTTTTCGGGCTTTGAGCCATCTTTCTTATCATAAACATGGCGATAGATAGACATGTTTTCGTCTAAACCCCAGCTTGCCGATACATGGTCGATGATAATATTACCTACCGGATTTCCTCCAATCGCATCATCTCTTCGTGTTACATCAGTTGCCCCACGGCGAAAACGCATATAGCGAATCACAACATCATGTGTGTCAATTAATACAGATTCGCCTGCAATGCAAACCCCATCGCCAGGTGCACTTTGGCCGGCAATGGTTATATATGGTGCTTTGATATTTAATGGCGATTTTAAGCGAATAATTCCGGCAACATTAAATACAACTATTCTGGCTCCGCCTTGCTCGCAAGCTTCGCGTAAAGTTCCTTTTCCTGAATCTTCCAAACTAGTAACTACATAAACTTTACCACCACTGCCACCAAAAGAATAAGCACCGCCACCTTCTGCACCCGGAAATGCCACCAATTTTGATTGCGGTAAATCACTTGGTTTATTAGCCCAGGGAATGTAAGGTTTACCTGCTTTGGCTTCTGCATCCATTACCGCTTTGGCTTTCAAAAATTGTTGATTAGCTCTTTCAGCATAAACCGCCATTATCGAATCTGATTTCTTCTCCATCGCTTCGGGGATAACTGGATATTGGGCTAAAGCCACATTTCCAACACCACAAAGCACAATTACGCCAAAAATAGCATTCCAGTTACGCATATTAATTAGGTTTTACTATTGATACGGGAACAACACTATTTAAGTAATTTTCGATGTTTGAATAGCCAGTTTTAGTAATTTTTGCTGCATCAGAAGCATCTTTCGGATTTAAACCGTTTTTCGATTCGTAAGCATCAGGCAACCCATCGTTATCCGAATCTTTGTAAGGCGTGCCCTTATATTCAGGGTAGCCACCAACTTGAGAAATTTCTGTTATAATACCTTGTTTATATGAGTCTCCAGGTAATCTGCGATGTTCAAACTGAAAAGCAGATGGTTTAGCATCCGGATGAACTTCAATAATTCCTGTTCTTACTTGCTTAATTACTCTGGCATCAACCGGATCTCTTTTCGGTAAAGTTGCCCCTACATTTGTTAAAACAAACTCTTTCGCCTGAAGCGTTGGGATGATGGATATTTTTGGCATTGGGAATGGTTTTTTAACACGCATTGCTGCAAAATATGGCGATGCCTGCTCATAACTCATTAAATTACCTTTTTTATCCTCTAACTGTACACCTCCATTCCAGTTATCTTTGGTTACCTTTTCATTTCCTTCAATAATATTTCCTTCTACATGCGCCCTTCCGAACACTACATAAGGCAATTTACTGCGGCCAGATTCTGGTTTTAAAATACGGTAAGAAATCGGATCTTTTAATTCGGTTACTGGTCCGGGTTTGTAATAATTATTGATGATGTTGTATTGAGCGGTATAATCGCCGCCATCAGTAGAACGGTTGTTCCAGTTGAAAACCACATTATTGGCAAAATTAAAAATGCCGTTCCAGCCAATTGATGGATTACGTGCACCATTATCTGCCCAAAGATTACGAACGAAAGCGCAATTTTCGCCACCCAAAGTAGAACCAAAAGCATGGTTCCAATAATCTAAAGCCTCAGAAAAAATAGAATTTTGAATCGTAATATTTACCGTGCCTAATTTGTCTTCAATTTTCCCTGTACTATCATTGTACATGTGGCGGTACATCGACATGTTTTCATCCAATCCCCAGCTTGCAGAAACGTGGTCAATCATAATATTTCCTACCGGATTTCCACCAATGGCATCATCTCTGCGACCAACAAAAGTTTCGCCTCTGCGGAAACGCATAAAACGAACAATTACATCGTGCGTGTTTAACCAAACCGATTCTCCGGCTACGCAAACACCATCACCAGGTGCAGTTTGACCAGAAATTGTGATATATGGTGCACGGATAATTAGAGGCGTTTTTAAACGGATGATACCCGAAACGTTGAAAACAACAATACGAGCACCACCTTGTTCACAAGCATCACGCAAAGAACCAGGACCACTATCATTTAAGTTTTTTACAACGATTACTCTACCACCACGACCACCAAAACTGTAAGCACCACCACCTTCAGCACCCGGAAAAGCAACAATTTCTGCCTGCGGTAAATCATTTGGTCGGCCTGCCCATGGAATATATGGCTTTCCTTGTTTGGCTTCTTGCTCAATAATTGGTTTTGCCTTTTCCCATGCAATATCCGATTGACGATAAGCTTGCTTCATCATCGAATCTGATTCTTTTTTAATCTTATCTGGAATATTTGGGTATTGTGCAAAAGCTGAACCAGCTGAGAGAATTAATGCCGATGAAAATAGTAGCGTAAATAAGTTCTTTTTCATGTGTGTTTTGCTCGTAAGAAAAACTAAGCTAAGCAGATTAAATTTAACTATTAAAATTATGGGTTAAATTAAAAATTGTGGCTCATTCTGTAGTAATTCCTGGTTAAAAATTTTGGTTAGAAAGTATATTATCTTTCAAATTTGCATTCAAAAACAGCCTTTTTAATGTATAATTTTCGCTAGCTATTGTACAATATTACCAATCGGACAAATAACCTGTAACAAATTAACTTCATTAACAAAGCCGTGTTACAAGGTAAATAAAAAATTCATATATAAATGTAACATTCTTAAATAAAAAAGGAGAGCAATCGCTGCTCCCCTTTTTCAAACCAAATATATATAAAAGTGGCGGTGCTAAATCCGCCATTAAGCAAGCATTTTAATTTTGCATTTTAACACTTACGTCTATGTAAGGTCTTTTTTGCAAGTCAGTAGTAACCTGATTGATTAACATCATTCCATATTTACCTTCTGGTGTGAGGAAAAATACAGCACTACCCGCAGCTAAACCGTTTGCAGCAGTAGTTCCAACTGTATTATTTAGATTTATGGTTCTTGCTTTTGCCAATGCTTCGATAGTGGAGCCTGAGATAGCGCCGGTTAAAAATACTGTTCCTTGATTTGTGATTGGAGCACTAAATTTTGTTGCTCTTTTTTGCCAGGTACTTGTATCGTAAATTGGAAACACACTTGCAGGTGCTGTAGTATTATACAAATTGATTGCATATTGAGTAACACCTTGCGCATCTTTATACAGGGTACGATATATACCAAAATCTATTTTTGTAGAATTTGCAGCACCATTGGTATAGCTAAAACTTGTAGCATCATTTAATGAGAAGAATGAAGGCAAAACTTTAGCTGTAGAATCTGGTAAAAAGATATCTCTGTTAGCAAAAATTTTGTAGCTTGGGTTTACATCAATAGTTACTTTTTTGTAACCATCACCAATATAAATTCCTTTCTGATTTAGAGCATACACTCTAAAACTTTGTTTACCATCTCTTAATGCAGGGTATAAGCTGTTTGGAATTTTATATATAAAAGAAAAACTTCTGCGTTGTGCCGGATCTGAAATTGCAGTTGTAATACGGGATGGTGTTGTTGTACCAGCCGAAGTTTCTATCACATAAGAATACATATCTTCTGCAGCAGAGTTGATTGTAAAATCAATCCATACTTCATCTTTCTCGTTTACCACTTTGTAATCTGTAACGCAACGCGGATCGCTGTTGTTAAAAGTTACGGTTACATCCTTAAACATGGTAAATATATTTTCAGATTCCTTTTTGCAAGAGGAAAATACCATTACACTTATTGCAATAAGGAATAACTTTTGAATATTTTTAGTTTTCATTTGAATAACATTTTAAAGGTAATGAAGCCAGCAGGAGCAGCTTATTAGCACACTCATGCAGGTTTCATATTTAATTTTATTAATCTGATAGGCTCAGTTTATAATCTCTAAGTTTTTAGTCAAGTGGATCAAATGTACCACCTGGCCAACCAACAGTTGTTGCTATGTTGGCACCAAAATTCACAAAATCGTTGTGAAACGTATAGAAATAATGAAACTCAGGAATTGTGTAAGCACCAAAATTTGGCGTAGTTGTTACATTTCTGAAATACCTTTGGTAGGTCGTTTTATCGTTTACATTAATGGTTTCTCTAAACATTACACCGTTTGTTACCGCTTCTAAAATTGCTTTATCTGCTGTATTTGCTAAGGAAACTTCTAATTTAGACATGTTACCACTTAATAAATGGAAAGTACGTGTTCTTCTCAAATCAGCATTTCGTTTGTTTTCGAATGCAAATTCTACTTGTCTTTCTGCTAAAAGTAAAGTTCTGAAATCGGAAGTGCTATTTGCTAAACCCAAACCATAATCTACATTACCAGCAACTACACCAGCCCTTACCCTGATTTGTCTTACCAAATCCTTGGCCAAGGCGATATTTCCTGTTTCATTTAAACAATCAGCATAGTTTAACATCACCTCAGATAATCTTAACTCAATCCAATCCATACCACTACCACCAACACCATTAGAGTAACTTACACCACCAACTGCTAAACCTGGTGTTGTAAAACGTTTCACATAAACAGCGTTACCGTTAGATTCGTTAATCGCATTATTGTAAGTCCATTGCTTTCTGGTCGCATTACCACTTAAAGGATAAACACTACCGTTTGTTGCAAAAGTTGCATCAAATCTTGGGTCTCTGTTCTGCCAGAACATAACCGGATCATAAGGAAAGTCGGTTGAGGTTCCTCTTGGTTTTCCGTCTTTCATTGGGTACGACTCTAACATTTTCACCGTTGGCGTATACATTTGATTGTATCCACCACCTTCTGAAGTTGGCCTGTTTCTCGATTCACCGTTATGACCTCTGTTTGGAATAGTATTCGAATAAGTTCTAACTAAAATTGCTTCTGTATTGGCTGTTCCTTCAGTACGGAAAATATCGATATAGCTTGGCATTAATCTTTTGCCGGCAGCAATACATAAATCATAAGCTTCTTTGTTGGCTGCTAAAGCTTCAGTCCATCTAGCTGCAACATAAGGATGTTTCGGATCGTTAGTTGGATTAAACTGCGGACTAGCCCAATAAAGCAAAACCTTAGCTTTTAAACATGCAGCAATAAGTTTTGTCATTTTGCCTCTACCGTCGCCATCAGCTGGATTAAAGCCTTCTAACATCGTCATTGCATTATTTAAGTCGCTAACAATAGCTGCAACACATTCTTTCGCAGTTTTTCTACCCCCTGTATAAACACTATTTGCAAGTTGCTGCTCTAAAATTAATGGCACACCACCATAAATTTTAACCAACTCAAAATAAGCCATTGCTCTTAAAGCATAATACTGGCCCAAATACTCACGTTGTCTGTTCTGAGCCATTCCACCTTTTGGAATGTTTGTAATTGCATCATTACATCTTGCGATATCCCAGTATTTATTATCACCAGGATTACCTCTGTATTGATTACCTACAATACCACGAACATCGTTAACACCTAACATACCTTCCATACCTAATGCGGCTCTTGCATTTGCATCTCCATTAGGATAATAATTTTCATCACTTGCAAGGTGTACACCAATCCTATCTGGCAGTACTTGTAATGGGAACCATGGTATGGTTACATCGTAAACTCTGTTTAAATGTAATTGAACAGACCCTTCGTTATCCCAAATAGCAATATCAATACCTTCGGTATCTGGTAAAAGAAAAAATTCATCTTTATTTACGCAGGCAGGTAAAGCTGCTGCAATGGCCAAAATCAATAAAGATTTTGTTATGTTGTTTTTTAATTGCTTAATCATTGCTCAAAAAATTATAAGTTAAGACTTAAACCTAAAGATATTGTTCTTAGGATAGGATAATCCCATGCACTTGAAGTGTAAGGATCTTTGTAAGGAAGTGGGTTTACGATTGTCCACAGGTTGTTACCGGTAAGTAAAACGCGTGCACCACTAAAACCTATCTTTCTGGTAAATCCTGCCGGAGCTTTGTAACTTAAAGTCATCGTGTTTATACGAATAGTTGTTCCATCAACTGCCCAGAAATCAGAATTTCTAGCTAAAGATGGGTCATCAAAACGAGGATACTTTCCTTGCATCGGATTTTCCGGTGTCCAGCGATCTTGCCAGATTGTTAAAACGTTTCTATTTTCTGCCGGAGCTGTTCTCGATCTTCCATCATAGAAAACTTTACCACCAAACCTTGCATTAATGTTAGTGCTTAAGGCGAAACTCTTATAGGTTAGGTTTAAGTTAATACCACCGCCAAAGAACGCATTAGTATTTTTAAACATAGGTAGCATATCACTATCAGAGATTACACCATCGCCATTGGTATCTTCATAGTATAACCAACCTGCCTGTGGAATGCGATCATAAACTCTGTAATTTGGATTTTTAGCCATGAAAGCATCAACTTCAGATTGTGTTCTGAACATACCTATAGTTTTTAAGCCAATGTTACTTGAGTTATATACACGAGGATCTGTCCCGAAATCTATAAGCCAATCGGTAGCTACATTGTTAAATAAATTTCCGGGAGCATAAAGTATTTTATCTACAACTGAATTACCATACGAGAAGTTAATACTTGCGTTTAAATTCCAGTCGGTTGCTAATTTTGCTTTGTAACCAATGCTAAATTCAGAACCCCAATTGTAAGTTTCTCTATAATTAATAATAGGTGCTGCTGTTCCAAAATATTGTGGATATAAGTTATTACCACCTAAATCAAACGCATCGTAATTGTAATTTCTGAAAACCTCAACGCTAAAATCTAACTTATTGTTAAACATCGAAGTTTCTAAACCAATATTTAAGGTTTGTTTCTTTTCCCAGGTAATATCCGGATTAGCTAAACGAGAACGGTTTAAGCTGTTTTGCGTAGAGTTTCCATAAAGATATCCGTTTGTTACATCAATCAGGAATCTATCTTGCCATAAGCGAGTTCCAATTCTGTCATCACCGGTAATACCCCAGTTTGCTTTTAATTTTAAGAAATTAACAAAACCTAAAAATTTAGAATCTTTAAAGAATTTTTCCTGACTCACAACCCATCCTAAACCTACGTTAGGAGATACACCCCAACGATTTCCGGTTGCAAATTGAGATGAAGCATCTAAACGGGTAATTACTTCTAATAGATATTTTTTATCATAATCATAACTTAAGCGCCCAAAGCCAGAACGTTTTGAAGTCGTTGTTCTTGAAAAATCCTGACGAGCTAAGGTTGATGCATCAAAAGCCCAGTATTGATCTATGCCTGGTATTAATTGATTTGTATAACGAACCGTTGAAGCCTGCGAATTACCTTCGCTTTGCTCGCCACCAACCAATAAGTTCATGGTGTGTTTTCCAAACGTTCTGCCATATTGTAAGGTTAAGAAACCTTGATAACTATTGTTTTCTGAAACGCCTGGTGTAATTGTAGCAGCACTTGCACTTGTTGGCTCAACAAAAAAGGACGTTGCTGAAGTATTCACTAATTGATCTGTAAACAATAAGCTGTTGTTTCCCATTCTGGCATAATTGTACAATCTGTAAGGCGGAATATATTGTGTGCTCTTTGCAGAACCACTTGCCTGAGATATCTGTAATCTTGCAGAAAAACCTTTTAAGAATGTTGGCTCGTAATTTAAACTTGCATTTATTCGGTAGCCTTTATTGCTACGATTGTTGTAGTAGCCAGATTCTGCTTGCGCAGCAGGGTTTAAATTATTATTTTGAAAACCTACATAATTAACATAGTTACCGTTAATACTAATAGGCACCCACCTTGGTGTAGTTACTAGTTTCTCAAAAAAGTTAGCATCAGTATCACTTGCATTGTGTTGCTGAACCCTTGTTCCGTAATCTACGTTAAAATTGATATCAGCTTTTAATCCTTCAACTAAGGTTGCCACAACACCGCTTCTGAAACTGTATTTATCAAATTTCATTCCGGCATAGTTCGCATTTTCACTTTGATAACTGCCACCGGCAAAAAAAGTAATCTTATCACTACCACCAGAAATACCTATGTTATGACGTTGGGTAGTTGCAGGTTGCCAAAGTTCATCGTACCAGCTTTTGTAATTTAATGTTTTAATATATTCTAAATCCTCTGGAGAAAAATAGGCAGAGGCATTTGCATTTTGAATGCTATAAGTTTCATTTAGCAATTTAGCATGCTCATAGCCGGATAACATTTCTGGAGTTTTTGCAGCATCAGAAATACCTACATAACCATTGTAGGTAATGCTTGGTCTGCCAACTTTACCTTTTTTAGTAGTTACTAAAACAACACCTTTTGCACCCGATGCACCATAAATAGCGGCTGAAGCATCTTTTAAGAAAGTCATGTTTTCAACCATTGATGCATCAATATTATCAAAAGCATCTCTGGTAACCGTAATTCCATCCACAATGTATAATGGTTCCGAAGTTCCACCAGCATCTGTTCCCTGCAATGTGGGCGAAACACTTGAATTCCGGATGTTTATAGTTATTGGAGCACCCGGGCGACCAGAAAGTTGCGAAACGCCAACACCGGCAATTCTATTTCTTAAAGCACCTGCTAAATTTGGTGCCGGAACATCCTGAATTTCAGTACCTGTAATAGTTGCAACAGAACCTAAAATTTCTGAACGTTTCTTTGTTCCATAACCAACAACAACAACATCATCTAAATTTTTGTTATCTTCTTCAAAGTTAATAGTGATGTTTGTCTTGCCAGCTAATGGAACCGTTTGCCTAACATAGCCAATGTACGAGAACACCAATGCATCAGTAGCCGGATCGGCAACTAAAGAGAATTCACCTCTATCATTGGTGCTCACATTATTAGTTTTGCCACGAATACCAACGGTTACTCCAGGTACCGGCTGTCCGTCCTTTTTATCTACAACTTTACCAGTAATTTGGCGCTGTTGTGCAAAAAGAACTGTACTTACAAGCATTGCAACCAGTAAGGACCATGAAAATTTGCGTAAAAATTTTAATTTCATATTTATGATTTGGTTAGTTTTTAATCTATTCGGTTAGTTTGCTTTTTCAGCAGCTGCTTTTCTTCTCTTCTCCCACTCCACACCTTCTTTTTTTAAGTCGTAGCCTGCGGCTGATAAATAGTTATTAATTCTGCCTTTGTATTTGCCAAACCAGGCATGTTTCTTATCTGATGATTCTGCATCCATAGCGTGTTCTCTGGCTTCGGTTAACCAGATTAATATTTGTTTCTTTTGTGCATCTGTTAAGGTTAAAATTTCTTCCTGGTAAGCTTTATAAGTAATAGGCAAAACATTGTAAGTCATACCGTTTTTAACTTTGTCTATCTGGTTTTCATTTAAATTAGATGGAAGTTTACTGATGTACTTTTTATGAAGTTTTGCCAAGGAAGCTTCAGTAGAACGATTAAGTTTTGCTATTGCCGAATCTCTTTCTACTTTATTATCAGCATTTTTTTCTTTAATCTCTTTCAATTTAGCATCGCGAACGATGTAAATATCATTCAAATTGCTGTATTGGTCTCTTATTGTATTTCTAACCAATTCTACTTTTTTGGCATCCGCAATTTCTAATGTGCTTACAATTTTATCGGCACGTTCTGTAATTGCCTTTACATATTTAGCTTTTTCATCTGCCGATAAATTACTTTGCGCATTTGCATTAACAGAAATAAACGCCGTAAATAATATTGTTATAATCCCTAATCTCATATCCTTTAATTTCTTTTTTCAATCAATTTTACATCACCACAAAAATGAACTTTTAAGCCTAACTCATCCAATGCTGCAGCTTTGATTCTGCAAGCTTCATGTGCACTGGCTTCATAATTTGTATAAACTACCTGTATGTGGTTCGCCTTGTGTCTCGCCATCATTTGGTCGCGGGTAATGCCTTTTAAAACGGCATGCATAATTGGCCATTCTGGTGTAGTATTGTTCCATCTCCTCTGCGTTTCGGCATCAGGCAGGGCAACAACTTCGCCTACACCTAAATCGCAATGCAACTCATTATCCATTACGTAAACCCTGCTCCATACAATAAAACCAGGCTTACTGATGCCTTTTAAAGAGCCACCGCCTAATCTAAAATACATGGCTGGTTGTCTATCACTGCTTGCACCTGCATAACCATTAATAAAGTGGGCCGGAGGTGCTGCGCCAGAAATCAGAAACAGCCAAACAAAGTCATCAATTCCCTCACCCGTGTAATGTTCGCCCCAGCGTATATCATGTAAGGTGTTTTCGCCGGTCATGCCAAGCTCTTTCCAAAGCTTATAAGTTAATAAGGCATCTAAACCTGCACATTCATCAACTTCGTTAAAGTGAGGCAATGCTTGTTTGGCATAAAGTTCTTTACCCACTTTAGAGAAAACAGGTGGCCTATCTTCATTATTTAATAAACCTTCAACTAAATCGCTGGCAACGGTTAAATCTTTTAAGCCTTGCTGATATTGAATCCCGATTGTATCGCAACTAAACTCATCTGCAATGCGTAAAGCCGCGATGTACATTTTACATTGTGATAAGGTTTGATTTTTTGTAAGGTGAATTTCCTCCTCAGTTCCCCAGTTAAAAGTCATTCCTTTTTTTAACAGCCAGTTTAAAACGGTTTCAGCTTCTGCATCTGTAACCTCTAACATAGCCGCATAAAGTGCCGATTGACTTAAACGTTCTTTAAAAAAACCGGTTTTGTGTAAAAGTTCATCAGGAATGATGGCATTATACATGCCCATACAACCTTCATCAAAAACACCCATAATAACTTTGCGTTCTCTTAAGTTGCTGGCAAAACTTCTGCCTTTTTTATCATCAGCAGCTGGTATTATACTTAAATCAAAACTTTGAACATGGTTTTGATTGTAAGTGATTGTACCTGTAGATAACCATTCCTGTAAACCTTGGTTAAAGAAATCGTCTTTAAAATCCTTACTCCAAAGTGTACTGTATGGAATACCGGCTTTGGTTAAACAGCCGTTTAAATTTAGCATGCCAACTAAACCCGGCCATTGTCCGCTCCAGTTTGCAACGGTTAAAATCGGTCCTTGATGTGTGGTTAAACCTGCAAGTACATGATGGGAATATTGCCAAACACTTTCGGCAACAATTATTGGTTGTTTTGGGTCGATATTTCTAAAGATATCAATGCCCATTCTTTGCGAATCTATAAAACCATGTTTTTTGCTTGAATCATAAGCATGAGCACGCTTAACCGACCAACCAAATTTTTCAATTTCGGCTGTTAATTTTTGCTCCATTTCGTGTTGAGCGGTCCAGCAATTTTGGTTAGCTGAAAGCCGTAAATCACCACTGCAAACAAGTAAAATTTCGCTCAATTTTGCGTGCTTCATAATTCATTAATGAACAAAATATTTATATTAAAATAATTTGCCGGTTTATATTTTGGTTTGAGCCTGAGTGGCTATATACAAAACTCAACAATCAAAATAGTTAATTTATGATAGTTTTTATCTAATTAATATAGGATATTATCTTAAAAGCAGCTATCTTTAGCCAAGATACGTTTATGTTTCGCCATAATCCATTGAATATTTTAACCAAATATTTTTACTAAAAATCATGAAACCTCATTTTCATAAAGTTCCGGTAACGCTGCAAAGTTCTTTTAGTATTCGGCATGATAAAAAGCCAAATTTTGGTAACATCTGGCACTACCATCCGGAGTTAGAATTGCACTACGTTATTAAAGGCGAAGGGGTTCGTTTTGTGGGCGATAACATCAGCAATTTTGAGCCAGGAGAAATGGTGTTAATCGGCGAAAATTTACCGCATACCTGGCGCTGTAAAGATGAATATTTTCAAAACAACACCAACCTGAATACAGAAGCAATGGTTATCCATTTTTTACCAGATTGTTTGGGCAAATATTTAATCAACTTACCGGAAGCTTATCTTATCCCCAAATTATTCGAAAAGGCTAAAAGTGGTATGGTTATTAATGGCGAGGCAAAACAAAAACTAATAGAATTAATGACGAATGCTGTTGATGCAACAAATATCGACAGAATCATTATTTTACTATCCATATTAAAAACCTTGGCAGAAACAGACGAATTTGAAAGCATTGTAGCAAGTTCTAATACATTTTACCAATCTAACGAATCTGAAACACTCCGTATCAATAAAATTTGCAACTACACGCTTAGCAATTATAAAAAAGACATCACGTTAGAAGAAGTTGCATCCTTAAGCAACCTGAGTGTAACTTCTTTTTGTCGTTATTTTAAACTGATGACCAAGAAAACATACTACGATTTTCTGATTGAAATACGAGTGAGCCATGCTTGTAGATTCCTAATTGAAAATAAGTTACCCACTGAAATGATTTGTTTTGACTGTGGATTTAATAATGTATCTAACTTTTACAGGCACTTTAAAAAAGTAACCGGAATGACTCCGCTTGATTATAAAAGGAAATATTTGAATTAGGTCGGTTACGTCATTGTGAAGCACGAAGCAATCTCACAAGATAGATTGCTTCGTGCTTCGCAATGAAGGAATTAAATCTTTTGAGAATTAAATGTAAACCTGAATATTCAAATCGCTCCTTAAGGCCGTATAATCATCAAATAATTTCTCCACTCCTTTCCTTACATCAGGTGTAAAATTACCTACATCTCGTCTGGTAAAAGTTGAAATATCCAAACCTCTTTTTTGAAGAAAATACTTAGATACCAGCGGATATACATTATGCATAACATCCATATTATCAATCAAAAACTGTTGCACAACTTCCAGTTCTTCCTTTAATGATTCATCATTATAATGATCGCAGAGCCAAACAATAAGCTCAGGAAAATAATTACCCTGAATGCATGACAAACCTGCGGAGCCAGCTTTTAAAGAGTCTAATGCATGTACGATATAAGCATCGTATAAACCAAAGTTATGATCTTTAGTGAGCTTGATTTTTTCTTTAATCTGGGCCAAATCCAAGCAGGTATCTTTATGATAAATCACCCTTCCGGTTGAAACAAAATCTGCCAGTTGCTGAGGTTTTATAATCCTTTTATAAGGAACAGGACATTCGTAAAATCCGATAGGAATATTATCGGTTTGTTTTAAAAGCTGATGTACATTATCATCAAAAACATTATCCTCAGCATTTTCATCAGCAAGCAAACCTGTAATTGCAATAACAGCTTCCACTCCTGTATCGTTTACATGCTTAACAAAATCTGCTTGCTTCGAAATTTCTCCACCAAAAGTTCCGGTTGCCACAACGGGCACAGCCCCACCAACCACCTTAATAACATGTTTTATGGCATCAATACGCTCAACATCTGTTAATTCGAACATTTCGCTCGATAAGCAATTGGCAAACAAACCCGACGAACCAGCTTGCAAATAGATTTCGGTAAGTTGGGTTAGTGCCGGATAATCTATATTTCCGTTGCTTAAAAAAGGTGTAAGCATAACCGGGATGAACCCTTTTTGTGAGTTTTCCATTATTTTGTAAAGGATAATTTTTAATTAAATATTGCTAAAAAGATTTGCCAGCCATTAAGTAGCTCGTTCTTTTGTTTTTATTTTGGTTAAGGCAACGCCCACTAAAAAAATTGTTAAAGTGCCAACTACAATTATCATATTTTGATGCAACGGATATCTAAAAGCTTCTATATCAGCAGGCAAAAAGCTAGATAGTGTCATCCAGATGATAACTATTATCCCTAACATTGTGGCAATAATAGCCTCGTGATTTTTAGTTTTTTTGCTTACTATTCCGAGTAAAAACAAGCCTAACATTCCGGCCGCGAAAATACCGGAAAGTTGCCACCAAACATCCAGAATACTTTTTACGCCAATCATAGCGATACCCGCAATCATGCCCGCTAAACCAAAACCGACCGTTGCAATGTGTAATAGCGATAAATTTTGCTTTTCCGTTATATCTGGCTTAATGTATCGCTTGTAAATATCTACCGAAAATACCGTTGCCGAAGCATTCATACCAGAGCTAATGGTACTCATAGCTGCTGATAAGATTGCAGAAACAATTAAACCTACCAAACCTACCGGGATTTTAGTCACCATAAAATGTGGCATAATTTTATCGCCATAATCTGCTGGTTTCAGGCTATTTTCCATGGCAAGTATTTCTGATGCAGATGCACTTATAGGCAATCTTTCTATCGCAACCTGATGTTTAATGGATTGTACCAATTCTGGATTAACATCATAATACGCATACAAGCAAGATCCTATAATAAAAAACAACAATGAAGCCGGAATGTATAACCAAACACATAGCCAAATTGACTTAGAAGCCGCCTTACTTGATGATGCTGTATGGTAACGTTGCACATAGTTTTGGTCCATCCCAAAATTATTAAGGTTGATAAAAAAACCGTAGAGCAACACCACCCAAAATGATGATCCAACAAAATCAGGAGCGAAACTGCCCAGGCTAAATTTATCGCTTGCCTTACCTATTTCGATTACTTTTGATACGCCTCCGGGCATATTGGTGATAATTAAATATAGGATGAGCAAAGCGCCAAAAGTTTTCACCACAGCTTGCACAACTTCCGTCCATATAACTGCTTCTATACCACCTAAAACCGTGTAGATAATAATTGAAATACCCATTACAACCATTATCATTTGCATGGAATAACCAGTTAATGCCTGCAGACTTAACGCAATTCCGAAGAAAATAGAACCCATTCTGGCTAATTGTGTAAGCAAAAAACAAACTACAGCATAAACTCTTGCCCATGCACCAAAGCGATGCTCTAAATGCGTATAGGCTGATATTTCACCGGTATTTCTATAAAAAGGAACAAAATATTTTGAAGCTATCCAAGCGGCTAAAGGCATAGAGATACTAAAAACGAATGCATTCCAATTGCCGCCAAAAGCTTTACCCGGTACGCCCAAAAATGTATTGCTACTTAAAAATGTTGCATAAATTGATAAACCTATTGCCCATCCGGGAATGAGGCCCGAAGCTTTTGTAAACTGTTCGGAATTTTTGTTTTTTCTGGAGAAATAAACACCAACCAATATCATTCCAACAAGATAGATGAAGATTATTGCAAGATCGAATACAGGTAAACCCTTCATCATCGGTTGGCTCGTTTATTAATTTGGTTAAAACAAATATGCAAGGCTAGTTAGCTATATTAATATAAGATTTTTGCCACATATTGTATGATATTATCTTTATCTATTAACCGTTACATGTTGTGAGTTACCTATCGTGGTTTAAATTTAGCAAAGACGTATACAATATGTTACCGAAAACAGGAAACTTATATCTGGCAACATGAAACCCGCAAGAGATGACTAAGCAACAGATTTCCTATTGAACATCCAATGCATCAATTGATAATCCTCCGGTATCAACAGCTAAAATTCTTAATTTATAATTTCCGGCATTTATCATTGTTCCGGTATTTGTATTAAAATAATTCCATTTACCTGCTTTTGTTGGTGCAAATTCAGCCGTTTCGGTTTTCATTAAAGTACCATCAGCAGATAGAAATTCGAGTTTTGCTTTAATTATTTTCTCAAGAGGATTATGGTATTTAATCGTTAAAGAATAGGTATCTGCCACGCCAACCCAAAAACTCCATTCCAAAATATCTTTTGATGCAGATTTAAAAGTTACCCTTTGTTTACCCATTAAATCCTCTTTAACAATACCATTTCCAATCAGTTTAGCATCAGTAGCTTTATAGCTGCTTGTCGTTTTCAAATCGTAGGCAGGTTCTAATTCACTCGGAGGCATAACCGCAACCGAATACATTGAAGCATTTGAAGGATTAATGCCTAGCATTACCGATTCGCCTTTGTTAAATCTTTTACGATAGACCTTAAAGCTTGTGTTTAAACTGTTCTCCGCAAGGGTTTTGGTATCTTCAAAATCGGTTAGCCAATCTAATTTATCTTTTGCAGCAACATCAATCATTACAAAAACATCGGCAGTTTCGTTAAGGCTAAAATGTATTTTCTCTCTTTTCTTATTAGATGTTTTTATCCATTCAGAACCGAAAAGATTTGAAGGTAAAGTGATAAACTCAATCGTTTCATCAGTGTATTGTATATCGCCAATATCCAACCAATCGGCTGTTAAAATATTATCAGTTACATTAATTATAGATTTAGATGGTTGAGCAGGCTTGATGCTTTTATTTAAACTTGCTATCGCAATAGCAGAAATCACAGCCTGCCCCGATTTAATTTGCGGAAAGGAAATATCCAAGGCTCCACCTTTAACCTTGAATTTTATTGATTTTTTCAAAGCAGCATCATGTCCGGCTTCCTTCCAAATGTCTAAATCCTTTATAACCGTTTGATGATTAAAAGCCACATCAAATAATCGCATGCCTTTAGCATCCATACCACCTCCCGTATTTAGCCAGGGTTCGATAAAATAAAGCTCTACCAAATACTCACCATCTGGTAATGGAAAATGATACTTTAGCTTATGTCTTCCATACCGAAAAGTTTGGAAAAGTGGCCAATCTTTTGTGTTTTTTATTGGGTCGAATGTTCTTCGCTGACTAGCAAAAAAAGAAGGTATGCCTTTGAAATCTGCCGTCCACGATGTTGAACCAAAACTTTTTATATCGCTTAAATTTTTATCGGCAAACCATTTAAAACCTTTTGAATCCACATAATTCGGACCACCACAATTTAACCGATAAACATAATTATAATTGGTTTCGTTTGAAATCACATCTGTTTTGTGGTCTAAAAGATTGTTAAAACCAGGTGCTTTTGGTAAGTTATTTAACACGATTAAATCTTTAGCAACCGCGGTTCCGTTTACATATCCAACCGCATAAAGCAGATTATATTGTATGTTTGGCTTATTCCATTGGAAATGCGTACCGATACCATTACGTTTCTGTTTACCTAAAGATTCATGGTTAAAATCGTTAAAAAGCTCTAACTCATCACAGTTAGAATAAATTACGATACTATCTTTTACACCAGGCTTGTTCCATCGATTAGGCCAAGTATGAGAAACAATGTAAACCATTGGTTCGGTTTGTTTTGGTGCATAATTGGCTCTAAACATGTAAAAAACATCGGTTGGTTCTTCCCATGGTGTAAACATGCCTTTGTAATTTACCGGGCCAATTCTGTCAATATCCCTTAAACCTTCTCCACCTTGTACCCTACCCGGATTATCGTGCGAGCTGTACAACCAAAAGAAATGCCCGACAGTTTTACCCTTAACAGATTCTGCCAGCCTAACTTTGGTTTCCATCAAATCCGTCATTGCATTTTCCGTATAACCTTTTGCTCCGGCATTAAGATGATGCAAATCTATTGTTCGCCAGGCGCCGTATTCGCCTACTAAAACCTGTTTTTGCAAGTCATCACCATAGGTTTGCGGATTACCACCATAAGTTCCCGTCCAGTTCTGCGGAACGTCCCAATCTGTTCCTTTGCCACCGTTACAAGTTGTTACTTTTCTTTGTGAAGAAGCAGTCGGATCGAGTTTTCTAATCAGTTCTGTGCATTCTTTAGCAAAATCTTCGGGCAAGGTGCTTTCATTTTCCAAACCCCAAAGCACAACAGAAGGACTGTTTCTGCGTTCCTTAACCCAATCAACCAAAAGCGTTTTAAAATTTTTTCTAAATTCCGGCGTGTCATACCAAATATGTGCGGCCATTTGTGTCCAGGATAGAATCCCCATTTTATCCCAATGTGTTTGATATTCGAGGTTGTGAGGTTGGTGCGCATCTCGAAAAGCATTAAAACCCGCAGCTTTAATTTGCATAACTCTGGATTTTATCTGCTCACTGCTAAAAGCATGGCTCTGTCCAATTAAATGCTCGTACTCAGCAATTCCATTTATGAAAACAGGTTTCCCGTTTAATAAAAACACCTTTTGATTTGAATTATCCCCTATCGGCCAACTTATCCATCTAATCCCGTAAGGCGTATTTAGCTCATCAATAATTTTTCCGTGAGATAAAACTGTGGTTTTTAAAGTGTATAGGTATGGGTTCTCCAAAGACCAGAGTTTTGGATTTAAAAGCTCTTTTGTTTTCTGTTTTACATTGATTTCTTTGCCAGACGCTAGTAAAAGCTTAGTCTTTTGTTCATCTACAATTTTCTTATCGGCATCAATAAGCTGATTTAAAACGGTAATTTCTTTTGATGATGCGCTGTAATTTTTGATTGTACTTTCAGTATTTAAAACCGCAGACTTTTCTGAAATTTTATCATCATTCCAGATGTGAATTCCAAAAGGCTCAATTCTAATATCATTTGTAATAATCAAATGCACCGGACGAAAAATCCCCATCGGCTGCGAGCCTTCAGAGAAACCACGTTCAGTTGAACAGCCGCCATCAACCCAAGGTAAATCCTGAATATTTGCAGGATGGTCTGCCCTTACCGCTAAAACATTAGTCTGATTATTTAATTTTATCGTTGAAGTTACATCTAACGTAAAAGTCGTTCTTCCACCTGCATGGTAACCAACTTTTTCACCATTTAACCATATTGTAGCATAAGAACCTACGCCCTCAAAATATAAGAAAAAGCGTTTTCCGTTAGGTTTTTCAGCTGTTTTAAAAGATTTACGATACCAGGCATAACCATGTTTATTGCCATGAAGTTTTCGCTGGTAACCTTCGTACTGATCCCAATTATGTGGAACATTTACACTTTGCCAATTTTTAGTTTTAAAACCCGCAATTTGAAAACCGTTGTAAGCATTGATATTTTTTTCATCAGCTATGCTAAGCCATTCTTTATTTAAATTAATTGTTTTTCTAACACTTTGAGCGTAGGTATTCGCAAGCAAAAAAAGAAACAAAAAAATCAATAATCCGCTCTTATTCTTCATAACTTATTGAAGTTTTAAATCTCCATTCAAACTGTAGCTTTCTCCGGCTTTCGTTTTAAATTCAATCGATTTATCGTTATATTTAATTCTACAGTCCTCACCACTTTTTGATTTCACAATTAGCGATGTAAGCCTACCTTTAGTCCACGTTATATCTACCTCAAATCCGCCTCTGGCGCATAGTCCATGTATTTGTCCTTGAGGAATGTTATTTGGTAAAGCGGGTAAAATATCCAGATAACCCTGATGGCTCTGCACAATCATTTCTGCTATACCTGCTGCACCGCCAAAGTTTCCATCAATTTGAAAAGGTGGATGGGCATCAAAAAGATTTACATAAGAACCAGCACCATTATTTGCAGGTTTAATTAGCATTTTTATCAGTTTCATGGCATGGTCGCCATCCTTAAATCTAGCCCAAAAATTAATTTTCCAGGCTAAACTCCAACCTGTAGCATCATCACCACGGTATAACAAAGATTGCTTTGCAGCATTCATCATTTTATTATCCTTATCCCAGGTGATGTCATTTCCCGGGTAAACACCCCACAAATGCGAAACGTGGCGGTGTTTATTTGTCGTATCATCCTTATCTTCTAACCACTCTTGTAATTGTCCGTGTTTTCCAATCTGGTTTGGCGCAATCGTTTCCAGCTTTTCTTTTAAAGATTTTCGAAATTCCTCATCAATACCCAATGCTTTTGAGGCCTCAATACAATCCTTAAATAATGTTCTGATGATTTGATGATCCATAGTTGGACCTGCAACCAAACCACCATTTTCGGGCGAATTCGATGGTGTACTAATTAGCCAACCGGTTTTATTATCCCTCACTAAAAAATCTATAAAAAACTCAGCAGATTTTTTCATTAATGGATAAGCTTTAGTTTTAAGAAATTCTTTGTCTCCTGTAAATTGATAATGCTCCCACAAATGTGTGCTTAACCAAGCCGCACCTGTTACCCAAATTCCATGATTTGAGGCATTAATTGGGGCTGTACCGTTCCATATATCGGTGTTGTGATGTAAAACCCAGCCTTTTGCATTATAATAATCTTTCGCCGTTTCAGTACCTTTAATAGATAAGCCTTCAATCTTCTTAAATAATGGCTCATGCATGGCTGATAAATTTAAAAGTTCAGCTGGCCAGTAATTCATTTCCAGATTGATGTTGGTTGTATATTTACTTCCCCAGGGCGGGCTTAATAAATCGTTCCAAATGCCTTGTAAATTTGCAGGCTGAGTGCCTGGTCTTGAGCTTGAAATCAATAAATATCGTCCGTATTGCATGTAAAGCGCTGCAAAAGCAGCATCGTTTGATTGTGCAAATTTCTCCAGGCGCTCGTCAGTTGGTAAATGCTCTTGCTCAGATTGACCAAAATTTACACTAAATGCGTTATAATACGATTGATATTCTTTAATGTGGGCTTGTTTTATGGGTTCATAGCCTTTGCCGGCTATCCCGAGTTGATAAACCAAATTTTTCAGTTTAGGATTACCTGAAACATCACTTGCATTAACAAAATTGGTTGCCGCCGTAAGGTAAAAAGTTACCTCATCAGCCTTTTCAATATTGATTTTGTTATCCGTAATTTTTATAGAACCTTTTTTTGAGGTTACGCTTAAGTAGCTTTCACCTTTTAATGCGCCGTCTTTTACCTGAACTTTCATTGAAATACTTTGCGCATCAATCTTCACAATTTCAGTTTTTAAATGCGGGCTGGATAGCGCAGCTGATAAATTGATAGAACCAGTCTTACTTGATTTTAAATGCACGACTATGGCATTATCTGGCGCACTTGCAAAATATTCACGTTCAAAATCAACTCCATTAACCGTATAATTTGTTTTTGCGATAGCCGTTTTTAAATCTAATGAGCGTTTGTAATTAGTAATCTCTCCATTTCCATGTTTAAAATTTAGTTTTAAATCGCCGAATGGCTGATAACTGGCTTGATATTGCGCAACTGCTGGGGGTTCTTGATTTTGGATTTTATATTGCCATTCTTTAACTAAAGAAATACCTTGCTCAATGGAGCCACCCTGAAGATAAATACCAATTTTTCTGCTGGTGTCTTTATATCCGGCTATGCCGCCCTTATCGTAATAGTTTAAAACCTGAATAGCGATTACATTTTTGCCAACCTTAATTAAAGCTGCCGGAATGGTATATTTTCGAGGTTCAAGATTATCAGTATTACCAACCAGTTTCCCGTTGATGTAGGTAAAATCCTGGTCGCGGATTCTATTCAAATCCAAAATTAAGTCCTTCCCTTTCCAATCTGAAGGCACATTAAATGTTGTTCTAAACCAAACTGCACCATCCAAATTAGCTAAGCCGACAGCTTCCCAACCTTCATATGATGGAACTTTTAATCGCTTCCAATTTTTATCATCATAATTTGGCAGTGCAGGATTTCCTTCAATTCCTTTTCCTGATTTAATTTCTTTAACCCACGCTTCGCGATTACCGGGCTCACTTTGTAAACCCATAAACTGTGTTTGCGCCAATTCTTCAGCTTCTTTTTGCTTGCCTTCTGATAATAATTTCCGGATTTGCGGTAAATGTGCCGATGCACCCTTTTTGTTATAATTTCTAGGTTTTCCTGTCCAGAGTGTTTCTTCGTTAAATTGAATTTGGTCGGTATTTACACCGCCATAAATCATTGCACCCATTTTGCCGTTACCAATTGGCAATGCATCAGTCCATTTTGAAGCTGGTTTTTTGTACCATAAAGATTCATTTTGGGCTTTCACATCAACAGAAAGAATACACAATACCAATGTAAGTAGTACTACTATCTTTATAAAAAATGTGTTTGGGTTTAAATCAATCATTATTTAAATATTTTTAAACTTATTGACCATTATCACCAGAAATAACATTCACTTTTTCAGTTACTTCTTCGGCTTTAAATACACCTTTTAATGCATTTTTAAAATTATTATTACCTAATGATATTCCTTTAGTTTTATCACCGCTTAGGTTTAAATAAGTTGATGTTCCAACTGCTGGAAAGGCGTTGTAAATGAATGCATCGCTCGTATTTTTTAAATCGATTACAGCCGCATTTGCCTTTGGCGTATAAGTTTTTACATTATCAATGGTTAGTTGCTTAACATTCGAAGTAGTAATTACAGCCCCCAACTCAGTGTTAATCTGTACGTTGTGAAACTCAATTTTATTTGCATTATCAATTTTAAAGCCTGTTTTTGCATCCATATTTATATCACTAAAAGTGATGTTTTCAATTGGCATTTCTTCAATTCCATTAAGATAAGCAGCCTGATTTACCTGACCGGTTATGTTACTGAAATGAATATTCCTGAATCTCGGTGTACGCTCTGAAACGACTTCAATACTAGTTTTTGCATATTGCATATCCAGTACAATGGCTTGGTCGCGGATGTTTTTCATAATGATATTACTCACCCGAATTTCTTCAACAATGCCGCCTCTGCCTCTGGCGGTTTTAATTCTGATACCTCTATCTGTTCCATCAAAAACGCAGTTCGAAATTGCAATTTTGCGTACATCGCCAGACATTTCGCTGCCAATGACCACGCCGCCATGCCCAGATAACATTGTACAATTTGTGATGACATAATTTTCTGCAGGAACTGCCATTTTTCTCCCAGGCGCATCTTTACCAGATTTTATGGTAATGCAATCATCACCAACGCTAATGTGGCAATCTGAAATATGAACGTTTTTACAAGATTCGGGATTTATCCCATCGGTGTTTGGAGAGTGTGGATTGTTAATGGTAACTGCATGAATTTTTACATTTTCACAAAATTCCGGGTTAATTGTCCAGAAGGGAGAATTACGAATTGAAATCCCATCAATTAACACATTTTTACAAAACATAGTTTGTATAAATGGCGGACGAAGAAAACCTCGTTTCATTTGCTTTGGGTCGTCAGGTAAGACGATGTCTTTATTTAATTCGTCAAATGTAAGCTGCCATTTTGAGCGTGGCTGCCCTTCTTTATAACCTTCTACAAAATCCCACCATTTTTTTCCGTGTCCATCAATTAAGCCTCTACCAATTATGGAAATATTTTCAGCTTTATAGGCATAAAACAGAGGCGAGAAACTCGTTACATCAACACCCTCGTAACGGCTTTTTACCATTGGCAAATAATCATTAAAATTATCGCTGAAATGTAGTTCTGCACCAGCATCGATAAAAATTGTAATGTTACTTTTTAAATGAATGGCACCTGTTAAATATTTACCAGCCGGAAAATAAACCGTTCCTCCCCCTGCCGCAGAAGCTGCATCAATTGCCTTTTTTATAGCAACCGTAGCGATTTTACTGCTGTCGTTCTTTGCACCATATTTTATAACATTGTAATATGATTGGGCTTTCGTAGCAAAACCCGAAATAGAAAAAGCTAGAAATACGACGATTATTTTTATTGATGGAATAAATTTCATTACTGGATTTTTTACTAATTCAACTTAACAAGTATTTTTTTCAACTCCGTTCCTTTATACTTTTCTTTACCGTTTACGTAAACATAAAGTCCTTTTCCCTGGTTATATTTTTTACCGGTTTTATCCCATTTTATGGTAATAATTTTGCCATGATAAGATAAATTATCAAGTTTAAACCAATCCCATTTACCTTTCGGGATAAGTGGATAAAGCTCAAAAATGTCATCAGCACGAGGTTTAACACCAATCAAGTCGTTTATAATTAAATCGCAAAAAGTAGAGTGATTGTAAAAACTGCTTCTTGGATTATCGCCTTTTAACCATTCGCCATTTTTTTCATCCTGATATTCGCCTAAATATGGCTTACCATTCTTGGTATGAGATTTCGCATAGGTGTGTAATTCATCGTAAAAAACTTCGGCAGTCATTTTACCATGATTTTTATAATTGGTTAATAAATTTGAAAGCCCTTTTAAAGTTTGCGAAGTAGCAAAAGGCCAAAGCGCACCATCCCATTCACAACTGTGGCCCGTGCCACGTGTTCTGAAGGTTGGGTTTCTTCGCTCTGCAGTAGTTAAACCCCAGGGCGTATCAAAACCAGCTGTATCTACAATTTGATTCCATGCTAAAGCATATTCAGGTTTATCATCCGGCAGGTTAAAATCCCATGGGATAAAACCAATTGCCTCTCTAACATTTGCCAGGCCGCCTTTAGCCAATTTAGTTTCAAAAAATGAAGAGGAATTGCTCCATAAGCTATCCTGAACCAATTTTTTCAAAGCAATAGCCTTCTCGTTATACTTGTTTTTTAAATCATTATCACTTAATAAGGTAGCAATTTGTGCCATTGCTTTGGCATTAGCATACATGTAGCTACTGATTGTTGGCCGTCTGTTTTGGTCTTTTCTTGAACCGCTTACCGATTCTTCCATACCATCTTTAACATCGTGTTGCCAAAACAAGCCACTTTTTAAACCACGTTCCTTTTCCCATTTCTGGTAGTCGGCATCCATTGCCGGAAAAATACTTTTTAAAAAAGCAACATCAGGCTTAACCAATTGATTTTGATAAATCGCATCGTCTATCCAACTGCTAAATTGATGGAAACGAGCTTTGCTTTGGCCAACATCGGCATTGTAAAACCAAAACTTAATGTAATCTTTTAAAAAGCTATTATCTTTTAACCATCTACCCTCATAAATATGGTGTCCTGCAGCACAGCTGATGGAGTTATATTTGCCGGCATGCTTAACCGGCTCAATAAATTCGGTAATGATAAAACCCTCTGGCGTTTGCTTTAAGTGTTTACGGAACGACCACCAGCGGTAGTAATAATTTTGCTCCAAAACTTTATCAGGGCATTCAAATAGTGGAATATTTTCTGATAACCAATTGTAGGCATTTGCATTCGGCACAAAGTTTTTTACCGCTTCGGTATCTATCGAATTAAAATACGTAACATATTCTTTAAGCTTAGCTTTTAAAGGAATTGCCTTTTGCTGCGATAAACCTGAAAATGCAAAGCATGCAGCTAATAATAATGTTAAAAAAATCTTCTTCATTTTATTCAAATAACCAGTCAATATCTTTTCCGCGACCATCAAGACCTGCATTAAAAATGCGTAGTTCCTGCTTATCATCAATAAAACCTAAAACTAAACTTGCGCCTTTACCCAATGTTAAGGTATGTGTACCCGGCTGAAAAGAGTATGCATGTACATTAAGGGGTAAATAGCCATTTAAAACAATTGCGTTCGAAATTTTAATTTCAGATTGCCCATAATTATTGGCACTTGCATCTATTTCCAACTGCGGCGGATGTAGTGTATTGGCATCTTTTGGGTTAAAATAACCCACCAAAAGCTTAACGGCAGATTCAGTAGTAAACTTAATTTCTGTACCAGCTTTTATCTGATTAGATTTTGAAACCTTTATTCCCTTTAAACCAACTAATTCTGGAGTAATTTCTTTTACCAAAACACTCGTATCAGAAAATACACTCACACTTTTACCTAAAACAAATTCTTCTGCTTTTGGAGAAAGCACCTTAACATCTGCATTTTTGTAAGCTACAATTTTTGCTACCATACCAGGTTTAATCTGCTTTAATGAGTCGATGCTTTTTTTGAAATGGTTTAATTCTTTGGTAAAAACCGGAAGCATTTCTTTCCAGGTAATAAATGTTTTATCTACGCCACGCATCGGAATTTTGCGCTGTTTGGTTTGCATGCTGTTTGCATACAAATAATCATTTTCAGTTAATTTAACTAGTTCTGTGTAAGCATCTAAGCTCTTCTGTAAAAATGGCAAAGCTTTTTCAAGGTCGTTAACATCGTTAGAATATTTGTACCTTAAAATATAAAGTGCTGCTTTAACCTTTTCGGCGTAAGAATTCGCCATTGCGTCATAACAATAAATATCATTTTTTAAACGCTCAAATTCGGCTGTGTCTTTTGTAGGCTTCGCCTGATTAATAGCAGCAACGGCTTTTTTACCATGCTCTATAACTTCTTTAGCAATCTGCACCGGCGTTTCGCCTACATGACCCTGTTTTTTCCATTCCTTTTCGGCGTATTCAATAATCATTTCGCCTTCCGGTGCTTCAGATTCATACATTAAGGTAAACAATCCATACCTAAACGGATTTATAAGCTGCGTCATGAGCATACCTAAAGTTAAGGTTTGCCGGTTACCATCTGTAATGCCATAACGGCGTAAAAGCTTCGGCGAAATCTCACCCGATTCTTCATACGCATTCAGTATAGATTTCCCGCCATTTAAATCAGTGCCGTATTTTTTCGACAATTCATTAGCCCAATAATTAATTTCGCCTTTTCTATCTCTCTTGCTATTCCAGGCATAACGACCCCATTCTTTGTACCAAATCCAATCTCTATCGGTTTGCAGCAAACGTCCTTTAACATTATCTGCAGTGTAAGGCCAATCCCAATAACTTGCTTGTGGGTACAAATGCAGCCCCTTTGCACCGTAAATTTTATCCATTGCCTGCACCGATTTTTGAATAAAATCTGCCGACCCATAACGAAAAGGTTCCAGATTGGCTAAAATGTGAACGTTTGAAATATTTATCGTACCAATTGATGCCAGTTTTCTATTTAATTCTGCCCATGCACCACGCGGTTCATAGGTTGTTAAGGCTTCACCATTAAATTTATTCTCTGTGTACAGGTTTTTGTATAATGGCAAGGCAGCTTTCATTACCGCAGGCGCATCTGTATCGTGTGCACGAAGTACAATTGGTGGTTCATCCGTTCTACCCGAAGCTTTTAAGCCATCTTTCAAACCAGGAATAATTGTTTTGGTAAACCAATCTATATCATCCTGACCAACGCCTTCCATAGCTTCGCCCAAGGCAACCATTAAACCAACATTTGGGTATTTCTCTACAAAGGCTGCGATAGATTTTCTGGTGTAATCAGAAATTAAAGGTATAATTGGTCTGTTTCTGTCTTGTGTTTTTAAACCGTGCTTATCGGCAAAAGGCTTAGGAATAATAATGTTGTAAAACATTTGAATAACCCATATACCACGTTTATCAGCCTCATGTGTTAAAAACTTAAAAATCTCTTCGTTCTTTTTAAAAGTTTCATCATCAACCTCTATGGCGTAAGGATAATCTTTAAGTTTAACCAACGAAGAAAATGGATGGCCATTCCATAAATAAAGAGAATTGTATCGGTTATCCACCATCATATCCAAATATTTAATCCAAAGGTCTTTATCATAAAACCAAGGGAAAGTTTCGGGCGTGTATGGATATTCGTAAACATCATGTCCGGGTAAATAATCTGGTTTTTGTAAGCCAATGCAAGTGCCACGCAAAACCATTTCCGGCTGCTCCGTAACTGAAATATTTTCGGGAATTTTGCCTTGATTTTTAATTTGCTCCGCCAATTCCATACAGCCGTAAAGCGTACCGGAATCATCCGAGCCTATTATATACAGCGTACCTTTTTCGTCACTAAGAATTGTAAAACCTTCTTTTCCAGCTGCTAAAGCTTTCTTTTTTACACTTTCGGGTAATAAAGCTTCTATTGATTTATCGCTAACTTTACCAATAACAATCGCATCCTTAAAATTTGATAATTTTTGATTAGAAGCCAGCCTTTTCAAAACCGTTTTATAGCCTAAATTTTTAAGCAAAGCTGATATTTTTTCTACTCCAAAATCAGTACGAAGATTACCTCCAGCAGAAACGAAAATAGTTTTACTTCCATTTACTTTATCAATTGAAGCATTAGAAAAAACAGGAGACAAAAATAGACAGATACAAATCAGAAAATTCCTCATTCAGTGTGGCTCTATAACTTAAAGCCTTTTTTACAGACTTTAAAGCATATTTGGTTAAATTATTATTTAAATATAAAAGTAATATTCAAATATAAGTAATATATTAGGTCAAGTTTGTAAAATTTCTGAAGCTAAACTTCTCAAAACCGCAGAAATGCATGCATGCGAAGATTAGTTAATATTTAGACAAGAAGATACAATTTTCAATTCGGAAATTATTTTTTATTTGCAATTGGAATATTTCTAACCATGTAAAATTTATGAGTATTCTAATTTTAAAGGCATTTAAATCGCTATATTTCGGCAATGCTAATTCATATATAATATCAAAATAAGAGCATGTTTTCATTAAAAAATAAAAAAGCAATTGTAACCGGTGGCGGTAGCGGTATAGGCAAAGCAATAGCGACTATACTTGGCGCCCAAGGTGCAGAAGTACACATTGTAGAACTTGGCTTAGAGCAAGCTCACACTGCCCTCGAAGAAATTAAATCAGCAGGAAATAGTGCATTTAGTTATGCTTGTGATGTTTCTGATCACGCTTCGGTAATCGAAACATTTAATAAAATCGGTAAGATTGATATTCTGGTTAATAATGCCGGTATAGCTCATATTGGTAAAGTTGATACAACCGAGGAAGCAGATTTCGACAGAATTATGCGTGTTAATGTTAAAGGTGTTTACAATTGTTTGTATGCTGCGATTCCTTTACTCAAACTTTCGGGTGGTGGCGTAATCATTAATATGGCATCAATTGCTGCATTAATTGGCTTACCAGATAGGTTTGCTTACAGTACGGCGAAAGGTGCTGTTAAAGCAATGACCATGAGCGTTGCTAAAGATTACATCGGAGAAAATATTCGTTGCAACTCCATTTCTCCTGCTCGTGTACATACGCCTTTTGTAGATGGATTTTTACAGAAAAACTATCCCGATAATATTGATGAAATGTTTGAGAAACTATCGAAAACCCAACCGATTGGCAGAATGGCTAAACCAGAAGAAGTTGGTGCCCTGGCCTTATATTTATGTAGCGATGAAGCTTCATTTATAACTGGCTGCGATTACCCAATTGATGGCGGATTTACGACTTTAAATAATTAAAATTACAACGAGATAAAACAATAAAATGAAATTAATTCGATTTGGAGCAGCAGGTTCAGAAAAACCTGGATTGATTATAGAAGACAAATATTATGATGTTTCTTCGCTTGTGAGCGATTATAACGAAGATTTTTTTGGTGGTGATGGTTTAGAAAAATTGAGCGAAGCCATTAAAACAGCAAACTTACCCGAAATCGATAAAAACGTTCGTTTGGGTGCTGCACTTGCCCGTCCTTCAAAAATTATTTGCGTTGGTTTAAATTATAAAGACCATGCTGCTGAAACAAATGCCCCAATTCCGGCAGAGCCGATACTTTTCTTCAAAGCTACATCAGCCATCGTTGGTCCGAATGATGATTTAACCATTCCAAAAAACAGTAAAAAAACCGATTGGGAAGTTGAATTAGCCATTGTAATCGGCAAAAAAGCGAGTTATGTTTCTGAAGAAAATGCACTTAAACATATTGCAGGCTATGTTTTACACAATGATTATAGCGAAAGAGAATTTCAGTTAGAAAGAAACGGACAATGGGTTAAAGGAAAAAGCTGCGATACCTTTGCTCCGATAGGCCCGTTCATTGCTACGCAAGATGAAATTGCAGATGTTCATAATTTACGTTTGTGGTTAACCGTAAATGGAAAAACCTTGCAAGATGGAAATACCTCAAATTTAATTTTTAATGTGCCATTTATGGTTTCTTACATCAGCCAGTTTATGACCCTTTTACCTGGCGATGTAATTACAACCGGTACACCTGCGGGTGTTGGTTTAGGTCAAAAACCCGAGCCTTGGTATTTAAAAGATGGTGATGTGGTTGAGCTTGGTATTGATGGACTTGGAAGCAGCAAACAGCACGTTAAAGCTTATCAATAATATGAAAAGATACTGCCTTGCGCTCGATTTAATCCATGATGAGCAACTTATCGAAGAATATAAAGCTCACCATAAAGCGGTTTGGCCTGAAATTAAATCGAGCATTACAGATTCCGGCATCGAAAATATGGAAATTTACCTTTTTGGTAATCGATTGTTTATGATTATGGATGTAAACAACAATTTCTCTTTCGAAGCTAAAGGAAAAGCTGATGATGAGAATACAAAGGTGCAAGAGTGGGAAACCCTAATGTGGAAATATCAGCAAGCTTTACCCGGAGCAAAGCCAGGCGAAAAATGGATTTTGATGGATCAAATTTTTAAACTTTAATAATATGATTGATACCCATGTACATTTTTGGAATTTCGATGCGAAAAGAGATAGCTGGATAACAGAAGAAATGAGCATAATCCGGAATGATTTTTCTCCGAAAAATTTGATGCGGCCTTACAGTGAGCTAAAAATTACGGGCTGTATCGCCGTTCAGGCCAATCAATCAGAAGAAGAAAATAAATTCCTCTTAACGTTGGCAGAACAAAATGAAATTATTAAAGGAATTGTAGGTTGGATAGATTTAAAAAACCCAAATTTAGAGGAAAGGTTAAAATATTGGAGCTCGTTTAAAAAGATAAAGGGCTGGAGACACGTATTGCAAGCCGAAAAAGCAGATTTTTTCCTCGCCAAGGATTTTATTAATGGTGTTAAAAAGCTAAATAACTATAATTATACTTACGATTTACTTTGCTACCATAACCAGCTTCCTGATATAATAAAGCTTGTTGAACAGCTCGATAACCAACCATTAGTTTTAGACCACTGCGGTAAGCCCGATGTAAAAAGTGGAGCTATTAAAACCTGGAAAGAAAACATTAAAACTTTGGCTCAAAAACCAAATGTAAATTGTAAAATCTCGGGTCTATTGGTCGAAGCCGATTGGAAAAATTGGACAGAAAAGCAGCTATTTGAATGCTTTGATACCATCATCGAAAACTTTGGCCCAGAAAGAGTAATGTATGGAAGCGATTGGCCTGTTGTTTTAGTGAGCAGACCCTACAACGATTGGTTTCATCTGGTAGAAAAATACGCGGAAAGACTAACATTTCAGGAAAAGGAAAACCTTTTCCTGAAAAATGCTAATCGTTTTTACAAAATTTAATTATTTTAAGAATTTATAAGTTGTAGTGCTTTTATAAACCGTACCAGGTTTAAGCGTGGTAGAAGCAAAGTTCGCATGGTTTGGCGCATCTGGAAAATGCTGCGTTTCTAAACAAATTGCCGAACGATGCGGATAAGACTTCCCTCCTTTTCCATCTTTGGTTTCGCCAGTTAAAAAGTTGCCGCTGTAAAATTGTAATCCGGGCTCGCTGGTGTAAACCTCTAAAATAATTCCAGTTGATGTACTTTTAACTTTTGCAATGGCTTTGTTTTCATCATGCGGATTTAAGGCAAAATTATGATCGTAACCCTTGCCAAACTTTAATTGCTCATCTTTATCTTCGATGTTTTTACCAATAGTTTTCGCCGTTGTAAAATCAAAGGCGGTTCCTTTAACAGGCGTTATTTTACCTGTCGGTATTAAAGTTGAATCAACAGGCGTATAAGCATTCGCATCAATAAATAATTCATGGTCTAAAATGGTATTATTTCCTTCCCCATTTAAATTAAAATAAGCGTGATTGGTTAAATTTACAACCGTCGTTTTATCAGTTTTTGCTTCGTAATCAATTTTTAAAGCATTATCATCGTTAAAGGTATAGGTAACCTTAACATCAAGCTTACCAGGATAACCCGCCTCACCATCTGCAGATGTATAAGTCAATTCGATTTTATCATCTCCCATTTGCTTTGCATCCCAAACCTTTCCAAAAAAGCCATCAAAGCCACCATGGAGTGTATTAACGCCATCATTTATTTGCAAGCTGTATTCTTTACCATCTAATTTAAATTTCCCTTTGCCAATTCTATTGCCATAACGACCAATTAACGCACCAAAATAAGGCTCACCTTTTTTACGGTAAGATGAAAGGCTATCGTAACCTAAAACCACATCAGTAAGTTTGTTATTTTTGTCGGGCACTAAAAGTGAAACAATTCTACCGCCATAATTGGTGATGGTAACCGTAGCTCCTGATTTATTTTTTAATGTAAACAATTCAACTTTTTTACCATCTACTTCTGTTTGGTAAGCCGAAGTTTTAGCTGTACTATCAGCCGTGTCTACATTATTTTTTTGAGGTTGATTGCAGGCTGTAAATGATAATACAAGTACCGCCGCAAGCATAAATTGATAATTATTTTTTTTCATAACAAATAATTTGGTTGCAACTAAAGTATGAAAATAAATAACGTTATAGTAACGATTATAAATTTTATTCAATAATATTGATGCAATTTCCAAATCATCCAAATAAATTAGCATATTTTACAAATTATATGAACATTTCAGAATTTAAGCCTAAAGCTTTCCTTTTCGATTTAAATGGAACCATAATTAATGATATGGAATACCATACCCTTGCGTGGCATGGAATTATGACGGATGATTTAGGTGCTTCCATTTCTTATGCAGATGTAAAAAAGGAAATGTATGGAAAAAACGCTGAGGTTTTGGAGAGGGTTTTTGGAGTTGGCAAATTTTCAGAAACACGGGTTGAGCAATTAGCAACAGAAAAAGAAAAACGTTACCAACAACTTTACATGCCACATTTAGCATTAATAAATGGCTTGGATTTGTTTTTTGAAAAGGCGAAACAAAATAAAATTAAAATGGCAATTGGCTCGGCAGCAATACCTTATAATATAGATTTTGTAGTGGATGGATTAAACTTAAGGCAGTATTTTGAAGCCATTGTTTCTGCTGATGATGTTGCGGTAAGCAAACCAAATGCAGAAACCTTTTTAAAGGCTGCAAACGCTCTAAATATTGATGCAGAAGACTGTATAGTTTTTGAAGATGCCCCAAAAGGTGTCGAATCTGCGGCAAATGCAGGCATGAAATGTATTGTATTAAGCACTACACATGAAATTTCCGAATTTTCAGAATATAATAATATCATCGCTTTTATTGACGATTATAACGCTCCAATTTTAAATACATTTTTGTAGTATGGCAAAGTATATAAATCAAACACCGGTTTTAGTTGCCGTAGATTGTATCATTTTCGGTTATGATGGAAACGAACTGAAATTACTCGTAATTAAGCGAGCCATAGAACCTGTAAAGGATAAATGGAGTTTAATGGGCGGTTTTATTGGCAACGACGAAGATTTAGACGGTGCAGCTAAAAGAATTTTACTGGAATTAACGGGTTTACACGACGTTTATTTAGAGCAGCTTAATGCTTATGGTAGTCCAGACCGTGACCCAATTGAAAGAACCATATCAGTAGTTTATTTTGCCCTGATCGACATTAATAAATACAGCGCTCAAATAAATGACCAATATCATGCAGAATGGTTTAAGATTACAGATGTGCCGGAATTAATATTTGACCATAACGAAATGGTAAAATCTGCCATGGATAAAATCAGGTATCAGGCAGCGCTCCACCCTATTTTATTCGAACTCTTACCTAAAAAGTTTACCATTCCTCAATTACAAAATCTATACGAGCAGGTCTACGATTCGCCTATTGATAACCGGAATTTTATACGCAAAATTACAGCTAGTGGATTATTAATAAAACAAACTGAAAAAGATAAATCAAGCTCAAGACGAGGTGCATTTTATTTTAAGCTAGACAGGCAAAAGCATAAAGCTCAATTTCAATCCTTTTTAAATTTCATCTCAAAGCCAAAATAATGGCTAATTCATTTTTCTAAATTCAACTGCTGATACGCCTTTAGTTTTTTTGAAATTACTTACAAAAGAATTTGCCTGCTCAAAGCCTAATATTTCGGCTATCATGGCAACAGAATAATCTGTATGGATTAATAATTCTTCCGCTTCGCGGATTAATCTTGAGTATAAAACTTCAGGTAAATTTTTAGAAAATGCTTTTTTGAGGAATGAATTGAGTTTTCTAGAAGACATACCCATGCCTGCAGCATAAAATTCGGTAGAACGCTCTGTTTTAAAGTATTGCTCCAAAATTGCCCTGAATCTCAAAACCTGTTGTAATTCATCTACTGATAAATCCATTAACTCGGCATTTAAAACCGCTGAAAAACCTAATAAAAGAGACAAATATTGAGCTAAATATGAAGTATCTCGTTTTGCGGCTATTTCCCTTTTAAGTTGCTCTAATAATGTAAATGCTTTTTGGGCTTGTTGAGTAGTTAAATCTTTAAATGATAACATCATAAAAAGATTTTTAGATTGAGAATCTGTATGTTGGAGTAGAAATTCGGAGTACAATAAATTACTAAAGCTTAACCAATAGGCAGAAATAATTTCACCTTCTAATCGTATTATTCCTTCTTCGGGTATAAAAAAAACTCTTCCGGGCGATAGTTCATAATCACCAGAGTTCATACAAAGTATACCTGATGCCTCTTTAATTATCAGTACCCTAATCGGGAACTCAGCACTAATAGCTTTATCTTTTTTAAATCTACCCTTGATATCTTCAAGTTGTATCATCTATATCAAAGTCTTTTGTTGTTCAAATACAATTATACTTTATCCGCATATAAAAATCAAAATTAAGGAAAAAGCTTAATACGTATTTTTACGCAAATGCCACCTTAAGTGGATTTGCGACATTAATACTTTAAGCAGTAACAGCTTAAATTTCAAATTGTTTAAATTGTTTAAAGGTTTTACTCAAAATATGAATATTTAAATTGTAAATTTAATCATACACATTGTATAGTTTATGAATATATTTAAAACTCTTATAACTATATATTTGTTGAATAACAATGAAATCACTATTATATTTCTGCTTTGTTATTGTATTGTTTCAAGGATGTAAAAAGGATATCCCTGAACCAGACGTGATTAAACTTCAGTTATATCAAACAGAAATTAAATTCACCAATATTGGCGAGCCAAACATACTTAACTGGTATGTTAGAGTAGCGAATAAAGGCGGCTATTATTACCTATACAACACCAAAAATATAACCGATTTTTCTGATTATTCTTTCGAATACTCACAAGGATTACCTAAAGATTTAGTGAACAAATCTCCGGTTAGGGATATTGTTGTAAGAATAAATCAACTAAATGGAGATATGTATTTTGATATAATGGGCCGACTGAAGTAATAGTCCAAAGATTTCATCATTACATAACTTTTATTTTTAGCTCTTTTTTCCGCCACCAAATATTACACAGAATACGCTAAAACCGCCAAGTATAAAACCAACCCCTAATATGAAATTTAATGTATCGCCCATAATTGAAAGTTAGCGCTATTATATGACATTTCACAGACTTTTTAAAATTTTATCACTCTGTTTAAGAATATGTAAAAACTGTTAAAAACAATAATGACTTTCCATTAGTTATTTTTACAAAATGAAAAGGATTAATAATGATACCAGTTCTGAGGAGCTTCAGGATATTAAGAAAGGCGATTTAGTTACAGATACGTTTAGTAAAACCGGCCTGGTTGAAGATATAAATATAATTGAAGACGCTTTATACAGAACCTATGAATTTCATTTGGTTACGGGAAGGGTAATAACGATAAAAAAATAAAAGAGGGATAAATATCCCTCTTCCAATTTAACAGTTAATCACTTTATTAACGTAATAAAGAATAACTGATAAATAAATATGTAATAACATAGTTTAGCTATTGTCTGGTTTTTAGAAAACTATAATTGCAGACAATTCGAAATTACACATCGAGTGAAAGTCAAAAACCATTCCACAAGAGATAGGAGTTTTAGACTTAGTGTCTTATTATTTTGTTTATTGCCGCTGCCATATTGCCAACGCCTGTTTTAGCAATAATATGTTTTCTATGGCTTTTAATGGTTTCAGTACACAAATACAATTTAGCAGCTATCTGCTTACTTGTATAGCCCTGGCTCGCCAATTCTAAAACTTCTTTTTCTCTTTTTGATAAATTACTATCAATTTCAGGAAATTCTTGTTCGTGGCTAAGTTCAAAAGTACCTGATGGAGATAATAAATGAACGGTTAAGCAAATAACATTGTTAAAACTAAAACCCGTTATATCGGTGCAATTAATATATTCTATTACAGGTTTTCCATCATCAGTAAAACTAATAAAATTACTCTGCCTTAAAATGTGAATGTAATCCTGGTTTTTAGTCCTCACCCTTAAATTATATCCAAAACGTAATTTTGGGCGCTGGCTTTTAGGCGTTTTATAGTAGTACTCGAAAATAGATTGATGAACAGCCCTAACCCTATCCAAATCGACTGGATGGATGATGCTTAGACTAAAATTTAAACCTTTTTTAATAAATATTTCAGGTTCATAACCTAAAATAGTTTTTATAGAATTACTGATACTTAAATATTGCATGCAAGACCAATTGAAAACACCTTGATAACCAATACAGCTTTCTGATTGATGCGTAACAATCTCAGGTATAAATTCTACCGATTTACTACTTTGCTGTAGCTGATTCGCATATCCGGCAATTCTATAAAGTTCGTTTGCAGACAAATCATTTAACTTATTCATAATGAGAGAATTAAGGATGCATAAAATTACAATCTTTTTCTGATATAAAACAGCAATAAAATCCCCCTTTGTAGGGATAATGCGAATAACTTTAAATTAGGATATTGTAACTGCAATCTATAAATCTTTCATAATCGATTATAATTCACGATTTTTAGCTTAAAGCAGCTCAAACACTTACATTATGTCTTATAAAATTTTATCTCTTGATGGCGGCGGTTCATGGGCATTGATACAAGCCCGAGTATTGCAAGATATTTATGGCGATTTAAACGGCCATGAGTTATTAAGAAAATTTGATATGGTGATTGCAAATTCTGGTGGGAGTTTAATACTGGCTACTCTTTGTAATGACATGAAGTTGAGCGAAATTATTTCTGTTTTTGAAGATGAAGGCAAACGCAAACAGGTATTTTCAAAACTATCATTCTGGGAGAAATTAAAATGGCGCAACATTGCTAGTTTAACCAACGTTTTAGGTCCTAAATATAGCATGGAGCGCAAATTATCGGGTTTGCAAAACGTTTTAAAAGCTTACAATAAATTAATGCTCCAAGGTAAAACCACACAACCTACCCTAGAGATTAACATAAACGAACTCCCGCAAATTATTGGGAAGCCAGCACTACAAATATTAATTGTTGGCTTCGATTATTTCAGACAAAGAGCAACTTTTTTCCGCTCAAATATAGCTAGTAAAACTGATGCTTTTAGTGGAGGTAAATATTATCAAATTAGCCTGGGCCATGCAATACATTCATCAAGCAATGCACCGGTTAATTATTTTGATGCACCTGCCGAAATTAAAATTAGTCAACTAAATGGCCAGGATGTACGCAAAACAAAAATGTGGGATGGTGCAGTTTCGGGTTTTAACAATCCGGTTTTGGCAGGCTTAATTGAGGCGATGACGAATAATGATATTCCATTGAGCGACTATAAAATTTTATCTTTAGGAACCGGAACGGGTGGACAAGCTATGATTGCAGATTATCAAACTTCGAGCAATCAGGAAATTCAAAATATTTTTGAAAAGAATAGAAATAACAAATTAGCTTTTACAGATTATGATTTAACCTTTGTTTCGGATATCAAGAAAATGTCGACAAGTATTTTAGGCGATCCACCAGATTCAGCAACTTTTATTGCCTACTCTATTATCGATCCAACTTTGAGTAATACAGCTTGTTTGGTCAGAATAAATCCATGCATAAAACCCATTTTAAACCCAATTACAAAAATTTTTGAAGCACCCGAGGTATACAAATCGCAAATAGATGGTTCTGAGCATTTTGCTAAATTAATGGATTTAGACATGGATGCTGTTGCGAACGAAGATGTTGACTTGATTAAGCAGCTTTGCATAAATTTTCTAAATGGAAACAATGGTTTTGTAGCTGCTAATCAACTTATCAGAGGAGATAGAAACGGGATTCACTTAGGCGACGATACCTACGAAAAAGCAAAAAAACGATGGTTAAATTGTAATCCTGTATAATTTCTGAGTATGCAATTTGAATGTTAACCTTTTAAGCCTTTATATTTATGCATGATAAAAATTGATGAGCTTACACCAACATCCGACCTTTTGAGTTTAAAGACAAACACATCAATAGAAAATGACAAAGGAATTTCTGGTAGGATAGAAAATATCAATGTGGAGGTAACAGACCTATACTGGGATTTTACATTTTTGTTGGATAATGGCTCGAAAATTCAAATCAGGAAAGTAAAAAACGTTTGTTAGCTAAATTAAAATTCCTTGATCAGAATCATAATTATTTAAAGATATTTGCAAAAAGTTTAATACTCATGCAAAACATCAAAAACATCATTTTTGATTACGGAAACGTAATTTTCGACATCGATTTCAGAATTGCCCAGGCATCTTTCCAAAAATTAGGCATAACGGATATCGAAAATTTCTTTGCGCATAAATCTCATAATCAATTATTTGATGATTTTGAAACTGGAGCAATCTCTCCGGCTAAATTTCGTGAGGGGATTAGAAAAGCTGCAAACAAACCTGAATTAACGGATAGCCAAATTGATGATGCCTGGAATAGTTTATTGATTGGTACACACCAGGAAAATCATGAACTTCTTTTAAAAGTTAAAGAAAAATACAGAACTTTTCTATTGAGTAATAATAACGAAATTCATTACGATTGGATTATCAATTACCTTAAAACTACGTTCCAGCTAAACAATTATGATGATTATTTTGAGAAGGCCTACTTTTCTCAACACATGAAATTGCGCAAACCAAATACCAACATTTTTGAACAGGTTTTAAATGACAATAATTTAAATCCGGCAGAAACTTTGTTTATTGATGATAGTCCGCAGCATATTGAAGGCGCAAAAAAAGTTGGTTTAAATACTTTATTAATGACTGAAAAACCAGCCCAATTAGCATCATTTTTAAAGGCACACGGAATTTTGTAAATTAAGATTATGGCAGAAAAAAGGTTTAAATCATTAAAAGAGTTCTATCCATACTATTTGTCAGAACATACTAATACTACATCGCGGGTGCTGCATTTTATTGGCACCGGTTTAGTTGTATTGGCCTTTTTTACAGGCTTTATGTTCCACAACTGGCTGTTCTTTTTAGCGATGCCGGTTTTAGGTTATGGCTTTGCTTGGGTTGGTCATTTTTTCTTTGAAAAGAACAAGCCGGCAACTTTCAAATATCCTGGATACTCATTGGCAAGTGATTTTATTCTTTTCTACGATTTGCTTACAGGCAAACAGGACTTTGTAGTAGAGAAAGACTAAGCAATATTCCAATACATTGGTTAATAGAAAGGGCAATGAATCAAAACAATGATAATATATTTCTTATTATTATAGTTTGCTTTAGCTGCCTTTTTTTATGTGATTAAGTGTTTAGCCAAAAGCTTTGTTTCTATACCCGATTGGAGCGGAAATACTTTTTATTAATCCTATAAGGTTTTTAAAACCTAATAGGATTGAAAAAGATTGAAGCAGAAAGCGGGACTGCATTCTTCCAAGAACCACAGTCCATACATTTCCAAAACATCAATAAAAATATTTTAAAGCCTTCTTCTCTTCAATTCCCTTTCAATTAAACCCAACTCTCTACCGGTTTGGCCGGCAACTGAAGTATTTTCTTGTGCTCTTCTAAACAAATATGGCATTACAGCTTTAATTGGGCCGTAAGGAACATATTTGGCCACATTATAATTTGCATCTGCAAGATTAAAACTCAAGTTATCACTCATGCCTAAAAGTTGCGCAAAGTAAACGTGTGGATGATTGTGGGCTACTTTTTTCTCGTCTAAGAGGTATGTAAGCAAACGACTGCTATCTTCATTGTGCGTTCCGCAAACAATTGCAATCTCATCAATATGATCTACGCAATAACGCAAAGATTCATTGTAATCTCTATCTGATGATTCTTTATCGGGTTGTATTGGTGATGGATATCCCAGCTCAGCAGCACGTTTGCGCTCCTTTTCCATATATGCACCACGAACCATTTTAACGCCTAATATAAAGCCTGCAGCTTTGGCAATTAAGTGGTCGGCTTTCATATCGGCTAATTTATTATGGCGATACATTTGGTAAGTATTGTACACAATTATGCGTTCCTGGTTAAATTTACGCATCATATCTAAAGCCAATTCATCTATAGTATCCTGAATCCAGGTTTCTTCAGCATCGATCATAATTGGTACGCCTTTATCAAAAGCGGTGCGGCAAATCATTTCACAACGCAATTTAACTTTGTCAAATTCAGCCTGTTCTGCAGAAGTTAAGCTTTGTTTTGCGTCTAATTTTTCTAATAATGCAAAGCGACCAATTCCCGTAATTTTAAAAACGGTAATCGGGATGTTTTTATCGCCATCGGCACGCAAAATAGTTCGAATGATTTCCTGGCAAGTTTCGTCGAAAACAATTTCTTCTTCCTCTCCTTCAACCGAATAATCTAAAATAGTTCCAACACCACCCTTAGCCAGTTGGGCAATTGCCTTATCACATTCGGCAATGGTTTCGCCACCGCAAAATTGCTGAAAAATGGTCGATTTAATGGCGCCCTGGATTGGCAAACCAATATTTAAAAAGAAATTTGTAATCGGAGGACCAACTTTTGTAAGGAAATTGCTGCCTATCATTTTAAAAAGCCAAAAAGCCTTTTTTAATTCGGCATTGGTTTTTTGGCGAAAAGCAACTTCGGTGTTGTCAAAATTGGGTTGTTTATTGGATGATGAATCAATCATTTGTTGTGTAATAAGTCAGACGGATGCAAAATTATAAAAAGCATCCATTGTTGGAACGTAAAACATCGAAATAATCGTATTTTTGCAACAAAATGATACAATTCAAATTAGAGGGCGAATTTATACCACTTATCCAGCTTTTAAAGGCTACGGGTTTGGTTGGAACAGGTGGAGATGCCCAGGCCGTAGTAATGGATGGCTTAGTTAAATGTAATGGAGAAGTAGAATTTCGCAAGCGTTATAAAGTAAGGGTTGGCGATATTATCACTTTTGAACAAGATAAAATCGAAGTAATTTAATGGAAACCTTAACTAGCGCAGGCCATTCGCTTTATTTCGAAAGCAATTTAGATGCCTTAAGAGCACTTTTAGAAAGTAATAAATACAGTAAGGTTTTTGTTCTTGCTGATGAAAATACAAGCGAAATCTGTTTACCGGTATTTCAATCGATGATGGATGACTTTGCAGATTTCGATTTAATTGAAACTTCTGCTGGCGAAGAAAACAAAAATATAGATTTCTGTATAGGCATTTGGAAAACGCTTTTAGATTTTGAAGCCGACCGTAAAAGTTTAATGATAAATTTAGGCGGTGGCGTAATTACCGATATGGGTGGTTTCATTGCTTCAACATTTAAGCGTGGTATCGATTTTGTAAATGTTCCAACTACATTACTTTCGCAGGTTGATGCTTCGGTTGGCGGTAAAACAGGTATCGATATTGATAACGTTAAAAACATGGTAGGTACTTTTACGCTGCCTCAAATGGTTTTTATCGAAACTGAATTTTTGAAAACTTTGCCCCAAAGAGAGCTTTTATCAGGCTTTGCCGAAATGATTAAACACGGTTTAATTTACGACAAAGCTTACTACGAAAAGTTAAAAACTACAGATTATTTAACGCCATCGGCAGAAGATATTTATCGTTCTGTTGAAATTAAAAATGAGGTTGTAACGATTGACCCACATGAAAAAAATCTGCGTAAGATTTTAAATTTTGGTCACACGATTGGTCATGCTGTAGAAAGTTATTCGCTTGCAAACGATGAAAACCCGCTTACACATGGCGAAGCAATTGCTATTGGCTTTGTTTGCGAGGCTGCCTTATCAATTAAAAACAGTGGCTTAACGAAAGAAGAATTAAAAGATATTAGCGAGTATATGCGCTCACTATATCCAAAATACCACATTAAAAAAGAAAGTTTTGAAACGCTTTTGGAATTGATGAAAAGTGATAAAAAGAATGAGGATGGTAACATTTTGTTCTCTTTACTAGAAACAATAGGCAAATGCACGTTTAACTGCCGTGTATCTACAGCCGATATTTTGAGCAGTTTAGATTACTATAATAGTTTGTAATATGAAATACACCGGAAGTGATATTTCTGTTGGTGCCTTGTTTGGCTTTGTAATCGTTTTAACCCTGGTTGAAATGTATTTCAGCTATGCCCACGATAGAAAATTATATACCAAACGCGATACCTGGACCAATATTTATTTAATGGTTACGGCAATTGTAATTAATTTAGGCATGAAAACTGCCACGTTCTTTTTATTAGAATATTGCTATCAATTCAGGCTTTTTCAAATCTCAAATATTTGGATTTATTGGACCGTTTTAATCCTTGCACAAGATTTTCTATATTGGTTTTTACATACTGTTGGACATTATGTGCGCTTCTTTTGGGCTATGCATGTAACGCATCATTCATCAGAGCATTTCAATTTAACAACGGGTTTCCGTTCTACAGTTTTCGAGCCATTATATCGCGTTTTTTTCTACTTGCCTTTAGCTTTTATGGGTTTTACGGCTATGGATATCCTTTTTGCTTATCTGGTTACTCAAATATATGGTAATCTAGTTCATACACAGTATGATATCAAATTTCCTAAATGGTATGAGTACGTTTTTGTAACGCCATCGCATCACCGTGTGCACCATGCAAGCAATGTTCGTTATTTAGATAAAAATATGGGTATGGTTCTAATCCTTTGGGATAGATGGTTTGGTACTTTTCAGGCAGAATTACCAGAGGATAAAGTTAAATATGGCCTAACTACGCAACCATCCGATACCGGACCGGTAAACATTATCTTTCACGAATTTATTGCCTTAAGTGCAGATGTAAAAAAGGCACCGACTTTTTTGGATAAGGTGAAATACATCCTTAATCCGCCGGGATGGAGCCACGATGGAAGCACCAAAATTGCCAAAATTATGCAACAGGAATTACATGATGCGGAGAAATCAGCAAAAAATCATAATGTTAAAGATATTAACGAAGAGCAACGAACGCTAAGTTCGGCAGGATAATATTTAAACGGTCTGTATTTTACAGACTGTTTTTTTTTTTAGGAATTGGGGTATTGCCTAATACGCGTACCTAGAGGAATTGGCACATAACCCACGATTTAAATCGTGGGTTATGTGCCAAGCAGCATAATTATTAGCATTTTTTTTCTCAGAGAATATTTTTCTTTTAAGATTTTGGAAATGAGTAGCTTTGTTCATTTGGCTCATTCAGCCCTGCTATTCATTCCCTGACTACCGCAGGCAGGCAATCTTTTAAAAAACTTCTGTCATTCTCAGGAACGAAGAATCCCTTTAATCGGTTGCAGATTCTTTCCGAAGTGTCGGGACAGGCTGTTCCTCAGCATAACAGAATATTTAGGTTTCCTGCAATTTTAAAAGTATTTCCATTGCTATCAGGTTTAGCAAACTAATAACCATTAAATCTTCATTTCATACCCAACACCAAAACGGTATAAATGAAAAAAAATAAAAATATTTTCATTTTCCTATTGACAAATTAAATTTTGTTATTACATTTGGCTCAAGCAAAAACAAGAATGAAATTATTCAACACATATTACTTTGGTTACTTTTACTATTTTAGTAAGAGCCGGGGCTAATATGCAAAAAGATATATAACAATATTAAAATGTATAAAAAAGTCCCGGCAAACAGCCGGGACTTTTTTGTTTTACGCAAAAATGGAAACGACAAAACGAGTAGCAATTCAAGGTATTAAAGCATCTTTTCATGAAGAAGCAGCCTACAAATTTTTCGGTAAGGAAATCGAAACTGTAGAATGCAATTCTTTTAAAGAAACCTGCGATAAACTGGAAAAAAACGATGCAGATTTCGTTGTAATGGCGATTGAAAATTCTATCGCAGGTAGCTTATTGCCAAATTACACCTTAATTCGCGACTATGGCTTTTCTGTTGTTGGAGAAGTTTACCTTCCTATTCAACTGCACTTAATGGCATTGCCAGGGGTAAAATTCGAAGACATCAAAATCGTAACCTCACATCCTATCGCTATTCGTCAATGCATCGATTTCTTTTACGATTATCCGCACATTAAAATTGTAGAAAGTAACGATACTGCAGCTTGTGCAAAACGTATTCAAGAAGAAAAACTTACTGATACAATGGCTATTGCAAACAACTTAGCAGCAGAACTTTACGGTTTAAACATTCTAGAACGTCGAGTAGAATCAAATAAAAAAAATTACACACGCTTTCTTATCCTTAAAAAGGATAAAACAGATGAAGGCAAAAAAATAAACAAAGCATCAATTTGCTTTCAGGTTGGCCATAAAGCTGGTTCACTTGCAACCGTATTAAATATCTTCGCAGAACAAGAAGTAAGCTTAACAAAAATACAATCTATGCCTGTGTTAGGTAAACGAAATGAATATTATTTTTACGTTGACTTAGAATGGCCGAGTACAGAAAAATACGATAAAGCTGTTAGAAAAGCATTAAAATACACTTCGAATTTCAATATCCTCGGCGAATATCAAAAGAACGATAAAGTATGATAGCGTTACGATTTTAGATTTACGAATTACAACTCCATAATTAAGCAGTACAACAATTAAACAAACGAATTATAAAATATTACAAGCCATAAATCATGAAACTTAATTTAAACATCCAACCTTTAAACACATGGTTAAACGTTAACAACGAACCATTAATTATCTCTGGTCCTTGCAGTGCAGAAACTGAAGAGCAATTATTAACTACAGCACATTTATTAGCTGCAACTGGTAAAGTTTCAGTTTTAAGAGCTGGCATCTGGAAACCACGTACTCGTCCGGGAGAATTTGAAGGTATTGGAAGCATTGGTTTAGAGTGGTTAAAACGTGCTAAAGCAGAAACTGGTTTGCCAACAGCTGTTGAGGTTGCAAATGCAAAACATGTGGAAGAGGCTTTAGCGGCTGGTGTTGATATCCTTTGGATTGGTGCTCGTTCTACAGTAAACCCATTTACAGTTCAGGAAATTGCTGATGCTTTAAAAGGTCATGATATTCCGGTTTTAATTAAAAACCCGGTTAACCCTGATTTACAGTTATGGATTGGTGCAATCGAGCGTATCAATGGGGCAGGAATTACTAAAATTGGAGCAATACACCGTGGTTTCTCTTCATTTGAGAAAAGCTCTTTCCGTAACGAACCAATGTGGGAAATGGCTATTCAACTGAAAACTTTATGCCCTGAATTGCCAATCATAAACGACCCAAGTCACATTTGTGGTAACCGTGAGCTGATTCCTTACATCTCTCAAAAAGCTTTGGATTTAGACATGCAAGGTTTGATGATTGAATCTCACGTTGACCCATCAGTTGCCTGGACAGATGCTAAACAACAAGTTACGCCGGCAGCTTTAGCTGAATTAGTTGACCGCTTAACAGTTCGTGAACCTGAAGCACCAAATGAAGCTTTCGCTGATAAATTAGCTGATTTGCGTAAGAACATTGATAAAATTGATGATATCTTATTACAAAAATTAGCGGAACGTATGGCTATTGTAGAAAAAATAGGAGAATTTAAACGCGATAATCAGGTAACGATTTTACAAGTTAACCGTTGGGATGCCATCATTAAAAAAGGTCACGCTTTTGCAAAAGCTTTAAAATTAGATTTAAACTTTACCGAAAAATTTTTAGAATTGGTACACGGCGAATCTATTCGTAAACAAACTGAAATTATGAATGCTGGCAAAGCTGAAAAAGGAATTGCTGCAGAACAACATACAGAAGTTAGTAAATAAGGTTAAGGGTTGAAAGGCTTAAGGTAGAGGGTTTCAAGTCCAAAGCTTAAAGACCATCTCCTTGCGAGACATCTTTAGCAACAAATTATAATATTAAAATATCAGCTCACTGTAAAGCCCTTCCCTCCGGGGAGGGTTGGGTGGGGCTAAAACAGAATACCATGTCAAAAAACGCCTTAGTTTCTTTTAAAGGAGCCAAGAATATTAATACGGAAATCCAACTAACGGGCTCCAAAAGCGAATGCAATAGAGCCTTGATTATTAGTGCTTTAAGCAAAAAGCTAGTACAAGTTAAAAACTTATCAAATGCTGCCGATACGGTAACATTGAATGGCATTCTAAATATTTTAGAGGATGAATTAGAAGTAGAGATTCAAGAATCACAAACTGTTGATGTTGGCCCGGCCGGAACAGCCATGCGTTTTCTTTCTGCTTATCTTTCTGCTAAAAACGGTAATTTTCTATTAACCGGAACTGAACGTATGAAACAGCGTCCGATTGGGATTTTAGCAGAAGCTTTAAAAACCATCGGGGCAGATATTTCTTATGCAGAGGCTGAGGGCTTTCCTCCATTAAATATTGTTGGCCCGCTAAATCAAAAAACTGCTCAAGTTAAAATCAAAGGCGATATCAGCAGTCAATATATTTCGGCATTGCTGATGATTGCACCGGTTTTACCTGAAGGTTTAACGTTAGAAATTGAAGGAGAATTAACCTCAAAGCCATACGTAGACATGACTTTGGATATGTTAGCCGAAGTAGGCATTGAACATACATGGAGTGGAAATTCGATTTCTATAAAACCTCAGTCTTTTAAGCCTGGAATTTTAGTTGTAGAGCCTGATTGGAGTGCTGCATCTTATTGGTATAGTATTGCTGCTTTGGCAGATGAAGCTAAAATCAATTTACCAGCATTGAAAGAAAAAAGCTTGCAAGGCGATAGCCAGATTAAAAAAATCATGAAGATTTTTGGTATTGCAACAGAAAAAACCGAAACAGGAATTTCCATAAGCAACTTGGGCTTGGCATTAGAAACCAATCAGGTTTTGGATTTAAAAACTTGTCCGGATTTAGCACAAACCATTATTGTGATCGCAGCTGCTTTGGGTAAAAATATGTCGTTTACCGGACTTGAAACTTTAAAAATTAAAGAAACAGATAGAATAGCCGCCTTGCAAAACGAATTGGCTAAAATTGGTGTTACTTTAACGGAAGATAATTTAGTTTATACTTTAAATACAGATGAACTTCATTTCCCTGAAAAAATTACCATTGCAACTTACGAAGACCACCGTATGGCGATGGCCTTTGCCCCGCTTGCATTACTAATCAACGAAGTTAAAATTGAAGAAATGCAGGTTGTAGAAAAATCTTATCCTTATTTTTGGGAGGATTTGAAAAAAGTAGGGTTCTCAGTAGAAAGTATTTAGTAAAAAGTATAAAGACTGGGAGTGTAAATCTCAATCAATCATTCAAAAATCAATTATTCACTCAATAAAATATGGCAGGCAACTCTTTCGGACAATTATTTCGCATAACCACCTTTGGCGAATCTCATGGTGTAGCCATTGGGGTAATTATTGATGGTTGCCCGGCAAAATTGGATATTGACATGGATTTTATTCAGTCAGAATTGGATAAACGTAAACCAGGTCAATCTAAGATTACAACCCAAAGAAAAGAAAGCGATACCGTTCAAATCTTATCTGGTATTTTCGAAGGAAAAAGTACCGGCACGCCTATCGCTTTGCTAATTCCAAATGAAGACCAACGCTCTAAAGATTATGGTCATAATGTTGATGTTTACCGCCCTAGCCACGCAGATTACGTGTACGACGCAAAATATGGCATACGCGATCATCGTGGTGGCGGGCGTTCATCTGCCCGTGAAACTGCCGCCCGTGTAGCTGCAGGCGCAATAGCTAAACTATTTTTAAAACAACAAGGCATCGAAATTTTTGCCCACGTAACTTCAGTCGGAACTATTGAGGCACCTAATTTAGAAAGTAACGATTTATCAGCTTTGCTGGATATTAGAGAAGAAAATATTGTACGATGTGCAGACCCTGCAACAGCGCATGAAATGATTGAGTTTATCGATTCGGTTAGAAAAGATGGCGACACTGTTGGTGGTAAAATTGGATGTGTAATTAAAGGCTGCCCTGCTGGTTTAGGTGAGCCTGTTTTTGATAAATTACATGCCGATTTAGGTAAGGCAATGTTAAGCATTAATGCTGTTCACGGTTTTGAATATGGCTCTGGTTTTGCCGGAAGTGAACTCAGAGGTTCCCAACACAATGATATTCCTCAACCAAAAGCAGCAGATTCAAAAGTATTTAAAACCACCACAAATTTTGCAGGTGGTATTTTAGGTGGTATTTCCAATGGAATGGATATTACCTTTAAAGTTGCCTTTAAGCCGGTTGCTACCATTATGCATAACCAGCAAACCATTAATGCTGCCGGTGAAGCTTCTGAAATTAAAGGTAAAGGCCGCCACGACCCTTGTGTGGTGCCGAGAGCTGTAGTAATTGTAGAGGCAATGGCTGCTTTGGTTTTAGCGGATCAGTTTTTGAGAAATAAGGTAAGTGTAGTTTAGGCTAGAGGCTAATATTGTAATACTTTTAAGCAACTTGTCATCCTGAGCTTGTCGAAGGACTTTAATATATTATTCACCATCATTTCAAGCGAAGCCGAGAAATCTTTAAATTATGTTTAGCAAATTTCAAACATTTCTCCATTCCGCTGTGCTCCAGTCGAAATGACGATGACAAAATAAAAATCATGAGAAAACTTCTCCCTATCCTACTACTCTTCATCAGCATAAATACTTTTGCTCAAAATTATGCGGAGCAAATTGCAAAACACCGTGAAAATTATAAGCAAGATTTTATTAAGGAAAGCAATTCTCCACTTAAAGAAAATGATTTAGCGAACCTTCATTTTTATGATGCCGATAGTAATTATAAAGTTTTAGCAAATGTTGAACTTTTAAAAAATGAAAAGATTTTTAAAATGCCAACTTATGATGGAACAAGTAAAGAATTTTATCGCTTTGCGAAAATAAGCTTCGATTTAAACGGCAAACAAATTATAATGACGCTCTACAAAAACGTGGCCTTGGCTGGCAATCCGATTTATAAAGACTTACTTTTCTTGCCTTTTACTGATGAAACCAATAATCAGGTAACCTATGGAGGTGGACGCTACATTGATTTAAGTTCAAAAGCGATTCTAGATAATAAAATTGAAGTCGACTTTAATAAAGCCTATAATCCGTATTGCGCCTATAGTGATGGGTACCGTTGCCCCGTACCGCCGGCAGAAAATGATTTACAAATTGAAATAAAGGCAGGAGAAAAACTTTATACTGGAGAAAAAAAGCACAGGAATTAAGCTGAAATAAACCACTTAAGGCAATTTTATAATCGTATTAATAGTTATCTTTGGATTTCACATCCCCATACAATGTATAACTGTTTAGTAGTAGATGATAACGAGATAGAACGTGATGCGATTACTATGCACCTCGGTAAAATCCCTAATTTAAATATCGTTTCAATCTGTAAGGATGGTGTAGAGGCAGTTGACATCATAAACAAAAATCAAATTGACATCGTTTTTTCGGATATAGATATGCCCGAACTTTCTGGTACATCTCTGTTAAAAACACTTAAAAACAAACCAGTATTTATTTTTATAACTTCTCATAACGAATACGCAGCAGAAAGTTTTGATTTAGATGCCATTGATTTTGTGGTAAAACCAGCAACTTTCGAAAGATTGCTTAAATCTGCAAATAAAGCGATTGAATACATTGAACTTAGAAAAGCTGCCAGTTTTGTAAAAAGCGATATTAAACAAGAGGATGAATACTTTTTTTTTAGAGAAACTAAAGGAATAACAAAGTTGAAATATAGCGATGTTATTTATATGGAAAGCATGGGCGATTTCTCGAAGATTTACACTGCTGATGACAAACACATTATTTTAGTAGGTCTTAAAAATCTTGAAAAGCAACTTCCAAATCAATTTATGAGGGTTCATAAACAATATATTATCAATACAAATGCAATTTGTACCCTAACTACACATGAGGTTCATTTAGAACACAAATATATTGTACCCGTTAGTGCCGCTGCAAAGCAGGAATTGCTGGAAAACGTTATTGAGAAAAAAACACTTTCGCGATTTAAAAAATAGCTTAACTTCTTTTAAAAATCAGGCTAAATGTAGAGCCTTCGCCATTTACGGAATGTAAAACGACTTTACTATCCATTAGTGCCATAAAAGTTCTACATAAAAGTAAACCCAAACCAGTTCCCTTTTCCTTATTTGTACCAAGTGTGCTAAATCCGGCACCCTGAAATGTCGAGTTATTAAAATGGTTAACCTGTCCTTCTGCCATACCAATTCCATTATCTGAAATAGAAATAACGACCTCATTCTCCTTAGTTGAAGATGCAATCGTAATTTTTCCGCCTTCGGGTGTAAATTTTATAGCGTTGCTTATTAAATTTCTTAACACCAACGAGAGCATGTTCTCATCTGCCCTGCAGATTGTATCTGGCTGAACATTGTTGTGAATAGAGATGCGCTTTAGGTCGGCAGAATCTTCAAAAGCATTTAAAACATCAAGAATTAGCTTAGAAATATCCAATAGTTCTAAATAAGGGTTAAATCCTTGCATTTGGCTGGCTGCCCAGTTCAATAAATTTTCCATCATTGATGATGTATACGCTAAACTATTCTTCAACGATGAAGCGTATCTTGTGAGTTTTTCCTGCTCAATTTTACCTGCTTCTAATAGCTGAATAAATGATATTAATGAATTTACAGGCGTTCTCATATCATGACTAACGATACTGAAAATCCGGTCCTTTACCCTACTCAGCTGTTCTAATTCTGCTTTTTGTTTGTTTATTATTTTATTTAATCTGGTGGTTTTACGTTGATTGAAATAAATTAGGGCTGCAGTTAACATTACCAAAGTAATTGCAACCATTAAAAATATTTTCACCTTCCCGTCAAATTCAATTTGTTGTTTTTGCTCTGAAATTTGTCTGTTTTTTAGATAATTATCGTAATCTGATTGCAACTTTGACCTTTCAAAATTACTGCTTTGTAGATCTTTCTCCTTGCCCACCAATTTAAGCTCTTTCTGGTTTAACAAGAGTTTTTGCTCTTGTTGCTTTGCCAAAAGCAGCTGTTCTTTTAAGGTTGCATCAGAAACTTGCTTCATAAGCTTGTAATCGTTCTCCTTAACTGCAAAATCAAGCATAAGCTGTCTTCTGGTTACTTCGCGTTCTTTATCCTCATCAAATAATTTATCTTTTGCAATGATGTATTTCTTATAATAATCTAATGATTCTTTATATCTATTTAAATCAAGATAGATTTCACTAAGTTTTAAGAGTACATTTCTCTGAATATCTAAAAAATTCATTTCTAATGAAGTATTGAGCGCTGAATTTAATGTTTCAATAGCATCATTATATCTTTTCTGATTTTTGTAGAATTCCCCTAAAGTTTCCAGCGTTACTGCGTAATAGGCTTTTTGTCCAGTTTGCTCATCATACTTTAATGCTTCTAAATAAAACTTCAGTGCTAATGCTTCATGCCCTTGCTGCTCGTAAACTTTACCAATATTTCTTTTAAATGACGAAATACTTAACTGATTATCAGAACTTTCAGAGATTTTTAATCCTCTGTTAAAATAGTCTAAAGCGACATCGAGCCTCTGTTGGGATTTAAGCCCGATATCTAATAAGTCAGCAGTGTTTGCCGCCATGTAACTTTCTCCTAAACATCGGTAGGCAAAAGCTATTCCCGTTTGGTCGTTATTGGCAGTGAATAATTTTAATGCTCTTTTTGCGTATTCAGTGGCCGATTTCTGCTTATTCAATGCTTGATAAACTGTCGCAATATTAATGTAACAGCTAGCCAAATCTTCCTGACTATTTGTTTTTTGATACAGAAACATTGCTTTTTGATTTGCTTCCAGCGACTTCACATAGTCTGGAATAGATCCATAAAGCGCACTCATATTTAGATAAATATCTGCCTGCTTATACTCGTTCTTTAGGATTTGATATTCATTTAAAGCTTTTTTATAATACTTTTCGGCTTCCAGATAATTGCCTAGGCCGTGATTAAATAAAGCTCTGCGATTATAAATCACTGCAGAAAAATCTCTTCTGCCTAGCTTTTGAGATAACTGCAAACTTTTCTGATAATACTCCTCAATTTTTGATGAACTTTTGAGCAGCATGTATTCCCTCATAATAAAATAAAGCGTTTTCATTTTATTAGAATCGGGCCTTGAATATTTTTGGTTGACTTTAAAAAGACTATCTAACTTACGCGGAATAACAGTTTGCGCAAAGGTTTTAGAAAATAAGAGTATAAGAGTTAAAATTAGTAAAGATTGTTTAAACAATCTTCTACCATAAAGCCATTCACTAATCTCAGTTCTCCTGTAAACCATTGCTCAAATCTTAATTACCTCGGTATTTTTGGTTACACTAAGAAACTACATAAAACGGAACTGAAAAAGAAATTCTTTTCTAGCAATAGAAAAGAATTGAGGAATGATCGGTTTCTTAATTATTACCGAAAGATAATTTTTTTTATTTAATAGATAGACCCAAATGTTTGTTTAATGCGTTTAAAACAATATTTTTTGAGTATAAATACAGTTTTACAACCTTTAGTTGTTCGATTTAAAACAAACTGACAAATTTAGTTGGATTAGATTCCTGCATCATTTCATACACAAGTTCTATAATATCGTCAACCGATGGTTTACTAAAATAATCGCCGTCTGATCCAAATGGTGGTCGGTGTGCTTTTGCAGTGAGTGTTCTTGGTTGTCCATCAAGATTAAAATAACCTTTTTGCTGCTCTAAAATTTGTTGTAATATATAAGCTGAAGCACCTCCTGGAACATCTTCATCTACAACTAAAAGCTTATTTGTTTTTTTAAGTGATGTAGCGCAAACTTTAGTTTTGTCGAATGGTAACAGGGTTTGAGGATCAACAATTTCCACTGAAATACCCAAAGTTGCCAACTCTTCTGCGGCTTCTTGTACAAGTTTTAAAGTTGAGCCATACGATACAATTGTAATATCTGTTCCTTCTTCTAAAACTTCGGCTATCCCTAACGGAATTGTGAATGCTCCAACGTTTTCAGGCAATTTTTCCTTTAAACGATATCCATTTAAGCACTCAATTACAACGGCAGGTTCATCAGCCCTGAATAAAGTATTGTACATACCTGCTGCCTGCGTCATATTTCTTGGTACGCAAAGGTGCAATCCTCTTAATGAACCTAAGAGCATAGCAATTGGCGAGCCCGAATGCCAAACACCTTCAAGCCTATGTCCGCGTGTTCTGACGATTACCGGTGCTTTTTGAATGCCTTTTGTACGATACGACAATGAAGCCAAATCATCGCTGAGTACATTAAGTGCAAAAATTAAATAATCTAAATATTGTATTTCGGCAATAGGTTTTAAACCTCTCATGGCCAAACCGATACCTTGCCCCATGATAGTCATTTCACGAATACCGGTATCTGTAATACGCAATTCGCCATATTTTACCTGTAAACCTGCAAAACCTTGATTTACGTCACCTATATTTCCTAAATCTTCACCAAAAGCCACTAATCGCTGGTCGCGGGCAAAATTTGCATCAAAACAAGCGTTTAAAACTTCTCGGCCATCTACCATTTTAGATAAATCGTTAAATTCGGCTTCTACAACCTCAATTTTATCCGGAGATTCGTTTCCATTGGTATAAAGTTTTGAATTATATCTTGCGTAATTTAAACCTTCCTGATTTTTATACCAATTCAGTAATTCATCACGCTCTGCAGAATTAAACTTTACAGAAAGACGTATCGCTTTGCGGGCAATTGTAAATATTTCACGTCTTTGAGCATCAGCAATAGAAGCCAATTGAGTAGAAAGCTTTGCCAGTTCGGGCTGGTGCTTTACCATTCCTCCAATTAAATCAATTACCTGTTTTTGCTCTGGTTTAATGCTATCTAAAAACTCATTCCATGCTTCTTTTTGAGCATTACGAACAAATGCTTTAGCTGTTTTTTCTAATTCAGCAAGGTCTTCTTCAGAAATTATAGCCGATTCGAGCATCCATTCTCTCATTTTTAAGATGCAATCGTGCTCGTTTTCCCAACCTAATCTATCTTTTGATTTATAACGTTCATGAGAACCCGAAGTACTGTGACCTTGCGGCTGTGTAAGCTCTGTAACATGAATAAGTACGGGTACATGCTCTTCCCTGCAAACGTTAATTGCCTTTTCATAAACTTCGCATAAAGCGGGATAATCCCATCCTTTAACCTTATAAATTTCGTAGCCTGCAAGTTCTTTTGTGCGCTGAAAGCCTTTTAAAACTTCAGAAATATCTTCTTTAGTGGTTTGATATTTTGCCGGAACGGAGATACCATAAGCATCATCCCATATAGAAATGGCCATTGGAATTTGTAAAACACCGGCAGCATTAATCGCCTCGAAAAATACACCTTCTGAAGTAGAAGCATTGCCGATTGTACCAAATGCTACCTCGTTTCCGTTAACCGAGAAGTGTTTTAAATAATCTAATTCTTTATTGTTTCTAAAAAGTTTAGATGCATAAGCCAAACCAACCAAACGAGCCATCTGACCACCAGTTGGAGAAATATCTGACGAACAATTTTTAATTTGTGTTAAATCATTCCAGCTTCCATCTTCGTTGATAGATTTTGTTGCAAAATGACAATTCATTTGCCTGCCGCCCGAAAAAGGATCGGCACCTTCTGCCGGGTTTGCGTACAATTGAGCAAAAAATTCTTTTATTGTAGAGATACCCGTTGCAAAAGCAAAAGTTTGATCACGGTAATAGCCAGAACGCCAATCGCCTTTTTTAAAAGCTTTAGCCATTGCTATTTGAGGAACCTCTTTACCATCGCCAAAAATGCCAAATTTCGCCTTCCCGGTTAACACTTCTCTTCTGCCTAAAACGCTAGCCTGACGGCTTTCAAAGGCAATTTTATAGTCGTTTATAACGATAGATTTAAAATCGTTAAAACTTAATTCAGAAGCATCAATAGAGTTGGTAATCAATTTTTCATTCTGCATCGTAATCAAATATTGGTTGTCGCAAATATATATAAAATTAAAAGTTTGCCTTTATCCTAAATTGTAAAATTATATATGGATTGATAAAATATATTTGGAATAGTTTTTGTTTTACTCCTATTAATATTAAATTTGTTTAATAAGTTTAACAAACATTTTTTCAACACAGAAACATGAAAAAGATTTTTATATTATTCGCCTTTGTAATGGGATTTGGTTTAGTTGCTAATGCACAAACCGCAGCTAAAGCAGAGTTTAAATTTGAGGCTGAAACCCATGATTTTGGTAAGATTACGGTTAATAAACCTGTAACTTACGAGTTTAAGTATACCAATGTTGGCGAGGAGCCTTTAATTATTACTAAGGCTGAGGCAAGTTGCGGTTGTACAACACCAAAATATACTACAGTTCCTTTGAAAAAAGGTGAAAGCGGAACAATTTCAGTTACGTTTAGCGCTGCAGGTGCACCACAGCCTTTTACTAAAACGGTTACGGTTACTTCGAATGCGAAAACGCCTATTAAAGTGCTTTATATTAAAGGAGAAACTGTTGCTTCAGCAACAAAATAATTTTTTAATCTATAATATTTAAAAAGTCCCGATTTGTATCGGGACTTTTTTATTTTTGTACCATGCCAAAAATTTCACAAAAAGGCTTGCAGATGCCTGCATCGCCAATCAGAAAATTAACGCCATATGCAGATAAAGCAAAACAAGATGGCAAAAAGGTCTTTCACTTAAATATTGGTCAGCCAGATATAGAAACGCCAGAAGGAATGCTAAATGCAATAAAAAACATCGATTTTGATGTTTGGGCTTATACCCCGTCTGAAGGCACTTTAGCTTATCGCCAAAAATTAACTGAATACTACAATAAACTTGGTTATAACATTAAACCAGAAAATATTCTTGTAACAGTAGGTGGCTCTGAAGCCATTACAATTGCCATGCAAACTTGTGTTAATGAGGGTGATGAAATTATTATTCCTGAGCCATTTTATGCAAATTATAACGGTTTTGCTTGCATGAGTAATGTAGTGGTAAAACCAATTTTATCTTATATCGAGAATGGTTTTGCATTGCCTCCAATAGCAGAATTTGAAAAACTGATTACCGATAAAACAAAAGCAATCATCATTTGCAATCCAAATAATCCAACGGGATACCTTTATTCGAGAGCAGAATTAGAAGCTTTAAAATCACTTTGTGTAAAATATGATTTGTTCTTATTCTCTGATGAGGCTTACCGCGAATTTTGTTATGACGGACGTGAATTTATTTCTCCAATGCATTTAGATGGACTGGATGAGAATGTGGTTATAATGGATACTGTTTCTAAACGTTACAGCGCTTGTGGTGCTCGTTTGGGTTGTTTAATTACAAAAAACAAAGAGGTTATCGCATCGGGATTAAAATTTGCACAGGCCAGGTTAAGCCCAGGGATGGTTGAGCAAATTGCAGGAGCAGCTGCTGTTGATACACCAGATAGTTACTTTGAAAAAGTTAACACAGAATATACACTTCGTAGAGATACGCTTGTGGAACGATTGAATAATATTGAAGGTGTTTTCTGCCCAAATCCAGGCGGCGCATTTTATGTTGTTGCAAAATTCCCGATTGATGATGCTGATAAATTCTGCCAATGGATGCTTGAAGAATTTAGCCATAATAACCAAACCGTTATGATGGCGCCTGCAACTGGTTTTTACTCAACCGCAGGTTCTGGAAAAAATGAAGTTAGAATGGCTTATGTTTTAAATACTGATGATTTAAATGCATCGATGGATTGTTTAGAACTTGCTTTGAAACAATATCCAGGTAGAATAATTTAAAAAACTACAACCTTAAAATCACAAAAGGCTTCAATTTAAATTGAGGCCTTTTGTGTTTCCGTTGAATTAAAAATTCTTAAATTTTTAGTACAGATTAATCCTTTTACATTGCCGTCAGTCAAAATTTTATTCAATTAATGTTTTCTCAGCATCAAATTAATGAAATTTATAAAGTATATCATGAAATTAATTAAATCAGCAGTAAATTTTTCGAAAGATAAAGAGCAAAACAAGCTGATTCTATTTATTTTGATTCTTAGTGTAATATTAATCGCTATAATTCTAGTAAGGCAGATTTATTTATAGTAGTTATTTTAAAATTATACAATTAAGGATTAACAAATTGATTGGTTTATTATCTTTGGGCTATGACAATCCCTGAACTCGAAGAATATTTTAAATCGGTAGAGAAACCCGTTACCCCACTCCTGCTTAATCCGGCTACCATAATAAATGACTATGAGCATTTTTTGGAAAGTCATTTTGCGCCTTTGAGAAAAGATCCGGATTCTAGGGTAAACCAGCCTTTACTCTGGCGTTTGAAAGCTTTAAAGTTACTTATAGAATCAAATGCTTAATCCGGAATTTACATTTAATACATTCTGTTCATAAACAGTTAACATCTAAAAATTATTTTTACTCAATTAAATTTCAAGATTATGAAACAAGGTTTACTTATTGATATGGACGGCGTGATTTACAGCGGTGAAGAATTAATTTTTGGTGCTGATAAGTTTATTAAAAATTTAATTGACGAAGATATTCCTTTTGCTTTTATGACCAACAACAGCCAAAGAACGAGCTTAGAGGTTGTGCGTAAACTGAAGGGTTTAGGCATTACAGTTGATGAAAGTCATGTATATACGAGCGCAATGGCTACAGCGAAGTTTTTGGCCGATCAAAGTCCGAATGGAACAGCTTATGTTTTAGGTGAAGGAGGGTTATTAAGTAGTTTGCACGATAATGGCATCACATTGGTAAATACCGACCCGGAATTTGTGGTGCTTGGAGAAGGCAGAAATTTTACTTTAGAAATGGTTCAGAGAGCGGTTGATATGATTTTGGCAGGCGCTAAATTTATTACAACAAATCGTGATCCTTCACCCAAAAAGCCAGGATGGAACAATCTTGGTATTGCAGCAACAACAGCCATGATTGAGGAAGCTACCGGCAGAAAAGCATTTGTAACCGGCAAACCTAGTCCGGTAATGATGCGTTCTGCAAGAAAATTTTTAGGACTAGAAACCAGCGAAACTACCGTAATTGGTGATACAATGGAAACCGACATTCAAGGTGGTGTGCAGATGGGTTACAAAACCATTTTAGTGTTATCTGGTATTGCAAGTAAAGATAGGCTTGGCCATTACGCTTTTAAACCTGATATGGTCGCCAGTTCTGTAGATGAAATTCAGTTTCCCTTAAGTTGGTGGGCTAATAAATAAAATTCAATTTTAAATGTTGACAAATAAATTCAAGTGCAAAGCATCTTGTTTTTATTTTTGCAGCAATGTCTTCTAAATACAAAACACTATTTCAATTTGAAAACCAGGAACTGGTAATAATTGAAATTAAACGACTTGATTTACTCGAAACTGCCACTTTGAATGAGATTTTTCATTGGCTTTATTTTGAGAAGGATACAAAATCACTAATTAAATTATGGTTTCGTTCTATGGATTCATCAAATGAAATTGAAGAACGTTTTTTTGAACAGGGTTATTTAAAATTTACTTCAACTGAAGCTACATATATAGAGAAATACAATTCATCACAACATAAGCTTAAAAACTGTGGTAAAGAAGCGTTAAATAGTGAAATAAAAGCTTCAATTGAAGATTACTTGAAAAAGGCGTATTAAAGTAAATTACTTTAGCTGCAACCTCACGATTGCTAAAAGGTCTTCAACATCGAAAGGCTTAATTATAAATCCGTCAGCAAAACAAGGAATTTCTAAAAACTGTGTCGGCTTTAAGGCAGATAAAAGTACAATAGGAATTTGCATACTTTTCGGATTTTTCTTTATCAGATTACAGAGTATTCTACCATTAGCGCAACTGAGTTGAATATCCATTATGATTAATTTTGGATGGTAGCTCTGAATAACAGCTTGAAGCATATCACAATTGTGAATACTTTCTACTTCAAAGTTTTCTCGCTCAAGAATTGATGTAAGTAAATCGGCGTTAAATACGTCATCATCAACAATCAGTATTTTTGACATATCGGGAGATTCGGTACTTAAATCTAAGTATTATTACTTATAATAGAAAATAGATGGAATAAGTCTTTTTAGCTGATATACAAATACTTATCGAAACCTGTAATAAATAATGATCAGTAACGAAAATATTTAGGCAATATTAATGCGCTTTATAAAATAATTCAATCGTAATTTTAAGGATGAAAGTGATTAAATAATTACTACTGGCATAATTTTTATAATTTTAACAGCGATATGCCATTAACTCTGCTTTCTGAAAAAGATATAACCCGCTACCAAGAATTAATTTCTGATAAAAAAACTTCTATAAACATTTTATTTACCGAATTAATTGAGCTTTATAATAAGCTTGAGGTAAATGAAAATGCCTTAAAACAGTTTGAAAATCAAGCGGAAATTATCCGCATAAAAAAAGATTATGATTTAAAAAAGGAACACTGGGATAGTGAACTTTTAGAGCTAAAAAAACAATACAGGCAGCTCGACAATAGAATTATTGCTGCTGAGCAAAAAATGGCAAGAGGCATTCCTGATGATTTAATGATAATGGAAAAACTAATTGCAGAGCAAGAAGCAATAGTTGCCGACCAGGAAAAATTGAACCAAGCCGAAAATGAATTGATTAGCCATGTTCGAGAAATAGATATTGAATATGGAAAGCAACAGGAAAAAATTAATCAAAGAAATGTTTTTGTAAAAGCCGATGCTGGTGATAAAAATGGAAATTTACGAGAGAAAATTAAATCTGCTGAGCAGAAAATAATCTATGCTACAAAACTAGTGGCTACCATACTTACTCTAATAATACCGGTTATATTGGATTATTTCACAAAAAGCATTTCCTTAAGTTTAAAACCACATTCAGTTTTATCAAATCATTATATTTTCTTGATTTCATTCATCCTAACAGAAGTTTTTTTAGGTGAAAAAATCCGTCAATATGTTTCCAATATATTTGCTTCGAAATACCTGAAGAATGATTTTGAACACTTGAAAAGTCTGTTTTCAAAAAACAGCAGTAAAATCAGCAAATTGGAAAAAGTTTACAACATTAAACTACAAGAAGTTGTAAATCACTAATCAAATTATATTTCCCGCTAAGCCTCCTCTGGATGCTAAGTTACATTAACCTCAAGTAAATTTCTTCAGGTTAATTTGATACTTACAATAAAAAATTGCTTATAAAATTTCTTAAAACTTATAGCTATATTTAACATAGATGATTGAAACATCATGGAAAACTGTCGGCTATGCTTGTCAAAACTGAAGCTCTTCCATCTTTCTGATATTCAAAAACTTTCTATGTGCTTACGCTGGTTTATAAAACTTTTTCTATTTATTCTAATTGCTCAAACCAGCTATGCCCAATCTACAGCAATAGATAACTTACTAATAAATGCCAATACTTACATAAACTCGGGTAACTACAACCAGGCAAATGCACTATTAAAAGATGGTTTAAAGCAGGCTGAAGCCACTAAAAATAAAAGACACGAAGCCCATATTTATGATTTACTAGCAGAAGTGAGTTTTAAAAAAAGGGAGTTTAAAGATTTTAAACTTACGATGCCTTTGCCAGCCAAATTGCCAATCAGTTAAAAGATACTTTATTGCTTATCGATTTAAATAACCGAAAAGGAATTTACTACGCCGAAGATGGTCAGAATGATTTGGCCACGCAACACTACAATACCGCTTTAAATTTATGTTTGGCCAAAAAGGAAAGCAAAAAACTTGCAGAAGTTTACAGCAATATTGGCTCTCAACTTTTAGCCACGGGCGATAAAGACAAAGCAATAAACAACTTTTTTAACGCCCTGAAACTTTTTGAACTGAACGAGAACAAACGTGGCATTGGCGAAACTTACAGCAATATTTCATCGGTTTATTATTTAATGGGCAAGGTTGATGATGCGATAAATTACCAGAAAAATAGCATTGCAGTAAGAGAAAAAATTAACGATAAACCCGGACTTGCGATTGGGAATTTGAACATCGGACAATTGTATCTGATAAAAAAGGAAAACCCATTTGCCAAACAACATTTAACCAATGCGGTAAAATATGCAGAGCAAACCGAAAACAGTAAATTAATTGCCAGCACTTATGCTGGCATGGCCACTTATGAGGCTTTAGGTGCAAAAAACAATCAGAATGCTTTGCAATGGCAAAGCAAAGCAATTGCGCTTTACGAGAAAATTGACGACAAACAAATGTTATCACGCATGTACGTTTCGGCAGGTAATTTGGCTAATAAAATTAACGATACAACAGCTTCAATTGCTTATTATAATAAAGCATTATTATTATCTAAAGCCTTAAAAAACAAAGAAAATATCAGCAATGCTTATGATAAACTGAGCAGTTTTTATAACTCGAGAGGCAATTTTAAAAATGCTTATGAAAATTATAAACAGCATATTTTATATCGCGATAGCATAACCGAAAAAAGTAATTTGGCGAAAATTGAAGAGGTTCGGGTTAAATACGAAACCGAGAAAAAAGATGGCGAAATTTTAAAATTAAGCACTTCTGAACGGTTAAAACAACTCCAAATAGAAAAACAGAATGCTTTAATTACTGGCAATTTACTTTTGGCCAGGCAAAAACAAAGTGAAATAGAACTTCTATCAAAAGAGAAGCAATTGCAAGATTTAAGGTTAAAGGAACAGAATGAAAAAATTAGAATTCAGAATTTAAATGCCGTAAACAAAGAGCAACAATTACGCTTGGCAAAAAACGAACAATTAGCAAAAGAAAATGAATTAGCTAACGCAAAAACGACAAGAAATTTATTAATCGGTGGTTTTGTTTTGCTCTTACTTTTAATCGTTACTTATTTTAATCGTTACCAACTGAAGAAAAAATTAGAACAGCAAACAGCGCTTTTAGCTATAAGAAACAACATTAGTAAAGATTTGCATGATGAAATTGGGAGTACTTTAACCAGCATCAACATTTTAAGTAGTGTATCGCAACAAGCGATGGATAAAGATACCGGCAAAGCCAAAAAAATGTTGCAAAAAATAACTTCGCAAAGCAAAACCATACAGCAAAGTATGAGCGATATTGTTTGGAGCATACAGCCTAATAACGATAAAATTGAAAATCTTGCCATCAGAATGCGGGAATTTGCAACCCAAACCCTCGAACCTTTGGGTATTTTAGTTACGTTTATTACCGATGAAGATTTAGCCAGTAAATCATTACCCATCGAATACCGCAAAGAGATTTTACTGATTTACAAAGAAGCGTTAACCAATATCAGTAAACACGCTAACGCAAGTAAAGTAAATATCGACCTTAAAAAAATTGATAAAAACACAGCACAATTATTTATTGCAGATAATGGCCTTTGGAAAGGCGAAACTTCTGGAACGGGCATTCGGAGTATGAAAGAAAGAGCTTTGGCCATAACCAGCACACTAACTTTAAGCAATGATGATAAGGGCACTGTGTTATTGCTTGCTATCAACCTCCCCTAATTTGGGCATAGCCGATAAAAAACTGATAGCTTAATTTTGTAAATCAATGGCAATAAACGTTTTAATATTTGAAGACAACAGCAATTTGCGCTTTAGCATAGAAACCATGCTTCAGTGGAATGCCGATTTCAATTTAATTAAGGCCATGCCTGATGCAAACTCTTTGGATGAAATTTTGCAAACTTACAAAGCCGATGTTATTTTAATGGATATTGATATGCCTGGCCTAAATGGCATTGAGGCGTTGAAGAAAATCCGCCAGCAAAACCAAGAAATTTTTGTGATAATGCTAACGGTTTTTGAAGATGAAAATAACATTTTCGATGCCATTTGCGCAGGTGCTAACGGTTATTTGTTAAAGAAAAACTTCGACCAGGTGCCTGCTGCTATACATGATGTGATGGCGGGTGGCGCACCAATGACGAGTAGCGTAGCTAAAAAAGTGCTTTCTTTTATCCCCAAAAAGCAAAATAAACACCAGCAAACCACCGAACTGCTTACCCACCGCGAAACTGAAATTCTAGAATATGTGGTTAAAGGTTTAAGCTATAAAATGATTGCCGGCGAACTTCAAATTTCTGTTGAAACCATCCGTAGTCACATTAAAAAGATTTATAAAAAGCTACAGGTGAATAGTGCAACCGAAGCTATTTATAAGTACAATCAAGGTTAGGCACTAACCCTTTTATGGTATTGATGGGCAGTTAATTAGCCTATAAATTTGATTAAGAAACCATTAATTAAATCTCGCCATGAAAAAATTAACTCTATTATTAATCTTATTTGCTACAACTATGCTTGTGGCAAATGCTCAAAAATGCGATTGTAACCCAAACGGTTTTAATCCTTTTGTTTATTCAAATGGTAAAGCAACCCAAACTGTAAGAGATGGCCATCAATTTAGCATAAAATGCAAACAGCCATTTTCTTTTAATGGAGGTTACAAATGCGATTACAGCAATAAAGTTTGTGATGTTAAACTTGTTGCTGTTATAAAAAATTCATCGGGGACGGTAATAAAATCTTTTCCAAACTTCACTTTTCCGTTGGAATATGAATTTGAAACTGGCGGAAATTATTCGATAGAAATAACACCCATTTGTGGCGGCAAAAAATGCCCTACAATTAAATTCTATTTTAATGTTGCTTGCGATGAGCTTGCTAAATGTGATTGTAATAAAGCAGGCTGGGATAATATTTACGTTTCTATAGACAATGTTTCGAAGCAAATTGCTTGTGGCGCAACCATTAATTTAAAGGTTGGTATGCCGTTTTCGTTTAAAGGCGGTTACAAATGTGAGGGCAATTGCGAAGCAGTTTTAAATGCCAAACTAACTAATCTGAGCACTGGCTTAGTGCAAAACTTCCCGAATTTTAAAATGGATGGCGTTAATTCTCCTTTTCCAACGGCAGGCAAATACAAGTTGGCTATTAATCCGCTTTGCGGGAATAAAAAATGCCAGCCTTGCAGTTTCAATATCATTGTTAATTAAATACCTGGTTATGAAAACTCAACTCTTATTAATATTGATGTTTGTTTGTAGCCTTTGCAAAGCTCAAATTAACACCAAAGATATTAAACGCAGTGCCGAAGGCCGAGCCAATGAAGCCATAAGCAAAGGTGTAAATGCTGGAATAGATAAACTTGAAAAAGGTATTGGCGGATTGTTTAAAGGCAAAAAAAATAAAGCAAAAGCCGATACTTTAGCAACGGAAGCGGTAGCGCAACCAGCAGAAACAGTAAGCGAAACTGGCAACGAAATGCCACAACAAAATGCTGATATTTTAAGGAAATTTGATTTTGTGCAAGGCGATAAAATTTTAGTTTTAGAAAATTTTAGTCAGGATAATTTGGGTGATTTCCCTGCGAAATGGACCACCAACAGCGGTGGAGAAATTGTTGAACTAAATGGCGAAAATTGGCTAAAACTTGGTAAAAACGGCGTGTTTTTGCCTCAGTTTATCAATAACTTACCAGATAATTTCACTTTTGAGTTTGATGTTACTTGTAGCGCAAATTTTAACTTTTACAGCAATCCACTTAATTTTTCTATTGCCGAATTAGCAAAACCCAGCACCGATTATTTGAAATGGAAAATGCTTACCCGTTTGGGTAGAAATGGTATCGAAGTTGGCATTCATCCTAAATCAGTTTCTACAGTAAACGCAAAAGGCACTACCAATTACCAAATTTACGATAATGGCAGTTTGGGCGCTAAAAATAAAACCGTACAAAGTGAATTTATTAGCGATGTAAAAGCTACCGTTCATGTAAGTGTTTGGCGCCAAAAAAATCGTTTGAGGGTTTATTTAAATCAGGAGAAAGTTTGGGATTTGCCTAATGCTTTTGTGGATGGAAAAAAATACAATACCATCCTGTTTCAAACTGGTGGCGTTAAAAAAGAAGAAGATAAATATTACATCAATAATTTAAGGTTGGCCGTTGGCGAACCAGATACCAGAAACAAGTTATTAAACGAAGGCAAATTTGTTTCTTCAGGTATTTTGTTTGATGTAAACTCGGCAAACATTAAACCCGAAAGTTTAGGTTTAATTAAATCTATTGCGGTGATTTTGCAAGAAAATCCGCCAGTAAAAATTAAAATAATTGGCCATACAGATAGCGATGGCGATGAAAAAGCAAACCTGGCCTTATCTAAAAAACGTGCCGAAGCTTTAAAAAACATGTTAACTACGGATTTTGGAATTGAAGCCAGCAGAATGCAAATTGATGGCAAAGGTGAAAGTGTACCTGCAATGCCAAATACAAGTGAAATTAACAAGGCAAATAACCGCAGAGTTGAGTTCATCAAAATTAAATAAACCTAAATACCATGAAAAAATTACTATCTATTGCATTGTTGATGATTTGTATCATCAGCTTTGCTAAAGCACAAAATGGCATAACAAATGGGGTGATTACCAATCAAGATAGAACAGTTCCAAAAATAAAACCAAATTCAACCATAACACTTATCCCTAGTTTTAGAAATGGAGGAGCTGCAGCACTTTATGAGCCTGCCACTTTCGCCAATAAAAAAAAGACTAAAATCCCGGTTAATTTAATTATCAAAAACAACGGCGTTGCCAAATCTAAACCATGCAAAGTGATATTTTATGTACACTTCCAAGCCCCAAGAACTTTTTCTGAAGTAGAACATGGCGTGGCCGAAGGTGCATTTAATGATGCGGAAATTTCTGAACCATTACCACTGCAAGCCTTGGCGCAAGGCGAAGAATTAGTTATAAAGCACGCTTTTGTTTTTAGAAAGTTCCCAAATTTAGCGCCAGGTAAAAAGGTACGGTTAACGGCACAAATTTTTTATACAATACCAGACGAAGAAACCGATACACGTAATAACACCTCAAGAGTATTTGAAGTTGAGTTAGTAACAGAAAATTAAAAACCATTAATAATCTAGAAATGATGAAAAAGATATCCTTTATGATTTGCCTTATACTGATAGTTATAGGGGCAAAAGCACAAATAAACCCTAGAGTGGTTACGCCAATTGGCAGAAATCCTTTGCCGTTAGAAGCAATACAGTTGCCAACAACTACGCATATAGATAGAGTAGAAATTTACGAGCAGCCTAATTTTAGCGGTAGGGTTGCTAAATACGCAAACGTTGTTGACCCGTTTAGATATCCATTTACCAATAAACGCAATGTATCTATAAAAGTTGCTCCGGGTCACATTGCTTACATCAAGTTTGATGATGAATTTCAAAGTACTATAATTTTTACGGGCGACCATCCAAATTTTGGCACCGTATTTAGGAACAACATTTTATCAATTACCGTAAAAGCTGCAAATGCACAAAACGTAAGTTTTAGTGGTTTCTCTTTGCCTGTACACAATAACGATTGCAAAAAAATGGCGGGCACAGTAAAAGTTAGGTTGGTAGAACAACTAACCGACGGAAGTTACGCACCCTGTCCAATTATTAACGAAAACGGAACAACAATTAGCAACTACAAAGCACAAACTACCATGTTTTCAAAAACAGGTATAGAAAGAGCTGAAGCTAACCAGATGAGAGATTTTATATTTAATTCTGGCGCCACTGTTCCAGTTATTTCAAGTACCGTAGCATCTAACAAACCTGCAATAAAAGCTGTGTTTATGGTAAGTGATTATGCCTTACAAAACGGAAAAATCTTTGTAGAAGTAGTGCCAAATATTACTGTTGGACATAAAACAAGCGATTTAGCAACCGATTACTCATCTAACGTGAAAATGTTAGCTATTGATTACGATTTGATTAATTACAAAAATGCAGGCATGTATTTCTCCTCAAAACCATTTACTGTAAAAGGTAACCCCGATAATAATTATGGCGCAGCTTCTGGTGTTCAATATAGCATAATCAAAGATTTTAGAATTCATTTTAGCAAATAAATACCATGAAAAAGCTACTTACTCTTCTCCTATTCTTTCCAGTATTTTTGTTTGCACAAGTAACGCCACAACGTTATAAATTTAAGTTGGCCTCTGATAACTCCGTGATGGAGCTAAACAGCAGTAATTTTATACGAGTTGCGGAAGACTGCAGAGATAGGTCGCCCAATTGTGGCAACCAGGTTTGGCAAATTACTCAATCCAGAATTTCGCCCAATTTGTACCAAATTATAAGTATCCCCCTTGGTAAATACTTAACTTGGGAAGAAGGAGCCGAGGGTGCTACTAGGCTTGAAATGAGCTTAAAACCAAGAATTACTGTACGAGAAAACTACAAATATCAGGCGTTTAAAATTATTGCAAACGACAAAGGAAGTTATCAAATACAACCAGCCTTAGACGATGGTGTGCCTAATAATTTTTACTTATCGGCTACGCTAAATACAGGTGCTAATTATGCTGTTGGTTTATTTAAAAGAGGCGCAAATGGTTACGTTAATGTAAAAGATGCTTGGCGTTTTATGCCTCCAATTACGCCATTGGCACCGCAAGCAAGTCCATCGGTTGTGGTTGCGCCACTATCAGACAATAAACTAGAAGTTGATATTAAAACAGGTGCCGATAATTTAGAACCAAGGGGATTTCAGACCAATCCCCAGATTACAATTCATGTAAAAAACCGTAATCCGATAGTATTAGAAAACATTAATAACAACCAAAATTGGCCAAATAATTCTATTAAAAGGGTTTCGATACCGCTACCTCATGATATTAATCTGGAGGATTTACTATCAATTAACATCAAACGAACTGTAGTAAGTAATTGGAATAATTTTGATGCTGGAATGGCAGATAATTGGAACATTAATAGAGTTACGGCAACTGCTTCAATTAAAACTAATGGCAGTATAGTAAGAACAATAATTTTAAATAAAACTGCAACAAGTGGGCCTTTAGTACGTATTGTTTACGAAAAAAGAAACAATGATAACCCAATAGAGCAAAGAGAAATAACAATCCCTTTTGGCGAAGGTTCTAGTAGCGCTCAACCAACTCCTGCACCAAGAACATCCGTTGCAAATCCGATTATTAAAATAGAAACCTTAACCGGCGGAGACGATTTACGTGGTGGTAACGATAACCTTAATGTGTTAATTAGGTTAAAAATAAGACCTGTTAGAAATATTAGTTTAAATAACATTAACGCCGGCAGAAAATGGCCCAATTTTACCGAAAGAAGTATTACAAAACCATTAATGGCGCCTCCATTTACTTTTGATGATATTGAAGACATAATTTTAAAACATACTGGAGGTAGAGGAACTGGTGCGGATGATTGGCATTTGGACAAGCTCAAAATTACTTTAACAATTGGTAGCGAAACCAGAGTTTTAATTGACCAAGTTGGTGCGCCAATACATTATTTCTCGGGCGATGCTCGCTCTAAAACATTTCAAATTTTAAGGTAAAAAACGAATGCGATGAAAAGGATATTGATGGTTACAGGATTTACAATAGCATGGTTATGTAATGTATACGCACAAAAGGTGAATAATAATACTGGTGTTGCGGGTCATCCAAGTAAAGTAGTATCTAGGGCTTTGCCCGATTTAACTTTTCATCTTGTACCGGTTTTGGTAGGCAGTGGGAACGGTGTAGAAAAGCTTGATGATACTTCGGGCAGAATAAAAATACCCATCAATTTTATTGTAAAAAACATTGGTTTTACAACATCCAAACCTACAACTGTTTATGCAGAATATAGCTATTTGAGTTCACAAGGTTTAATCTCTATCAAATCAAATCCAATGATTTTGCAAGCCATAGAACCAGGTAAAGAAGTATTGCTGAAACATCAATTTATTTTTAAACCTATACCAGAACAGGCTTATAATAAACCGCTTAAACTGAGGTTGGTAATTACTGTAAATGGTGCTAATAACAATAACGAATTGCTGATTACCAATAATATTTCTGATGAGTTATCGCTAAAAATTGATAAATAGACTTATTTTTTTTAACATCAAACTTTTAACATGAAAGGTTTAAAAACATCAGCTTTGCTAATTCTAATTGGGTTGGCAACGGCAACTATGGCACAAAAAAAAGCTAATGAAACTGGTGATGATACACCTTGCCCTTTACCAAAATACAAAAAAGGACAAACTTCTGCCGATGTTAACCGGGAAACCATGGAATACATAATGTGTAAACAGGCAAAGGAGCAAAGAAAAAAAGAGAAAAAGGTGCAAATGAACAAAGATAGAGATATAGAAAACCAACGCCTTAAGCAGGAAAGAGAAGATGAAAAGAAAAAACGATTAGAAGAAAGAAGTGAAAACGAACGATTAGCAAGAGAGGCAAATAGCAATACGCCAAGCAGACCTTCGCCACAGCGAAACGACCCACAAAAAGCTGCAGCACAAAGAGCTCGAGAAGAGAGGATAAGACTTGCCAGAGAACGTGCTGCTGAAGAAAGAAGGAAAAAACGAGAAGCTGAGGGAAATTAATTAAACCATATCTAAATTCTTGATAATGAAAAATCTTATCTCGATTTTTGCTGCAAGTATTCTGTTAACGAGCTGTACCATCCTAAAAAACGGCATCAGCTATGCTGGCGAAGAAGGTATTTTTGCAAAACACTATAACCAATACCCTACCGAGTACAGAAAAGTAGCCTACGGCGAACCGAATTTTGAACTAGGTATTGAGTTTCGTCCGCATAAAAATGGGCGGATTAGAGGTATTCGCATCAAAAACCCACAAACGGGAAATTTGCGCTTATCGTTATGGGACGCTGATGAGAAAAAACTATTAAACACTTATACTTACAACAATGGCGACCCGAGAAAATACAATTTTGGCTACTTCCAAATACCAGTGCAAGCTAATAAAACCTATTGCCTAACCATTAATGTTCGAGAGTATTATTACCATGTGTTAACATTCGATAAACTGGCTTTAACATTACCTGAAATTACCTTAAACAGCAGTGTTTATGCCGAAGGTATATATCAGCGCTTTCCGGAGTTTAGGGTTGATAATGTGATACACGGCTTAATGGATTTAGATTTTGAATGGGAAGTGAAATAAGATTTTTTGGAGCGCAATTTTTGTGCTTTGCTACAGCGTTAGTCCCACTTTACGCTATATTCCCGAAGAAAAATCGGGAGATACCGCTTCAATTGGGGCTAAAAACTTAGGCTTTTGCTAGGCAAAACCCCTCATTTTGCAAAAAAAAGAAGTAAAATAAACCCAATTGCAATGAAAATCCTTTTTTGCAAACCTCGCAGGTTTTTAAAACCTACGAGGTTTAATAACAAAAAAGATTGTAACGGAAAGCCTGCCTTCGGTAGGCAGGTGGGGCTACCGTAACCGATGCCCCACTGAAATTGATTTGCTTATTACTTTACTAACGCTTTAAGATTGCTTCGTTCCTCGCAATGACGAGTTGGTCTACTCTACCGAAGCTCTAAACATTAAAGCTCCAACAGTTAAATTAGTGCGACTGTCAATCAAAATTGCAGAGCCATTTGCCCGATTATCATCATATAAATCGAAAGCCAAAGCATCGGCTGTTTTAACAATTACACGACCAATATCGTTCAACTTAAATTCATCAGCCGGGTGTTTTTCCATTGTATTAATATCAACCTTGTGCAAAATTTCGCTTATTTTACATTTAGTGGTTTTGCTATTGTGCTGTATCAAATACATAATCGAAGTATCTAAAGCCCGGCCATCCATCCAGCATAAATCGGCTTCAATTAGCTTAGTTTCTTGTGGCAAAGCCGATGCATTTACAATAGTGTCGCCGCGACTAATATCTACGTCATCTTTTAAATGGATAATAACCGATTGACCTGCATGTGCGGCATCAAGCGTTTGGTCGAAAAACTCGATTTTTTCAACGGTAGAGCTTGCACCCGAGGGCAAAACCGTAATCTTATCGTTTAAATTGAATGTTCCGCTCAAAACCCGACCAGCATAACCACGATAATCATGTAATTCATCTGTTTGAGGACGAATTACCCATTGCACAGGCATACGTGCCAACTGCGATTTATCTAAATTATCGGTATCAACCTGCTCTAAAAAATGTAATAAGCTTTCGCCTCTATACCAGTCCATTCGCTCAGAATTTTGCACAATGTTATCGCCTTTTAAAGCGCTAACAGGTATATAATTTACATCGATAAGGTTTAAGTTTTGGGCCAGAGCTTTGTATTTATCTTTTATAGAATTAAAAACCGTTTCGCTGTAATCCATCATATCCATTTTGTTTACCGCAACCACAACATGCTTAATTCCTAATAGGGAAACCAAATACGAATGGCGAATGGTTTGCTCCACTACCCCATTTCTGGCATCGACTAAAATAATGGCTAAATTAGCAGTAGATGCTCCGGTAACCATGTTTCTGGTATATTGAATGTGCCCCGGTGTATCGGCTATAATAAATTTCCGCTTATCAGTTTGAAAGTATTTGTAAGCTACATCGATAGTAATACCTTGCTCACGTTCGGCTCTTAAACCATCAGTTAAAATGGCTAAATCTATTGTTCCATCGTCGTTTTTACGGTTAGAATTTTGTAAAGCCTCCAACTGGTCGGCTAAAATAGAATTTGTATCATATAACAAACGGCCAATGAGGGTGCTTTTACCGTCATCTACACTGCCCGCTGTAAAAAATTTTAGTATGTTCATGTTTTTAGTATTGAGATATGAGTATCAAGTATCAAGACTTTGCAAGCCTATCATTAATACTGCTAGTTTTTTAGTTTTTCAATTTGAGTTAATTATAAGCGTGTATCAACTCTTGATACTTGATACTCGCTACTTGATACTCCTTTAAAAATATCCCCCCTTTTTTCTGTCTTCCATTGCGGCTTCAGAAACTTTATCGTCTAAACGAGCTCCACGTTCAGAGATTTTAGATTCGCTGATTTCCTGAATAATGTCATCAATCAAATCAGCATTAGATTCTACCGCAGCGGTACAAGACATATCGCCAACAGTACGGAAACGAACTTTTTTACTTACCACAACATCTTCATCATCCATATTTAAAAAAGGAGATGCCGCCATTAACTGACCGTTTCTTGTAATACAATCTCGTTGATGCGCAAAATAAATACTTGGCAAAGCGATGTTTTCGCGGCGAATGTAATTCCAAACGTCAAGCTCGGTCCAGTTGCTGATTGGAAAAACCCTCACATTTTCGCCTTTATGAATTTTACCATTGTAAATGTTCCATAGTTCTGGTCGTTGGCGTTTTGGATCCCACTGCCCAAACTCATCACGTACAGAAAAAATTCGTTCCTTCGCTCTCGCTTTTTCCTCGTCCCTTCTGGCACCGCCGATGCATGCATCAAATTTATGTTCTAAAATAGTATCTAAAAGCGTAACGGTTTGTAAAGCATTTCTACTTGCGTTTTTGCCTGTTTGTTCAATTACTTTTCCTTCGTCAATAGATTTTTGTACCGAACCGATAATCAGTTTTTCACCAATTCTAGCAACCATTTCATCACGGTATTGAATGGTTTCTTCAAAATTATGTCCAGTATCAATATGTACCAATGGAAAAGGAAATTTCCCTGGTCTAAAGGCTTTTTCAGCCAGTCGCACCAATGTAATGGAATCCTTTCCGCCAGAAAACAGCAAAGCTGGTTTCTCGAATTGGCCAGCCACTTCACGCAAGATGTGAATGGCTTCTGCTTCTAATTCATCTAAATAATCAAAATTGTATTCGCTCATTTGTAAATGTTGTAATGTTTTAAAGTTGGAATGTTGTAAAGTTGAGTAGCATCATTCCATACATTTCTATTTCTAAGCCTCAACCTATCAATGTTCGGGCTTTGGCTTGTTTTGTGCTTTCCCTCTCCTTGAAGAGAGGGAACAAAGTTTTTGCGTTCTTACTATCACGGTTTAAAACCTTTATCTGTTAACTCCCTTTCCTCAAGGAGAGGGATGTGCTGAAGTGCTTATAAGCAGCTCCTTTCAAAGGGTGAGGTTTTCGCTTTGGTTTTCAGCCATGGTTCGTGTCCTCAAGAACCATTTAATTATCAAGCCTATCGCTTTAAGATTGCTTCGTTCCTCGCAATGACGATTGGACTAAACTCTTCGATTTGGTCTCGATTACCCTCCGCCGTCATCCTTCACATCCTCAACCTCTGTCGAGTGCAAGCCGCATTCTTTTTTACTTTGGTCTTCCCACCACCATCTGCCGGCTCTAAAATCTTCGCCAGGTTGCACCGCTCTTGTACATGGGGCACAGCCAATGCTAGGGAAACCTTTATCATGTAAAGTATTGTAAACGATGTTATTATCTTTAATGTAAGCCTTAACATCATCTAAAGTCCAATCGAAAATCGGATGGAATTTTATCAATTGATTACCTTCATCCCATTCTAAATCATTCATATCTTCTCGGTTTGCACTTTGTTCTGCCCTAATTCCCGTAACCCAAATTTCATTGCCAGTCAATGCTCTTTTTAAAGGTTCAATTTTGCGTATGTAGCAACATTCCTTTCTGTTTTCGACCGATTCGTAGAAACTATTCGGGCCTTTGGTATTAACCATGTCTTGCAACAATTCATTTTTTGGATAGTATGCATAAATTGGTTTGTTGTAAACCTCCAGTGTGCGGTTCCAAACGTAGTAGGTTTCAGGGAAAAGTCTGCCTGTTTCTAAGGTAAAAACCTTTATTGGAATGTTGTTTTCAAAAATCAAATGCGTAATCGCCTGGTCTTCCCAACCAAAACTGGTCGAAAATATAATTTTACCGGCATATTTATCTGCCAGATATTTCAACTTATTTACGGTTGTTAGTCCCTGAAGTTCTGTTTTTAAGCTCTCTACTCCCATCACTAAATCAATTTTAAAATAAATAAAATTACACTTCGTAGGCTTACAATCATTACGATGAAACCTACGGCAACCATAATGGTTTTTGCTGATATTTTATTTGAAACCCTGGCCGCAATTGGCGATGCAATCGCACTACCAATAATTAATCCTAATACGGCTTCCCAATACTTGCCACCCAACATTGTAAAAAAAGTTAAAGAGCTTAATGTTGCAATAAAAAACCTGCTAATTTTAACCGTACCCAAAGAAAACAAAGGGTGCCGACCGCCAGCAATTAGACTAGATAAAACAATTGAGCCCCATCCGCCACCGAAAGCGGCATCAATAAAACCACCAACAAAACCTAAAAAACCAATTTTCTTGATTTTTTCATTTCCCTTTTTTCTTTTGATGTTGAAAGCTTTCATCAAAATAACACCGCCTAAAAACAAAGTGTAAATGCCAACTATAGGTTTTACATAAGCGCTGTAATGCTCTAAAGACGATAAAATGTAAGCACCGAGAACCGCACCAACAATTGCCGGAATAATTAATATTTTAAATAATTTCCAGTTTACATTGCCCATTCGGTAATGCATCCATCCTGCAATACCATTACTTAAAACTTCAGAAATATGAATGGCCATACTTGCAGATGCAGGTGGCAAACCCATGGCTAATGAAAATGAAGCTGTTGTTACCCCGTACGACATACCGATTGCGCCATCTATAAGCGCAAATAAAAATCCGGCACCTAAAAACCAGTAAAATAATGGATCGATGTGGATTAAGAAGCTTTGAAACTCTGGTTCTGTATTCCATAAGGTTAAACCAATTGAACCGATTAACAAAACAGCCGCTACCCAAATTAGCCACTTAATGTTACGTTCTGAAAAACTTTTTTTAGGATTGATTAAGCTTTGCGTAACCTTGTTAAGCTTTTTTACTTTCGCCGAAAAATCGCCGTTTAAAGTTTGGCGCAATGCACTCATGTTTTGTAAAGTTTCATCCAGCTCTGCCGGAATTCCCTCATTCAAAATCTGTTTTAATCGCTTTGCGATGGTTGGGGATTTACCATTTGTAGAAATAGCAATCTTTAAGTCGCCTTTCTGAACAATTGAGCCTAAATAGAAATCGCATAAATCCGGCTTATCGGCTACGTTAATCAGCAAACCTTTTTCATGCGTTACCGCTCTAATTTCTTCGTTTAAAATATCGTTATTGGTCGCAGCAAAAACAATATCAATGTCTTGCAAATCAGAAACATCAAAACTTTTCTGCTTCACTTTTATAAGCGGATATTTTGATACAAGCGAGTAAACTTCTGCCGAAACATTTTCTGCAACAATTGTTATTTTAGCCTGATGACTGTTATTTACAATTGCCGTTAGTTTTTCGTAACCAATATTTCCTGCACCAATTAATAATGTACGCAGCTTATTCAGTTTTATAAAAACCGGAAAAAGCTGATTACCTTTCTCTTCTTCAGAAAAAGTTTGCTCATTATTAGGTTGATTAGGCAATACTTGCATATTGTTTTACTAAATTTTTAAACGATGGATGTAAAGAAACCACTTCTCCAAAAATTAATAATGCCGGTGCTTTAATCTGTTCAATTTTCACTAAAGTTTCTATAGTTTCAACCATACCAACAACTAATTTTTCATCTGATGATGAACCATTTTGAACCACCGCAGCCGGCAAATTATGTTTACCCGCAGCCTTAAAAATTTCTACAATTTTAGAGAGCTTTTTTAAACCCATTAAAATTAAAACCGTAGCATTTGATTCTGCAGCCTGGTAAATATCATTGGAAACTTCGCCAGATGTTGTTGTACCTGTAATAACCCAAAAGCTTTCGCTTAAACCACGGTGTGTTACCGGAATTTGTTGTAAACCCGGAACGCCGATTGAGCTCGAAATACCTGGAATTACATCAACAGGGATACTATATGATGCCGCATAATCCAGCTCTTCATATCCTCTACCAAAAACAAAGGGGTCTCCGCCTTTTAAGCGTACAACATGCCCGTAATTTAAGGCGTAGTCAATCATCAATTTATTAATCGTATCCTGCGGATACGAATGCTCTCCGGAACGTTTTCCAACATATACTTTAATAGCATCAGCCGGAGCGTGTTCTAACAAGGCTTCATTTGTTAATGCATCATACAATACCACATCAGCAGCTTGTAAAGCTTTAACACCTTTTAAAGTCAGTAAATCCGGGTCGCCCGGACCAGCGCCTAAAAGCGTAATTTTTGATTCTTTATATTGATTTAACATATCTTTTTAATTATTGGATTTTGAAAGAATGAATTATGAAGGAATGAATGTTTGCTAGCGATTCTGCGAGTTCAATCATTCTATAATTCATTCACGCTATCATATCACTTTACCGCTCTTTTTTCTTTTATCTGATTTAAAAATGCATCAGCCTGATTAAAATAGCTTTGTGCAAATTCTGCAGATGGCTCATTTTTATTTATCTGTAAAACCAAATCCGAAAAATTGGTTGGCAAATTAAACTCGCCTGTTTCCACATAGTGATTATCAAATTCTCTGATTACTCCAACCTGCGTACTGCTATTTACACCTTTATCCAAAAGCAATGATTTCGCGGCACTAACGAAAGTTGAATAGGTATGATAAATTGCATCAGCGTAAGCGCCTTTATCTAAATTTTGCTTTGCCCAGCCAAACTTTTCATCAGCCTCTAAAAGTAAAGTAGCTACCAAATCGATAACCACACCTGCGCATTCGCCAACACCAATTGCCGTAACAAACTGCTCTACATGTCCCCAATCTACAAATTCCTCTTGCTTAAGGTTGGTTAAATCAGCCAATGGTTTTAATAGCTGATAAAAATGGTCTTTACCTTTCCTATCATAATATTGATGGAAGTTTTCGTTTTCTTCGTTATTTTCTTTAAAATCATTTAAAATGAAATGTAAAACGCTTGTTGCTCTTTTGGATGGCACCTTAATTACACGTTCTGCAACCCGGCCTAAACCATCTCCAACCGTACCACCACCAAGCATTACTTGCACAGCGGGTACAACTTTTCCTTCTGCTTTTACAGAGCTACCGTGGAAACCAATCTCTGCCAAGCCATGCTGACCGCATGAATTCATACAACCACTAATTTTTATTTTGATGTTTTTCTCGTAAATGAATTCCGGAAAATCGGTGTAGATTACATCTTCCAAAACTTCGGCTAAAGTCATTGAATTGGAAATACCCAAATTACAGGTATCCGTACCCGGGCAAGTGGTAATATCAGCCAAACTATCAAAACCAGCTGTTGTAAAACCAATTTTATTTAGAGCCGAATAGAGTGATGGCAAGGCTTCCGTACGAACAAATTTTAAAAGTAAACCCTGGTTCTGCGTTACTCTGATTTCATCGGCCACATAAGGCTTAATCGCATCAACAAAAGCTCTTGCCTTATCTGTTTTAATATCGCCAACCAGAACTTTTACGTAAACCGAATAGAAACCTTCTTGTTTTTGTGCTACAACATTCGTTGCGAACCAATGCTTATAATGTGTTTCATTTAAAATTTCAACATCTCCAAAATTTTGTATTGCTGGTAATTCTGGCTCGGGAACAGTATTTCTATCAATTATATAAGTTTTCACTTTATTCGCGATTCGCTCTTCGGCAACCAAACGTAAAACTTCTTCTAAGCCTAATTTTTGCACTAAATATTTTAAGCGTGCTTTATTTCTATTGGTTCTTTCGCCGTAACGGTCGAACACACGCAGCACAGATTCCGTAAAAGGAATCAATTGATCTTCGGGCAAAAACTCGTTTATCGCGTTAGCTAAAAATGGCTGAGCACCTAAGCCACCGGCGAATAAAACCTTAAAGCCACGTTCGCCATTTGGGTTAATTTTTGGTATAAAACCTAAGTCATGAATGTAACTGAACGCTGTATCTTTGTCGCTGGATGAGAAAGAAATCTTAATCTTTCTGCCCATTTCCTGGCAAATTGGGTTACGCAAAAAATACTTAAAAACCGCCTGGGCGTAAGGAGAAACATCAAAAGGCTCATCTTTATCAATACCCGAATTGGGCGACGCGGTTACATTACGTACGGTATTTCCGCAAGCCTCACGCAAGGTAATGTCGTCTTGTTCTAACTTTGCCCAAAGCTCTGGCGTTTTATCTAAACTCACATAATGTAACTGAATATCCTGGCGGGTTGTTAGGTGTAAATTGCCACTTCCATACTCATCAGCGATATCAGCAATCCGCAGCAATTGTTTAAAAGTTGCTTTTCCGAATGGCAATTTTATGCGAATCATTTGTACGCCTGGTTGCCTTTGTCCGTAAACGCCACGAGCCAAACGTAAGCTTCTAAATTTCTCATCGTGGATGGTTCCATCGCGAAAAGCTTTAATCTTATTCTCTAAATCAATAATGTCCTGTTCGACAATATTATTTTCGAGTTCTGTTCTGAAACTTTGCATATTGTGTTGTTAGCTTGATTCAAAAAATGCTTCTCATTTACCGAGAAGCATTTAAAATTTTATACATAAAACTATTTAATACCCTCTATTACATTGTTTTACAACAGCTGCACATTATTTGGATATAAAATAGATTAGATATAAAGTTCATGTTCATCCGTCAAATATATAAAGTATATAGGAATAGTAGTAATTTTTGTTAAAAAAATTGCTTATTCGTTGATAAATAAGCAAGTAAATCTTTAAATATTGTCTATATTTAGTTTCAAAGTATCTTCTCTGCCAATAACATCAGCAATGCTGGTTTCGCTTAAAACCTTTAAAGTAGCATCTCTTACATCAATAAAAGCACTTCTAATGCCGCAGGTTTTTTCATCAACGCATTCATCACACTTGTGATAAAAATTTAAGCTGGCACATGGAACCATTGCAATAGGCCCATCAGTAACACGCATAACCTGCACAAGCAGAATATCTTCTGGTTTTTTATTTAAACTGTAACCACCACCGGCACCTTTTTTACTGTACAAAAAGCCTGCATTGCGTAAATCAAGCAGAATTTGTTCTAAGAATTTTTTAGGGATATGCTCCTCCTCGGCAATTTTTGAAATTTGCATTGGTGGTTTTTCTACATTTTTACCAAGAGCAACCAGTGCTTTGATGGCATATTTAGTCTTTTTTGATAGCATATTCGTACAAAGCTAGTAAATTAAGTATAATTTTAAAATGTAATAAATCACCTTAAACCGGTCTAAATTAGGTGTTTGATTTTATATGATCAATTAATAGTAGCTTTGTAGGTTAAACTTTACAACGTGTTTAAAAAGATTAAAATACTAAACATCCGTAATAGAAAACTTAGTATTGAATCTAAGCTTTTTGCTGTGTTATGCCTTTGTGTTACAATTGTTTCATTGTTTTCAATTGTGATGAATGTAATATTGCAATTAGATTCGGTAATTAACCTTTCTATACTTTTTAACGTTGCTGTACATTTAACTTTTTACTATTTCGCAATAGCTGATAAGGTAAAAGAATCTGGTCGGTTCTGGTATTTTATTTTCAATTGCATAACAATGTTGCCGGCATGGTTCTTAAACGGCGGCTCAACAGGTTCAACACCAATTTTTTTGATATTTTATTTGAGCATTGCGATGCTATCATTATCAAAAAAATACAGATTAAAATTTATTATAACCTTTTTTAGCATTGCAATTAGCTGTGTAGTTATAGAAATTTTTTACCCAAACTTTGTAATTCAGTACCCGAACGAACAAGCCCGAAAGCTTGACATACTTTTCGCATTCCTCAACATGTCGTTCATGATGATATTTATGCTGGTAGTTTACCGAAAAGTAACAGAATACGAACGATTTTTACTACTTAAAAGTAAGCAACGTTTAGAAACATCACAACAAGAATTAATTATAACAAAAGAGGAAGCTGAAGCGGCAACGAAGGCAAAATCGAAGTTTTTAACCAACATGAGCCACGAAATCAGAACTCCATTAAATGGAATTATTGGCGCAGCGGAGTTACTAAAACTTACAAAACTTGATGAGGAACAATTACAACTGTTAAATACACTACAGGCTAGTAATAGTATAATGGTTGATATTGTAAACGATCTTCTGGACATCTCCCGCATCGAGGCAAACAAAATGGATGTACACAAAAGTCCTTTCGAAATCCGGAAATCAATTGCAGATATTGAAAACATCGTTCATCCTTTAATTATCAAGAATAAAAATCTAAAATACAAATTCAATATCGACAGTAATTTACCCAAGATTGCAGAAATGATGGGCGGTCATATTTATGCCTCAAGTAAAAAAGGTGAAGGTTCTGTTTTCACTTTCAAAATCCCTTATGAAGCGCATTTATTTAATCCGGAGATAGTTAAAAATTTAAAACATGATGCAAAAACTAACTTTCCTGTAGCGGGAATGAACATTTTAATTGCTGAAGACAATGTTTTTAATCAGATTATAACTTCCAAAATGCTTCAAAAATCGGGCTATAAATATTCGGTAGCCAATAATGGTTTAGAGGCGGTTAAAAAAATTGAAGATGAATATTTTAATATAATTTTGATGGATATGCAAATGCCAGAGATGGATGGAATTTCTGCAACACGAAAAATATTAGAAACATATCAACATAAAAACGAAGCTGCACCAATCATAATTGGCTGTAGTGCAAACGCCATGGAAGAAGATAAACGCGAATGTTTAAACGCTGGCATGAAAGATTTTATTGCCAAACCATTTACTTTTGATGATTTAAAGGGCATGATGTTTAAGTGGACCAAAAGCTAAATCTCTTTAATCAAATTTTAGTCAAAAAAAGCAGAACGCTGTAATTTATTTACCTTTTTGTAATCTTTAGATTTACTTTACCTGGTAATATAAATTTAAAGATGAAAAGAAAAATAAATCTTCTTCCCTTCATAATTTTCTCCATCCTGTTTCTCTTATTAAACGGCTACATTTTAAGTGGTCTGGCTGTTGTAGTGAGTGCTAAAATATTAATCCCAATATTTTGGTTTATCATTTTGGCTTTAAGCATATCTATCATTGTGGCAATAAGAAGAATGCGAAGTAAAGGCGTGGATAAGTTTTTTACGATAGCTTCCCATTCCTTTTTAATTCTTTTTGTTGCTGAATTAATCTTCGCAGTTTTTCTTTTGGTGGGCGATATTTATAGATTTTTTATTGGAATGGCCAGCAATTTTGAGCCCGAGGGTTTCCATTGGATTAATAGAAGCCCAAACTGGATTAGTTTTGCGCTGATTATGTTCGCATTAACGATAGTAATGTTTATTTATGGAATTACAAGAGGTAAATATGCTTACAGAGTAATTAAACATACATTATATTTTGATGATTTGCCCCAGGCATTTGATGGTTTTACGCTTACGCAGATATCTGACGTACATGCAGGAAGTTTTACCAAACCAGATCAGGTGCAAAAAGGGATAGATTTAATCAATAAGCAAAAAAGTGATTTATTTGTGTTTACAGGAGATTTGGTGAATAACGCGGCATCAGAAATTAAACCATACCTTAACCATTTTTCTCAAATAAAAGCCCCTTATGGACAATACTCTGTTCTAGGCAACCACGATTATGGCGACTATATTAAATGGCCATCTGAAAGTGATAAAATTAAAAATTTGCAACAATTAAAAAATTATCATGCAGAATTAGGTTTTAAACTTTTATTAGATGAACACATTGAACTTCACAAAAACGGCGAAAAAATTATTCTTTCAGGTGTAGAAAACTGGGGTATTGGTTTTGGAGAACGTGGTGATTTAAAAAAATCGCTTCAAAACACAAATGAAAAAGATTTTAAGATTCTGCTATCTCACGATCCAACGCATTGGGAAGCTCAGGTAAAAAATAATCCATCGAAAATTCAATTAACGCTTGCTGGGCATACGCATGGCATGCAATTCGGAATTGAAGCTTTAGGCATTAAATGGAGCCCGGTAAAATACAGATATAAACATTGGGCAGGTTTAAAATCAGAAAACGGACGATTTTTAAACATTAACCGAGGCTTTGGCTTTATTGGTTTTTCTGGCAGGATTGGCATCTGGCCAGAAATTACGGTTATCGAGCTCAAAAGAAAAGCATCCTAAAATTATCGGTCAGAAATTCTATCTTACATAAAACAAATTTTATGAAGGTTTTACTCGTATTGCTTTTAAGTTCTTTCTTTTTTCAGAAACCTTCTATCGAAACAGATAAAGGTAGATGGAAGCCTTATTATACAGATGTTGCGCCAAATAATGTTGCAGATAACTGGGTTTTACCATTTGAAAGCAATAATAGAAAAAGCATAGGTTCGATTAAAATTATAAGCATCTTTGGCGATCATAGAGATAGTTTTTTTAAAGGACATATTCACACTGCCATTGATATTAACCCTTCTAAGCCAAAAGGAAAATTAATAAACGTTTTTGCAATGGCAAATGGCGTTGTTTGCTCCATTCATTTAGGCGAAAATCAAAAAACAGTTGTTGTTAAACACCAATTAAAAAACGGACAAACCTTGTTTACAAGCTATAAACACCTAAAAGAAGTATATGTAAACCTTGGTCAACAGGTTAATATTAACACAAAACTTGCCAGGCTTTTTACTAAAGAAGAAAGCAAAAAATATGGTGGCGATTACCATCATCTTCATCTGGAGATACGGAAAAAGTTTGATGATTATGGTTGCGCTAGTTGGTTAACAATGAATAAAGAACAGCTTAACCTGCGTTTTTATAATCCGCAAATCTTTATTAAAGAGCATTTGAAATAAGCTATTAATCTTAATTTAGCGATCAAGAAAATTATATTCCTATTCCATCAATAATTATAAAATGAGCAACATAGATTTAACAAATCGTTACGATAATATGTCTTTTCGCAGAAGCGGAAAAAGTGGTTTAAAACTTCCAGAATTATCATTAGGATTATGGCATAACTTTGGGCATGTTAATTTACTTGAAAACAGTAAAAAATTAATAGCAACGGCCTTTAGTAAAGGGATAACACATTTCGATTTAGCAAATAATTATGGTCCGCCGCCAGGCTCTGCAGAAGAAAATTTCGGTAAAATTTTACATGATAATTTTAAAAGCTACCGCGATGAAATGATAATATCATCAAAAGCAGGCTACACTATGTGGGATGGCCCATACGGAGATTGGGGTTCAAAGAAATATTTGGTTTCAAGCCTTGATCAAAGCTTAAAAAGGATGAAACTGGATTATGTTGATATATTTTATCACCACAGACCAGATCCTGAAACGCCATTAGAAGAAACGATGGCAGCCCTAAATTTAATTGTGCAGCAAGGTAAGGCACTATATGTTGGCATTTCAAATTATCAGGCAGATGAAGCTTCAAGAGCCTTTAAAATTTTGAAACATATGGGTACGCCTTGTGTCATTCATCAACCAAAATATTCGATGTTTGAACGTTGGGTAGAAAATGGTTTATTAGATGTTTTAGAGGAAAATGGCGTTGGCTGTATTCCGTTTTCGCCTTTGGCGCAAGGTTTATTAACAGATAAATACCTACATGGCATTCCATCAGATTCTAGAGTTGCAACAAGTGGCGTTTTCCTGAATGAAAATAACTTAACTCCTGAAATTTTAAGCAAAATTGCTAAACTAAATGATGTTGCCAAAGCACGCGGACAAAAGCTGGCACACATGGCCATTGCATGGTTATTAAAAGATAATCGGGTAACTTCAGTTTTAATTGGCGCCAGTAAAACAGAACAGATAACAGATTCTTTAAAAGCTTTAGAAAACACAAAGTTTAGTGCGGATGAATTAAATATTATCGACCAGATCTTATCAGGAAAATAAAGTTTTTGAAACTTATCATATTAAATGTTGTTTCCATAATGAGACATAACCAAGTATATGATAAATCAAAAATTTGCATTAAATCCGAACGATATCTACATCGCTATCGCAGAGGAAAAAGATCAAAATTATTGGGCAGACAGATTAGGCGTGAGTATTGAAACCTTAAAATCGGCGATTAGAGCATGCAGAAGTACTGTTTACGCTAACGTAAAATCATATTTAAAAGCAGTTGGGAAATTATCTGACTAATTCTATCAAACACACAAAAAGGGGATAAGTTTAACGTTTATCCCCTTTTTTTTAGTGCTCTTCCTCATCCGGAAATTCTTCTTTTAACTTAGCAGTAACTTTATCTATCGTTAGTTCTGTTTTTTTCAATGCTTCGGGCAATGAAGAGCCATCTAAACCTTCTTTTCCAATAGTTTCTATGTCCCTTATTACTTTTTGCAGCGAGCTGATATTCAAATTATCAATACTTGGTTTTATTTTGTGGGCAATAGCACCCATTTGATGAAAATCATTATCATGGTAAGCATCAATCATTTCCTTTACTGATAATGGTGTTTGTTCGCAGAACATATCAACCATCTTTTTAACAAAAGCCTCACGGCCTTTACTTATTTGCCTTAAAGTAGACAAATCATATAAAGCAGTTTCAGGTTCCTCTTCCATTATTTCCATATTTGACACATTACCATCATCTTGTTTAATCCATTTATCAATCGTTTTTAAAAAATCTTCCTCATTTATTGGCTTAGTGATGTAATCGTTCATTCCCATAGATAAACATTTTTCTTTCTCGCCTTTAATTGCCGATGCAGTTAAAGCAATAATTGGAATGTTGTTACCCAATTTACGGATTTTTCGAGTAGTTTCGTAACCATTCATTACAGGCATCTGGATATCCATCAATATCACATCGAAAGTTTCTTTCTCGATCATATCTAAGGCAATCTCTCCATTCTCGGCAACCATAACCGTAGCTCCATAATCTAAAAGCAAAATCGAAGCAACCAGTCTATTTAAATCATTATCATCAGTAACCAAAACTTTTCTGCCTAATAAAAAGTCTTCGCTAAAGGTTGTTTCGGCTTTTTCTGGTACATCATCAGATTTACCTTTTGGAAATTCGATTACAAATGAGATTGTTGTACCTACACCTTTAACACTATCTACAAAAATTTCGCCTCCCATTTGCTCAATTAATTCTTTGCAAATGCTCATGCCTAAACCTGTACCACCATATTTACGGCTAACAGACTCATATTCCTGACTAAATTTCTCGAATAAGTGTTTAACAAATGATGCCTCCATGCCTATACCTGTATCTACAACAGAAACATGGATTACCTGCGAGTTCGGTTTATCGGCAATAACTCTACATATCAAATCTACTGAGCCTTTTTCTGTAAATTTCACAGCATTTGTCATTAAATTTAATAATACCTGATTTAAGCGGTAAGGATCGCCGATTAAAACTTTAGCTATGCTACCATCAAAATGATAATTATTTAAATCTAAGCCCTTCTCTTCGCCCTTATGCGTTATAACCTGCATAGCGTTATGCAATACATCAATCAGGTTAAAACCAATATTTTCGAGGCTGAGTTTTCCTGCATCAATTTTAGAAAGATCTAATACATCATTAATAATGACTAATAAATTTTTCGATGCCGTGTGAATCGTTTCTAGATAAAATTCTTGTTGAGGCTCGAGATTTGTTTTAGCTAGCTGATTTGCCATACTCATAATGGCATTCATTGGCGTTCTAATTTCGTGGCTCATATTCGCCAGGAAAGTTTCTTTAGACTGGGCAGATTGCTCTGCTTCTACCCTCGCATCAACTAACTCTAACTCCTGGTTCTTTTTATCCGTGATATCTAAGTGAATACCGATTGAACCAGCAAGCTCAGCTTTATCATTGTACCTTGGTGCACCGCTACTTAACCACCATTTTTTATTGCCTTGTTTATCTACGGTTTCGATTTCATAAGCATCTGCAAGGCCTTTTTCAATGCTTCTCCATTTATCTTTTTCGCTTTCAGATTTTCCTTCCGGAAGAAACAAATCTTCAGCACTTTTACCAATTAGTTCTGGCATTGCGTAGCCACTCATATAGCAAAAACTATTGTTAGCATAAGTTATGTGGCCATCATTATCAATTTCTAGCAAGCCAAGCTTCATATTAGCCAAAATGCTTCTATATTTCTCCTCGTTTATTCTTAACGATTCCTCAACGCCTTTACGTTCGGTAATATCAGACATAAATCCTGTAAATACCTTGGCGCCATTATCGGGGTCGGTGTATGAATAAGATGAGTGAACAGCATACCAGCGAGGATTAGACCCGGGAATGGTTATCTCTGTTTCATCATAAAAAGGCTCTAGCGTATTTCTGCTATGTTGCTGTTTCGTATTAATTCTATCCTGATCCTTTGGAGTTATATACTTGTGGTTCCAAAAATCATCTGCAGTTATGCCAAACACACGCTCAATTGCCGGGCTAATGTATCGTAAGCCATCTGTTCCATCTTCACGGTATTCGTACTCATAAATTACACCCGGAATGTTTTCAGAAAGCGATTTAAATTGCTTAACCCTTTGTTCAAGTTCTTGTTCGGTTCTTTTAATGGGGGTTATATCTGTATGCGTACCAACTACACGAAGTGGCCTTCCATTTTCATCTTTTTCGATAACAACACCACGGTCCAAAACCCATTTAATTTCGCCGTTTTTATGCAAAATTCGATATTCTTCATTATGGGCATCAATCCTACCACGACGATACTTTTTAAAATTTTCGACTAAAAGATGAAAATCATCTTTATGCACTCTATCCCACCAGTTCGATTCGCTTTCTTCGAGTTCATTATTTGTGTAGCCCCAAAAATCGTTATTGGTTTTGGAGAAAAATGTTTTACCGGTAATAAAATCATGTTCCCAAACATTTCCAATTTTTTCTAAAGCTAATCTAAACCTGTTTTCTGATTCTTTTAAGTTTTCTTGTGCATCCTTCTCAACTGTTATATCTTCAATCAATGCAAAAAAGCCTGTAACTTTGCCTTGCTGATCATGAATAGGTTGTCCTTTAATCCTAGCCCAATAAGGTTTCCCGAATTTTGAATAATTGTAAATATCTGCATTAAATGATGCTCCTTTTGATACCTGTCCATTTAAATAATTTAAGGTAGCCTGACTGGTTGCTGGTCCATGCAAAAGATATTCAGGCTTTCTGCCAATGGCTTCATCGAAAGAATATCCCGTCATATTGGTAAAACTTTGATTAACCCAAGTAATCAAATCATTTCCATCGGTTATAATTACGGTGTTAGTATTTACTTCGGCAATTTGAGATAAGATTAAAAGTTGTTCTCTTTGATTTTTGGTTGTAAATTTAACCTCACTATCAGTTGGTATAGAATCATTTATAGAATTTCCGGTAAATAATAAAGAATTATTTTCTCCAAGTTCTAAATAACCATTGATCGTTTTATTTAAATTAAAAATAGATTTTACATTCAACAACTGATTTGTAAACGATTTTAAATTCTCAAAACTGAAACCCTGAAGGTTTTTATCATTAATAATAAAATTTTGTACGAATGACTGACCTATAAGATTTTGATTTATAGCAGCTAGTTCTACACCACATTCCTCTATAATTAAAGCATTATTGATAACGATATGATAAGGAAATAACCTGTTGAGTTGAGCTTTGTTAAATGAAAAAAGAGATGAAGTCATGCTTGTCAACAATATTTGTTTGAGCGTTATAAAAAAGGGCGTGATATTAATTAATTTGATAAGATGATTTAACTTTCCTTAACAAAAGATTAAATATATGGCTTTAAAAATTAAAAAATTACGCAATCCATAATTTTTACAATGCAATTAGTGCGCCAAGATTCATTTTTGGGCTTTCATCTAAAAATTTAAAAATAATTGCTTTAAAATGCGCTTTAGAGATTCTGTAATTGGATTTTCGTCAAAAAAAAAAAAAAAGGAAAATATTACATCTTAAATGAATTGGTAATTACTTATGATTTAGTTAATATTGCATAGAAATATCATCCCGTATATTCCTAAAAACTATAGTCCCTTATAAAATAGTTTATCTATCCTTATTTCGGTGGTACGTAGTGATTTGAGTATTGTTGCATGTGTTGATATTATCACCATAAAGAAGATTAACTAAAACAAATAAAAAATACAACTATTCAATCTAGGTTAAAGCTACAATCCATTTCACAAAGCCTTTGTAAATCAATATTTTACGGTTTTATAAAAATTAGCTTTAAAAATTAATCATAAATAATAAAAACCTAATTCACAGTTTTTACGTTATAAACACTGAAGTTTTAAACTATACAAACCAAAAATGATTTTATCAGGTTCTCGGACAATAAAAATACTAATTGTTGAAGATGACGTTTTTATGCAGGCAATATTGGAGGAGATTTTGAATTCCACTTACGAAATCGAAACCAGATCCAATGGTATGGACGCTTTAGCATACATGCAAAATGGAAACATTCCTGATTTAATAATAGCTGATTTGAATACCCCAAAACTTAATGGTTTAGAACTAATAGAACAAGTAAAAGTTAGTGATTTCTTTAATTCTGTACCCATTTTAATTTTATCTGGCGAAGAAAGTTCTGATAAAAGAATTAAATGCCTTGATGCCGGCGCAGATGATTTTGTTGTTAAACCATTTAATCCGGCAGAATTAGAAGCGAGAATTAGGGTTGTTTTAAGAAGAATGGGTAAGCTGAGTGCATAAAAATATGTCTGAAGGAATTTACGCTCAACCAGGAAAACCCATAATTGCTTTAATTGGTTTCGAAAATAATTTCGAAGACCTTTTTGCAAATTGTAATTTTGGTGAAAAAGAAACTATTCATTTCGATAACGGAATGAAAATGGCAACAGCCTGGCACGACCAAAATTTAAATATAACTGCAATTATTTCTTACAGTGAGATTATGGCACCAGCCGGATTAGCACTTGTAGAAACCCTAAAGAAAAAAGATTTACCTGTTGTACCATTTTTTCTTGTAGTTAATTACTTCAATCCAAATCTTCGAAAATTAGCACTAACCGCCGGTATTTCTGATGTATTTAGAATTCCCTTAAAAGTTAACAGAATAGAAAAACGTATTAATTTTCTTATCGATAACTGGAACGAATTAAAGGACAGTATTAAATCTGATGTTCCACCGATAAAAAATATTGGCTTTGCAAAACGCGTATTTGATGTGTTTTTTGCAAGCATGGCCCTATTCTTCCTATCGCCCCTGTTTTTAATTATTTATATATTAATAAAGTTAGAATCAAAAGGCCCGGTATTTTATTATTCGCTTAGAGCTGGTACAGGTTTTAGGGTTTTTAAGTTTTACAAATTCCGGTCGATGTTTGTAAACGCAGACCAGCGAATTAAAGATTTAAAGCATTTAAATCAATATAATATAGATTCTGCATCAAAAGTTGATGAAAATGCTTCCATTAAGGAGAGTTTGTGTAATCAATGTGCGGCTGAAGGTAAATGTCAATATCCTTTGTACGCAGACAATATGCAATGGTGTGAAAAGGATTTTAAATATTCAAAACAGGCCAATTCTGGTTCTGCCTTTTTCAAAATCAAAAACGACCCAAGGATAACTAAAGTTGGAAATTTTATCAGAAATACAAGTATTGATGAACTCCCGCAGCTTTGGAATGTGATAATTGGTGATATGAGTATTGTTGGAAACAGACCTTTGCCACTTTACGAGGCAGAAAAGTTAACTACAGACAAGTATGTGCTTCGTTTTGCAGCTCCGGCCGGAATTACCGGTTTATGGCAAGTAGAAAAGCGTGGTAAAGGTGAAATGAGTGAAGATGAACGTTTAATGCTTGATAATACTTATGCCCAGCAACAGAGTTTTAAAAATGATATTAAACTCATTTTTAAAACCATCCCCGCATTATTCCAAAAAGAAAACGTTTAGTTTATTCGTCGATGGCCAAATGAACATCTATGGCCACAAGTCCCGCATCAGTTAATTCAATATCGAATTTTACTTTAGCGCCTTTTATATTATAGAAGAAATTATCGCCTAGCTTAAAAGGAATTTCCTGGTCATTTTCGTCTGTAATTATACCAGAACCATCGTTATTAATTGATGTGATTTTACCTTCTCTAAGCATCGGGACTTTAGTGTGTATTTTTATGAATATTAAGTTGGCAATAATATAAAATATTGTATAATTAATTCGTATGATTTAAAATACAATTCACAACTTTTTTGAATAAAAAAAGCAGGATTAAAATCCTGCTTAAACCAAACCAACCTATACTAAACATTATTTTTTTAACACTTTAAATTCTGTTCGCCTATTTTTTGCTCTTCCGTCGGGATTATCCTTACCATTTCTAAATTTATTTGGGGCAATAGGAACACTTTCTCCATAACCTTTATAACTCAATCTGTTTTCTGCGATGTTTTTGCTAACCAGATAATTAAGGCATGACTTAGCTCTACGCTCAGATAAATCCTGATTATATGCATCAGTGCCAACATCATCGGTATGTGCACCTAATTCAATTTCCATTTCCGGATTATCTTCCATAATAGCTACTAAAGCATCGAGTGTTTTTTGAGATGATGGTGTTAGTTCTGCACTATTAAACTCATAATATATATTTTCGAGAACTATCGGAACATTGATTTTAAAAGAATTAACACAATAATCCATTTGCATTAATGTATCAGCTTTGGCTACTTCCTCATAACTATAGCTTTTGCTTAGTGAAAAATAATTATCCTTTGAAAGGTTTAATTTTATTGGCCGGCGGCTATCTATCTTAAATTCATACTTACCAGATTTATCTGTAATAATTGCCTTCTCTCCATCCAAATCCATCATTTTTACAGAAACACCATCAAGTGGCTTTTTCGTTTTACAATCGCTGATGATGCCTTCAATACTAATAAACTCACGTTTTACTTCAAAAATTTCTAAGCAACAAGCCGATTCCCTATCCGAACTGATGTAGCCTCTGCTTGCATCAGCATTTATTGGTGTGAAATATAAATCATCTTTAGAGGAGTTAAATGGATAACCTAAATTTACCGGCTTAGTCCAGTTTATAAAATCACCTTCAGATTCAAAAAAATCAAATCCGCCAAAGCCTATTCTTCCATCGCTACTAAAGAAAAGTTTCTTCGTTAATAGGTTATAGTATGGTGCTTTTTCATCATCTTCAGTATTAATTTGCGGTCCTAAATTAACCGGCTGCCCAACGGAACCATCAGTTCTGATAGATGCATACCACAAATCGTATTTTCCAAAGCCTCCACTCCTGTCCGAAGAAAACACAAGAAATTTACCATCAGAAGTAACAAATGGTTGAGCAGAATTGAAATCCTTATCATTTATTTGTAAACCTAATGATGTTGGAGCGAGCCATTTGTTATCAACTTTTTTAGATTGGTATATGGCATATTTCTCTTTCTCTTTCCAGGCAGTAAAATAGGCTACGTTTCCTTCGGGATTAAAACTTATTGCAGCTGTTTCCATATCTTTCGGCAAATTTAAATCGAGCATCTTCACAGCAATTTCACTCGCACTTAAATTATCTTTAACAACATAAATATTATTGATAAAAGGGTTTGCTTTAGTAGTCACTACGGTTTCACCTTTAACCGCTTTAATAACTTCTGGCTTGCCTGCAACTGCAATAGGCCTTGATGAGGTGTAGTAAAAGTTATCAGCAGTTTTAACCGCAGCATAGTTAGAGCCCAAACCATTAACTTTCTCGGGCACTTTATTAATTTGCATCATGCGAGGATAACGCATTTCTTTGATAGCAAACCTGCACGAAAGTATCTCTAAATTTGCAGTTTTAACCAAATCATCGCCTTTGTTTTTTGCAATAAACTGCTCGAATGCCGATATTGCTTCAGGAAATTTTTTATTTGTCCGCAAGCATTCTGCATAGTAAAATAATGCGTTTTTATATTTAGGCTTTCCAAATGTGCTTGCAACAGCATAGTATTTTTCTGCTTCTAAAAAATTTCTGTATAGCCTGCTAGATTCTGCCAAGTTAAATAAAGAACCTTCATAATCTTCAATCAGGTTTTCCTTTATATTTTGCTTGCTTTCACTGGTGTAGGGCATCACAATTTGCGAGCTATCTGAAGTAATTTTCAAAGCCTTTTTATAAAATGTTGATGCTGCGTAATAATCCTTGTTTTGGAAATATGCATCTGCAACCTTTTTATAATTAACTACATATTGTGCATTTGCCGTTATGTAATTCAGGAAAATAATTATTGGGATGATTAATTTTTTCATATTTACTTATAAACGAGGACAAAAAAAGTTTGGACCAATAATTCCGTTTCTGCCAATTAATGAAATGGATAATTCTAAACCACCATTACTATTCGAAGCCCGTTGAAAATTGGAAGTATTAACATCGTAACTCAATCCAAAAACCATATTTTTAAATTGTAAGCCAACAAAAGCGATTGCGGCATCCTTAATACGGTAGTTTCCACCAAAAAGAATGTTGGCTTCTTGATTTAACATAAGCTGGCCATAACCACCTAAAGAAATCTCGCAGGTATTACCCTGATACATGAATAAAGCATTCGGCACCACATCAAAAATTTCGGTTGCTCTTATCCTTGCGCCACCATGTGCAGTAAAACGAATTGGTGTGCGCATACTATTGCCCGAGAAACGCTCAACCGGGCGATTTAAATGAGCCGCACTGGCACCGGCGAAGACGTTTACATTTTGGTTTGGATTTCCATCAAAATACATAATACCCGCATTTATATCTGGTACGAATGATGAAGTTGAAGCAAATGTTTCTCCGCTCATCATTCCACCATCATAACCGCCAATTGGATTGAACTGGTTACCAAAACGGGCTTGAGAAAAATCAAAACTTCGGTTTACAAAACCAGCCTGCAAACCAAAACTTATCATTTGCAAACCCTCTAAACCGAAACGTAAACGATAGGAACCCGATACTAATGCGCTTAAATAATTGAAGTCTAATTCGCCAGCTCTTTGGTTAATAATTGTTGCGCCAAAGGCGAAGTTTTTAGTTGGCGCAACATCAAATGAAGCGCCCCCTGTTAAAAAAGAGTTTGATAGCGCACCCCATTGCTGCTTAAAATTAACAGACGCACGGTAATCGCCATCAATAACACCTGTTAAAGCTGGATTTAGCCAAAGCGGATAAGCATAGTATTGTGAGAAATGAGGATCTACCTGTGCATTCATCTTTAAAGACAAACTGCACAGCGTAAAAACAATAATATATAATTTAATCTGAGAGAATATTTTCATGGTATCTAAATTTTAACTGTGCTATAAATTGTTATCTGATAAGTGTTATCGTTCCTTTTTTCATCACTTTAGTTCCATCGTTAGATATCACTTCAATCATGTAAACATAAACCCCACTTGGCTGTGCAACACCTCTAAAAGTTCCATCCCAGCCTGTTGTTGTAGAATCGACCTGATAAATAAGCTGACCCCATTGCGTGTAAATACTCATTTTTACCGATGCTATGGTTGTTCCGTAAACTAAGAATATATCATTCTTGCCATCGTTATTTGGGGTAAAGGCATTCGGAATATAAATTTCATTACCTAGCGGATTCGCAGCTTTGCCCGTTAATGGATTAGAGTTTGTACTGGTTTGACAAGCAATCTGACCAGTTGTTCTCACCACTATGGTAACACCTTGGTCTGGTTTTAAGCCACTAACAACATGCCTTGTAGCATTTGCTCCTTCAGACGGGCGAAGCCAGGTTAAACCATTATTAAACGATATTTCATAACCCGTTGCGCCAGATACAGGAGTCCATGCAAAAATTACACTGTTGCTCGTGGTACTTTCTACCCTAACAATTGGTGCAGTAAGTATTGGTAAAACTGTTATGGTAATTGGTGTTCTGGTTACACTTGTACAACCCGAAGCATTAGAACTTTCTACGTAGAAAATAGTTGTACCGGTTATAGCTGGTGTTGTAAATGTACTTCCCTGACCAATTGATGTTCCTCCAGCGCTTGCCGTGTACCAATTATAAGTTAAAGCTGCATCTGGATTTGCAACGGTTAATGTTGCTGAGCTTCCACCGCAAATTAAATTACTTGCAGCATTCAATTGCGCTGGGGCCAGCGGAACAGGAATAACGGTTACATTAACCAAAGTTCTGGTGGTAGATGCGCAATTACCTGAAACAGATTCGACATAAAATGTGGTATTTGCGGTCACCGCACCTGTATTAAAATTTGCACCAGAGCCTACAATACTACCACCTGTAGCGTTTGTGTACCAATTATAAGTATAACCTGCCTGGGAATTCGTAACACTCAACACGGTTGAACTTCCTGAGCATACACTTACTGCTGATGATGCAACCGTGGTAGTTGCCGGACGCTGATTTACACTCACACTTACCATTGTACGCCCAGCCGAATTGGCACAGCCTGCTGCACCAACAGCCTGTACATAATAGGTTGTATTTGCATTAAGGATAGGTGTTGTGAAAGATGTTCCTGTAAATATTAAATTTCCACCAGTAGCACTATTATACCATTCGTAGATTATTCCCGTTTGTGCTCCCTGAACAATTAAGGTTGTTGCATCGCCTGCACAAATGGTTGTACCCGAACTTGATATTACCGGACTTGTAGGCACAGCACTAACATTTACCGCTACAACTTTTGCATTACCAGCAGCATTTTCACATTTATTGTCGCCTTTTACTGTTACGTAATAGGTAGCATTTGCATTTAAAACTGGTGTAGTAAATGATGCTCCGATAAATGAAATGTTTGTTAAAGCAGCATCACTATACCAGGTAAATATTGGGTTAGTAACAGTAGTGCTGCTTGCGGTTAATACCGTTGCAGAGCCCGCACACGCCGAAGTATTCCCCGCAACCACAATATCAGTTGTGTTGGCTAATGGATTTACAGTTATGGTAACAGCCTTAGCATTAGCTGCATTATTTTCGCATTTATTGCTTCCTTTAACTGTAACATAAAATGTTGTTGTTCTGGTAACCGAATTAACATTGTATGTTGGCCCTGTAAATACCGGAACTGTTAAAGATGCATCGCTGTACCAGGTAAACACAGGCTGCAAAACCGTTAAGCTTGATGCCATTAAAGTTGTAGAATTACCCGAACAGATATTTACATTATTCAGCGTAATATCTGCAGCTGTAGCATAATCTTTAACAGTAACTGTTATTGCTTTTGCATTTGCCGGGGTATTTTCGCAACTATTACTTCCTTTAACAGTTACATAGAAAGTTGTGGTAGCGCTCAAAGGAGCCGTTGTGAAGGAAGCTCCCACAAAAGCTACGCTGGTTAATGCCGCATCATTGTACCAGGTAAATACCGGATTTAAAATTGTTGTAGAAGATGCTGACAATGATGCTGCAACATCTTTGCAAATCGTATTAAAACCTGTAATGTTGATATCAGAAGCTGAAGCTATTGTATTTACTCTTATGGTGATGGCCCTTGCATCTCCGGTTAAATTTTCACATTTATTGCTTCCTTTTACTGTAACATAATAGGTAGTTTCTGCTGTTAAGGCACTGGTGTTAAATGTGGCTCCAACAAAAGCTACGCTAGTTAAAGCGGCATCGTTATACCAGGTAAAAACAGGATTAATTACCGTTGTAGAACTGGCGGATAATGATGTTGCTGCGCCAGAACAAATAGCAGAATTGCCTGATACATTAATATCTGCAGCATTTGCTGATGGATTGATATTTACATTTACCACTGCTGCATTTCCTACCGTATTTGCACAACGATTGGAACCACTAACCACAACATAATAAGTTGTTGCTGCTGTAATTTGTGGCGTAGTGAAGGTATTGCTTGATGATACCTGATTAGTCAAAGCCGCATCGCTATACCAGGCAAACACCGGATTTGTTACGGTTGTACTGCTTGCGGTTAAAGTTGTAATTCCATTATCACATAGTGATGTATTTCCACTAATTATGATATCACTTGCTAATGCATTTTGGTTTACAGTAACTGTAACAGCCGTTCTGGTAGCATTTGCACAGCCAGAAACAGATGCAGCTTCAACATAATACATATAAGTGCCCGGCTGTAAATTTGCAGATGTAGTGAAACTGCTACTATTGCTAACCAACAGACTGCCTCCTGTAGCAGCATCGTACCAATTATAAATAACACCAGCCACAGCCTGCACATTAATAGTAGTAGAATTATTTACGCAAGTGTTTGCCGGATTTGCTGATGCAATTACCGGCACGGCTGGTGGAGCAGCAATGGTAACAGTTACTAATACTTTAGGACTTTCGCAGCCATTATTGCCTTTAGCTGTTACAAAGAAATTATGATTCCCGATAGGTAGTGTAGGGTCGGTTAAAAATGTGGTACCAGTAGCTTTAAGTACATTATCCTGATACCATGTGTAAATAGTATTTGGTTTTGGATTGCTAACATTTAAAAGCGCTGACGAACCCAAACAAGCCGTTGCAGTTGCTGAGCTAACTTCTGGTACGGTAATAGAACGCTGAGCATAATTAAAATTAATAGTGTTTAGTACACCAATAAGACCAGAGTAAATGCGAAGTTCGGCTCCATCAAATGGTTGAGTGGGTACGAAAGTTAATATTGCATCGCCTCCATTGGATGCTAGTTCTATTTTTACAGGCTGACTATTTAATCTGATTTCATCAGCATTGCTGGTTGAGCCATTGTAGGTTGTTAGACTGATATTAGGAAAAACCGAAGCACTTAACAAGTTTGCTGGAGATGAAATTTTTATGCGGAGTGTATCTCCAACATTCGATAACCCACCTGCAAAACCAACCCTTTGAAATACGTAAGCATTTGCTATGCCCGCTGTAACGAACAGTGTTGATGCTGAACTTACGTCGTTATCAACAGCTGCAGGTGCATTAAATACGCCCGAACCGATATTTCCGCCTACATTTCCGGTTGCTAAACTAACACTTGCCGTTCCACATGGTGCAGAACCAGGTAACGCAGGGTTAACATTTACAGTTACGGCTATAGCTGCAGAATTACCACAAGTTGTTTCATTTCTTACATAATAAATTGTACTCGAGGTTAATATTGGTGTGGTAAAAGTTGCATCTGATGATACAAGATTTGTAAGTGCTGCATCGCTGTACCATCTGATGGTATTTCCGCCTATTGATGATGTTGCTGTTAATATTGCTGTACTACCAGATGTAATGGTTACAGTTGTTGGAGAAACAATTGGCAAATCAGGACCAGCACCTATGTTTACGGTTGCAGTAGTTCTCGAAGCAGAAACTCCACAACTATTTACGGCCTCAACCGTGTAGGTTGTATTAGATAATGGATTAACCGTTAAGGTTACTCCATCAGGCCCCGCAGAAATATTACCTGCAGTGTACCATTTGTATGTTTCCCCGGCTATTGGATTTTTTACTTGCAAAATAACAGGATTAGCGGCGCAAGCATTAACTGCAGACGCTAATAACTCTGGAGCTAGCGGCAAAGCAGATATGGTTACCGCTACCGGTGTTTTTGCACTCACACAACCGCTGGAAGATACTACGGCAACAAAATATTGAGTATTTGCAGTTAAGTTTGGTGTTGTAAATGAAGTTCCATCTGCCAATGCATTTTGATTTGCATCAAACCATCTGTATGTAAAACCTGCCACCGGATTGGAAACCTGTAGTGTTGCAGTAGTGCCAGCACATGTGATAACATTTGCAGATAGAACTTCAGGTGCTTTCAAAACACGCTGCATGTAATTTAAATTTATGGATGACAGAGCACCTGCAATTCCTGAATTTAAACGCAATTCCGCTCCATCAAAGCTTGCTGATGGAATTAAAGTAATTAATGCCTGCGAATTTCCGCTTAAAAGTCTAACATTAAGTATTGCATTGTTTAAATTAACAACATCACCATTTGATACACCATTCAAATATGTTGTGATTTGAAGATTGCTAAGTATGCCAAGGGATAATAGTTTTCCTGGAGATGATATTAAAACTTTTAAAGTATCACCAACTCTAGAAGCACCCGGAAATGACAGATTTTGATAAACCGAAGCTGCAATTCCTACCGGCATTACAAGTGTTGAAGAAGTTTGTGCATCAGTATCTATTGCAAGGTTTGGATTAACAACCCCGGCTCCAATGGCTATTCCAGATACTCCGTTACTCTGACTTGTTGCAGCTTCACAAGGAACAATAACCGGAGTACCAACGCCGCTAACGGTTATGGTAACTTGGACTCTGCTTGCAGAAGGACAACCATTTGGAGAAACACTCTCCACATAATGACTTGTATTTGCGGTAATTGGAGGCGTTACAAATGTTGCTCCAGTAAACACCGGACTTGTAGCATTTGCACTATCATACCAGTTAAATGTAACGTTGGTTTCTGTTGATGAAGCCGACAGCGTAACTGTTTGACCTGATGGTACAGACAAAGAAGATGCTGTAACTACTGGAAGTACCGGTGCAGGATTTACATTTACCGCAGCCGCAACCCTTGCATTACTTATGCAACTTCCATTAGCTGCTTCCAGGTAATAAGTGGCATTAGCAGTTAATATTGGCGTTGTAAAAACATTGCCGGTAAAAACTGGTGATCCGCCTGTGCTATTGGTATACCAATTGTAAGTTAGAGTTGCATCTGGAATATTTACCGAAAGAGTTGCAGACGAACCTGAACATACATTTGCAATCGGCGCCAAAACCGGAGTTGCTATTGCCTGAATAACAGTAACAGTGACAGGGATTCTGGTTGGATTTGCACATGTACCTCTGCTCACCTCAAGGTAATAAATAGTTGTTGCAGTAAGTGCTGGTGTGGTAAAAGTTTCTCCGGTAGCTAACAAATTTCCTCCGGTAGGTGCATCAAACCATCGCAGGGTAGTCGCTCCACTTGCTGTAGCAGATAAATTTACAGCAGTGTTGGCGCAAATGGTTTGTGAGCCGCTTGTAATGGTTGGAGATGGATAAACTATTGTTGCGCCATAAACATCTAGGCTCGAAATGGCAGAAGCTAAACCTCCGATTCTAACTTCTACGCGATCAAATGCTGCAATTGCCGGTAAAATTGCCTCAAAACGAGTTCCACCTAAAAGCGTTAATCTTAACAGTGATGAATTTAACGGATAGCTTGCAACAACCGCATTTCCATTCATTACGTTCACAGTAATGTTTCCTAAAAGGGATAAATCTAATAATCCGGTAGGTAAGCCTAAATCTAAACGAACACTATCAGTTGCTGTACCAGCCGAATTAAATATTAATTGCTGATAGCCCGTAGATAATGCACCAACAGCTAATGTTATTCTGGTAAAATTATTTGGATTAGCATCAGTTGAATTGCCTGCACCATTAATTCCACATAAAATACAGATGCCTGTGATACCAGAATTTTGTGTACCGGCTGCATTACATACCGTATTTCCAACTCCGTTAATTACGGTAACTGTTACCGGTACGCGAACGGCGCTTGTGCAACCACTTGCATTTATGGTTTCAACATAAAAAGTTGTGGTTGTATTTAGAGCAGGTGTTGTAAAATTTGAGCCAGAAGCTAATTCAGTTCCACCGGTTGGGGCGGCAAACCAATGTATAGAGCTTCCGGCATCAGCGGTAGCTATTAATGTAGTTGTTTGCCCTGCATTAATTACCTGATTATTGGTGGAAACAACCGCCGGGTTAGCCGCAGGATTAATGCTTACATCAACCGCTGTTCTGGCGCTTATTGCCGATCCAGATACTGCTTCAACATAGAAAGTAGTATTCGCTGTTAAAGGACCAGTGTTAAACAGACCATTACTATTCGTTGCTAATGGCGTATTTCCTGTTGATGCATACCAGTTGTAGGTTACACCAGCTTGTAAATTGCTCACATTTAATGCTGCTGAGCTGCCTGAACAAACCGAAACAGATGCTGCAATTGGCTGACTTACAGTTACGATGATAATGTAATCTGTATTAACAATATTTCCAGTTGCATCTGTAGCCGTTAATGCTACAGTAAATGTACCGCCAACTGTTGGAGTTCCCGTAATTTCTCTGGTTGTGGTATTAAAATTTAACCCCGGAGGCAGGTTTGTTGCCGTATAATTATAAGGTGGCGTACCTCCACTTACCGCAGGCAATGTTTGAGTTGGATAAGCAATCCCTACTGTACCATTTGGTAATGAAGCTGTTGGCAACGATAGCACACCAATTACACTTAAGGGATAAGAATTATTTGCAGTATTACCTTGCGAATCGGTTACACTTACCAGTACAGAATAGTTACCCGCTTGAGTAGGTGTTCCGGTAATTTCTCTGGTTGATGCGTTAAATGTTAAACCCGGAGGTAAACCCGTGGCAACATAAGTATAAGCGCCAACGCCCCCTGTGGCAGAAGGAATTAGTTGAGCCGGATAAGATGCTCCAACAGTACCGCTCGCCAATGTTGATGGTGGTAATAATAATGGGTCGGTTACGGTAATGGTATAATTTGTGGTTATCGTTCTACCATCGGCATCGGTAACCGTAATTGGAACAGTAAATGTTCCGCTTACAGTTGGCGTACCCAAAATTTCTCTTGTAACTGGATTGAATGTTAAACCAGCCGGAACTGAAGTAGCACTATAACTATAAGGACCAACACCACCTGTAGCTGATGGAATAACTTGTGGCGTGTAAGCTCTACCCGTAACACCATTTGCAAGTGTGGCGGCGGGCAAAACTAATGGATTGATAATTTTTACAACAAAGCCAGATGTTACAGCATTTCCATTAACATCTGTTACCGTAACCGGAATATTATAAGTTCCAACGGCAGTTGGTGTACCGGCTATTTGTCTGGTTGTGGGGTCGAAGGTTAAACCTGGAGGAAGATTAATTGCCGAATAAATATATGGCTCAGTTCCACCTGTAGCTGTGGGAATAGTTTGTGGAGGATACAAAACACCCGTCACTCCATCTGGGAGATTTCCTGGCGTTAAAGCCAAAGCGCCGGTAACTATTAAATTGTAGTTTGCAGTTACGGTGCAGCCTTTACTATCTGTTGCAACTATCGAAAAACTTGCCGTTCCACTGGCAGTTGGTGTACCTAAAATTGTTCCATTTGCAGATAAAGTTAAACCAGCAGGCAATGTACTTCCGCTTGCTAAAGAATATGTAAATGTTGGTGTTCCGCCAGTTGCTAAATCAACTTGTTTACTATATTGAAAACCAACGGTAGCATTTGATAAAACAGAGGAATTAAAAACAATAGCTGGATTTACAGTTATTGAAACTGGAACCCGAACTGATTCTTCTGTACATCCCAATCTTCTTGCCGCAACGTAATAAACCTTATTTGCTGTTAGCTGAGGAGTTGTAAAAGTACCATTGAAAGCAGTGGTAGCTAGTGCAGCTCCGCCCTCCGCAACATCGTACCAACGTAAATCATTTGTATTTGGCGTTGTGGCCGATAATGTAGCGGTTGTGTTAAAACAGGCATTCACCGCATTTGAGCTTGGCAAAACAAATGTTGGTCTGGCTGCCGAACGGGTTAAGCCATAAATTAATATGGTTTGGGTTAAATTAACATTTAATAAAGATGACAAGGTTACTTGTACCCTATCAAAAGTCGCCCCTGGTGCAAACGGAATGGTAATGGGTTGTCCGCTACCGAGCGAATTTAACAATTCGACACTTAACAAAGTTGCCGCATTCTGACTAAAAACCTGCGTTTCACCATTGTAGGCGGTAACAGCTAATCTATTTAAAACGCCTGCATTTACTAAATTCCCTGAAGCTGCAATTCTTAAATTGATTTCATCTCCATTATTGGATGGGGCATTGAAATAAAAATTCTGACTTATAGAGCCGGCAACACCCAAAGCACCTAAACTTAGCTCTGAATAGTTTGTTTTGTCTGCATCTATAGCAAAACTCGAATTTGTAACACCTGCTTTTCCTAAACCAAGTGCATCAACCGTTAAACCATTGCCTTCAAAACCGGTTGCGAAGGCTTGTGCGCAGGCATCTGTACCAGAGGTATAAAAGGCGTAATAAACCTTTGTATTATTTAAGGTTCCTAATAAAAGTGCGCTTGTGGCATCTTTAACATAAACCCTGTCATAATCTACAGTTGGCCGAAGCGCAACATAAAAATATCCATTTGCATCCTTAACCAAACGTAAATTAGAGCTGGTAAATCCATTTACACTTGTTCCTGACAAGACGGTAACTCCGTTTGAATTTCTCGCACCTACATCAATCGAATGATTACCTAATGCAACACCACTCAATAAACCACCTAAATTTCCGCCTAAAAGTTGATTCAAAAGTGTTGGGTCGGCATCAATTCTAATGTACGATGTTGTACCAGCTGGAATAGTATTCTGAAATTTTAATTCGATCTCTCCAGTATATGCACCTATACCTACAGCTAAACCACCAGAAGATTTTACGGTTGCAAATGTTAATTCATCAGCTGTAATTGCATCGGTAGCATTATCAACCGTTGGTGTTAAATAGCAACCGAATAAACCTAAAGTTCCACATCCTGTTAAACTCGATTGTCCGTTAGGGGAAACCGAGCTTACTGTATTTGCATAAATTTTTGTTTGTGCATACGATCTAAGGTTTAAAATCGTTATTAAAACAGCTATCAGAAAAATTTGAATTGCAATAGGTTTCCCGAACCGGGAAAAAGTAGTAAAGTTTTTCATCATACAAGCGCAATTAGGGATAATTTGTTTTTTCAAGAAATTGGATTACATCCCTCTTAGGAGTGTTTTCTTATCTTATTTGTAAATCTACGCTAGAGAGAATCATTAAGATTTATCCATTATTGTTCATTAATCTGAGGATTTGCGCTGTTCATTTTATTCATAGGGGAAATGTTACTTAAAACTATTTCGGCTATTGCATATTTTTTATGACATTAGTATCATCATCCTCTGATTAATGAATACAACTGAATTGCTCTCTCAGCTAAGGAAATTCGTTCTTATAAAATCTGGTTTAAGGAATATCGATCCAGCCCATTGTAAGACAATTTCAGAGCTAATTTTTAAGGAAACTAAAAACTACGTCAGCGAAACCACGGTAAAGCGCTTTTTTGGTTTTGCACAAACTCTACATAAATTTTCGCTTTTTACATTAAATAGCTTATCTCAATATATTGGTTATTCTGATTGGGAATCTTTCTGTAAAGAGAAAGAGCATGAAGTTTCTGATGTTGATGATGTATGGCAAAGTTTAAATATCAGAACTCAAGCCATTACGGATGTATCTTTAATAGCCAAGAAAAATTCATCAGGTGTACCTTTTACAGCTACCTCAAAGCGGAATTTCTTATACAGTGATTTTGACTATTTCTTAAAAAACGATTATCAGTTTACAACCATAAGTGCTCAGCCCGGACAAGGAAAATCGATATTAATTGCTCATTTAGTTGAACATTTTTTTTATAGCGAAAATGCACCATACAAATCAGATGTAGTTTTATTGATTAATTCTGGTACAATCAGCGATATTATTCAGAATGGCTTATCACTTAAAGAATGGTTTTTAAAAGAATTTAAATTTGCCGGTGTTAGTGAATTAATTGCATACTTTTTAAAAAACCCTAAACTCTGCAAAGGGCGTATTGTACTTATTGTTGATGGTATAGATCAATATTTAGCAATCGATAAATACTTTAAAATATTTGTAGATTTTCTACACAGTATCCAGCATAGTAATTTTATTAAAATTGTAATTGGTTTAAGGGTTAATAATTGGGTAAACCTGCAACCAGCCATTACAGGCTCGGCATTTCTTACCAATTCCTGGTACAAAGGTTTATTTTTTGATGAAGATAAAAACACCAATATCCCTGCGCTAAATCAAGAAGAAATTCTATTTACACTTAGTAAAATTGAAGGAAAACCAGTGTATGAAAGTGATTTGCATCCTGGTTTGTTGAATCAATTTAGAACACCATTTTGGTTGCAGATATATTACACACTAAAACAGGAAACAAAAGTTTTGAAGCTTAGCAATCAACTGCTCTGTTTGGAACTAATTAACTATTTTTTAGAAAACAAGGTATTTTTATCCAAAAACAGCACCGAAAAAATTTTTATTCTTAAAGAAATCAGTCGGGAAATATCAAAAGGGGCGATATACCATCGCGTTGCTAAAGAAAAGATACTTCCACACACGGTAAAGTATTCTGAAGCCTATCAGGAGCTTCTTTACGGTGGTATTTTAATAGAAGAAAAAAGATTATCAACTGCAATTCCTACGGAGATAGTTAAGTTTTTAAGTGATGATATTTATACTTACTTCCTCTTTCTACAGCTAACGGAGAAATTTGAATTTAAGCCCAATAAAAGTTTCTTCGAAGAAATCTTATCTAATTACGCTAAAGAGCAGATTTTACGACAACACCTGATAAACTGGAGCATTAAATTTTGCATTAACAGAGATGAAATATCAGCGCTTAAAAACATTTTCAAACTTCCATTTACAAATGAGGAGAAAAATAAAGCTTATGATTTTATATGTGATGTAGCCCTTTTCGAACTTGAGAAAAACGACTCAAAATTTAATACCCAAAGCATAGATATTCATTTTGTAGATTTATTAGTATCTGGACAGGTTATTAGCCAGAATTACAAAACGCTGATTAAAAATTTATCTGAGCGGGTTTTTGATGAAAACATACAGATGATTTTGCATGTAATTAGCAGCAGCATTGCCATATTAAATTTAGATAAAGTTGCCTTAGCAGAGAGCATGCATCTGTTAAAACGATACAATAAAAAGCTGTTAGAATTATTTCCAATTAATCCTTACGATTTAATTTCATTTTTTAATAATACGCTAATAGGCAAGCCAAATAACAGCGCCAGCCTTTTTGAAAAAATTAATAAGTTTTGTATTGAGGTACATAAAAGTAAGCCATTACCCAATGATATGCTGGGGGGAAGCTGTGAAATGATTACCTACCGCTTGGTGCTGATGGTATTATTTAGCAACAAAAATTATATAGAATGCATACATCTATTGGAAGCCATACTAAAGAAATATCCTAAAATATTTTATCTGCGCTCTTCGGTTTTCTCTTCGTACCTGTTAATTATTATGGCCCAAACCACGCTAAAGTTAAATCGCTTAAAAACTACCCAAAGGATTATTAAACTTTTAGGCAATTATCTAAGCAATCCTAACACGTATTATACATCATATACAGAAGCATCATACATTTCTGCGAAAGCAAATTTCTTAAACCATACAGGTAATTATAAAAATGTTATTATTGAAGCTTCTAAGGGTATTGAGTTTGCAAACAAACATAACTTACCCATTTTCGTAATTGCTTTTCTGCTCTTAAAAATCAATGCTCTAAAACATATTAATAATGGCGATGGAGTTTCAATAACCATAAAAGGTTTATTGAATTACATAAACGTAAATAAATTAACCCTCCCCGATTATGTTAATTTAAACGACGAAGGCTTTAGCCATACTTTTAAAATCCTAAAATCGCACAAACAAAATTAGTATAGAAATAATTCTTACTAAATCGATTTGTAACAGTTTCAACGCACATTATCGTTAATTACGAAAAGCTTCCAAGTATTTATTATTTTCGAAATAAAAAAAATACCTGATGAAAAAATCGCTAATACTTCTTGCCGTTTCCGCTATGTTTTGCGCAACAACTATGGCTCAAGAAGCAAACACATTAACTAAAAAAGAAGTTAAAAAAGGCTGGAAATTGTTGTTCGATGGCAAATCTTTAAACGGTTGGCACACCTATTTGAGAGACACGGTAGGTTCTAAATGGACTGTACAAAATGGCGCAATTGTTTTCGATCCAACAAAACCAAGAAATGGTGGAGGCGATATTGTTACAAATGAGGAATATGAAAACTATGAATTAAACCTGGAATGGAAAATTTCTAAAGGCGGAAACAGCGGAATTATTTTTGATATTCAGGAAAATCCAAAATTTAGAGCCACTTATTTAACAGGACCTGAAATGCAGGTTTTGGATAATATCGATGCAGATGATAATAAGAAAGAAAACCACCTGGCTGGATGTTTATATGATATGGCTGGTGATGCAACGGTATCAAAACCGAAACCAGTTGGCGAATGGAATAAAGTGCGTTTGATACAAAATAAAGGACATTTAACTTTCTACTTAAATGGCACTAAAACTTTTGACGGACAAATTGGTAGTGATGAATGGAACAAATTGGTTGACAACAGTAAATTTAAGGATAAAGCTTTCGCAAATTTTGCTAAAGTAGCCAAAGGAAAAATTGCATTACAAGAGCATCCAGGCTCTAGCCAATGGAGAAATATTAAGATTAAGCAATTGTAAAATTGCTTAAATTTTCGTCATTCTCCACGAAAACGGGAATCTTAAAGCACAATACAAATCGCTTTAAGATTCCCAATTGAATTGGGAATGACGAAATTTAGTTATCATTCTCTTCACTTTATGGCGAAAGCGGGAAATTTAAAACACAATACAGCCTGCTTTAGTACCTTCTACCTATTTTATCTCAAAAGCATAACTTCCGGCAGATAGTTCCTGTTTGTGGCTAACCACTTTTCTGTCTAAATACACCTTTTTACCCGATACCTCTGGAATATCCAGGCTTGCAGTAGAGTTCGCCGGGATTTTAACATCATATTTTAGGCCGTTTTTATTTCTTTTCCAGGAAGATAAAATTGTACCATAAAGACTTTCATGGCTTGCGGTAAAGTGTTCTAAACCTTCTACAAAATTAGGTTGAAGCAGAATATTTTTAAATCCAGGCTGTTTTTCATCTATTTTGATACCACCTAAGCCCTTAAAAAACCAGCCACCAATTTCGCCAAACATCATGTGGTTATCCGAAATATCTCTGGTTGCCTGCATATCCCAGTTTTCGTGAAGCGTAGTTGCTCCATTTACAATCCACCAACCCCAACCCGGGTAAGTATCTTGTGCGGCGAGCTTATAAGCCGTTTCTGCTTGTCCGTTATCACTTAAAGCATTCAAAACCGCTTTTGCGCCCAATACGCCAACATCTATATGCATACCATCTGCAGCAACACGCTTAGCTAAATTTTCTGCCAATTTTAAACGGTATTGGTCTTCAACAATATTCCATTGTAGTGCCATGCTTAATTCAGTTTGTACACCCGTGCCATAGCTTACTTTTTCTGCATCGAAGTATTTATAATTAATCGCCTTTTTAATTTTCTTTGCCAAAGCGCTATAAACCAAAAAATCATTTTGATTATTGAATAGTTTTGCGGTTTTGGCTAAAATATCTGCATCAACATAAAAATAAACCGAAGAAGTATATTCTAAATTTGAAGTGGATTTTACCGGAACCCAATCGCCTCTGCCAAAAGTAGTTAAACCATCTTTACTGATATTGTTTACATAATTAACGTACTGCTTTATGTTTTTGTAATTATCGGCTAATGCTTTTGTATCGCCATAAAACATGTAAATATTCCATGGGATGATGGCGATTGTGCTGGTCCAATCGGTACCGTTTGCCGTACCATAACCCCAGCCGCCTGTAGGAATAATATCTGGTAAAACGCCATTCGGTTGTTGCTCATCGCGATGGTCGCCCAACCACTTTTCATAAACGGTTAAGGCATCAAAATTGTACAATCCGGTTTCTATAGCAAAATGGCCATCGCCCGTCCAGCCGTTTTTTTCCCTTTGCGGACAATCAGTTGGGAAGCCAAATAAATTTGATAAATAAGAATTATTAGTTGCCCACCAGATTTTATCAATTAAAGGATTTGAAGAAGATATTTTGCCGGTTGCAGGTACATCGCTATGCATAAAATAAGCCACCAGGTTTTTCTCTTCAAGTTTAACAGGCTGGCTGGTTGTAACTTCTACATACTGAAATCCTTTATAATTAAACAAAGGCATAAATTCCTCTTCCCCATCACCATTTAAGATAAAAATATCCGTTTGAAATGGGTCGGTGTTGTTAGTTGGGCGATAATAAACATCAATATTTGATAAATCTGCACGGCCATTAGCATTCAATCGCTCTGCATGTTTTAACTTAATTATTGTTCCATTTTTGCCTGAAACTTTAATTTTACTCACGCCGGCAATGTTTCTGCCTAAATCATATAAATAAGTTGTATCATCAAATTTGCGAAGGCTTTTAACTTTTATCTCTTCAACATTGCGTATAGGATGCATGGTTTGCGAAACAATATTTTTTGAAGGCGCTGCCCTTAAGCTTATACCCCGCCATTTTGTATCATCAAATTCAACTTTATTCCAGCCATTTTGCTCCAGTCTCGCATCATAATGTTCTGCCGTGTAAATATTATTCGAGATGATTGGTCCAAAACTCGTTTTCCAATCGCTGCCTGATGTTATGGTTTCGGTCGTGCCATCAGTATAGGTAATTCTTAAATCCATGCAAAAGGCTGGTCTTGCTCTCCATGGCGCTTTATCGAAATTCCATACCGCCATAGCCTGATGATTATACCAACCATTACCCAAAACAACTCCAACTGCATTTTTACCTTTATTCAGGTTAGTGGTTACATCATAAGTAACGTACAAATTCCTTCTATCGAAACGGGTATACATCGGGTCTAAGCGGTGGTTGCCAACTTTTTCACCGTTCAAATAAAGTTCGTACAAACCTGAAGCGACAATATACGCCCTTGCTAATTTTATCTCCTTTTTGGGTTCAAAAGTTCTCCTAAAATATGGCGCCTGTCGAGTATTTATATCTCTTCCATCGCTAATCCATGTGCCTCGCCAGTTTTCGGAACCCATCATCCCGGTTTCAAAACTCGAAATCTTCGAAAGCACTAATTTATTATCCTTATCCAAAACTTCTACCCTCCAAAAGTATTTTGTAAAGGGCATTAAAGCGCTGCCTTTGTAGGTAATCAAACTATTTCCAGCATTTACTTTATCTGAAACCCACTGCACATTCATTTTACTTTTGAGCTGTAAAGAATCTGTACCTACAATAATTCGATAAGCACGTTGCACAGCACCTTTTCTATCATCTTCCATCATCCACGATAAGCGTGGATTAGGGTTATCAATTCCAATTGGATTTACTAAATGTTCGCATTTCAACTTCACAATCCCGGCTGCACTTACTGTCTGAATAAATAAAATCAACAATAAAAATATGGTGCTTATCTTGTTTAAATATAAGTTCATTGCGTTATTAAATATTGAAATATGATGATAGATTAAATTATAAATCGTTTTACTAATTTTACTGTAATATGCAATTTTTATTCCTTCGCATCCAAATATCAACTGTAACAATAATCTGTTTTAATCTCATTTTAAGATGATAAGGTTATTTTTGCAACATGTTCAAAATCGGGATATCAGAAGATGACGAGAAAATTTCAACACTCTTAAAATCGGCTTTAGAAGAAAATGGCTACCAAACTGCCAGTGTTTTAAGCGGAACAGATGCGCTTTCACTTTTCATCAACGATAAATTCGATTTATTTATTATTGATGTGATGATGCCGGGAATTAACGGTTTACAAGTTTGTAAATTACTTCGCGAGCGGCAAATAAAAACGCCTATTTTATTGCTAACAGCACTCGGAACAGTAGATGATAAAGTTATTGGTTTAGAAGCTGGCGCAGATGATTATTTGGTAAAACCATTTCATTTAAAAGAACTTTTGGCAAGGATTGCTGCACTTCTACGGCGCTCTTCCAATATAGATGTTGCTCAAAATAACTTGATCTGCTTTGATGATTTATGTTTAGATACAGCCAGTAAAGAAGTTACCCGAGCGGGCAAAAGCATTGAACTTAGTGCAAAAGAATTTATTTTACTTGAATTGTTTTTACGCAACCCAAACCGCCTTTTATCACGACAATTTATTGCGGAGCAAGCCTGGGATATTAATTTTGAAACCGGAACAAATGTAATAGATGTTTACATCAACTTTTTAAGAAGAAAAATTGAAAAGGGTTTTGATAGAAAGCTTATTCACACTAAAATAAATATGGGTTATATTTTAAAGTGATGAAGATAAAAGACCGTTTAGCACTTTATTTTACACTAATCAGTACATCTATACTTTTAGCGGTGCTGTTTACGGTATATTTTACTTTTATGAAATTTTTGCAAGCCGATTTTTTCGAAAGGCTTACAGACAGAACAATGGTAACGGCCAAACTTTACCTTGAAGCAGATGAAATTAGTCGCGATGCGCTCAACACCGTTCGCCATAAATATCTGCAAAAGTTAAACAGCGAGGTTATTAGAATTTACGACAAAGAAAACCGTGCAACTTTTATTGGCGATTCTGCACAATACTGGCCTAAATCTACAATAGAACTAGTTCGTAAGCGTAAACATTTAAAATATACCGATGGCGAAAGGCAGGTTGTAGGCATTTATTACAAAGATAATCAGGGAGATTTTGTTATTCTGGCTTCGGCAGAAGATTTAGGTTCTCATAACAGATTATCAAAACTTTGGCAAATTATGATTATCGTTTTTATCATGATTTTTGCTTTTGTTTTATTGCTGAGCAGATGGATTGCAGAAAAAATGCTGAAACCTTTAAATAAGTTTCTTGCTGATGTTAAGCAAATCGATGCAAAAAACATGGCCTTTCGAGTAGAGGAAAAAGCCAATAAAGATGAGATAAATCAGATTGCAAAAACTTTCAATAACCTTATGGAAGAGCTTGAGCGGGCTTTTATCCTTCAAAAAACATTTGTAGCCAATGCTTCGCATGAGTTAAGAACACCACTTACAAGAATGATAATGAACGCAGAACTTACCCTCTCTAAGCAAAGAGAAATGTCTGATTATCAAAACGCTATTAATTCAATGCTAGAAGAATCTGAAAAAATGGAACACATTATTACAGGTTTGCTGGCGCTGGCAAAAATGGATATGGAGCTCATCCATTCACAACGTGCTGAAATTATAATTGACGATTTGATAAGCTCAATAAAAACTGATTGGCAACATGAAAGAGGCTTAAATCTTAAAGTTATTGTAAACGATGAGGTTAAAAATTTGAAGATTTTAGCGAATAACACTTTGATTAGAATTGCTTTGGATAATATCATATCGAACGCATTTAAATTTTCTAAAAACGATAAAGTTATTTTTACTGCCGAAAGAGCAGAACAAGAATTACGCATTCATATTCAAGATAATGGCACAGGCATAAATCCAAAAGATGTAAATAATATCTTTAAACCTTTTTACAGTAAATCGAAAGAATTTGGTTTGCAAGGTGAAGGAATGGGACTTTACATTACCCAAAAGATAATTGAAATATTTAAAGGAACGATTGAATTAACGCCAGCCAATCCAAAAGGATGTGTTTTTACAATTAAACTTCCTCTAATTAATCCGCTTTTAATTTCAGTTTAATTCGCGTTTAATTTGCCTGCTTTAGTTTTGCCGCATGAGAAGAATTTCGGCAATACTCATTGTATTTTTTTGTTTCTGCTGTATAACTGCAAAAAGTCAAATCGACACCTTACGTTTAGATATTGCAAAAGCGCAATTGCTGTTTTTAAAAAATAATTTCGACTTGTTAGTTAGCAATTATCAAATAGACCAGGCAAAGGCAGAAATTATAACGGCAAAATTATTCGATAATCCACAATTGGAATATGAAAATCTATTCTACAATCATGAAACCAAAAAATTCCTGCAAACCTCGGCAGAGTTTGGTCAGTTTGCAGGGTCTATTTCTCAGCTATTTAAGTTAGCCGGTAAACGAAACAAAAGTATTAAGGTTGCAGAATTTGGCGTAAAACTAGCTGAAGCAGAATACTTTGACTTAATGCGAACATTAAAATTTGAGTTAAACAATAATTTTTATAAAATATATTACGCTACGCAAACCATCAAATTATTTGATGAGCAAATTGCATCGACCAATCAATTACTAAAAGCTTACGAATTGCAATATAATTCGGGCAATGTTGCACAAAAGGATTTAATCAGAATAAAATCACTACTAATTGGCTTGAAAGCCGAACGCGTAGAGGTTTTAAATGAATTAGAAGACAACTACAGAGATTTGAAACTGATTTGTGGCTTAAAGGCATCAACACAAATCATCCTGGTTATGGATGAAAACCAGAATCTACCTATAAACATTGAAAAATTCCCCATTTCTGCATTGTTGGATTCAGCCAGAGCAAACAGACCAGATTTAAAACTTGCAAAAACTGATTTGCAATTAAGCGAAGCTAATTTGAATTTGCAAAGAGCAATGGCCATACCTGATATCGAGCTTGCACTAAGCTATGACTATAAAGGCAATTATCCCGAGAAATATACCGGTATAGGATTAAAAATTCCAATTCCTCTTTTTAACAGAAACCAGGGAGAAATTAAAAAAGCAAAACTTTCTATTGATGCATCGAACTTAAAAATTAACAAACAACAGTATTTGCTAGAGAATGAGGTAATGAATAGTTATAAAACTGCATTAAGAAATGATAAGCTGCTTACTGAAATCGATGTCGATTTCAACTCAGATTTTAATAAACTGATAACTGCTTTAATTAAAAATTTTAAAGAACGAAACATCAGTTTAATTGAGTTTTTGGATTTATACGATTCATACAAACAAACAACACTTCAACTTAATAAACTTCATTACGAGCAAATGAGTTCGAGGGCGGAGCTAAATTATGTAACGGGTTCAAACATTTTTAAATAATTTAACATGAAAATCATCCATAAAACCATTTCTTACGCCAGCTTATTATCAGTAATTGGCTTTAGTTTTTCATGCAGCGAAAAGAAAACCGAAGTTGTTAAAGAGAGATTCGCTATTACTGATTCTTTAATAAACCGATTACTTATTGATACCGTTCAACAAGCCAATAACAAAACAAACATTAGGTTTTCGGCTAAAATTACCGCTAACGAAGAACGTAAATCTGAACTGTTTCCAATGGTAAGCGGAACGGTAAATCACGTTAATATACGTTTAGGCGATCAGGTTAAAAACGGCCAAATATTAGCAACTGTAAAAAGCGCAGAAATGGCTGGTTTTGATAAAGAATATATTTCGGCAAATGCCGAAGTAAAAAATGCCGAGCGAACTTTACAACAAGCGGAGCAGTTGTTTCAAAGCGGCTTATCATCTGCTAAAGAATTTGAAGAAGCAAAAAACGACTTGCAGATTAAGAAAGCAGAAGTAAAGAGAGCAGGTTCAGTATTACGTTTAAACGGTGGCAATAGTGCCGGATTGTATGCCATAAAATCGCCCATTAGCGGTTTCGTAATCGAAAAACAGGTTACCAACAATATGCAGCTTCGTAGCGATAATGATAAAAGCCTTTTCACCATTGCCGATTTATCAAATGTGTGGGCCATGATCAACGTTTACGAATCAGATATTTCGAGATTAAAAACCGGAGATGATGTTAAGCTTTCAACGCTTTCCTATCCCGAAAAAACATTTAATGGCAAAATTGACAAGATTTACAACTTAGTAAACGAAGATAGCAAGGTATTAAATGCAAGAGTTGTAATTGCTAACCCCGGTTATTTATTAAAACCCGGCATGTTAGGCACAGTGAGTGTAACGGCAAGTTCGGGCATAGATTTACCTGTTCTAAACTCAAGGGCAGTAATTTTTGACGATAATAAGAACTATGTTTTAGTTGTAGATAAAAATAAAAAAATCTCCATTCGTGCAATAGAAATCGGGCGTAAAACGGCAGACAAAATATATGTAAGCAAAGGCTTAAACCCTGGTGAGCGTGTTATTGCCTCAAAACAGGTTTTCTTGTTCGAAACGCTCAAAGCTCAATAATATCTTATCCATTAGATTTCTAAATAATGAATAAATTCATTAAAAATATCATCAGCTTTGCGCTGAAAAACAAATATTTTATATTTTTTGCAACATTTATATTAATATCAGCAGGTTATCTTTCGTTTAAAAACACAACTATCGATGCCTTTCCTGATGTTACGAATACCAATATTACGATTATAACTCAATGGCCTGGAAGAAGTGCTGAAGAAGTTGAAAAATTTGTAAGTCGACCGTTGGAAATTGCAATGAATCCAACAGAAAAAAGAACAAGCATTCGCTCCTCTTCCCTATTTGGTTTATCGATTGTAAAAGTAAGTTTTGAAGATGATGTTGACTATGCCGAAGCCCGTGTTCAGGTTAATAACCACTTAGATGAAGCTGATTTACCTGATGGTATAAGTCCGGAAGTGCAACCCCCTTACGGACCTACAGGAGAAATTTTTAGATACACCTTAACCAGCGATGTTAAAACTGTTAGGGAATTAAAAACGCTGCAGGATTGGGTTATTCAAAGAGAACTTTTATCCGTTTCGGGCATTGCTGATGTAGTTAGTTTTGGTGGTGAAGTGAAAACTTATCAAATTACGGTAGACCCGCAAAAGGCCATTCAGTACGGCGTTAGTGCAACCGAACTTTTCGAAGCCGTTTCTAAAAGCAATATAAATGTTGGCGGGGATGTTATTGTACAAAGCGGACAAGCTTACGTTATTCGCGGTATTGGCGTATTAAATAATATTGATGAAATACGTAATGTAGTTGTAGATAATGCAAATGGTACTCCGGTTTATGTAAAAACCATTGCCGATGTTACCGAATCTGCGCTTCCGAGGCTTGGCCAGGTTGGCAGAGATTATGACCCAGATGTAATTGAAGGCATTGTAGTGATGCGAAAAGGCGGCAATCCGAGTGATGTAATTGCTCGTTTGAAGAACAAAATCAGTGACATAAATAATAATATCCTGCCGGATGATGTAAAAATTAAAGCCTTTTATGATCGTGAAGATTTAGTAAATTATTCTGTGCATACCGTTATGGGCAATATGCTCGAAGGTATCATATTCGTAACCCTAATCGTATTTCTTTTTATGGCCGATTGGCGAACCACGCTAATCGTTTCGATAATTATTCCGCTTGCTCTACTTTTTGCGTTCATCTGTCTTAAATTAAAAGGTATGCCTGCCAATCTTCTATCAATGGGTGCCATTGATTTTGGAATTATTATAGATGGTGCGGTTGTAATGGTTGAAGGTATTTTTGTGGCGCTCGATGCCCGGGCACACAGATACGGAATGGATCGCTTTAATAAAATGAGCAAACTTGGTGCAATAAAAAAAGCTTGCCTTGAAAATGGTAAGGGAATTTTATTTGCAAAACTTATCATTATTACTGGCTTGATGCCAATTTTCACCTTCGAGAAAGTTGAAGGTAAAATGTTTTCTCCATTAGCCTGGACCCTAAGTTTTGCACTTTTAGGCGCCTTAATATTAACCTTTACTTTGGTGCCTGCCTTAGCAAGTGTTCTGCTTAAAAAGAATGTTAAAGAAAAGCATAATATATTTTTAGAATGGATGACAAAAGCAACACTCCGGTTTTTTGATATCTGTTTCAAAAAGAAAAGACTTGTATTTTCAGTTTCGATGATTGTTTTGCTGCTTGGTGCTTACAGTTTTAAGCTTTTAGGAACAGAATTTTTGCCAAGTTTGGATGAAGGTTCCATTTACGTTCGTGCTACAGGCCCGCTTAGTATTTCGTTAAATGAAACAAAGAAACTTTCTAACGATATGCGGAAGATTTTTTTAAGCTTCGATGAGGTTAAACAAGTAATGTCGCAAACAGGCCGGCCAAATGATGGAACAGACGCTACAGGCTTTTATAACATGGAATTTCATGTAGATATTTATCCAAAAAAAGAATGGAAGCGAAAGCAAACTAAAGAGCAGCTTATAGATAGAATGCAGCAAAAACTGAAGAGTTTTCCGGGCATAAGTCTAAATTTTTCACAACCTATATCTGATAATGTTGAGGAAGCAGTTTCTGGTGTTAAAGGTTCTATTGTAGTGAAAATGTTTGGCGAAAATTTTGAATATATCGAACAGCAGGAAGAAAAAATTGAAGAAATTTTAAAAACTGTTGATGGAATTGAAGACTTAGGAATATTAAGAAATCTTGGTCAACCGGAACTACAAATAAATCTCGATCAGAAAAAAATGGCACTTTATGGAGTAAGTACAGCTGATGCCAATTCAGTTATTGAAATGGCCATTGGAGGAAAGGCTGCAACACAGATTTTTGAAGGCGAAAGAAAATTCGATTTAATAATTCGATACCCGGAAGATTTTAGAAATGATGAAACTTCTATTAGCAGATTAAGAATTCCAACTTTAAACGGTTCAAATGTTGAATTGGGAGAAATATCCAGCATAAAAAAAATTACAGGCCCGAGTATAATTTACCGCGATAAGCATAAGCGTTACGGTGCCATTAAATTTTCGATTAGAGGCAGAGATATGGGCAGCGTTATTGATGAAGCTCAGCAAAAAGTTAATGCAGAAATCAAACTTCCAAAGGAATATAAGTTAGAATGGGCTGGTGACTTCGAAAATCAACAAAGGGCAATTGCCAGATTATCGCAGGCTGTTCCGGTAAGTTTGCTGCTTATATTTTTTATTTTATTTGTACTATTTGGTAATATAAAAGATTCGCTTTTGGTTTTAAATAACGTTCCATTTGCGATGATTGGTGGCATTTTGGCACTATTAGCTACAGGTGTAAACTTTAATATTTCTGCAGGGATTGGATTTATAGCACTATTTGGAATCTGTGTACAAAATGGTGTTATTTTAATTACCCGCTTTAAAACCAATATCATCGAACTAAAATATAATCAAAAATGGACTTTTAAAGATGCCATTAGAGATGGGATAGCAAGCAGGTTCAGACCTGTTTTAATGACAGCACTTATGGCTGCTATTGGTTTAATGCCTGCTGCACTATCAACAGGAATTGGTTCTGAAGCATCTAAACCATTGGCTATTGTAGTAATAGGAGGCTTAATCACCAACACCTTATTCAATCTATTTGTATATCCAATTGTATTTTATTGGTCATACAAAAAGAACCTGGTTAAAGGTAATATAGTCTGAAAATAAAAAAACCTACAAAACCTTGGATGGGAACAAGGTTTTGTAGGTTAATTAAAGGAATATTAATTTTAGACTTTTTTAATTGGTTCAGTAGCCGGAATGTCTTTGCCATCCTGCCCGTCTTTAAATTCCTTTATGCCTTTGCCTAATCCTTTCATAAGCTCGGGTATTTTTTTACCACCGAATAAAAGAAGTACGACTACCAATAAAATTATGATTTCTGGTCCGCCTAGTAAGGCAGCGATTGTAACATTACTCATTCCGTTTGTATTAAAGTTTAAGATATAACAGTAGATACGTGAATAGTGTTACACTGGTTTTTTGAAAAGCTATAATAATAAAATTATTATCTAAATTTTATGGCGATTATTTTTTCAATTCAGATTCAACATTTTTTATCAAACTGGCTTTTCCATTTTGATAAGTATGTGGTTTTGAAAAATCCTCTATAATATTTTTTAGCTTCTCATCGTGTTCTTCGCCAGCAATTTTTTTAAACTCATTAACCACTTTGTACGAATTCATATCGCCAAAGCCTCTTAATTGTTTTACTTTTTGCAGGAAAGATGTTAATTCAGATATTCGCTTTTCCATTTAATAACCAAAAATAATAAAAACGACTTATTAATTATACACTATTGATTCGTTTTTTAAAAAAAATACTAACATTTAATTTTAAATTAACATTTTCGCTATCAAAAATTAATGTTAGAAATCGAAAAAATTATTCTTCAAAACTGAATGATAATTTTTTTGGAGCAGAAACACCGCTTATGTTGCTGCCATTGTAGCTCACATAATATTTATTGCCGGGTTTTAAATCGTAAGCTTTCAATAAATCCACTTTGGCAGAGATACTATCTTTTGCTTTTACAGATAAATAACTATCTGCCGGAGGTGGCATTATCCTTTTTGCCATTGCACCTATATACGCTACTTCGTTACCATTAGAGTCGGTAATATCTAAATATTTACTAATAAATGGCTCAAATGCCGTATGCCATTTACAAAAAGATTTAGTCGAATCGGCACTATTAATAACCGTAAATTTTAATAAAACCGGCGAGCCTTTTTTTGCAGTTTCATTAATATACATTTTAGCAAACAATGAATCAGACTGTATTGAATCTGAAGACACTTTGCTTGTAGTATCAGCTACCACATTTTTGTTGTTATTTGTTTGATTTTGGCTACAAGCCCCAAATAATACTGCTATCGCAGGTATAATTAATTTTAAATTTTTCATAAGCTGTAGAATCACTAAACAAAAACTTATCCAAACTGGTAGCTCAATAAAAATTTGAGCAAAAAAAAAGCAGACCTTGATAGCCTGCTTTTAACTTTCTGAGAATTTTTTAAACCAGTTTTACTTTTACTGCATTTAGGCCTTTTTTACCCTCCTGCACTTCATATTCAACTTTATCATTCTCACTAATTTTATCTATAAGTCCACTTACGTGAACGAAAATTTCTGAACCACTATCTTCTTTGATAAAGCCAAAGCCTTTTTCCTCATTAAAAAATTTTACTGTACCGTTTTTCATTTTAGATTTTGTTTATTAATTATTTCATAAAAATATGTTTTAAAATCAAAAAAACAAACCTAAAAGCTGTTCATTAACTAAATAACATTTTTTTTTATTTCAATTCTGTTCTTTGAGCCATTTAGAATGTTTGAGTATGTTAAATATCATCATCTAAAGATTTTTCGTATTCCTCTAACATCACCTCCAAATTGCTTTTCTTCAAAAAAATTGCACCAAATTCAACTGGCTCTTCAGTAATTTCAGTTAAAACAGTAAGGGTTTCAACATTCAAATCTACAAGCTTTGAAATTTCATTAAATTTTTGTGGTGCAAGTTTAAAAATCATCCAATTTTTATTTTCCATATACTAATTAACTGAGTTAGAAACAAAAACGCAAGCAAAAACCCTTAAAAGTTGTATGATTAGTAATATTTTTTTCCACAATTGCGTAATTTTGCGACAACTGTAACATTCTTATTTCAGTTTAGATGTGTTTTAGCACAGAAGGTTGTACGCTGTTAATTTTTGAAAAACGCATTGAGTTGTCCCAAACTCTTTAAATGATTAAAGTCTGAATCCTTTAACGGCTTGCTTATAAAATCCAATACATTGTCGTATTTCTTGGCTTTTAGCCTATCGCCTTCATTTACTGATGATGTTACCATTACCACAGCTACATTTTCTTTAAAATCTGAATTTTGTATTTCATCCAACAAGTCCCAACCACTTATCAGCGGCATATTAATATCCAGCAACAATAAAAATTTAGTTGCCTGATGTTCATCCTTTTCCATAAAAAGAATAGCTTCACCTGCGTCGTCAAAAAACTCCAGACAACAGTTTAGTTGTTGTGTTTCCAGAACCGCCTCATGTATTAATAAAATTAGCGGATCATCATCAATCACTAAAATTTTCCTATTCATAATGTTCGCTTTCTGCTTTATCTGATTTGGCACTAATTTCTTTGATGATGCTATCGAGTTCATTTGCAGATTGCTTAATGTGCTCAACAATTTCATCAAGCGTAAATTTGGTTTGTTGCTTACCCATATCAATTAGCTGCACCAATGCCATAATTCTAGCCAATGGCGCTCTAACATTGTGAGATTGAATCCAGGCAATCTCTTTTAGCTGGGCATTTTTTTGTTCGATAGAACTAATGTGCTTTAATTGGTCTGTAATGTTTGTGGCAACTACCAATTTAGCCTTTCTGCCTTTGTATTCCATCAAATTGCTTTTAACATCCACATCGAGGATGTCGCCGCTTTTGGTTTTATGCTTAAAAATCCCCTGGTGGAAAAGGCTTTTATTATATTTTGTGAAACTAAGCGTATCTTCAAGATAAAGCAATTCAGAATCTGGCCTGATATCCCGAAGGTTCATAGATAAAAATTCATCACGGCTATAACCGTAATTATTTTCTGCAGCAAGATTTACATCTAAAAACATTAATGTTTCATAATCGTAAACCCACATTGGTAATGGAGAAAAATGGAAGAGCTCGCTGTAGCGCTTTTCTGATTCGGCAACCTCACGCTGAATTTTCTGATTAAGCAATTCTGCATTTTTACGGTCGTTAATATCCTGCACACTACCAAAAATCCTAATGCACTTATCGTTAACAATTTCGGCCTGACCAATTGTTCTAACCCATTTATAATTTCCTTTAAAGGTTTCAATTTCTACTTCTTCATCCCATGGCTGGCCAAATTCAATACATTCCTGAAATTTCCGTTCGATAAGTGTTCTATCATGGCCGGCTTTGAAATGATCTGTATTGTTTATAATATCTGGCTGAAAATATGATGGAGCTTCATGAATTTCTCTTGTTACATCTGACCAAAAAACCCAATTGTTTATAATATCTACTTCCCAGCTACCCACTCTGGCCAAGCTATTGGTTTTTAATAAAAGCTCTTCTAAAACTTTTTTCTCGGTTATATCTTTAGCCACAGCAAAAATAGAACCCTCGTTTGAAACGGCATTGGCAGTCCACGAAAGCCATTTTGTTTGACCTGATTTAGTTATAAACCTATTTTCGAAATTATTGGAATCGCCGCCAACGGTAAGATTTTTTATAATTCTAAGGGTTTGTTTTCTATCATCTGGATGAACAAAAAACCGGGAAGGATATTTTAAAAGTTCAGCTTCGTTGTAGCCAAGCAATTCTCCCGCAGCTGGATTTATTTTAGTGAAATAACCATTTTTATTAATGATGGCTAATATATCAGGGGCAAACGTAAATATATCTGTAAGTTCCTGTTCTAATTGCTTCCTGCTTACCTCGGTGGCAAGCTGTTCTGCAAAATCATTTGATAATACCGCCATGCCCTCTAAACGGTGCTGCTCTCGTCCGGCTAAAATAAGCACCCCAATTAATACACCATTATCAACCATGGGTAAGCCAAATGCCTTTTTTAAGCCAGCCTTTTTTGCTGCAGATAAACGAGCGATATGGCCGGATTCACTATCCAACCTCCATGAAACCAGCTCCCCATTATTCCAAACTCTTCCCGCTAAGCCCTCGCCTTTTGCTGCCTTTCGATGACTTCTGGTACTGTCGTAAAATTCTGCAATTTGTTCATCAGATATGATATATGAATACAACGCTAATTCGTTATGCTCATTATCAGGTAACCAAACCTCTGCAATGCAAAAATTACCGCATTTACTGATGGCCGAAAGCACCTTATACATTATGGTTTTTAAATCAGAATGCTGATTGAACAACAAACCAATTTCGGAGAGAAGATTATTCCTAACAGCTTCTATTTTTGTACTCGTAACATCTCTCTGTATAGATATCCATCGGTTGTACCTACCCCTTTCATCTGCAATTGGCGTTACCGAGAAATTTGTCCAGAACTCATCACCATTTTTTTTATAGTTGATGAGCGTAGCCTCAACTGGCCGGCCTTCTAATAACTCAGAAGTTATCCTTAACACCTCTTCGTGGTCGGTACGTGGTCCTTCTAAAATTCTGGGCGAACCTTTTAAAACATCTTCAAGGGTGTAACCTGTCATTTCAGTAAATGCATCATTAACGTAAATAACGCCGTTGCTTGGATTTTCTTCTTCATTGTAACGGGTTATAACAACCGAATCAGTTGTATTTAACACTACTGATTCTAATAATTCTAATTGCTGTTCTTCCGCTTTGCGTTTTGAAATATCCTGAATGGCGCCAACTACTCTTATTGCTTTACCGTCTGTATTAAATATAACGAAGCCATTATCTATAACGGTTGCGTATGAGCCATCGTTTCGCATCATTCGATACTCATCTTTCCAATGGTGGCTACCTTTTGCTATAACATCATCCAATCCTTTTACCACTCTATGGTAATCTTCTGGATGGATTTTTACGGCCCAAATGTCAATATAGCTTTTAAGTTCGGCCTCGCTATAACCAAAAAGCGTTGAAAATCCTTCTCCCCAATAAAGAGAATTTGTTGCAATATCCCAATCCCAAATTGCTTCTGCAGTGGCTTTAGTTACATATTTGTAGCGTTCATTTGCCAGCAATATTTCGTTTTGATAATTTATCCTTTCGGTTACATCTCTGGAGTTTGCAACAATACCTAAAACACTTGGCTCGTTTATTAAATTGGTTAATACAGTTTCAATCCATCTGTAATTTCCTTTGCCATCAATAAACCTGAAAGGTGCTAATGTTATTGTATCGCCAGGCTTAAGGTTCAACAAAATAGATTCAACGGTTGATAAATCATCCTGGTGTACAAATTCTAAAGCATTTTTTCCTATAAAAAAATCTGAACCTAAACCTAAGATGCTTTCAGAAGTTGGACTAACATAAACGTAATTGCCAATATTATCAATTACAGCAATCATATCCATTCCTTCCTGAACCAGGTATTTAAAAGTTTGCTCGTCGATACTTCCAGATAAATCTATCTTGTCCTTTTCTGGAGAACTTACCCAAAGCTTTAGTAAAACGATGCACTCATTTTCAGATAAATGCGGTTTACAAAACTCGAAGTTCCAATTGCTTTTCCTCTCTTCTGAATAAAACTGTAAGCTAATGGCAGATTCTGAAGATACAGCATCAATAAGTTTGCGATTAAGCGTAGCTAACTGATTGGCTCCTAAATTATAGTGGGAAGTTATATTTTCAAATGGTTTGTCAATTACTTCGTTTCTGTTCAGGTTAAAGAAATTGAGAAAGCTTAAGGATGCATCTATAACAGTAACGCTATTTTCTGATATTTTCAAAATTAGCGAAGGCTCTGTTAATAAATTAAAAATAGCTGAATAAATAGTATCCGGCATTATGTTTTTCAAGATTGTAGGAATGATTAGTTAATATAGCAATTATCTGGCTTTTTTGCAACAATAGATGCTATAAGGCTCGAAAAGTATTCAATATTTACTTGTTATGCAAATCTTGAATCATCATATATATGCATTAAGATAGGCTAAATGCAGATTAGGATTAATTGTGGTATCAATAATTTGATTATACCATCGAATTTAAAAACTCAACTATTTAAAAATCAAAATATTGCAAAAAGAAAGTTATGCTATTCAAATTGTGAACAGAATATTTTTTTTTATATTTTTTTATATTCAATGTATTCATTCTTTAAGCTTTCAGGTTAAACTATTTGAGCTTAATAAAATCGTGGTTGCGAATAAAAGTTCCTTTTATGGCGCTTAGCCTTGCAAAGTGTTTTCCATTTAAATTTGATATATAGTTTGATAAGCAAATTTCTACACTAAAAGGACATCATAAATTAGGATTTCAACATAAAAATCATTAATTTTAATCATCAACCACCAATTAATCAGAAAGTTATGAAAAATATGTATATTTTCTTTATAGCAGCACTGATATCTTTGGGCTTTATGCTTCTTTCATTAAATATTGCCGACCCAGAATTGGGTATTGCTACCATAATTATAATTTGGAGCATTGCTTTCTGGCTATATTTTAAAAGACAGCCTGAAAATTCTGCTGAATAATACAAAATTGAAGATTAGGTGATTTAATTGCCTTAAATCAAACACCTTTTCGCAAAGTTTACCTTCTGCCTAAATAAAATTAGAATGCCTTGTCGTATTCATATTTTTTTTTGCAGAAAATGAAAGTCATAAAAAAAAGCCCTGGCATAAACCAGAGCTTAAATCAGTATTCTAAATACTTAACCATAAATGCTAGAACAGCAGTGAAAGTTGATTGCATATTATAATGCTTATGCCAAGAATTTTACTTTGAAAATTTATATACCGAGCTGGTTTTATAAGTTTTTCCTGGTTCTAACACAGTTGATGGAAAGCTTGGTTGATTTGGGGCATCCGGGAAATGTTGTGTCTCCATTGCAAAAGCTGTTCTAAAATCATCTTTTGCACCAGTTTTGAAGGTGTTTTTACTCTGCATAAAATTTCCGCTGTAAAATTGTAAACCAGGCTCTTGTGTATAAACATCCATTACAATACCTGATAAATCTCCTTTAACCATTGCTGCATGATACATACCTAAGTCTTTTGTTTTGTTTAATACATAGTTATGGTCATAGCCTTTACCAAACTTTAGCTGCTCATTATCAACACCAATTCTTTCGCCAATGCTTTTTGTTTTTCTAAAATCGAAAGGCGTATTGTTAACTGTGGCAATATTTCCCAAAGGGATTAATGTAGAATCAACTGGTGTGTATTCATCTGCAAAAATCTGAACATTGTGTTTTAAAATGGTGCCGCTGCCTTCGCCATTTAAATTGAAAAATGCATGATTGGTTAAATTGACTACCGTTTTTTTATCCGTTGTAGCTTCGTAATCCATTTTCAATTCGTTAGCATCCGTTAAAGCATAAGTTACTTTTATATCCATATTACCAGGAAAACCTTCTTCCATATCTTTAGCTTTATATGTTAAAATCAAGGTTTGTGGGTTCGGCTGGCTGGCATCCCAAATTACATACTGGAATCCTTTTTTGCCTCCATGAAGCGTATTAACACCATTATTAGTGAATAAAGTATAAGTTTTGCCATCTAACACGAATTTTCCTTTCGCTATGCGATTACCGAAACGACCAATTGTAGCACCAAAATATGGTTCAGTAGAGTTTTTGTAATCGTTTAAACTTTTAAAGCCAACCACAACATCAACCATTTTACCTGCCGAATCCGGAACATTTAAGCTAACTAAGCGTCCGCCATAATTTGTAAAAGTGGCTTCCATCCCATTCTTATTTTTTAAAATGTAAAGTGCTGTCTGCTTTCCATCTAAAGTACTTTTAAATGAATCGGCAACTACAGAAAATTGCGTTGCTTTGTCTGTAGAATCTACAGATGATTTTTCTTTTGTGCCAGAGCTACAGCCCCATGCCATTACAATAAATGATAACCCGACTAAAATATTTGATTTCATATTTGATTATTTTCCGTTCAATTTTTTAATTAAATCTGTTTCGTCTTTACGGTAAGGTGTACCGTCCTGATTAAAAATTTCATGAAACCATTCAATTGGCTCGCTGCCATCTGCTAATGGCGTATCCCATGCAAATTTTGTATTCGTTTTACCATCAACAAAACCCCAGTTAATTGCGCCAACATTTTCCTTTTTTAGTAGTGGAAGAATGTTCGCAAATCGACTATTGCGGCTTCTGGCCATATATTCGGTACAAATTAACGGTCTGCCGATTGTTTTTAATAAATCAATTGTACGTTGATGCCATTCTGGCGCTTCATAATTGTGGTACGTTACTATATCCGAATTTGCAATTTGAATTTTGTTGAGTTTTTCGTAACCCCAATTCCATAAACCAATGCTAATCGGCTGACTTGGATTTACTGCCCTGGCCCATTCGATAGTTTTATTTAGCAATGGAATTGTGGTTTCCAATTTGCCACTATTGCCAGGCTCGTTGTATAAATCCCAAAGCAAAATACGTTTATCATCAGCAAACCTGGTTAATACTGCCTTTACATATACTTCAAGATCGGCAAAGTTTGCTTCTTCTTTAGATGCCGGATCGCCAGGATCTTGTAACCAACCCGAATTATGAATACCCGTTTTGGGTGCAGGCTGCTTTCCATTTTCTGAAGTCTTATTCCAGCAATCATCAAAAAACACAAACATTGGTGTAATTTTATGTTTATCTGCAATGGTTAAAAACTGATCAACACGTTTTAAAAATCCTTGTGGATCTTGTTTATAAGCTTTACTGTATAAAAATACCCTTAGCGTGTTAAAACCTATTCCTTCGGCCCAACCGAGCTCTTTATCAATTATATCCGGACTAAAAGTGTCTGCTTGCCACATCTCTAGCTGATTAATGGCATTGGCTGGAATATAATTGGCACCCGTAAGCCATTTATGGGTTTTATACCATTCGTTTGCCTTTTCTACAGACCAGATTTTACCCGGCTCTTTCTTACTTTTTTGGGCTGAAACAGTGCCGGCAACCGAAAAGAAAAGTACTACGGCTAATAAATAAATTTTAATCTTCATTTTATGTATTATTTAGATTTTGTAATTTCTCAAATATCGCCTTGCGATAAAATTTGCTTACAAGCATTTTTTGGAAAGATATTCTTACCTGTTATTTAATTTTTTATCTAATAATTTTATAGAATAACCACCAACCACACTTCTGGCTTGAAAACCAACTTGTTTACCATCTGTCGTTTCATGCCAATCGCTTAGTGGAACTCGTGTTGGAGTTTGTAGAGCATACTCATAAATCGGCTTTACTAGTTTATTAAAATCTGCAGGGTTATCCGCCAAAGTTGCCGTCCACATAATCCAATCAGATTTTGTATAAGTTTTACGGCTATCTAATGGCAAGCCGAACTTATTCTGCTTTTTTAAATAGAAATCTATTTCCTTTTTGTATACACTTTTCGGAAAAATATCTAGGTTAAGAACTTTATCCCAAACCAGATTATATTTCTGACTCCAGGTATTTTTCTTATCAAAAGTTAAAGCATAATGGTCGCCATCATCAGCCATTTCCATCCATTTTAAGGCCATATCTTTAGCCATTTTGGTATATTTTTCTGCCGTTGCCTGCTCTCCTAATTCTTTTGCGAGCATGCCATAACTGCCTAAAGCCACAATAGCTTTTACCGATAAATTTGCGTTACGAGCCAAATGACCAGCAAAATCATCAGTACAAAGTTGATTTGCCGGATCAAAACCTTCCTTACTTAAGTAATCTGCCCAAATAGATAATGTTTTCCAGTGCTTTTTAGCATAATTAGCATTGCCTTCTACCTTTGCAATTGCTGCAGTTAAAATGATCATATTCCCCGATTCTTCCACAGGCATATCTTCACCATACGTTTGTCCGTTTGCCAAAGGATATGTACCCAAATCATGTGCTGCAAAAGGCTTTGGCCATTTACCACTTTCGCTGTAGTAAAAGATGCCATTCATCATACCCTTTAATAAATCTGGATTATAAACCAAATAAAGTGGTGCAGACGGATAAGTAATATCTACCGTATTTATTGACCCATTACTAAAGTTTTCCTTAGATAAAAACAGAAGTTCACCATCAGGGCTTTTTACCAATTTATGTCCCGAAACGGATTGACGATAGGCGACATCTGATAAATTTGCGTATTCTTCGCCTCCAGCGGCAATGTTATCTTTACGAAACTGAGCATCAAATTTATCGCATTGCGATACAATATTTTTATACTGAGCATTTGCAAGATCCAGCTGTTTTTCAATGTTTTGACTGCCGTCATTATTCCACCACGATTTTAAATTTTGTCCAAAATACTGAATCGCATCGCCTTGGTCGTAAGCCAGTAAAATATTATTTTCTGTTGAAGTATTGCCAATGTTTTTAAAGGTTAATATTGTAGCTAAACTTAATTTTTTACCCCTTTGATTCGTTGCTATCGAAGTCTTTCCGTTTATAAAAGATTTTATGGCTTCTTGCTCATTTGCAATAAATTGATTGGCGTTTGCTTTATTAGCTGCCACATAAACATGACCCCAATCTATCCGTAAATCATCTCCGCTTTTTTTAAGAACAGGTTGCTCAACAGTACCAGCTTTTAGAACGCTAAGATTCCCACTGACCATTTTTTCGGCTTTAACTTCCTGAGCGCTTGTATTTACAGCCAAATCAGTAGAAGTTCCGAAGAAGACTTCTGCTTTATGTTGTTTGCCATCATTACTTTTTAGCTTAAAGGTAACGTAAGAAACCGGCCTCGAAAGTAAGTCTAAATCGTTCATCAATAACGGAGAAAGGAAATCTACATCAAGATTTACCGGACCACACTGAAATTTATACTTGGTTTGCGTAGCCGTTATATCTACAGCAGTTTGCTTTGCCGGAAGAATTCCCTGAAACTCAGTAATTTGTTTTTCGTTTACCAAACCAGCATCTAACCATTGGCCACCGGCAGTATTTTTAACATGGATTGCTAATACGTTTTTGCCTTTATTTAATTTAACTTTTGAATTGTTTAAAGGAATGTAAATGTATTTGCCGGTCCAGCATTGGCAAGCATACACCTGAACACCATTTAAATACACCTCCACATTATCATCATGATTAAGTTTTAAATTTAAATTCTGAAACTGAGTTTGCTCCAGATTAAAAGTTCTTCTCACCCATAAATCTTTACTTTTCCATTTGGTTTTCGCCTCACCATCTCCAAATGCACCTTTACCTGTTTTCCAGCCCTTATCGTTAAAATTATTTAGTTGCCAACCATTTGCCGGGCTATCTTCTGTGTACTGGGCATTATAGTCTTGCTCATCAGCAGCTGGTAAAACACTTTGAAAACTTTTATCAGGGCTACCTAAAAAACGATAAACTTTACCATCAATTTTGGCAAAACTAGTTAACGATTGGCTGGTTCCGGTCCAATGCTTTGTTGGCGATGTATTCAACTCATCCGTAAAAGACCAAATACTGAAATAAGGATCTTGAGTAATTAAAGGATACGCAGGCGCTTTTCTGGTTTGAGCAAAACCATTTACAAGGGCAAAAGATAGAAATAAAAATGACAGGACTTTTTTCATAAAATGTGTTTAATTGGGAAAAAGCCATCCGAATATTTGATTATTTCGCAACCGCTAAATCTGCAAAATACCCGCAATACCGGATGGCCTAAAGAGGAAAACTAATAGGTTAATTTAGAGACGGGTGTAAATATTAAATCTTCTACGCCTGTAATTTTTACGCCTATGCGGGCAAAAACGTAATTCTGTGTAGGCACAATGCTTGGTATGTTAACAACCATATTTAGGTTATTTAAATCGGCTATGGCAGCGCCACTAATAGTTTGTGTTGCAAGGTTATTAGAACCATCTACAAACTGCGTTTTATTTACATAAAGGCTAACACTTTCAATATTTTTAGCGTTTGCATCAGTAATAATTTTCTCGAGTTTGCAACTTGCATTTACTTTACCGGCAGCAGCAGTTATAACGCCATTTCTAATCATATAATAAGGTACAATTTCAATATCCATTGTTTTACTACCGTTCAAATTTAGCTGTATGGTATCTTGTCTGCCAGCTGCATTTTTAGGCCATAAAAAAGGACCTTGATTTGCGGAAAAAACAAGTTTGTAATTACCATTAAACAATTTTGCAGAGAAACCACCTTCCTGATTTACATTTACGTTAATTGCTCCGTTATTACCAAAACCTGGTTGCCACAATTCAAAATTAACGTTACCATATTGTACGTTGATGGCTTCGCCTTTATACACAAGCCTGCCATTAAAATCAACCTCAGGTGCATCGTAATTATCCTTTTTGCAAGAGCTAACAAACACTGCAACCATTAGTGCTATGGCTAAAAAATATCTGGTTTTCATATCTATATATCTTGTTAACATATTATTGATTTGGGTTTCTAACAATCTTTGGATTTCTGTTGATAATATCCTGGTTGATAAATGAATAGTAATTACCTAAACGGAAACGGTGAGCTGCCGTAACACGACTAGGTTTTACGACTTTAAAAATGTATTTATTGTGATTCGGATCGCCTGGATTATAATATTTGTAAGGCCATAAGCCATAAACCTGTGTGCTCTGTTTTGTTGATGCACCGATATTTGATGCATTGGTAAAATCGGCAGTGCTCATTGAATTTCCATTCCAAACTTTATCGGCTAATCTCCATCTTTTCATATCCCAAAGCTCATGTCCTTCAAAAGCCAATTCAACTTTGCGCTCATGTACAATACGATCAAAAGTAATTTGAGTTCCTGTAAGCGCTGTGGTTAAACCAGCACGATCTCTAACCGGTTTTAAATATGAAGCTGCACCTGCGGCATCGCCCATTTCGAAACTTGCTTCTGCAGCGTTTAGTAAAACTTCCGCATAGCGATAACGTACCCACCAAACTTCACTTCGCGTACCTATCTGACCCGAACCTGCTGCAGGATCTAAAAATTTACGAATGTAAAAACCAGATTGAGCGCTAAACTCAAGTCCATCAACCGGACCATCGCCACCAACAACCTGTACCGCACCTGTATTACCGGGTAAAACATTGGTTTTAATCTGGCCGAAATTATCGCCAGTAACTGTGGCACCACCGGCAAGCTGGTAACCTGCCCAAATATCAACTGTTTTACCCTTAAATTGCGAACCAGGCAAAATAACCGTTCCAGCTAATCTTGCATCTCTCCCGGTAAAAATATCGCCGATATTGGTATAATAAAGTGTGTTTCCGGCAGCATCAACATTAGGTAAAGAAGCGAAAGTATTATCTAATTTTTCAAAAGATTGAACCAGATTTAAAGATGGGTTTAACCTTCCACCCTGTTGCTCCTCTGCAGATGAGCGTGGTTGATTTTCAATGGTAAAACCATGCGCCTTATTGGTTTTAAGTTTAAAATCTTTCACAAAAATCATTTCAGTATTATTGCCTTTATCCGTAAATAATGAGGCAAAATTTTCGGATAAATTAGGGTTTTTGCTATACAAAGTGTATTTACCATCTGCAATAATTTCTTTCGCAGCGTCAAGAGATTTTTTATAATAAGCCTGCGCCATTGTTGCCGGTATGCCTACCTCGCCACCCGCTAAAGATACTGATGGTGTTGAAGCGCCATACTTTGCAATAGATGCTGCATAAAGTGCTGCTCTTGATTCCATTGCTAATGCAGCGGCTTTACTTGCACGACTTTGTACATTCGCTGCATTTGGCAGTATGCCTTTAACAGCTTCCAACTCAGAAATTATAAAATCATAAACTTCTGATTCTTTTGCACGGGCACGTTGTAAATAAGTTGGGTCGCCACTATAATCATATTCTAAAACCTCAGTTATAATGGGTACACCACCCATTCTTTTAACCATTTCAAAATAAACACCAGCACGGATAAACCTTGCTTCGGCAATAAATCTGTTTTTATCGGCAGCCGATAAACTGGTAGATTCTTCACCACGTTTAATAAATAAATTGATATCGCGGATGTAACCATAATCCCAATAATTCCACGAATCATAATTATATTCTATGTTTTGATGGCGAAAATAATCGCCTCCGGCAGATGCAAAACCCTCATCAAAATCGGTATACAACCACCATGATTCTACCCTTTGGAAATCTGGAAAACGATCATATAAATCGCCCATTACCGAAAGCACCAGATTGGCATCTTTCCAGGTTGCATCTACACTTAAGGTATTTGTAGGTTGCTTATTTAAAAATTCTGAATCTTTTTTACACGATTGCGAAAAGGATAACAGCGCAACTGCAGATAATGTATATATAAATTTTTTCATTGTATTCGATTTGAAGTTTATAGCGATAATTTAAAACCCACGTTAACAAACTTATTCTGTGGATATTGCAAACCATTATCATCAGCAATTTCAGGATCTACACCATAACTTTTTAGATTATCTAAAGAGAACAGGTTATATCCGTTTACATAAACTCTGGCATTTTGAATTTTAATTTTCTCCGACCATTTCTTTGGAATAGTGTAACCCAATTCGATGGTACGAGCCCTTAAATAGGTTACATTATGCAACCAAAACGTAGAGTTTTTATTGTAGTTACTCAATGAGTTATCGTTATATCGCATGGCCGGATATTTTCCAGGAAGCCATTGACTGTTTAAATCGTAAGGATTTGCCCTGTGCCAGCTATCATCGGCAAAGTTTTGCAGCAATGCACCACCATTTTGGAATGGCCATCTTTGCTCCCAGTTTTGGTTCCATGAGTACATCGAACCACCAGAAAAATCTGCAACAAAATCAAATCCCTTGTAAGATAAACCGATAGAGAAACCAAACATTAAATTCGGCTGACCGGTTGTTGTGTAACCAATTGGCCTTTCATCCAAGCCATCTATTACACCATCACCATTCTGATCTTTGTAAATTAAATCTCCCGGAAGCAACGTACGGTTACCACGTCCATCCATATTTATTTTGGAATTATTAATTTCCTCAACACTTTGAAATTGGCCAGTAACTTCATAACCCCAGAAAATGTTATTATATCTGTTTTCTCTAGAATTACGATACTGATCTATAGAGTTATTAAAACGTGGTTTATATGAATCTAAAAATTTACTTCTAGAAAGTGATGCGTTACCGCTAACATTATAATTAAGCTCACCAACTTTATTTCGATAGCTAAGCATAAACTCACCTCCATATTGTGCATCACTGTTTATGTTTTCATCGCTTAAATTATAACCAAGTTCTGCAGGAACTAAAATATCATTTTTAGTACCTCTTAAACCAGTACGTTTACGATAGAAATAATCTGCAGAACCACTTAGTTTTCCATCGAATAAAGAGAAATCTGCACCTATATCAGCGATTTTACTCTTAAACCAGCTTAAATTGTTAATAATTGGTCCTTTATCTCTAGAGGTAACGATAGTTTGCCCATCCAGAATAGCGGTACCAACATTATAAGTATAGCCAGGTAAATAGGCAAATGGATCGATATTAATGTTATCATCACCCAAAACACCATAAGAACCTCTGAATTTGAAATCAGTTAAGATGCTGTTTTCACCAAGCAATTTCTTCATAAAGCCTTCCTGGCTAATTCTCCAGCCAACAGATGCCGAAGGGAAATAACCTACGCGGCGATCGGGAGAAAATTTCCATGATGCATCTCTTCTTCCAGAAAATTCGAAGTAATATTTATTGTCGAAATTATAATTTAAACGCGTTACGTAACCAATACGGGCTTCTTCCTGCTGTTGGTCGGTGTAATCTTGCCCATCTAAATCTGCAAATTGCAATACAGGTAAAACATTTGTTTTTGGTACCGCATGTTGGAAGGTATAAGTACGGAAACGATCTAACCTTTCTGCCAACAACAATGCACCAAGCGTATGCTTACCAAATGTACGGTTGTAATTAGCATGTAACTGGTAAGTATTGGTAATAACTTTTTCGTTTCTTCTTTCGCGATAAGGATTCGAACTACCAACTTTCTTTTCGTAAATCCCGGTTTCAGGGCGATAGGTATAAACATCGTAAGTATACTCGTGGCCGTTGATTACGTTATCTGCGATGTAGTAAGAGTATAAACCTTTTAAACTTAAACCTTTAATAGGCGTATCATAATCGGCAGTTAAATTGGTTTGTAAAACTCTCCAGTCCGAGCGCCAGTAGCCGGTTAAAGCTTTACTTTGTACAGCAAAATTCTCGGTATTGTGCCCAATATCATTTGGATAAAGTGGATTACCATTTGCATAGGCTTGCTCTGTTGGGCGGTTACGTAGCAGCGCAAATCTTGCAGCAAAATAATCATCTCCACCCGGTACACCCGGTTGGTCGCGGGTTTCAATCCTACCGTTTAATAACATGCTTACCTTAAAGCGGTCGGTAATTTTTGCAGAAACATTACTTTGAATATTGGTTCTGTTAAATTCAAATTCTCTTGCTGTACCGTAAACGCCTTTTTGGTCTAAACGCGTTGCCGAGATGTAATACGTTAATTTATCTGTACCACCAGATGCATTTAGGTTAACAGAATACTGTGGTGCGTTTGGTGCAATAATTAAATCTCTCCAATTTTGGCTTTGATAACCATACTCAGTGCCGGCCCTCCATTTATCAAGCTCTGCCTGGGTAATCGCGGTTGTTCCGGTTCCGTTTAATTCTGCCGTTGCTTTACCTAACATGTAGGTGTAAGCATCGGTAGTTTCAGGAAAACGAACCCAATTTTGCCAGCCTGTGTAAGCATCAACACTAAAAGTATTTCTGGTGCTGTTCGCACCACGTTTTGTGGTTACAATGATAACACCATTTGCCGAGCGACTACCATAAATGGCCGCTGAAGCATCTTTTAATACGGTTATACTTTCGATGTCATTAGGCGAAATGTTATTAAACTGACCAGCATCCTGCTGAATACCATCAATAACATAAAGCGGATCGCCCATGTTTCTGATTTGAATATTTGCGCTAGCACCTGGTCTGCCATCAGGCATACGGAAAGAAACACCTGGAAGCTTACCTGCCAAACCTGTACTTACCGTTGCACCACCGTGTACACGCTCAAAATCTTTACTGGTGATGGTTGCAACCGCCCCGGTGATGGATTCTCTCTTTTGTGTACCATAACCCACAACAATTACATCATTTAAATCGCTTGTAGATGGGACCAATCTGATTCGAATATTTGACGAACCATTTAAAGGATATTCTAACGAGTTATAACCCACAAAAGCAACAACTAAAGTTGCATTTTTATCTTGAACGGTAATTTTAAAATCTCCTGAATCGTTTGTGCTGGTAATAGTTGTAGCACCTTTTACCTTAACGCTAGCGCCTGCAATTTTCTCCCCTTTTTCATCAGCTACAGTTCCGGTAATAACGGTTTGGGCAAATGCTTGAAAATTTGTACATAACAATAAAAATAAGAGGCAACTTCCAATAAGGGAAAAATTATACTTCTTAAAACCGTTTTTTTGAGGCGAAAGCCACGAGTAATTCATAGCCCCTCCTCCGGAAGAGGATAAAGTTTTTTTCATAAAATAGTTTATTTTGGTTAGTTACTAATCGGGAAGTTTTTTACCGCCCGAATTATTATATTTCAAATATGGACGATTTCAGGTGTGACTATTCTATCAATTTGTATCAATATTTCTTCAATTTGTTTCTATTTCTCAGTAAAATATTATCTATCTTCACTTAGATACTAAATCGTTTTAAAATGTTCCAATTCAATTATTATTAAAATTGTATCATCAATTCTACATATAATTTCAAAAATGATTTCGTATTATTAATAAGCCTTGTGCAGTATCTTAATTAGCCAAATGTTTACCACTTGAAAAAGTTATTTTTTTTAACCCTGATATTGCTTCTGGCAGAAATTTCTTCTGCTCAGCCTTACTATTTCCGGCACTACCAGGTTGAGAATGGCTTATCAAATAATACTGTTTTTTGTACTGCGCAAGATGAAAATGGCTTTATGTGGTTTGGTACTAAAGATGGCCTAAACAGGTTTGATGGTTACCAATTTAAAACTTACCGGCATGATGCAGATCAGTCAGGTAGCCTGGGTAACGATTTAGTTTACGATTTGCACAAAGATTCGGATAACAGACTCTGGATAGGTACAAATAATGGTGTTTACCAATTCATCCCACAAACCGAACAATTTGTAATTATAAAGGGTACAGAAAATTTCAGAATAAATGATTTAAACTCCGATAAGCAAGGTAATCTGTGGATTATTTCTTTATCACGAGTCTACATCTACAATACCAAGCTAAAAAAATTGTATGCTTTTGGCAAAAATGCTCCATTTGATGCAAATTCTGTTTCGGTGATGCATGATGGTAGTATTTGGATTAGTACCATGCAAGGCACTATTGAAGAGTATAATCCAGCGAAAAAGGATTTTAAATCTCACTTTGTGATGAGTAAAACAAACCCTCAGGAAAGTAGTTGGGCAAACCGAACACTTGATGTTGGTAACCAGAAAATCCTAATTGGAACGGCAAACCAGGGCATTAAATTATTTGATAGAACAACCGGTTTAATTAAAGATATTTTAACTTTTAATGATGACAAAACATCTATCTATGTTAGAGATATTATACAAGCCGGCCCGGACGAATTCTGGGTGGCGACCGAATCGGGCATCTACATTTACTCAAGTAAAAAAGTTATCCGATTAAAAAAACAGTACAGCAACCTGTATTCGCTTACAGATAACGCCATTTACACCGTTTTTAAAGATCGCGAAAACGGCATTTGGGCAGGCACTTATTTTGGCGGTGTAAATTATTATTCAAGTCAGTATTCAATATTTACAAAGTATTTTCCGCAAAGAGATAACAACGCCATCAGCGGTAGCGATGTTAGGGAAATTTGTAAAGATGCTAACGGTAATTTATGGATTGGTACTGAAGACGCCGGACTAAATATGCTCGATGTTAAAACCGGATTATTCTCAAATTTTCTTCCGAATGGAAAGCCAACAAGTATTTCTTATTATAACATCCATGGTTTATTGGTTGATGGAAATAAGCTCTGGATTGGAACTTTTGAACATGGACTGGATATCTTAGACATTAAAACAAAGAAAGTTATCAAACATTATTCTGCTGGTAAAGGCAATAAATTACGTACAAATTTTATCGTTAGTTTTTATAAAACCCGCAAAGGCGAAATTCTGGTTGCAACCATTTCCGGATTGTACCGCTACGACAGGAAAAACGATGATTTTGAGTTGGTAGACAATATACCGGTTGTATTTTATGAGGTTATAACCGAAGATAGCGATGGGCATATTTGGGCCGGAACTTTTAACGATGGAATAATCCGTTTTAGATTGGATAGAAATGATGTTTCCCAATATAAAAACGACCCGAAAAACATCAAAAGCCTAAGCCACAACACCATAAACGGCGTTTTACAAGATAGCAAGAAGAACATTTGGATAAGCACAGATGGTGGTGGACTAAATCTTTATAATCCAAAAGAAAATAACTTTACCCGCATTACCAGCAAGGATGGGTTGCCAAGTAATTTTCTTTTCAGAATTATTGAAGATGAATATAAAAAATTGTGGATTGGTAGCACACGTGGCTTAATAAATTACAATCCGGTAGATAAATCGGTAAAAGTTTATTCCCGTTCAAATGGTTTGCTTACCGATCAGTTTAATTATAACTCAGGTTTTAAAGATGATGACAGAAGAATTTATTTTGGTAGTGTAAGGGGTTTAATCAGTTTTAAACCAGAAGATTTAAAAAATTATGCAGTTACGCCATCAATTAAATTAACCGGTTTCCAGATTGATAATGAAGAAAGTAAAATTTCCAGCCAGGATTCGGTACTAAATAAATCAATTTTATATACAGATAATATAAAGCTTAATGATTCACAATCTTCATTCAGTATTGATTTTGCAGCCTTAAGTTACGTATCGCCAGATATGACCCAGTATGCTTACCGAATGGAAGGTTTGAGTAATAAATGGATTTATTTAAAAACCAACAGGAAAGTATATTTCACAAAATTAGCTGCCGGAAACTATGTTTTTGAAGTTAAAGCTTTAATAAATGGCGCCGGGAACTGGAGTGAGCACAACCCCCGGGTTGCAATAACAATCCTCCCACCCTTTTACGAAAGTAACTTAGCTTATTTAATTTACGCTATACTATTAATAGGCATTGCTTATTTTACCATTCGGGGCTACCATTTAAAAATGGAAGCCAGAACAAACCGAAGGATAGAACTTTTTGAGAACAAAAAGGAAAAAGAAATATATCAGGCTAAAATAGAATTTTTTACCAACATTGCCCACGAGATAAGAACGCCATTAACCTTAATTAAAGGACCAATGGAAAAAGTAATTAAGCAAGCCGCAACCGTTCCTTTCATTGAGAAAAACCTAAGGGTTATGAATCGGAATACCGACCGATTGTTGAAGCTGACTAATCAGTTATTAGATTTTAGAAAAACAGAAGTAAACGGCTTCTCGCTAAATTTTGTAAAGGCAAACATTTCAGAATTTCTGAAAGAAATAAACCTGATTTTTCAGCCAATGGCTGAAGAAAAAAATCTTATCTTTTTACTTACAATGCCCGAAGCGCCATTTTTTGCTTATGTAGATACCGAGGCATTTTACAAAATTATTAGTAACCTAACGGATAATGCAATTAAATACGGCGAAAAACTGACAGAAATAAAATTGGTGATTGAGGATGAAAATGCAGATTTATTTAAAATTGAAGTCGTAAACGATGGGCCAACCATAGCGGCAGATTTAAGAAATAAAATATTTGAACCTTTTTTCAGGGCAACCGAACAGCAAATTAAGCAAGGCACAGGAATAGGCCTTTCAATTTCAAAATCACTGGCAGAATTGCATGACGGGAATTTATTTGCTACAACAAATAACCTTAGTCAAAACATATTCGTGCTCGAACTCCCAATACATCAACTTATCGAATTTAACTTGAAAGGACAATGGAAAAAACAATAGCGAACAACCTACTCAGCAAAGAAGATAAAGCAGAAAAATTTGTGGTTTTACTGGTTGATGATGAAGAAGAAATTCTGGATTTTATAGCTGATGATTTAAGTGAAAAATATCAGGTTTTAACGGCAAGAAATGGTAATGAAGCTTTGCAGATTTTAAGCCAGGAAATTGTACAGTTAGTAATTAGCGATGTAATGATGCCCGAAATGGACGGTTATCAGCTTTGCGAAAGAATGAAATCCAGCCTTGAATTTAGCCACATCCCTGTAATTTTACTCACTGCAAAAAACAGTTTACAAGCCAAAATTGAAGGTTTGGAATTAGGCGCCGATGCTTATGTTGAAAAACCTTTTTCGCCTGAATTTTTGCAGGTTCAGGTTGCATCTTTAATTAAAAACAGAAATAAAATCAAAGCATACTTTGCGAGTTCTCCTTTAATCCATATTAAAACAATGGCTTATTCTAAAAGCGATGAACATTTCTTAGAAAAGCTTCATAACCTAATTAACAACCAATTAGATAACCCTGAGTTGGATGTAGAACACCTGGCAGAGCACATGAACATGAGCCGCCCGACATTGTACCGAAAAATAAAATCTATTTCAAATTTAAGTCCGAACGAATTAATAAACATTGCCCGCCTAAAAAAAGCTGCAGAGTTACTAAATGATGGCGATTTGAAGATTTATGAAATATCTGAAAAGGTTGGTTATAGCTCTCAAACGCATTTTGGACGTAATTTCTCTAAACAATTCGGCATGTCTCCATCAGAATATATTCAATCGAAAAACATCAAAAAATAACAATTACCTGCTATCTGATTTTTTAAAGGAAGCAAATATTTTCTTGATTCCTAAAGCAACAGGAACCATTAATAAACCAGCAATTAAACCTAAAGCCAACTCTTTGATAAAGGTTAGCATCGTTGGAAAAATATGATGAATGTAATCGATATTATGATTGAAAATACCTCCGGCAACCAAAATTAACGCAATAGTGCCAATAACGCCCAAAGCTTTAATAATTAATGGAAGGGCTTTAACTAAAATATGTCCTAAACCCGATAAAAAACCTTTATCGTTAGATTTTTTTATCAATTTAAAACCAGCATCATCCATTCTAACAATTAGTGCAACAATGCCGTAAACGCCTACTGTTGCTAAAATTGCTACCACTGAAACGGTTAAAATCTGCATGGTTAAACTTTTATCCAAAACAGTTCCCAAAGCAATAATTACAATCTCTACCGAAAGTATAAAATCTGTTGTAATTGCCGATTTTACCTTCGCTTTTTCGGCCTCATCATCACGTTCAAGCACTTTTTCTACAACCTTTTTAGTTGGTTTAGGCCGATGGAAAAGAAATTCTATAATTTTCTCTACGCCTTCATAAGCCAGGTATAAACCACCTAAAATTAAGATGTACTTTATCGCAATCGGAAAAAATACGTTGAGCAACAAGGCAATAGGTACAATAATAATTTTGTTAATAAGAGAGCCTTTGGTAATTGCCCACAATACAGGTATTTCTCTTGAAGATAAAAAACCCGTAGCCTTTTCGGCATTTACAGCCAAATCATCGCCTAAAATACCAGCTGTTTTTTTTGTTGCAATTTTGGCGGTAACCGCCACATCATCCATTAACGCTGCTATATCATCTAAAATTGCAAAAAAACCCGAAGCCATAAATTGTACCTTTTTATCTGCCGCAAATTATACATTCAAATTTAAATTAGCGGCATTTTTAATGGATTAATTTGCAGAATTAAAGCTTTCACAATACCTGATGGATAAATTATAATTATCTTTAGTCAGGCATCAATAATATACCCTATGCATTTGAGGGAAATCAAACCCAGTAATTCTTTAAGCGCTTTTGTAAGGTATTATCGAATTATTGATTTTGAATTTGATGGAAAGATTATTATCCCTCCTAAAATTTACACGCCCAGGCCAGAACAATGCTTTAATGGAGCTTACTGCTGGCGACACCATTTTTCTGCCCCGAAACATACCGCACACCTGGATACGATAAAGCGATAAAGGTAAATTAGTTTATTTTGTATAACCGGCTGGCAAAGCCGAAGCGTTTTTTCGTGCAATGAATAATTTAGACCATAAGCCATCAAATGAAGAAGTGGATAAATTACATGAAGCCTGTGGAATGAAAGTTATCGGCCCAGGATTAAGCCTTTAGTCAAAAATGATGCTATGTCACATGCAGGAGCTCATGAATGATTAAAATAAATTTGCTGTCTCGTTACTCCCCCGATTGCGGGAATTGTAAATCATATAAATTACGATGTGACTCGCCTTATGATGCCTGGTCAAGCGGAGTAATATGTACACTCAAAATAGTTAAATTAAAAAATAAAAGCCTTCAGAACAGTTATTCTGAAGGCTTTTAAAAATTTATAAAGAATTCTTTTTAAACTTAAAATTTATAAGAAAGCGTTGTTAAAAATTGACGAGGTGCAATCGGATTGACGCTGTAATTTTCGTGTACAAAATAGTTTAATTCGTTAGTGATGTTAGACATTTTTGCCAGCAAAGCGAATTTTTTCCAGGTGTAACCTGCTGAAAAATCAAGCGTTGTAAATGCTGATAAAGGAATTAACCTGATTGTAGCCGCATTTTTTGCATCATTCCAGCCACCATTACGTTTACCTGTGTAAAATGCAGACGCACCAAGCTTTAAACCTTTAACAGCTCCATCCTGAAAAGTGTAAAATAGTGTGGCGTTTGCTGTATTCTTGGTCGTTCCAACTAAACGAACATCCTCAATCATACCGGTAACATCGGCTGTGTTAGTGTAACGCATGTAGTTATAAGCGTAACCCATTAAAAAGTTCAAACCCTTTGCCAAATTTCCACTAATATCAGCTTCAAAACCATCACTTGTGGTTTCGCCATTTAGCTGTCTGAATAATGCACTTGTACTGCCATCGGGCATAATTGCCGCCTGAGAAATATTGCTGTTGATGATTTTATAATAGGTTAAATTTGCAGTTAATTTACCACCGAAAAAGTCGTTTTTTACACCAGCTTCGTACTGATCAACCATTGATGGAGGAAGTGCCTGGCTATTAACATCGATACCAGAATTTGGAATGAAGTTATTTGCGTAGCTAACATACATCGATGTTGTTTTTAAAGGCTGATAAATCAACCCGAATTTTGGAGAAAAAGCATCATCAAATTTTGTGGCACCGTTTGTAACTGCTCCGGTTTCTAAATTTAAAGCTCTAGAGCTTGAAGTTTTCTGGTCGGTATAACGAATGCCCGCCAGCACTTTAAACTGGCTTGTAACTTCAATTAAATCCTGTACAAATGCACCGTATCTGTAAATTGGAGCAAGTGTTTGCGTAATGGCGAAAGCCTCAGGCATTACTCCAGAACCATAGTAAGTGTTAGGGTCGAACAAATTTACATTACCATAATTGAAGGTTGTAATATTTGCACCTGCCGCAGTTTTTCCATAAGCAAAAGCATTACTGGTTACCCGGGATTGATCTGCATCTACACCAACCAATAAAGTATGTTTTAAACGGCCGGTTTTGAAATTACCATTTAAGTTAATTTGCTGGTTGTATGTATATTCCTGACTAATTTGTCGGGCTAAATTTCTTGTTGCAACACCACTTGCATTGGCTTGAATACGCTCAGAACCATAATAATTACGGTTATAAGATTGAAAAGATCCTATTGCATTTAATTTCCAGTTCTCACTAAACTGATGGCTAACATTAGCCTGAGCGGTTGCTGTATTGGTTTTATTATATGCCCATGGCGTGTTAATAAATTTTTCGCGACCATAATCTACAATCACACTATTTACTGAGCCTACACCAAAATCGGGCGTATAATCGCTTTTTAAGTAATCACCCTGAACTAATACTTCAGTTTTATCACTTATTTTGTAAAGTAATGATGGATTGATGTAAAAACGGTTTGATTTTACATAATCTCTAAAACTGCCGGCATTTTCATAGGTACCAATCGCTCTGAAAGCTAATTTTTTAGATATTGGCCCGTAAAGATCTACAGTTGGTTTGTATTGGCTATAGCTACCAGTTCTCATTAAAACTTCGCCACCGTTTTCAAATTTAGGTTTTTTGGTAACCATGTTAACCACCGCACCGCCAGTAACACCGCCATAAAGTAAAGCAGCACTACCTTTTAAAACCTCAACAGATTCTAAAGTACTCGCCTCCGGGCTACCGCCTATTGCAGTACGTGCGCCATTTTTGAAAATGTTGTTCGAACCAAGGCTATATCCTCTTGAATAAAAGTTCTCGCCTACTCCACCTCTGTTCGCACCAAGTGCTACACCATTAACGTTTTTCATCACATCTCCAAGGCTGTTTGCCTGCTGATCTGCAATTACCTGAGTGCCGATAATCTGCACCGCCTGAGGTAGATCTCGTGGTGCTATTGCAATTTTACCCAAGTTAACTGGTTTTGTATTTGGAGTTCTGTAACCGGTAATGGCAACTTCATCTAACTGTGAGGAAGATTCTGCAATAGAGAATGAGAGACTTAATATTTCTCCATCTTTTACGGCGATTTCTTTTTCCTGAGATGATACACCAATGGCAGATAACTTTAAAGTATAATTTCCTGCTGTAACGTTCTTTAATTCAAAGTTTCCCTTTTCATCACTTTGTGTGGTTTTATTGGTGTTTTTTAAACCAACGCTAACGTAAGCTGCAGGATTTCCGTCGCTGGTTTTAATTTTTCCCGAAATGGAACCATACCTGGATTGCGCAAAAACGCTATTGGAAAGGACAATAAATAATATAACGAGTTTAAAAATAGGGGTAATTTTTCTATCCATCTTATTTAGATTAATTCTTATTTAGCGCAAAAAAAGAAAATATAAACGAGATAAAAAAATTATTTTTAATTATTCTAAATAAAAACAATAATTTTCAACGAGATAAATTTGTTAGAGAAATGCGGTTAAACAAGCAAAATGGATTTAAATAAAAAATTCAGGCATTGGCCTGAATTAATTTCATTTATTAATGATTTTTTCTCTTCAAATAATTTATAAATATAAATGGTTTGGTCGCTTTGGAAAAGGGCTGCTTACCTATAAATCAAGCCTTTCTTAAAATCTTTTCCATCTTCTTACCTTTCGCCAACTCATCAATCAGCTTATCTAAATATCTGGTTTTTTTGGTCAGTAGGTTTTCAATTTCTTCGATTCTGTATCCACAAATAACGCCGGTAATTAGTGCTGCATTTGTATTTAATTGGGCCTGGGCAAAAAAATCTTCAAAAGTAACCTTGGCATCAATAAGCTCATTAATTTTCCGGGTATCAAATCCGGTTAGCCATTCTATAACTTCATGAAGCTCTTCCTTAGTTCTGCCCTTGCTCTCTACCTTTTTAACATAATGCGGATACACCGATGCGAAAGTCATTTTTGCGATACGTAAATCATGTTCTGCCGTAGTTTTCATCTGATTATATCTTAAGTTTATGGATAAATATGCGACTGTCCGAATGGTCAACTTTAAATCATCCAATAATTAAAATTATAAATAAATATTCTATAAAAGCCTTAACATGGTCCGTTCTGCTCATCAATTTTTTTAAGCAGTAAGGAAAGTACTTTTGCAAAGGCCACATAGGCTACAAAAATAAAGAAACCCATCTGCAAGGCCGAGTTATTGGCTGTAACCGTTTTAAGCGTTTCATTTTCAATATTTAGCCCAGATAATTGACTCTTTAAAATTCCGTTTAAACCGATGTAAGTCATTGCGATACCCACAACCATAACATCTGCCATATCCCATTTACCTAAATCAAAAGCCAGAAACCTAAGCACTTTAGGGTTATTAAAAAGATGATTGCATGAAATGTGTATGCCTCTGGCAATAAGTCGGAGTAAAGGCAAAACAACTACAAAAATTAAAAGTAAAACACCTACTAAAACGGCGTCGGGCTTAGGTTGCTCTACCAAAGTGCTAATAATGCCTAAAATACTTTTACTCTGGAAAAATAAAACCTGATTGTTAAAGGCAATCTTATCGCCCATCAATGCGAATGTTAAGGTATCAATGCGGGCATCAACTTCTATAATAGGAGAAATTACGCCAACCGTTAGCAAAACCACAGCAAACAAAAGCGACATAATAAACAGCGAAACATGTAATTTCTGGCTTTTTCTCAATATTAACCACAACAGCAATACAATAGCCACACAAACCATCATTATTAAAGCAAATTGATTACTCAGTTTTTTAATACCAGCAAGTTTTGTCTTAACTACGTTATCAAATTCGGTTGAATTTTTAACTTTATACTTGTCGAAAATTGTATGTTCTACGGTGGTAATGGTTGTATCAGAATTATCGTAAGTCTGTTCTTCAAGTTCATTAACTTTACTAACGGCAATACCTTTAATTTTCTTTAACGTAGCCGGACTCGTAATTTTCAAAACAATTGTACGTGCAAAAGAAGGCACCTGTGCATGCAATTCATCAACTTCTACAAAACTATCAAACGCAAACTTTTTAAGTTTTGCCCCCAAACCCTTTTTTGGTTTGGTAAAATCTGCTACGGCTTTGTTTATCAGTCCATGCAACTCCTTCTCTACTTCCTGTTGCATTTCGGCTTTTTGGTTTTTGGTTAGCTTAAAACCTTTAACCCGCCTGTCTACCACAACAGAAATTTTTTCGCCCCATCTATCTACAGAGAAAATACCAAAGGTGATGTTGTTCGATAAGCTGTAATCTTCTTTAATTTGCTTTTGCTCAATAGAAAGCTGATAGAACCGATAGCCTGAAAAAACAGCAACAAGCAACAGCAGAGATAAACCAATAATCAGCGCAGCTGAGGTCCAGATGCTCTTTTTCTGCTGAATATTTTGAGATGAATTAGTATTCGTTGCCATATAATTATTTAATAACGCTTAGCATAAATGGGTTAGTGAGCATCATGCGGTGTAATAAATTTTAATATTGTAGAAAGGATTAAACCGTAAAGCACAAAACTTATAAAAATGATGTAACCCGGCTGTAGTGCAGTATTATTTGTGGTTAAAATCGTTAACGAATCATTCTTAATATTTAAGGCTTGTAGCTGTCCTTCCAGCAAACCATTTAAGCCAATATATGCCATCAAAATTGCGATAACGATAACATCAGCCATGCTCCATTTGCCAGATTGAAAAGCAAAATATTTTACCACTCTGTTTTCAGCTAGTTTTTTTCTACCTAAGAGATGGACGCCCGTAGAACTTAATTTCACCACTGGAAACAGAATACTGAAAACCAATATTAACACGCCAACCAAAACAGAATCTATACCAGATTGACTGATTAATACTTTTACCACATCCATAATGCTCTTACTTTGGAAAAACAAAACCTGATCCTTAAACATTACATGTTCGCCAAGCAGCACAAAATCGAGCGAACGGATTCTGGCATCAACCTCAATCATAGATGCCGTTAAACCTACTGCGAGTAATATAAACGCAAATAGTAACGACATAATGAATAGCGTTACATGCAAATCTCTGCGCTTACGCAAACCCCACCAAAGCAGCAGTACAAAGGTTACGCAACCGAGCATGATAAAAGAGTAACTGTAAGTTTTTGTACGGATGCTGGCTAAAGATTCATTTAGTTTTTGATTTAGTGCATCGGTAGATGAAACATGGTATTTAGCATAAAGCGTTTTAACGGCCTTATCATTGGCAACATAAGCGCTATCAGAGCTTTCTTCCTCTGCGAGATTGTTAAATTCGCCGATAGCCATTTTACTCAGCTGTTTCTTGTTCTTCGGATTATCTACTTCAGCAATAATATTTCTTGCAAAACCAGGTACCTGGGCTTTAATACTATCTGAGTTTACAAAGTTTTTAATCGCAAATTTCTGGATTTTACCACTGATGGTTTTTTTCGGCTTGTTAACCAAAGCCTCAGCCTTATCAATCAGTGCAACCAGTACCTTCTCAATTTCGCCTTGCAAAACCTTTTTCTGTGTTTTGGTCATTTTAAGGTTGCGCACTTGCTTATGCACTATCCTGGCAACATTGTTTTTCCATTGTTGCACTGAAAATAAACCATAGGTGATGTTATTAATGCCCGAAAAGTCTTCTTTAATTTGCTCTTGCTGCTCAGAAAGTTGATGCAGTTTGTAGCCGAAATATCCCTCTACGCCAAGCAGAATAGCCAGTACAAAAATGAGAAGAAGTTTAGGTTTTAAAGATTTTTGCGCTTTCGTATCTTTTGTTTGTGTTTCCAAGCCGTTCAGTTTAAGGTTGCTACCAAACCGGTTTGCTTAAAAAGCTTTTAATTGGTTAGGTATTGGCAATTACAACCATCAACCCTAAAAAAGGTTTTAATAAAAATATCAATTTTATAAAAAACTAATTTTCAGCTTCTTGCGGATTATCAATTATCTTATTTAAGCCAATAATGTGGGTTGCTTTTCCATTTTCATCATAAACAGGTTTACCAAAACCTCGTATCCAATGTGTGCTTCCGTCCTTCCACTTCACCTCGTATTCTGCGCTGTATATACTATTATTATCCAAAGCGTATTTAACGGCATCTTTAATCCGCTGTTTATACTTTGCTAAAATGGTGTTGAGCAGATCGGGATAGTTAAAATCTTCGTCCGCTTTGTAGCCATAATTATTTTTTAGCTGATCGTTAGAAGTCATGTTGCCCGTAGCAAAATGCACCACTGTATAACCCATTCCGGTTGCCTCAATCGCATTCATCAGCACTGTGTTTGCCTCCTGAATCAACAATTTAGAAACAGTTTCTTCACTAACATCGGCAATAATGAACATGATGTTATCTGGTTCATCGCCCATTCTGGCAACAGGTTGCAGAGATAAATTGGCGTAAAGCGTTTTCTGATTTCCATCAATCAAAACCCGTAGTTTTACAGCAACAGCATGGTAAGGTTTTCGGCTAAGAAATACCTCATCCAACAAACCAACAAAGTCATTCCCATTTGCGTCGATAATAATATCGTTCAGCGCTTTACCAATTAACACACCTTCATCTACACCGAATAATTGATGCAAGGCATTATTGCCTTGCCAAATTTGTTTATCAGCTCCAGAACAAATTCCGATAGGAATTGGTGCAGATTTAAATAGCCGTTCATAACTATCTAAAACACTTTCCAATAAATTGTTGGCTTCTAAAACTTGCTCATGATAGGCCAATAACTCCGAATTATGCTCAAAAATTTGTGGATTGACCGGTGTTATAGTTTGCTTTTGTTTTGGTATGCCCGCAACATTTAAATTTTGCAATCTTAACTCTACCCTATCCATCACAATTTTACCTAAGCTTTTTAAAATGTCTTTTTGGCGGGCATCAAGTTGTCTTGGTTGGTAATCCATTAAACAAAATGTGCCTATAGTAAAACCGTTAATTGTGGTTATTGGTGCAGAAGCATAGAATCTAATTTTTTCCGTACCATCTGGCGATGCTTGTTTATCTGCCCAAAAATCTTCAGTAACGGTAACATCAGTTATGTTTACAGCACGATTAAAAGGGATAATAGTACTAAGTTCAGCATTGATATTATCTAAACCAAAAGTAGATTTGTAATGTAAAGTATCTTTAGTGATAAAGCATATCGCGGCTATCGGAACATTAAAAACATCAGCAGCTAATTTTGTAAGTTCATCAAATGCCGGTTCAGGCGGTGTTCCTGTAATTTTGAAGTGTTCCAAAGCAACAATTCTGGCCATTTCAGACGCATCGGAAATACCATTTTGCTCATTATTAATCATGCTTTCATTAGGGATAGTAATTTGTACAGCTGTTTAACACCAAATAGCTCTACTTGTTTCACTACAGCAGAATATAGCATTAAACTGTAGATCCAATTTAATAATTTTTGCAACACAAATTTAATTATCTGCAAATATATCTACCGCAAAACGCCTTTCAGCCGTATATCTATCTTCAGAATTGCTTCAGAATTAAATTTTATTTTTGGCGCTGACCAAATAAAACATGCAAAAATTGGAGAACAGTAAATTTAATAAAACAATCGGTGCTAGGTTTTCGCCAATTTTAATAGCAATAGCTATGCTTTGTAGCATCTCCTTATTAACAAGATTGGCTTTGAGCATCGCATCTTTCCGTAAAGTAGATTGGTCTGTAATTAATATCATCAAAATTTTCGCAATTGGCTTGTTCTATGATTTAGCCGCTGCATCCTTCGCAATTATCCCGCTGGTAATTTATTTGTGGTTAGTTCCAACTCGGTTTTACAGAAGCAAGACGAATAAAATACTACTTTTCATCTATTTCTTTATCATAATCATTACCCTGATATTTAATGCCGTTTCTGAATGGTTTTTTTGGGATGAATTTTCTGTCAGATATAATTTTATCGCTGTAGATTATTTGGTTTACACCACCGAAGTGATAGGAAACATTCGCCAGTCGTATCCAATAAACACCATTATTTTAGTAATGGTTGCGATAACTGCAGGTCTGTTATTTTTGCTTAGGAAGCTGATTTGGCCCACACAATTTGCAGATAAACATTTTAAAAAGCGCAGCCTGTATGCATTGCTGCTTTTACTAATTCCATTAACTGTATATTTTGGCGTTAGCCATAAGTGGAAATTCTTTAGCAACAACCAATATACCAACGAACTCAGTGGAAACGGTATGTACGATTTTGGTTTTGCCTTCTGGAATAATCAACTCGATTACAATACTTTTTACAAAACCTTACCAATTTTACAGGTAGAAAATATAATTAGAAACATATTTAAAGATACAACTGGCAAAGGATTAGCAACTGATAGATATACGTCCAAAATGATACTGCATACTCAAGCAGAAAAAAGAATGAATGTGGTGTTGATAAGTGTAGAAAGTTTAAGCGCAGATTTTTTAGAATCATTTGGTAATCAGCAACACATAACACCTGAATTAGATTCTCTTGCAAAGAAAGGCTTGTTATTCACCAACCTTTACGCATCCGGAACTCGTACAGTAAGGGGTTTAGAAGCCCTATCGCTTTGCATACCGCCTACACCCGGACAATCAATTGTAAAGCGACCTGATAATAAAAACCTGTTCACTTTAGGGAGCGTTTTCCGCTCAAAAGGATACTCTAGCAGATTTATATATGGAGGCTACGGATACTTTGATAATATGACAGAATTTTTCTCTAACAATGGCTACACCGTAACCGATAGAAGTGCATTAAAGGATGCAGAAATTCATTATTCTAATATTTGGGGCGTAGCTGATGAAGATTTATTTACCCTTTCTATGCATGAATTGGATAAAGATTACCAGAATAAAAAGCCATTCTTCGCTCAAATCATGACGGTTTCCAATCATCGGCCTTACACTTATCCCGAAGGTAGAATTGATATTCCTTCAAAAACGAGCCGCGAAGGGGCTGTTAAATACACCGATTACGCCATTGGTAAATTTTTAAAAGAAGCCCGTAAAAAGCTATGGTTCTCGAATACGCTGTTTGTTGTTGTGGCAGATCACTGCGCATCAAGCGCAGGAAAAGTAGAACTCCCGGTAGATAGATATCACATACCAATGATTTTTTATTCGCCAGGCCATATTGTTCCTTCAAAATTTGAAAAACTAACAGCACAATTAGACATCGGACCAACGATATTATCGTACCTGAATATGGGTTATAAAAGTAAGTTTTTCGGCCATGATGTTTTTACAATGCAAGATAGTGCACAAAGAGCATTTATAAGTACCTATCAAAGTTTGGGCTACATCAGAAACAATAAATTAGTGATTTTAAACCCAAACAAAAAGGTAAGCACTTATAAACCCGATTTTAAAACCGGCAATTCGGTTAAAGTTGCCAACGATAATAAATTAACCAACGAGGCAATTTCATATTACCAGCTTGCTTCCTACCTATACCAAAAGAAACTGTACCAGCAAATACAATAAGCTTTTGATTGGATAAACATACAGCCAATCAACTCATTTAGAAACACATTTTTTTGTACCTTTATGCAAATAATCCAGATTATTTGCTGCATTTATGAAAAATTAAATTTTCGTATTTACTAAAGGATTATTAAAGCGTTTGTGAATAAATTTGTGCAATGATGTTTGACAGCAAAAATCTCCTGTTCGGAACCGGAAAGTACCTTTTGGGATTTACAGCCATTTTATTTATCACAGCCATCTGTTTAGCTTTTAGCGTAAATTATAATGATGATTTCGCTAACTCGAGAAGAGAGGTTTTAATGCGTAGAATTGGGCACGAATTGCTTCTTCAAAACGGAGATAAAGTGTCTCGTGTAATGCCTGTAAAAAAAATTGCCGAAAACGAATATCAAATCGATTTTGAAAATAAGCTAACTTTTCAGGCAGACTCTTTAGTTAAAACTACTCAAAGAATATTAGCTAAAGACCCTTTGGTATCAGAATATGTGGTGAATGTTTTAAACCCTGCAAACGCCAGTATTGCTTATAGTTTTGCGATTTCAAATACCAAAAAAGACGATATCATAGCCTGCATCGGCAGGAAACAGCCAACAGCGAATTATACAATAAATATAAAATTTAAACCTAAAGGCTTACAAATAGAAAAGAACCGATATTTATTAGGTAGCCTGCCCTTCCTGGCATTTATTGGCTTCATCTTTTTCCAATCGGCTAAACCAAAAAAAACCTTAACTGCTGCCGCTCAGGATGCAAACTTAATTAGCCTGGGCAACGTTTTATTCGATGCAAAAAACCGAAAGCTTACCTTAAATGAAACCACTATAGACTTAACAGCAACTGAAACCCGGGTATTGCTGATATTTGCTATGGCACCAAACGAAATTATTGAAAGAAGCAGGCTGCAAAAAGAAATCTGGGAAGATGAAGGCGTAATTGTTGGTCGCAGTTTGGATATGTTCATATCAAAACTTAGAAAAAAACTGGAAATTGCCCCAAACATTAATATCGTGGTAATACGAAGTAAGGGCTATAAATTGGAGATAAACGCTTAGCATTCACTTGAAAGGCATCTTGTCGAACTTGTACTAAGCGCTTACAGACTTTCTTTAAATCCCTTTCAGCATACAAATTTCTAAATCAAAAAACCTATTCGATCTGCAAATCTATCTTAAAAGAAATGCAGAGATACATCCATATCCCTGCATTTTGAACTAATTAAAGGTTAATAATGATAGAAATATAACCTATACAATAATACATTAAAATAAAATTAAAGTTTAAATTATTCTTAAAAGCTATCTTCACATCTATCTAAACAAGCCAAAAAATTGTGTTTGCTTACCCTTTAAGCTCAAAAGAAATAGGGTATTTTTTTTATGATGATGACCAATCCTGCTAACTGAAATGCATTTTTTTAGGCATTTAATTTTTTAAAACATTTCTGCATTCTAATGGTTGTAATAGGCAACAACAAAAAAATTATACTATGAAAAAATTAATCTATGCAATGGCTATCCCTGTCATTGCTTTCAGCATGCAGGCTTGCAGCGGAAACAAAGATGCCAAAGAAACAGCAGATAGTTTAAACATGGCAAAAGACACCACAACTAATGTAGCAGAAACCGGTGGCATTGCTGTAGCAGAAGAAGATTCTAAATTTGCAACAACAGCAGCGGCTGGTGGAATGGCTGAGGTTGAAATGGGCAAAATGGCATTGGAAAAAAGCACAAATGCCCAGGTAAAAGAATTTGCTACAATGATGGTTGAAGACCACGGAAAAGCAAATACCGAATTAATGTCGATTGCAGGTATGAAAAACATTACATTACCTACAACTGTTGATGAAGATCATCAGAAAAAAATGGAAGATTTAAGCAAGAAAACAGGTGCTGATTTCGATAAAGCTTACGCTAGCGCAATGGTAGACGGACATAAATCTACACTTGATTTAATGGAAGATGAAGCAAAAGATGGTAAAGATGCTGATTTAAAAGCATTCGCATCTAAAACTGCTCCTATCGTTAAAGCGCACTTAGATAAAATCGAAATGATTAAAAAATCTTTAAAATAGATTAAATTCGATTTCATAAATTTTAAAACCCGGCCCCAGGCCGGGTTTTTTAGTTTTAGCCTAACTAACTGCATAATTTACGTTCACAACGTTGGGATAAATACAATTCATATCTTTAGTATTAATTCTATAAAACGGGTACTAATACACCAAACCTTTAGCGGCTTGCAATGGTTTTTTTAATACAATCACCCTAAAAAACATAAACATGGCAACAACTAAAAAAGCTGCAACAGCATCAAAAAGTACAGCAGCAAATACCACAAAAAAAACGACCACAAAAGCTCAGAACCAATCGGCTACAAAAAATGCAAAAATGGAAGACAATGAATTTCATGAATTCTTTGTCGACGAATTAAAAGACATCTATTGGGCAGAAAAACATTTGGTTAAAGCTTTACCGAAAATGAAAAAAGCAGCAACCAGTCCTGAATTAGCTGCAGCTTTTGATAAACATACTGCAGAAACACAACAGCACATAGAAACATTAGAGCAGGTTTTTGAATTGTTGGATGAAAAAGCAGCCGCAAAGAAATGCGATGCTATGGCTGGCCTGTTAGAAGAAGCAGAAGGAATTATAGCTGATACCGAGCAAGGTACAATGATACGTGATGCGGGATTAATTTTGGCTGCGCAAAAGGTAGAGCATTATGAAATTGCAACTTACGGAACGCTAAGAGTTTTTGCTCAGAATATGAACCGCCAGGATGTGGCAGATTTGTTAAGCCAGACTTTGGAAAACGAAAAGGCTACAGACGTTGCTTTAACAGAGATTGCAGAAGGTGCTATTAATGCCGCAGCAGCTGATGAATAATCTATGCATTAAATAAAAACGAACGCATTATTACAAGCTACACATCTATCAATAAAATAAAATTATGGAAAGTAATACCGAGAACCAACACGAAGAGGAAATCATCAATCCGGAGCAGTTTCAGGTTGGCCGTGCGCCACAAGATGAAAAAGAAGATTTGGAAAGTGACGAACCATTAACCGACGACGCTGAATATACTGAAGAAGAAACAGGATATGCAGATGGCAAAGGAACACTTTTGGATAATACACTTGGCGAGGATCAGGAACTGGATAATGAAGAAAGTTCGAATGATACATTTGAAGATCAGGATTTTGGAAATGATGAAGGCAAACAGTCCGAATAGAAGATAATAAACAATAATTAAGATTGTAAAAAGCTCCCTGATAGGAGCTTTTTGCATTTGTAGTAATCACAAATACCGCTTACCACACAAACGAAACTTTCCATTTTTGTATTTATACTTGAACTTAAGCTAAAAAATACGCCAAATATCAAACACCTGATTTTTTATCACCGCATTATTTAATTTCGGCGAATTATTCATATTTAGAATAAATTTGTAATTTAATAAAAGCTAAAAATCATCTCCCTAATTAGCTCAAGCTGAAAATTTTAAAATGTATTGCCCAGAGGATATTTTAAATTCGCTGCCTTTAAACTATTATTACATTAGCTTTAAGGCAAAAATCATCTGTACAAACCAGTCGGGCATTGCAGTAGGCGAGCATATAAACCAAATATTCGATGCTTCTGCCAGTAAATGGATAATAAATCAATTAAAATCCCTTTCTAATAAAGTACAAAAAGCTGACGAAAATAATATTCAGCGTTACAGTGCTCCATACCTCATCCTTACCATAAAACCTTATGCAGAGGGTGCATTGATTTGCAGGATTAATGAAGAATTAACAACCAATAAGGATAATTTCAACCATCAGGAAACCGAACGGCTCCACAAAAATCAAAGATTTATATACGCTGCATTAGATGCCCTTAACGATTACGTTTATGCATTTGACCGGAATAAAAGATTTATCTACGTTAACGAATCGATGAAGGTATTGTATGGTGCTGATTTGAACCCGATAGGGAAAACCCTGGAAGAATTAGATTATCCGGCAAACCTAGCCCATAAATTAAATAATGAGATAGAATCCATCTTTCAAACCGGTGTAGCGGTTAAAGATGAAGTTCATTTTGTTAGCCGCACAGGTTTCGCGGCTTATTTTGATTACATCTATGCGCCGGTTTTTGATGACAAAGGTACTGTAGATTATGTAATTGGTTTATCCAGAGATAGCACCAGGCGAAAAACTCTGGAGCAAAAGTTATCAGAAAACGAAAAAAGACTTTCTGCAATCTTTAAAATTCTACCGGTCGGTCTTGCAGTTATGGATAAGCATGGCAACGTTTCATTACATAACGAACATTGGAAAAAAATGGCTTCAGCCATCCCAAATTTACTACAAAACCCGGAGGCCTTTACGTTTCAAAATGATGAACATGCTCAAGATGCTTTTGAAGGGGAAGCGTCATATCTTGATAAAAATAATGCACAGCAGTGGATAAAATATTATCGCACTCAACTGTCAGATTCGGATGGCAAGCCAAATGAACAGGTTATGGTGGTACAGGATATCAGTCAGCTCAAAAATACCTTGAATGCTACCTTCGATAGTGTTAGTGAAATGATTCAGGTGTTCAGAGCAGTAAGAAACAAAGAAGGTAATATCATAGATTTTGAATGGATTTTAAATAATCAAAGCTCAGAAAAAATTTATGGCGATGTTATTGGCAAATCCTTGCTTCAAAATAACCCTAATGTTATTCAAACCGGCATTTTTCAAAATTTTATTAAGGTTATAGAAACAGGTGAGGCTTTGCAATACGATGTAAAATATACCGGAGAACAATTCAATGGTTGGTTTCATCAGTCGGTTGTTAAACTCGGCGATGGTGTAGCCACATCAACAACAGATATTACGGAAAGAAAAAAACAACAGGAGCAACTGGAAAGTAGCCACAAATTATTAACGCAATCAGAATCTACCGCACAAACAGGTGGCTGGGAATTTGACGTTCAAAATGATTTATTTGTATGCTCACCAGGGTTTTACGCTTTATTTAATGTAACACCAGACACTAAATTAGCACCTGATTTTTTTGTAGAAAAATCGACGAAAAGTTGTAGAAAAAAAGCTGCCGAATTTTTGAAGAATTTAATAACCAGCCAGCAAGCGCAGGAAATATCGCTTGTTTTTAATATCAATGGAGAAAGAAGAAGGCATTTAATAAAAACAATTATCGAGAAAAGTACGGATGCTAATGCAAAAACGCTATCCAAAATTTTAGGGGTAAATATGGATATATCCAAAATGCATGCCCTCGAACAAAAGAATAAACAACTAACTAAGGCCAGTTACAACCTTAAAGAAAAGCAACGGCTAGAGCGTATAACGCATACCTTAAACATACAGGAAGAAGAGCGGGCCCGATTAGCCGAAAACCTGCACCATAGTTTTTCACAATCCCTTTTTGCCATACTTTTAAAATTGGATGAACTTAAAAACCCAGACGATTTAAACAGCTTAGCCGATTTTGAACAAATTCGCAGTCAGGCGCAAAATATGTTAAAAGAAACGATTAGCGAAAGCCGTCGGATTTCGCATTTATTAAGCCCGGCCATATTGCAGGAGCATGGTTTAAAAATAGCCCTGGAAGATATGAGTCAAAATTTAACTGGTAAGATATCTGTTGAAACAAATATTGCAGAAATACCTGCAGATACTAAACTCTTACACCAGACTTTTATTTACAGAACGGCGCAGGAATTAATTACAAATGCCATTAAACATGCTAACCCGGGTTTTATTAACCTTAGCCTATCGCAAGAAAAAAGGATAATATTGATTAAAGTAACTAACGATGGAACGCCATTCAGGCATGAATCCAGACAAATAGGTTTAGGTTTATCGTCTATCCGGGCTAATCTTAAATTATTAGGTGGCAATTTTAATGTCACTACAAAAACAAACAAAACTGTAATTACCATCACCTTACCGGTATAATAAATCGATAAAGAAATTCTATTTTAAATTTAATATTGAATAGGATTATTGATTAGTATATTGCCCTTGCCAGAAAAGGCTGTAACCCTCGCAGCTTTGCCATAAAACCAACTTCATTTTACGCTGAAATTTTACTATCGCCAACAGCCCAGATGGCGCTCTGCCAGTCTATGTCAATTTTCTCTGATAGAGCTTAGAAATCTAAATTTCTTAAAATTTTATAAAACAATCTTAAAGAGACAATGTTCTATTATCAAAATTTATAATAATTGCATAATTAATAATACAGAAAATAGACATAAATGATGATGACAGGTAAGGTACTCACATATAATAAAGTGACAGGGGTTGGCGTATTATTAGACACCAAAAATCAAACGATTCGCTTTCATGCCGATGATTCAAAAAAAATCCCTAACCGTGGTTCTATCGTATCTTTTGAAATGACGCTTAGAGAAAGGCACGAAGTTGCCATAAACTTGAAAATGATTGAAAGCGTGATATAATCAGTAAAAGGTGTTAGATTTGATGGGAAAAATGAATAAATTAATAATACTGCTAGTCTTAGTCAGTATCTTAACTTCATCTTGTAAAAAGAAGATTTGTGGCGTAATACAGGTTATCAGTACAGAAACCTCTCCCGCCACTGGCGAGCCGCTATACAAATTTTACCTGCAAAGCGGAGAGGTTATTCCTTCAAAATCACGTGGAGGCTACCAGGTTGGGCAAGCTTTTTGCAATGATTAGTATTTCAGTTCTGTAATTCGAGCCGATACATCAAATCCCCCGAAACTTCTCTCATTATATTATAACTTTTCCATTTTTCTCAATTGAGCATTTATAGCGCTCAGCTGTTTCTTAGAAAAACTTTTTATCATCTTATCAGATGATGAAGCACCTTTACTCAAAAGCGCCGATAGTTTTTGCTGAACTGATACAGCAGAGGCCAAATAAGCCTTATTAAAATCAGCAGCACTTAATGCCTTAAGTCGGTTTACCTCTTCAGTTACGCTCGCCTCATTAACGCCATTCATACGGCCAAGCTTTTTATCGCCTTCAGCTTCGCTGGTAGCTTTTTGTGTTCTGGTGGTATCCCGTAAATTTTCAGGTGCCGAATCTACCCTACCATCAGGTCTTTGCCCTCCATCCGGTAAACTCATTGGTAAATCAACTTTCTTATCCTTCGCCAATAACCTAATGGCTTCATTAAATTGAATGTGCCTGTCTACAAGTTCAGCACTCTGTTTTTTTAACAGCGCATCACTCGATTTATCTGCTGCCAATTTTGCACTCAGCATCGCCTGGTTACTATATAAATAAAGCTGACCCAGCAATTGTGCTGTAGTAATACTTTCTTGTTTAGCAGGGTTATTAATACGGGCAGACATGGTAGATGCACTGGCAAAAACAGCCGTCAACATTAAAAATAAAAAACCGGCGATATAGAATAAATTGAAATACTTTTTCATAGCAGAAAATTTTGAAGCCAAACACATGGTCTACTATTAAAACCTTATCCGGCAGATAAAGTTTCGACGATTTTTCTTTCATAAATAAATCACCGTACCATGTTTTAAATAATACGCTAAACAGCGTATTAATAACATTTCTACGCTGTTTATTACTCAAATTAGCCCATATAGTAGATCCGTACCTAACAATGTACTAGCTTCATTTGTATAAAGCTTACCTTAAAAAACATACTTATGAATCAAACAGAATTTGCAATTGCTGCACAGGAAGCAAGTGATAAACTCTTTAGCCATGCTTTAAAATTCACAAAAGATGTTGATGATGCAAGAGATTTAGTGCAGGATACATTAGTGAAAGCCATACGTTTTAGCGATAAATTTGAAAGCAATACCAACCTTAAAAGTTGGCTGTATGTAATCATGCGAAACACCTTTGTAAATAAATACAGGCTCGATAAACGAAAACAGGAAATTATCACCACCGAAGAGGAAATTTCTTACGACCATTTAATGATAAGCGCCACACAAAATGCTTCAATATCAAGTTTCGCTTTAGGCGATATTGGTAAAGCACTTAAAAAATTACCCGATGCCTATCGAATTCCATTTATTAAATATTTTGAAGGTTATAAATACGAGGAAATAGCTGTAGAATTTAATATTCCGCTTGGTACAGTTAAAACCCGTATCCATGCCGCCAGAGAGTTGCTTAAAAAGAATTTAAAAGCACACCGCTAATAATGAGCTATACAAGGCTAAACGCAGACTATGCTTGCGTTTAGCCTGCTTATAAATGAAAGGAATCAAAGAAACGTTTCGCTAATCAGCAGAAACCACATACTTTGTAGAAATTTGCAAGAAAAGTACACGGTCTGCCTTTGCTTCCTGGTAATTCTCATTCAGCAATTTTACCACCTGCTTATCCGATAATTTTGCCGCCGCCATTTGCAATATCTGAAAGGATGACATCTCCACGCTCTTAATATTCTGAAGGTAAAATATAATCGATAAATCACACAACTCGTCCTGGTCTGCAAGTTTTTCAATCGAATAAAAAGCATCTTCAATTAAACCACTCAAACCTTTTATCGGCTTTTTAGATATCTTGCGATCCATAAGCGCATAAATCAGCTCCATCCTGGCAAGTTGTTTTTCTACATCTTCTACCGTTTCAACAATGGCACTTTCTAAAACCGAAAACTGCACATGTTTAAGCAACATAGGCAACCGGTTGGTTAAATGCAACTTAGCAGAATAAATCCGGTTTAAATGGCTGATAATAAATTTGCGTAACTGCGCTTTTTCTAATGGAATCTGTAACCACGCACCCAATTGCCCTGAATTTGAAATCATATTCTAAAATTTACTAAAAATACCTGTTTACAGTCGACAGTACATAATCAATATCAAAAGGCTTGGCAATATATGCGTCGGCCATGCTATCTGCTGCAAGCTTTGGTAATTCATATTCCGCAGAAATTAATATCACCGGAAAAGATAGGGTTTCCGAATGTTCCTTGAGCTCCTTACAAAGTTCAGCACCGGTTTTTTCATAACCACTGATGCGTACATCGGTCATAATCAAAGCCGGGTTAATGGCCGCAACTTCTTCAATAGGCAATCCCGTTCTGGATAGATATGGCTGGAAACCCGCCAATTGTAATAAAATATCCAAAACGCAGAGTATATCCTCATCGTCGTCAATTACGAGTATTGTTTTGTTTATTTTATTTGATAGATTTAATCCAGACATATCAACACATATTTATAATAACTCCGAAACTTCTATTCCATAAACCTCCAGAAAAATTCGCTGGAAATAAGCCCTTGATGGATAACCCGCAACATGGGCAATTTCCGTAACCGTTCTGTGTTTGCCCGTTGCAATGGCTTCCCATGCCATTTGTAAACGTATAATCCTAACCAGCATATTCGGTGTGGTATTCAAGGTCTTCTTCACCAAACGATACAGCTGGCGCTCTGTAATGGCAAGCTCCGAGCTAACCATGCTCAGCGTTAATGGCTCCTTTTTTTGATGATGACGCACAACAGATTCAAACTTTTCAAACCATACACGTTCACGCTGAGACAAATTTTCAAACTGCTGTAAATCTGGTTTTAAGGCACTCATGCCGGCATTTTTCCGAAGGGTTTCAGGCGATACCTTTAACCGCTCAATCTGCTCTGGCTTCAAACCAGATAATATGTTGTCAATACGGCTCTGTTCCGACTGCTGGTTAATAAGCGTAACATCTTTCGCAATGCAGAATAAAGCATTGTATCGCTCCGCATAAACAATCGTCCAGAATAAAAACACAACCTTCCCCTGCTTCGTTAAAAACCTGTTCTCATATTTCTGGCTCTCCCCCCCACCAAACAAGGCATCGCAAAGTGTTAAATGGGCACTCAAATCATCAGGATGAATGAAATGGGTAACAGGGTAGCGCATCAATTCCTGACTGCTGTAACCTAATGTTTCAGGTAATGAATTATTAAACTTTTTAAAACATCCATCCGCTCCAATTACACACACCAGGTCCGGAATAATTTGTACCAAGTAATCCATCTCAAAAACATCCTGTGCCATTACATTTGCCATTTCAATATTTTCATCAATTAGCTGATAAATCCTAATGCCAGAGGTGGCATTTTGATTAAGGAACACAATCAAGGGAATTATGTTTGACCAAGCAATCCCGAATCGCGACTTTGTCGGATATGGGTATAAATACGTCAGAATTATATACCTAACAGGCGCTTTTCAAAATGCCGGCACTGCAATTTAATGATGAAATTTCTCCTTTAAAGAGGATTTACACTGTTGAGGGAAGATTAGATAAACGGATTAACCAAAAGGTTGCGGCATCCGGTCAGACGCTGAAACTATCCCGGCTTAGAAGCCAGAAATTACCTATGTAACGATTGCAAAAGAATACGCAGGTATTTATACGCGAAAAACAAAAGCACTGAGATCAGGATGCAAATCCATTGATCTCTCATAAACCTTTTTGCCTGTCGATTTAGCTGTAATCAGGCAAATTTTTTAAGAATTATTACCAAATTAAATTGTTCATTATATATCAAAATTTGTGATTTTGTGCTTCTGATTTTGTTCAACTTATTCATTGTTAAACCATTAAAAAATTATCGAGTTGATTAAGATATAATATCTTAGTCATGAAAAATATTATTCTACTTTGCGCATTTGCTCTACTGAATTTCAGCACACATGCACAACCTGGTATAGGTTGCTTACGAACAAACGATGGCTTATTGTATTCTCAGAAGAATATTTTTGGCTATTATGAATTGCTTGGGAATAAATATCCAACTTCCGCTCCGACCTGTCCCAGAGTGCAACTCGGTACTAAGACTGGTGTTAAATGTCAATTCATTGTAGGCGGTATTCAATTCGACGAATACAACTATGTTTTGTATACAGCAAACGGACCCGTACAGTGTAATATTGACCATTATGTATATTTAATAATTACAGCATGCGGTATACTTGGCTACATAAAAGTAAAGGGTTTTGAAAGAGTTAACATAAGTGAATAATATAGTCTGTTTCAATTTTTCCAAAGTAACAAAACAATAAACATTTGGGCAAAATCAAATTATGAATGAATTGGCTATCAACACCATAACATTTGCCGTCCCTTGTCTCAGAAATCCTACGCATTAACTGTTAAATCATTTCCCCCATCAAACCAACGTTTGAAATCTACCGCATTACGCTGACTTACTACATAATAAATATCCTCAAATGGCGCTTTCAACACGAGCTTCAACGTATCTGATGTCAATGGTCGGTAATGACTGATGATATTATAGTGTATGATAGTTCCGCGATTTATTTGAAAATAATCTTCTAGTGGTAAATCACCCATAGTTGCCTTCAGTGATTTGGGCCAATTAAACTTATGGGCATCGAATTGCAAGGCGAAATTATGTTTTTGCTCACTAAATATGATTGCTGGGATGTCTTTTTTAATTTGTTCCTGTGATGAAATTCTTGCATTTGAATGGTTCCGTCTGCTAGGCAAAAGTTTTAATTGGAATAAACTAAGTATAACATAGAATGAATTAACTAATGCGATAAAACATAAAACGACTGTAAAATCATATCTGAAATAACCCGCGTTCCAGATAGAAATGCCATTTAATTTGAAATATATCATCGCTAAAAATATCGCAAGCATACTCGAAATAATGAAACCACAAACAATTTGTACTATCATTCTGGTCTTTATTTGGTTACGCCAAGAGAAGTTATTTTCAAAATGCTGATGCATTAAGTAAATAAATTCACTTAACACAACTGTAATGCCCAAACTACCCGCCAACGCAGGGTAATAATTCGGTAAACAAATCAATTGAAAAAAATTTGGCTCCTCACCAAAGGAAACAATAAAATGAGCAATGACAAGGCAGACTATTAGTCTGTAATAAAAATTTGGGTAGATTGATTTTTCCCTTGGATAAATTGAAAGCGTAATCATAAGCGTTTGGATAGATACAATATAATGAATAAAAACCACCTATAATAATCCTATACATATCACCTTTCTATATTAAAATATCGCTCGTCTTAATTAATGTATCGCTCATCTTAAAACCCCCTTACAGATAGCAATTGGCACATTTCTAAAAATAATTTTGTCCACAATGCCACACGGCAGTTAAACCTTAACATTTTTTTTATGCAAAAATTCCAGCTAAACACGCTCGGCTTTGATGCCTTGCAGCGGGTGTTGTACAAACATTCTGATGCAGAATTAGAACATCAATCGCTCTTAATTAATCAAGACTTTATCCAATGGATGGATAACAATTTTGAATTAAACCGGGAGCAAATCAATCACCTAAAAACACTATCGGGGGAAACCATCTCGCAATTAGCATCTCAAACAGCAATTGCGATACAAGGTCGCTTACCTGTAACGCTGATTAAACCAGAGATTAAGCCGGTAATTGGTTATGATAGTAAACTTATCGAGCCTAAGCAGCTAGTTATGGAATTAGCCACATTAGATGGTAAATTTGAAGCAGAAGGTGAATTGATTATCCAAATCAGCTACTAAGCTTCCAATTCATCCCAACTCAAGAAACAACGAATAGCTAAGTTTGAGGGTGCCATCAAGCGAAATTGCTAATTCTATCAAGAGGCAGGAACATCCGTTTTTTGCTGCCTCTTATATGAAATTAACTCAGCAAAATCATGACACCATTCTTAAGCTTCCTAAACGGAATCCAACCTTTACCTCCCAATATACTTGAACTGATTAACGGTATTACCGAACCTCTGTATCTCAATAGAAACGATACGCTCTTCACCCGGGGTAAAATAGTTCATAGACTATGCTTCGTTGAAACCGGAACGCTAGCCGCCTACCGCCCGTCATCAGAACGGCTAATACCTACAAGATTTTGGTTTGCAGGACAAATGATGTTCTTAGCCAATATGGATAAACCGCTTCAAATTGACCCCTCTTCGCCACTTTAAAAAGCCCCCCTTTGCCGAGTTAATTTGATAAGGTTCGCCAAAGCAAAAAGACCCCTTTGCGCCGATCCAAATTGACCCCCTTGAAA
>NZ_CAKLBO010000006.1:0-264481 GCF_920984695.1 Pedobacter sp. Leaf132 | reverse complement strand
GAGTTTGAAAAAACGATGAGGAACAGCAAAAAAGCCGCATAAATTGCATCCAGAGGAATCTAAATAAATGCATCTCAAAAAAAAATATCTGACGAAACAAAATCTCTAGTGTACTATTGCAATTCCATATATAGACGGACAGTTCGTTTGTCTTCCTCATATTAAGAAACTTAATGAGAAACAATTAAAGTATACAGACATACTGGTGTATGTCGCTCTAAGATCCTTCGATAAGCTTGATGGTTGCTTTCCTATGTATGAAACAATCGCCGAGAGAGCAAGGTGTTCACGAAGCTATGTATTCAAAGCTATCAAACGTTTAAAGCAAGCTAAATTAATTACTGTTCGACCATCAGCGAAGCGGACTGAACAATGTAAAAGTCCTGTTAACGAATATGAGTTTGAAGAATCATATCTATTTGAGAGGATTCACTATAGCATATTTGATGCTGAACTGAGCTTGTACGACAAAGCAATGATTTTGAATCTGAGGCAGTTCTTCGGGCGAGAATATTTAAACCCTTTGTACACTTTGAAGGATATCGCAACGGAACTTGGTTTAACTTATAAGATTGTAAACCAGAGAGTCAACTCATTGATTGCTTGTGGTTACATCGAGCGTGCAATCGCCACTCCCAAGAACCGTAAGCCGCAGAAAAAATACAAGTTCACAGAAAAGATGGATTGGATATGGAACTACAGCAAGATCGAGCTACCAATTGTAAAATCAAAAGTGAAGCTCATCGTTGGATGAGCTTGCACATTTTGTTTGAAAGTGGGGCTTAAACATACTAACCTTCAAGATAATTGTGCGATCTATTTGAATTCTTATCTATCTGGTTAAACTTCTTATCACCCAACTTAACTTTTCTTACCGACTTATACTTTGAGCTATAGAGTCCCGTTGCTATTTCCTTTGCAGTTCTTAACTTACTCCCATTGAAGTAATCAGTCTCGAAGTAAGTTCTGATATCAGTTGCTTTCAGATTTGCTTCTAAACCATATTCAGCAAAGAGAGCCAGAAGTTTTTCTTTAACATATTGAACTTCATAAGGTACACCAATTATGAATGTAGAATACACTGCGTCAATGATACCTTGACTTACCTTGCCCTGTGCCATGTCCAGTTTGCGGAGAGCAGCTTCAATTCTCGTTTTAGTACCGAGCTGTTCAACCTCATTGAACCCTAAAATGTTTACTGCATTCGTTATAAGTGGAAACCTTTTACACATGTCTTGATAATAAGCGTCTGCCCCATCAATACCTTGGTTGTTTTCATTAGCAATAAGTTTAACAAGAACTTTTGCTATGCTGGATTTCGAGTATCTACCTGCTCCTTTAGACATCGAAATCATATCTTCATCAAGATAAATCTTTTTAGTTTCCGTAAACTCAAACAATCCTGATTTGATATAAGTTAAACCAACTGCAAGGTCTTGGCAATAGCAAAGTTTAAGTTGATGCTCGTAAAGAAAGTTATCGTATTTAAAATGGTCAAGGTCACCGTGCTCATTCAACAGATTTGAATAAGGTGTTACACGTTTAAGTGCTTCACCATATACTTGTTGTTTGAGATATGGATCATGTGTTGTTGCCTGTAAATTTTGAATTTGATGGTAGCGTTTCCTTGAGGTATCAATATCTGCAAGCAAGGTTGGTTCTAACTTCACTGCCTTATTAGTTCTGACACCTACAATATGTGTTGCATTTCTATAATTGTCGGGCTGCATTGCTTTAGGGTCAGGCTGTCTGAATCGTCCAAGAATCTGATAGGTGTCGGTATTAGGGTCAATGATTGTATGCTCAACATAGTTTCTATCAGTTAAAATCAAAACATCAGGTGTGATGCCATTCAGCTTGATGTCAAGACCATTGAAAAAGCTACTGGTTAGAATATTGATCTTGCCTAGATTTTCAGTTGTGATTTCACTGTAGCAATTCGTTTTCATACCCAAGTGATTAAAGACAGCAACTCCATCCTCTGAGCAAAACACCTTTGTATCCTTTAAGTCAAACTTGGTTATTAATGAATGGATACCTTGTATTGAATTAAAGAACACGAATAACATTTCTCCATCGTAGTTATCAATGTATTCCTTGAAGGCTGCTCCCAGATTGTTCACAATCTTTAGATCAATCCTCTTTCTTACCCCTCTAGTGTGATTAACTTTTGTCTTCTTGAAATATTGCAGTCGTGGGTCGCTTGGTATAAAAGGCGTAGCTGAGATCATTGCTTTGTTTTGAAAGCAGAAGAAGTCGTCAACACAAGAAGATATGTTTACTCTAAACTTTATATCCTTGGTGAGCTTGTGACATTCGTCCATCAGTATAAAATAATCTGTGTATGGATTACCACCAGTGATAAGAATAGCTTTTATTAACTTCTTAAGACCTTCTGGAGTAGATATGAATTTGATGTGTCTACCATTGGCATTCTCAATGTGAGCTACAAGCTCCCCCTCTTTATACTTTTCTGTAACCGGATGGAGGTAGTGTTTACCTTCTTTATATGCGTACTTGCTTTCAATTTGAGCCTTGTTAGGTACCAGAATAATACTGTTACGGTTTGCTTCCAACTCACTGTATGTAGCTCCCCATCCTGTTAGTACCTTATTAATTAGAGTATTGTTGGGTATAGGTCTTAATCTTAATTCATCCCACATGGTTGGTTCTGAAGTAATTATTGTATCGTCGTAGTTATCGAAAGGTATAATCATTGTTGGTTTCTTTAATTGTGTAAATCATAAAATAGGTTATCGTAGTAATCGTCTGAGGCCTGTATTTGCTCATCCATGTCAAGAATAGCATTGGCAATTTGAAGCTCGACTATTTCATCATCTTCTCTTATCTGCTTGTCCCCTTTTAGACCGGAAGAATAGACAGGTTCAGTTCGGGAACATTCATCGGGCTCTTCTAATATGCTCCAGTTACAGAAGTGTAAGCCTAGAGGGTTATTTAGGAAGTCAAAGAAGGATGCACGAACATTAATTGTACTTCCAATTAAGCTTGTAACATCCACCGAAGCATTGACAACTCGATTGAATTCAAATACACCTGAATCAATAAGCACCTGATTGACAGGAAGAAATTCTTCATTGTGGCGTAGCTTCCATAGTGCAACCAGTAGTGTTTCTTCTTCAATTGTTGAAACAGATTGAATCCTGTAATATCCAATGCGTGATGTGGTGGTTGTTCCAAAAGTGGGCTGCAAAGAGTTGTAAAGTTGCAGCGTAGAAAAGTTATAGTGTGTTGCCATAAGTGATATCTTTCATCTGTTGTTATAAAAGTTAATAATCATTAGGGGCAATCACATCGATATCCCAGTTGATATAATCATCATTAGGTTGATCATCAAGGGCGTTGATAAAGCTATCAACGATTGCGGTGTAATCGCTAGACTTGGCGATTCGGTTTAGCTCTTCTAAACTAATTTTGTTTACTTTGTTATCTGATGTATTCATAATTATTGGTGTGTGAATTGTTCCACAACACTACGAAGGTCTGAATACAGCGTGGGGCTATCGGCTACAGAAAGTAGCAAAGATTAAAAATAAATATAGCCTTGATTATGAGGTATATAGCTTTGCGTGTTTTGAGAACATCGAATGCATATAGTCTTTAGGCTCAGATGTTATCTTCTCGCCATCAATGTAACCAATCATGTCTAAAATACAAAAGAAGAGGTTAGCTTGCTGGTCTGTAAGGAGAGTTCCTTCCTGAGCGGTAAGATGAGTTTGCTCGATAAGGTATGGCTGAAGATAGCAGCATAGTTCAACGTAGAGCTTCCTTAATCTCACAGTGGGAACCTTGGGTGATTTGTTAGCTATTAACTTAAGCCTATCGATTTCAATTGTCTTACTTGACTCTGGGTTGTTTCCGAAAAGATCAAACAGAAGCTTCTCTCCAAATAGACCTAAAGGAAAGTCTTTACGCTCAATCCTATCGTAAAGCACTTCACACATCCATTTGGCTATCGCAGTATCTTTTATTGCACTGGCTGATGATAATGTAGGTCTAGCTACAAGCTGAAAATGTTCAGTTGGTCTTGTTTCTTTAAAAGTTAACAAGAACTTTGCTACCTCCTTAGATGTTAGAGCATGATTATAGTTCTCCCAGTATGCGTCGTAGCGAACCCTGATCTGTTCGTTCTTCAATAAGATTAAATATAAGAGTTCGTTATGATGTTCAGTGAGTTTATATTCTTCAAGCTTTTGCAGCAACTCGATGTTAATTCGTTTAAAGTTTTCTTCGCCAATATATTCAAGAGAAATCGAAGTTGGTTGCACTGTTGAGGTTTCATCTAAGATTGGGAAGTATGATCTTAATCTACTTAAATCTAGAAGAAGGGTTGTAGTGTACATCGAAGTAGTTTATAATGCAAATCAAAGATATGTATCTTCAGATAATAAAATAAAAACCTGCGTCAGTTAATGCGTCACTCAAGTAACAAATACCATGGTGATTGCTTGCAACGGTAGGGTAGAATGATTATATTAGTTCAATCAAATGCATGTAGCCATTACTGCCTTAACAACTACGCCAGCACCTCTTTAAAGCAAAAAAGCCCATCTTTCGATGAGCTTTTATTCAGTAGCGGGGAGCAGGATCGAACTGCCGACCTCAGGGTTATGAATCCTGCGCTCTAACCATCTGAGCTACCCCGCCGGGTAAAAATATTTGCTTATATTATCAAATATTTAGGTGGTTATTTTTTGGAGTTGCAAATATAGAATAAATTACCTTTCTTTAAAAAAATAAAATTAAAAAAATAGTCCGCGGTAGTATTCGGGCAATGAATTAACATGGCAGAAAAGAAAAAATTTACGCTTGAGTACGAGGTTAAATCGTCGCCACGAATTTTGTATAGCTTTATTAGTGAGCCAAATGGCTTATCACAATGGTTTGCAGATGATGTTAATTTTCGCGATCAGGTTTACACATTTACCTGGGATGATGAACAATTAAAAGCAAAGCTAATTTCGGTAAAAGAGAACAAATTAGTGAAGTTTAAGTGGCTTGATGATGAACCGCAATGCTATTTTGAAATGGAAATTGTGCAAGACGAACTAACCAACGATGTAGCACTAGCCATTACCGATTTTACAACAGACGATCTTCTTGCTGAAAAGAAATTGATTTGGGATAACCAGATTGATTACCTTATAAGTGTTTTGGGTGCATAAAATAAATATGCATTGTTTACCTTTGTAAGGTGAAAAAGATACATCTTCTAATTATAAAATCATTCATCAGGCCATTCTTTGCAACATTTTTCGTTGTGATGTTTATCTTGCTGATGTTTTTTCTGTTCAAATATGTAGATGATCTGATTGGCAAGGGTTTCGAATGGTACACCATTATCGAACTGATGTACTATCAATCGATGGTGCAAATCTCCATGGCCTTGCCGCTATCCGTGTTGCTCTCCTCTATCATGACTTTTGGTACTCTTGGCGAAAATTATGAGCTTGTAGCCATAAAATCAGCAGGTATTTCTTTACAAAAAGCCATGCAGCCATTGTTGGTGCTTATATTAATGTTAACAGCTGGGTCGTTTTTATTTTCCAACTACATTTTACCAAAAGCCAACCTCAAATTTTATTCTTTAATGTTCGATGTTAGGAATAAAAAACTGGCCTTCCTTATTAAACCTGGCGTTTTCAATAATAGTATTCCCGATTACTCCATTCGTGTAGATAGTAAAGATGAAGACGGGAAAATGTATGGCATTATGATTTACGATCATAAGGGTACCAATGGAATCCCAAAAGTTATTTTGGCTAAAGAAGGTGAGCTTAATAAATCTCCGGATGGTAAATACCTGATTTTTAATTTAAAAAACGGCGTAACCTACGAGGAGCAAGCAAGTTCAGGTGGTGTGTATAACCCGAGACAAATTATGTACAGAAGCCGTTTTAAGCAGACAGAACCAAAGTTTGATATGGCCTCTTTTGATATGCAGAAAACAGATCAAGGTAGTTTTGGCAACAATACGGTTATGTTAAATCTTGATGGCATTGATAGAAAAAGGGATTCATTAGTTAAAAAGATGGATACCATAAACTTGAATAGGGCTCGTAATTTAGGCAACAATTTTAAACAAAGTAATGTTGCTTTGGGTTACAGCAAAATAAAAATAGCACCCAAAAAAATTGATAAGGATATTCTTAAAAATATTCCAAATGGATTTAGGTTACAGAGCGTTCAAAATGCAGCAACTGTAGCATCGAATATGAAACAGGGGTTAGATTATGGTGCACCCGTTCAGGAAGATTTAAAAGGCGAAATTATTTTTACAAGTGTAGAATATCAACGGAAATTTACGCTTGCCGCATCCTGTATTTTGCTGTTTTTTATTGGTGCGCCACTTGGGGCAATTATCAGAAAAGGAGGAATGGGCTTACCAGTTGTAATTGCTGTTGTGTTTTTCTTGATATACCACATCATCACTACCGTTGCTGAGAAATCTGCCCGTGAGGGAAATATAAATCCAATATTTGGGATGTGGATTGCCTTCATTATTTTAACACCATTAGCCGTGTTTTTAACCTACAAAGCAACTGTAGATTCGGCTTTATTCGATGTAAATTATTATAAACAATTTTTTATCAAACTATTGAGGATAAAGCAAAAGTAGGTACATATCATTTACTTACAAATGATATATTCTGCATTATATTGCTCAATAAGGTTGTACCTTTGTATCAATCCAATCGAAGATGTAATTATCGGATGAAAGGCAATTTGTACTTTATATAAAATGCAAGCAAAATTAAATACTATACAAGAGGCTATTGAAGACATCAAAGCCGGTAAAGTAATCATCGTTGTAGATGATGAAGATAGAGAAAACGAAGGCGACTTCTTAACTGCTGCAGAAAATGCAACACCAGAGGTAATTAATTTTATGGCTACCTACGGTCGTGGCTTAATCTGTGCGCCTTTAACAGAGGAGCGTTGCGATGAGCTGAATCTTAATTTAATGGTGGGCAAAAATACTGCAGCCTATGAAACAAATTTTACGGTCTCCGTTGATTTAGTTGGTCATGGTTGCACAACGGGTATTTCAGCGAGCGACCGTTCTAAAACTATGCTTGCACTTGCAAATCCAAATACCAACCCGGATGAGCTTGGCCGACCAGGACATATTTTCCCGTTAAGAGCAAAAGAGGGCGGCGTTATCAGACGGGCAGGACATACAGAAGCTGCAGTTGATTTAGCCAGACTTGCTGGTTTTAAACCTGCAGGAGTTTTGGTAGAGATATTAAAAGAAGATGGAGAAATGGCTCGCTTGCCCGATTTATTTAAAATCGCTGAGCAGCACCAATTAAAAATTATTTCTATTGAAGATTTAATTGCTTACCGGTTAACGATTGATAGCCTGGTAAAACAAGAGGTTAGCATTGATTTGCCAACTGCATGGGGTGATTTTAAAATGACGGCCTACACTCAATTGGATAATAATGCAACACATTTGGCCATTTCAAAAGGAGAGTGGAACGAAGGAGAGCCAATTTTAGCTCGTGTACATAGTTCTTGCGTAACCGGCGATATTTTTGGTTCATGCCGTTGCGATTGCGGTCCGCAGTTACACAAGGCTTTAGAGATGATTGAGAAAGAAGGAAAAGGTGTGGTGGTATACATGAATCAGGAAGGTCGTGGTATCGGACTTATTAATAAACTACGTTCTTATAATTTGCAGGATGCTGGCTTTGATACCGTTGAAGCCAATATTAAATTAGGCTTTAAAGGCGATGAACGCGATTATGGCGTTGGTGCACAAATTTTAAGACTACATGGCGTAACTAAAATGCGATTAATGAGCAATAACCCAACAAAGCGTGCCGGCTTAATTGGCTATGGCTTAGAGGTTGTAGAAAATATTCCAATCGAAATTGAAAGTAATGTACACAACGAGCGCTACCTGAAAACCAAAAGAGATAAAATGGGTCATTCCATTATGAAAGGATAAGTTTTATTATCAGTTACAGTTTGCCGGTCTGGCTTCAATAATTATTATCTGTTAGGGAGTTGTAGGTTGTGTAGTCTTTATTCAACCGACAACTTTCTATTACGCACCCAAACAAACGGGCAACTCATAATAGGCAACCGGTAACAAACCTTACCTTCTTGGATTATTTTTATTCTGATTTATAATCGCTTCTTTATTTATACTGCGATTAGTTTTAACAGGCTGTTCAGCTGATTTTCTTTTCAAATTTCTTCTGTAAGCACCAGATAATTTCTGTAAAAATTCTTTAAATGTATCGAATTGTTGGGTATAAACGAGTCCAACTGAAGTTACATTTGCAGTAGAACTGATACCGCTATTAAGGAATATACTTTGTTGCGTTGGTGGTTTATTCGCCAGTTTACCAATTAAACTTCCATCTTTTCTTATCAGGAATAAAGCCTCTACTTCGCTACCAACATTCTTAGAAAAATCGATTACCGTAAAATCATTTAAGCTATTTCTGTCAACAATACCAGCATTAATTACAAGCCTGTCGTTAAAGAATTTAAATGATGCGTTGGCTTCACTTAACGATTTAACGTTTAAATCGACAAAATTTAAGTTTAACGATGAAAGCACATTGTTAAACTGGTTAAAAACAAGTTCAGTTGCAGTACTAGATACACTCGAACCCAATTGTTTTCCAATTGATTCTCCACCATTTCCTGGCGCAAAACTCCTTCTTATAATTAAACTGAAAGCCTGTAAGTTTAAATTATTTTGGTCGCTAAAATAAGTTTGAAGCTCTTCTTTAATTGCCGGTTGGGCAGGGAAGTTAATGTCGAGCTTAATATCTGGTTGCAATAACAAACCAGTTAAACCCATTTCTACTTCAGTATTTACCCTTTGATTGGCATTGCTACTCGCATCGCGGTTAGCAGCCTTGTAAAGCTCATTCAGGTTCGCACGAAGTGCATAAACCGCCTTTAAATTAATTTGTGCCGCGGTCGGGTTACCTGTCCACCTAATCGTTCCACCTTGTCTGATTTCGAATTTCTTATTGATAACCTCTTGAGCTGTAAAGTCAAAACTTCCGGTTTCAATAATGTAATCACCCGACATTTCAAAATCGCCCAGGCTATTAATGTTTAGGTTTAATTCTGCGTTACCTTTACCGCTCAGATTACCAAGCGTTGTAAAAATGTTAGCCGTAGTGTTTGGGTCGATGGTTAATTTAAATGTTAAGGTTAAGCCATCAAATGTGGTAACCTTTTTAACAACTTTTGCTGAGTCTCGGCTAATGAAGTTGATAAAATCTTTATCAGATACGGTTTCTGAGCTATTAAGCGGAAGATTGAAAACAGTTCCCTTTTCTGTTTTCGCCTTAATATCGATTTTCATTTTACTCGTAGGGCCAGTAAATTTAAAAACGCCCGTTCCGTATGCTTTACCGAAGTAAACCGAATTATCTTTTGAGGTTGTATTTAACGCCATAAAACTTTGAGCGTCAACTTTAACATTAAGGGTTGGGTCGTCTATATTATTTAAATCTACGCTTCCATTGGCAACTGCTTCATGGCCTTCTAAATCCTGCAATCTAAAATTGTCAAGTGTTATAATGCTGTTTTCTACATTAACCTTATCGGTAATTACATAGGTAGTTTTTAAGTAATTTACCATTAATTGCCCTTTATCTAAAGAGAGCGTTCCATTAATTTTAGGGTCGTCAAGTTTACCTTTAATGGTCAAATCAGAAGAAACGTTGCCTTTTAAGTTCGATACAAGCTGTTTAACAAAGGGCTCAAAAATGGTAAGCTTACTTTCGTCCATCTTAACATTTAAATCCAATTCTTTTTGTTTCAAATCTATGCCGCCGGTTACTTTAAATGTTTCAGAATCATCTGCTATAATTCTGGTATAAACATTTATTTTATTACCCTCGTTAAATGAAGAAGTATCAGTAAGCGTTCCAATGTAAATATCATTAAAGTTTAAAGAGTCAATTTTAATATCATCATTAACTCTCGGAGATTTTAAAATTCCGTATAAATTGGTTTTACCATTTACATTTCCAGCGAGTTTAACCCCAAATCCCTTAGTAAAGAAATTAATAGTTTTTAGGTTGAAATCTTTAAAACCAACGGCTAATAAATCTTTCGGGTCTTCAGATATTAAACCATCAACCGTAATTTGTTGCTTATCATTAGTTAAGTCGAAGTTTTTAATTTCTGTTTTACCATTATTCAAAACAATACGAACCTTTTCCTGAATTCTCCATTCTTCACGGTTTATTTGTAGGATAGAGGGTAAAATGCTTAGCCGTGCTGTGGTATCTTGGTTTTTGGTAAACTCAACAAGTCCGTTTAAATCTAGTTTGTTGGCTTCATCAGCACTTGATGTTTTAATGTTAAAAGCCAAACTATCATTTCTCAGAATATTTGAAACGTTAAAGTCCTTAACAAATAAGCTATCATTAAGTTGAACCCTATCTGATGTTACATTGAGCTGAAGCTGTTCTGGTGTTGTGTTCTCATCAATAATAATATTGTTTACAACAACACCTTGATACTTCAAATTTTTGATAAAACCATTTAATGTTGCGGTATTATTGCGTGAATCGAAATTGCCAATAAAGTTTGCGCCTTCAGATAATTCTAAGCCGGGGGAAACGAGTTGTGCAAGTGGCTCAAAACGTTTAATCTTTAAATTAAACTGAAAAATTTGTTCCTTAAACTTTATAATTTGTGTTTGGAAGGATGGAACATAAGTTTTAGCAATCGCTTTGTAATAAGAACCGATAGAGTTTAAATCATATTTTCCATCAATACTTGCATCTAAAATATCCGATTTAATGGTTAAGTGGCGGTCTACACCACTGCCGTTTGCGGTAAGCTCAACTGAATCTATGCTGTAGGTTCCTTTAGGATTCTTCAGAACTATTTCCTGTATCCTTAATCGGCCTTCAATATTATTTAAATCTGTTCCCGAAAAATTGGTGTTGAATTTGGCATCTACCCGAAGAGAATCTTTTAATAAATGCAAAGCTTTTAACCTGGCACCAGTTATTGTGGCATTAAAATTAAATACAGGTAATTTTGGGTTTAAGTTAACTCCGCCATCAAAATCTAGTTTAATATTTTTATCGTTGATGGTTAGTTTCCCGTCGAAATATTTTTTATCAAAAGTGCCATTGATTTTTACGTTTCTGTATCTGTAATTATTAAAATCTATGTAGTCAATTTTACCATCAATTTTCTCAGTAAGTTCTTTAAGTTCCGTACCACGGCCTTTTACATATAATGATGATGAAATACGACCTAAACTTTTTTCATCCAGGAGGTTGCCTATATTAAAATCGTAGGTTTTAACATTACCGGTGTATGAAGGAACATCATTCTTGTCTATCTTCATATTAACATCCGAAACAATTCTACCCAATTTGGTTTTAAACTCACCATAAGCTATAAAATCGTTTTGAAAACCGGTAAAACTGCCGTTAAAGTTTATGTTGCCAAATTTGCTAACAATGCTTGGAACAAGTTTCTTTTTCTTACCGGTAATTCCTGCCAAAACTTCATCCAGGTCTGTCTTATTCGTTCCGGCCATCTCAATTTTCAAATCCATAAAGGTTTCTTCCCACTTCGGTAAACCTTTAATTACAAAATCGCCTTTTATGTACGTTGCCTTTCCCGATTTAATAGATAGCTTTCTTGCTTTCAGATTGTTTACCAAACCAGTAATCTGGCCATCAACATCCAATTCCATTTTCATCGTGTTTAGCTCGGGTGCAAAGTAGGCTACGTCTTTCGATGAAATGTGACTATCTTTAAAAATAGCCTTCATTCTAACATTATCAATGTAATGGTTAAAGTCTTTAAAACTTTTAAATTGCATTCTGAAGTAATCCGTAAGTCTACTTTGATTGGTTATTAACGATAAATTTTTTAGCTCAATCGCATTACTATCAACAGTTGTTTCTGCAGTTAAATTTTTCAAATAAAAACCACTACGCTCTCTTAATGTAAGGTTTTTAATATTTGTTTTTAGAAGATGATTTTTAGTGTCCAAGCCTTCTAAAATAACGCTCATGTTTTTCACATCAACGTTATCAAAGTTTACGCTACTTCCTTGAACGGTATCTTTAGCTTTGTAGTTTTTGTATTTAAAAGCTAAGTTGTTAACGATTATTCTGCCAAAGTCAATTTCGTAAGGCTTTTTCTTTTTCTTTACAGTAACCTTACCATCATCAAAATAATTAATAATGAAATCGAGGTTAGAAGAATTATCTTTGAAATCTTTTAAATAGAATTGCCCGTTATTGAGTTGTATGGTGTTAATATCAATTATTCTTTTCTCAAGTGATAATTGATTGATATCTACCATCAATGTTGGTGTACTTAATAGAGTGTCTTTTTGAAGGTCGAGTAGTAAAAAATCTTCAAGTACAATTGATTTAAATGGCTTGATATACAGGCTTTTAATAGAAACAGTTGTATTTAATTCTTTGGATAAGTAAGCTGCTGCTTTTTTTGCAAAAAACGTTTGAACAGGTTTAAACTGTAGCGAAAAAACAAGAAGCGCAAGCAGCAAAAGTATTGATGCGATTACCCAAAGGAGTATTTTAAATAGTTTTTTAATAATTTTGCAGCTTAAATAAAAATAATTTGTCTATTATACTTGCTATAGAGTCCTCTTGCGATGATACTTCGGTTGCTATTTGTAACAACGGCAAAATTACGGCCAATGTTATTGCAAACCAAACAATTCATGAAAATTATGGTGGCGTAATCCCTGAATTAGCTTCAAGGGTACATCAACAAAATATAGTGCCTGCTGTACAACAGGCATTATTGAATGCTAAGGTTACAAAACAGGACATAAGCGCCGTTGCTTTTACTCAAGGACCGGGCTTATTAGGCTCACTCCTTGTAGGTGTATCCTTTGCAAAATCATTTGCATTAGCGTTAAATATACCGCTAATTTCTGTCAATCACATGCATGCGCACATATTAGCGCATTTTATTGATGAGCCAAAACCAAATTTTCCGTTTTTGTGCTTAACTGTTTCCGGTGGTCATACACAAATCGTTTTAATAAGAGATTATTTCGATATGGAAATTGTTGGCGAAACTTTAGATGATGCAGCCGGTGAAGCATTCGATAAAACAGCTAAAATATTGCAGCTTCCTTATCCGGGTGGGCCGTTAATTGATAAACATGCCAAATTAGGGAATCCACAAGCCTATAAATTTGCCGAGCCGCAGATTGCGGATTTAAACTTTAGCTTTAGTGGTTTTAAAACATCCATATTGTATTTTATACGTAAGCAGGAAAAGGAAAACCCTAATTTTATTGCAGAAAATTTAAACGATATTTGTGCTTCAGTTCAACAAAGTATTATTCAGATTTTGATGAATAAGCTAAAAAAAGCAGCGAAGCAGTACAATATCAAAGAAGTGGCCATAGCTGGTGGAGTTTCGGCAAACTCTGGTTTAAGAAATACGTTGGAGCAAACAGCTGTTGATTTAGGCTGCAATGTTTACATACCTGCTTTCCAATATTGTACCGATAATGCAGGTATGATTGCAATTGCAGGTTACCATAAATTTTTAAAACAAGATTTCGTTGGCCAGGATGTTTCGCCTTTAGCAAGAATGGAGTTTTGATGGTTGGTTAATTGCTTAACTATGGAATTGATTAATTATTACTTAAGAATTGAAAATTGAAAATTGAACTTTGGTTATTGTTATTTAACCAATTAAATCTCCCGATTTCAGGTTTTCTGACTTCGGACTAATAAAATTATATGACTGGAGCATCATTAGTATTTTGGATAGTTTGTGCAATTCCTTTGATGGGAATTTTATATTATCTAATTAGAAAAGATAAAAATAAGTTGAAGGGAAGTTGGGGCGTAATTATTTTAGGCGCTCTATTAATTGCAGCTATACTGGTTATTGTATATGTAACCAAAGATTTTAATGCTATTTTTAGTCAGAACTAAATTGTAAAAAAGGCTTTAACAAAAACAGTCCCGATTAAATTAATAATCGGGACTGTTTTTTTGTTTAATTGATTTAACTATTTTTCTTCTAATTTATCCAAGCTCTTCGAGATGTTCTGAAAGGCATCTCGAAGCGTAAATAAATAGGATTTGAAATCCTCTATTTGCTCCCAATTCAGAATACGTTTATCCAAGCTCTTCGAGATGTTCTGAAAGGCATCTCGAAGCGTAAATAAAATAGGATTTGAAATCCTCTGTTTGCTCCCAATTCAGAATACGCTTAGTCAATATCATGAATAGTGAAATAACGAATTTAAAAAAAAGCCATAAAAAAAACAGTCCCGGTTAAATTAATAATCGGGACTGTTTTTTTTGTTTAATTGATTTAACTATTTTTCTTCTAATTTATCGCCGGTTACCTCGGCTTTAATTTTAGCTTCTAATTCATCAGCTAATTCTGGGTTATCACTTAAAAGCTGTTTAACCGCATCTCTACCTTGGCCAAGTTTTGTATCTCCGTAAGAAAACCAAGAGCCTGCTTTTTTAATGATGCCAAAATCTACACCTAAATCGATAATTTCCCCATTTTTAGAAATCCCCTCACCAAACATTACGTCAAATTCAGCAATACGGAAAGGTGGAGCAACTTTGTTTTTAACAATTTTAACCTTCACGCGGTTACCAGAAACCTCATCAGTATCTTTAATTTGCGAAATTCTACGAATATCTAAACGTACTGAAGCATAAAACTTTAAAGCGTTACCACCAGTTGTTGTTTCAGGATTACCAAACATTACACCAATTTTATCACGTAACTGGTTAATGAAAATACAGCAACATCCAGTTTTCGAAATTGTACCGGTTAATTTACGTAATGCCTGACTCATTAAACGGGCATGTAAACCCATTTTACTATCACCCATTTCACCTTCAATCTCGCTTTTTGGTACTAAGGCCGCAACCGAGTCAATTACAATCACATCAATCGCACCAGAGCGAATCAGGTTATCAGCAATTTCCAAAGCCTGCTCACCATTATCTGGCTGAGAGATTAATAGATTATCTGTATCTACGCCAAGCTTTTTAGCATAAAATTGGTCAAAGGCATGCTCCGCATCAATAAATGCAGCAATACCACCTTTTTTCTGCGCTTCGGCAATAATGTGAGTTGCTAAAGTTGTTTTACCAGAAGATTCAGGTCCATAAATTTCTATAATACGGCCTTTTGGAATACCACCAATGCCTAAAGCAATATCTAAACTGATTGATCCAGTTGAAATATACTCAAGTGGCTCAATAGCAGTATCTCCAAGTTTCATTATCGTACCTTTACCGTACGATTTCTCTAGTTTATCTAAAGTAAGCTGTAATGCTTTTAATTTATCTGTGTTGGCAGTTGCACTCATTTTTTCTTTCATGTAAGGCGTAAATATAAAACTAATCTATCGGCTAAAAATCAAATGTTAAAAACTATTTTACTAAAATATTTAGCTAAGTTAATTGTTTTTTAGCTAATGTCAATAGTAAATTTATTTTTTTTTCTGTTTACCGTCATCTATTATATATTGCATGTTTTGGCTTACATGATATTCAAACTTTAAAACCTTCAATATTTTCATATAAACTTGCAATGTAACTTACAACGTAAAAACCCTTAAAATTTCTGTTCTTTAGCCATTGTTTCAAAATATTTGCACATATAAGTTATTTCGCAAACTTCGCATTTGGGGCTTCGAGCAACGCATACATAACGGCCATGCAAAATTAACCAGTGGTGCGCAATATGAATATCGTGTTTAGGTAAATTTTTAACCAAATCTTTTTCTACAGCCAAAGGCGTTTTGCCTTTTGTTAATCCTAATCGGTTTGCTACACGAAATACGTGCGTATCAACCGCCATAGCAGGTGCATTATAAATAACTGAAGCAATAACATTTGCTGTTTTACGGCCAACTCCAGGCATTTTTTGTAAATCATCTATGCCCGAAGGTACAATATCGTTAAATTCATTAATTAAAATATTTGCCATCCCAACCAAATGTTTAGCCTTATTATTTGGGTAGCTAATACTGCGTATATAATCAAAAACAATATCGGGTGTTACTTCGGCAAGTGCTTTGGCGTTTGGGAAACGCTGAAAAAGAGCAGGAGTAACCATGTTAACCCGTTTATCGGTACACTGCGCTGATAAAATTACGGCAACTAAAAGCTGGTAGGGATTATTATAATGTAATTCTGTTTCGGCATCTGGCTGCTTAGCCGAAAAATGTTCTACAAAAAGTTTATATCGTTCTTTTTTAAGCATTGGCAAATATAGTTACCAATTTTTATAAGCATTTATAATATTAGAAAATTGAAGTTACGGTTTAATGGCAACTACAGACCCGCTTTACACTACAATCTTTTTAATTAACTTCTGTTGTTCTGAGGCACGAAGAATTTTTTTCATCGGTTACAGATGCTTCGTGCCTCAGCATAGCAACTTATTTTAGTTTTCTACAATTAAAAAGTATTTACGTTTCAATCGGAGTTTATTGAACGTAGTTTGTGCGCAGCAATTCGTTTTACTTGCTACAAGCTACCCGGGTTCTGTGCAATAGCCGTTAAAAATAAACCGGATAGCAACGAGCACGGAGTGTAACGGAGTAAAGTGTATAGCCGGACTAACAATTTTTAGTATTGCTACCGTTGCTTTTCTAATTAATGGAAAGATGTAGCAATGGCTTTTGCATCAATTTCTGCTTCGTGGTTTTGCGTGCTTCTGATAAGCCAAAATGCAAAAAAAGCACCTACCAAAGCCATTGCCGCACCCACATAAGCAGGGGCTGTATAATCGAAGCCATAAACTAATGGTAAGCCGCCAAAAAATGCACCAAGTGCGTTGCCTATGTTAAAGCTTGCCTGGCTAGCAGAGGCTGCAAGCATTTCAGAACCTTTTGCTGATTGTATCATAAGCATTTGGATTGGTGCCGCAAGGGAGAATGATACCGCTCCGGTAACGAATGTCATAACCAAAGCCAAAACCTGGTTGCCCGAAACGAAGTGGACAATGGTTAAAGTTATTACCATGGCAATTAACAAAAATGCAGAAGCTTTTGCTGGCGAATATTTGTCGGCCAGTATGCCGCCCAGGTAATTTCCCGTCATCATACCCAAACCTGCAAGCATTAATATATAGGTTACTGCATTTGGAGAAAAACCTGCAACATCTGTCATTAAAGGCGCTATGTAGCTATACCAGGTAAATAAACCACCGGTTCCTATTGATATCATTGCAATGATAATCCACGCTTCTCTCTTTTTAAAAAAGCTAAGTTCTGCCTTTAAATTACGATTCTTTGCAGCCTCTAGTGCTGGCAACCAAAGTTTTAAACTTAATAAAGTAACCAGGCCAACTATTACAACCACTGCAAATGATATGCGCCATGAAAAGTTATGGCCTATAAATGTACCTAAGGGAACGCCAACTATATTTGCAATTGTTAAACCCATAAACATTAAGGAAACGGCTTGTGCAGCTTTGCCTTCTTTTGCTATTCTGCTGGCTACTACCGAGCCAACACCAAAAAAAGCACCATGAGGTAAGCCTGATAATAATCTGGCAATAAATAAAGTATTAAAAGTTGGAGCAAATGCAGAAAATGCATTAAAGGTTGTAAACATAACCATTAATGCGATTAATATCTTTTTAGGTGGATATTTACCGGCAATCATTATTAAAAGCGGAGCCCCAATTACTACACCAAGTGCATAAGCAGAAATTAAATGACCAGCCTGTGGGATGGAAACTTTTAAGTCTTTAGCAATATCCGGTAAAAGACCCATCATTACAAATTCTGTAATGCCGATGCCTAAACCGCCAAGCGTTAATGGGATTAAGTTCTTATTCATAGCGATACTTAGTGTGAAAATTACACTAAGCAAATGTAGGGGTTTTATTGCACTATGAAAAACATAAAGTGTAAATATGTAACATAAATGACTGAATATGTGCTATGTGGAAACAGGGGAGAGATGCGAAGACATAAAATATCAATTTTATCATCGCATAAAAAAAGCTCCCATAATTTTAAGGAAGCTTTTTGCTGGTAAATTACTTTGTTTTGCTGTAGTTCAAAATTCTGTTGATGCTATCATCAGAAGGGTTTTGAAGCAGTCCGTCTAACTTACTTTTAATTTGATCGTAAAATAAGTTAATCTCCGCATCAGATTCACTATCGTTATTGTAATGAAACATGTTTTGGGTTGGTAAGTTTACACTTTTTTTTGATGTAGAGGTTTTTGTCATAAGCAACTAAATGTTTTTGTTTTTATAAACTAAACGTTAGTTGAGATGCTTTATTTCAATCCCTAAAACATTTCGTGTAACTTTTTTATTACCCTTTGTAAGTCATTTCTTTACTCTTAAGCATCTTGCGCAAATTGCTTAAAGCATAACGCATTCTACCTAAAGCCGTGTTAATGCTTACGTCTGTTAAGTCGGCAATTTCTTTAAAACTTAAATCGGCGTAGTGACGCATTAAAAGCACTTCTTTTTGCTCATCTGGCAATAAATGAATCATTGCTTTCAGGTCTTTGTGCGTTTGGTCGCGGAGCATTTTTTCTTCTGCGCTTTCATCATAAAAATGCAGCATGTTAAACACATCCATTCCATCCGAACTGGTAATAATTGGCGTTCGTTTTTCTTTTCTGAAATAATCGATAACTAAGTTATGCGCAATACGCATTACCCAAGGTAAGAACTTGCCTTCCTCGTTATATCTGCCAGATCGCAAAGTGTTAATTACCTTAATAAAAGCATCCTGAAATATATCTTCTGCTAAATATTGGTCTTTTACCAATAAATAAATAGAAGTATAGATTTTGCTTTTATGTCTGCGTAAAAGTTCCTGCAATCCATTCTCGTTCCCGGCAACGTATAACTTTACCAGGTCCTGATCATTGTATGATTGTAAATTCATAGGTTTACCTACACTAAATCCCTTACTATTTGCTAAAAATTAATTTGTAGAAGTTTAATTTCTATAGCCTGTCTCCTATGTTTTTTGAATGTGTTAGTTTGGTTCTGAGTTCGTTAATACTCAAAGGACGGTAATTTTTTATCAATAAACAAAAAAATAAATGTTAAAAAATAAATTAACGGTCTCAGTACCCTATTTTTGTATCTTCTTAAAACCCAAATTACTTAATAGGGGTTTCATTATATATTCTTGATAAATACATGAGCAAAAAAGAAGCCGAAAAAGATCCGCATAAAAATATTATCATTAAAGGTGCACGAGTGCACAACCTTAAAAACATAGATGTTGCCATACCAAAAAATAAATTAGTAGTGGTAACCGGTATGTCTGGTTCGGGGAAATCTTCGCTTGCTTTTGACACACTTTATGCCGAAGGACAGCGTAGGTATGTAGAAAGTTTATCCTCTTACGCCCGCCAGTTTATGGGGCGTATGAATAAGCCCGATGTAGATTATATTAAAGGAATTGCGCCTGCAATAGCGATAGAACAAAAGGTTATCACCTCAAATCCACGTTCTACTGTAGGCACATCGACAGAAATTTACGATTATTTAAAATTACTCTTCTCCCGGATTGGAAAAACAATTTCGCCTATATCTGGCAAAGTTGTTCGAAAAGATTCTGTAAGCACCGTGGTAGATTATGTAAGTGCTCTGCCAGATGATACAACGGTTACCATTTTTTGTCCGCTTTACCCGCACAACAACAGAACAATTAAAGAGGAATTAGCCATTTTACTGCAGAAAGGTTTCCTTAGGGTTTTAATTAACAATAAAATTGAGAAAATTGAGTCTGTTTTGGATGATGCTGATTTTAAGGATATTGAGCTAACTGATGATAAAACCGTACAGATTTTAATAGATAGAATTGTAACCAATCACGAAGAAGAAACTTTAAGTCGTTTAGCCGATTCTGTGCAAACAGCTTTTTTTGAAGGCAAGGGTGATACTTATGTTGAAGTGCAGGGTAAAACGAAGCATTTTACCGATAGGTTTGAATTAGATGGTATGCGCTTTGAAGAGCCAACACCGAATTTTTTCTCATTCAATAATCCTTATGGTGCTTGCAAACGGTGCGAAGGTTATGGAAATGTAATTGGTATTGATGAAGATTTAGTTATTCCGGATAAAAGCAAAAGTGTTTATGATAATGCAATTGCACCTTGGAGAGGGGAGAAAATGGGCGTTTGGTTGCAGAATTTTATCAAAGCCTCTGCTAAATTCGATTTCCCAATTCATCGTGCTTTTAACCAGCTAACCGAAAAAGAGCAGGCTTTATTGTGGACAGGCAATAAATATTTCGAAGGCTTAAATGCTTTCTTTAAAGAGCTTGAGGAGCAAACCTATAAAATCCAATATCGTGTAATGTTATCCCGCTACCGCGGAAAAACAATTTGCCCGGATTGCAAAGGCTCACGATTACGTAAGGATGCTTCATACGTCAAAATCGCTGATAAATCAATAATCGATGTGGTTTTAATGCCATTGGCTAAAGCACTTACATTTTTTGATGATTTAAAACTTAGCGTTAACGATGCCAAAATTGCCAAACGTTTATTGGCCGAAATTAATAATCGTTTTCTGTACCTTAATAATGTTGGTTTAGGTTATTTAACTTTAAATAGATTATCAAATACGCTTTCTGGTGGCGAATCGCAGCGTATTAATTTAGCAACTTCGTTAGGTAGTAGTTTGGTTGGATCTATTTATGTTTTAGATGAGCCAAGTATCGGTTTACATCCACGCGATACAAACAAATTAATTGAGGTACTCATCTCTTTAAGAAATGTTGGTAATACCGTTTTGGTTGTAGAGCATGAAGAAGAAATGATGCGTGCTGCCGATTATATTATTGATATCGGTCCGGAGGCAGGTACACATGGCGGTAATTTAGTTTTTAGTGGCGATTATGAAGCCATTTTAAAAGATAAAAACAGCTTAACCGGAAGGTATTTATCCGGTATTGAAAAAATTGCCATTCCGGAGAAACGCCGAAAATGGAAAGACCATGTTTTAATTAAAGGTGCCAGAGAAAATAACCTTCAGAATATAGATGTAAAATTTCCATTGGGAGTATTTACTGCTGTGAGCGGTGTTTCTGGTTCAGGTAAAACGAGTTTAGTTAAAAAAATTCTTTATCCGGCGCTCCAAAAAGCTATTGGTAATTATGCTGGAGAACAAACCGGTTCTTACGATGGTATTTTTGGTAACTATGATTTAGTGAGTGCCGTGGAAATGGTCGATCAAAATCCAATTGGACGTTCCAGCCGCTCAAATCCGGTTACCTATGTAAAAGCCTGGGATGATATAAGAGCTTTATTTTCATCACAAGCAGCAGCCAAAGCTTCTGGCTTAAAACCAGCGGCCTTTTCATTTAATGTTGAAGGCGGACGATGTGATGTTTGCCAGGGTGAGGGTGAAGTGAAAATTGAAATGCAGTTTATGGCTGATATTTATCTGCCTTGCGAAACTTGCGGAGGTAAGCGATTTAAACAACAGGTTCTAGACATCACTTACAAGGAGAAAAACGTATCCGATATTTTGGATATGACCATTGATGAGGCCGTCGATTTCTTTAAGGATGAGCAAAAAATTCTAAATAAATTAAACCCTTTGGTTGATGTTGGTTTGGGCTACGTTCATTTAGGTCAATCATCCAATACTTTATCTGGTGGTGAGGCACAACGTATTAAACTTGCTTCGTTTTTGATAAAAGGAAACAATGCTAATAAAACCTTATTTATTTTTGATGAGCCTACCACGGGTTTACACTTCCACGATATTAAAAAGCTGTTAAAAGCTTTAAATACATTGATTGAGCAGGGAAATACAATTCTGGTAATCGAGCATAATATGGATATGATAAAATGTGCCGATTGGGTAATTGATATCGGCCCGGAAGGTGGCGATGGTGGCGGAAAATTGGTTTTTGAAGGTATTCCGGAAGATTTGGTAAAAGTGAAAAACTCTTACACTGGTAAATATTTAGCTGAGCATTTAAAATAAATTTATACTTTCGATAATGCTTTTTCTAACCTTTATCATAGGCATTCTTCTTAATGCTATGGGCTACATCCCGCCAGGTAATATTAACCTAACCGTTGCGCAATTAGCCATAAATAAAGGTATGCGTCAGGTTTGGTATTTCATTTTATCGTTCTCTGTTGTAGAAGTATTTTTTACTTTCGGGATGATGCGTTTCGCCCGTTGGGCGATGAGCGATATCAATCCAAATGCAGCCGTTAGCGAAGTAAGGTTAGGTACTTTGGTAGATTGCTTCATGATTCTGATGTTTATTACCATGGGCACAATAACCTGGATAAACCGTAAGAAAGCACCTAAAACCAGCAGTAAAAAAGAAGATAAGCGTAGCGGGAGCGTGTTGTATGGTTTAATTTTAGGCGTCCTAAATCCCGTTCAAATTCCATTTTGGTTATTTTTTGGTAACTATGTTATCTTACACGAATGGATTAAAACCGACTATCTATCACTTATTATATTTAGTTTGGGTTCAGGTTTCGGCTCTGCCGGCGCACTGTACTTGTATGCGCATTTTGCTACATTTATTCAAGAAAAATTTGCGTTAAGCAGTTTAATTATCAACAAATCGATAGCTATATTTCTATATGTTTTAGCTGCGTATTTAATTGTAAAGCAGCTAATTATTATATTTTAGAATTTGTCTCGGTCGTCATTCACAACTTGTTTCAGAATCTTGTTTGATTATCGGTTGGTTATTTGGAAATGAAAGCTCAGTTTTAATGTCGGCTTTCAGTCCCGCCAAACCTGCCTGCGGTAGGCAGGCACTTTATTCCGCTGCGCTCCATGCTCGTTTGTGTCGGGTTTAGGTACAAAGGTTGTGCATTTGAACCTTTAATTTTGGAACTGTTTTAAGTTTAATAGCCCCGACATAACGGAAATCCTTTTGGTTGCTTAAATGTTTAAATTGCACAAACTATAACCAAAAGATTGCAGTATTGGCGGGACTGTTTTAGCCTATGAAATACAGCCTTGGCGCTCCAAATCATTTATAGATTTTCCCGTCATTGCGAGGCACGAAGCAATCTTAAAACGTTTAATAAACCCAACGTTGTAAGATTGCTTTCCCAAACAGCCGGGATAGATTGTGCCTCGCAATGACGTGGTGCAATGAGCAGTCGTTATTACAAACCTGTTTTTGAATCCTTAGTCAACTGCTACTTCAAAAATTCTACATTCCAGATTTTTTCGGCTTTTCTGCCTATCAGCCAAAAAGAAGCAGCCAAAACCGAAAAGAAAAGCGCTTTGTGCCAGCTATCCCAAAAATATTCGAAATAGCGGGTGTAAAGATTTATGAATAGGAAAGTGATACCGAACTCACGGGCAATATGTTCTCTATATTTAAGGCCATAAAATGTACTTGCCAAACAAACGGCAGCAGAAATTAAAGCCCAATAAAACAAACTCAACTGGCGGACTTTATACCATTCTTCCAGGCTTGCGAAGTTCCCGAAAACAGATAATGCCCAAAGCGAAACGAAGAGATAAACCATGCCGGCGATGTATGTAACCTGAAAAAAGTGCTGGGTTTTAGCGTTCGCTTTCATGATAAAAGAAGCAGCAGTTAAAACTGCACCGAAAACTACAAAGCGTAGTGGATAATTCATCCCGAAGAAATAATAATTCCAGCGGCTCAAATAACCTGTCTCTGTGCCAAACCACGCACCGAGCGATATAAGTGCAAAAACCCAGATTAATCTTGATTTAAAAATATAACCCAAAGCACCATAAATAAATACAGAAATTAGAATTAAGACGGTAAAATTGCCAGAACCATTATCTAAAGCTTTGCCGAAATAAGCTATCGCATTTGCTGTAAACAATATGGCTGAAAATACGATTGCCTCATTGCTAAATTTTAAATTAGGTAAGTTCTTTTTTCTTCTGAAACCTAAAATATATAACCAAGCCGCTATGCCGCCCGAAACAATTGCAATAACGATGTTTGGGGTATCATAAACTCTTTTAAGGTAATCAAGAATTGAATTATCGATAAGTAAAGAGCCAAGGGCAATAAAGCCGCAGGCTAGCGCTATCCAGAATGCATATTGAGCCAAACGTAACCAATCGAAATTTTTAGCTTCGTAACTTTTTCTAAGCTTTTTGCCAGTTTCCTCATTTATTAAACCATCAGTTTCCCATTGGTCTATCATATCATCCAGAAATTCACTTTTCTCTTTGTCTACTTTCATAAGTTAGGTTGTAAACGAAGATATAAAATTAGTACGAAGTCTAAAGTTTAAAGTCCAAAGTCTAAAGTTCAAAGTTTAAAGTCAAAAGTCAAAAGTCAAAAGTTCAAAGTTCAAAGTTTGATGACTGATGTTTGAAGACTAGGTACTAATAAATGTATACCTTCAACTTCCAACCTCATACTCCTGACTAAAGACGCACTACATTCTTAAATTACTTCCTTTATCTTCTTATTATTACCTACAATCCAGATTACATCGCCGGTATCAAAAACGAAATCAGAAGAAGGATTAAGGATTCTTTCTGCTCCACGCTCTATACCAACAATAAGTGCCTGCGCTTTTTCTCTTATGCCCGCATTGCGGATACTTAAACCATAAACCGGAGATTCGCTATTTACCACAACTTTTTGCAGCGTCATTTCCTTATCGGGGAAGCTATTTTCAGCTTCAATTTCTGGTGTATTTACTTCTAAAATAGCTTTTACCATGGCCAGTTGGTCATCGGCACCAATAAGTAAAAGTTTATCATTTGGATAAAGTCGCTCATCACGCCCAGGTGTAGGAATTGTGTTTCTTCCACGTTCTATCATGGCAATGTTTACTCCAAACTTTTCTCTTATCATTAATTCGGTTAGGGTTTTGCCAACCACTTCCGATTCTGGCGAAACCTTTAATTCGGTTAAATGGGTATCCCAAGGTAAAATATCTGGTTTTTGATTTTCTCTGGCGTTTAAATTTTTCATGAAACGACGCTCCAATTTATCGTAAAACGATTGTAGCCTTCTGGAAAAAATAACCATTCCCAAAACTATCAAAGCCAAAGCAATTAGCGCTGCAACCCAGGTATCAAAAAACTCGTACATTAAAAAGCCAACAAAGAATATCCCTAATGCAATTCTGAAAAATTCAATCGCGATTAATGGTCCTCGGGTATATTTTTTGTTCAACCAAAGGTGAGAATAAGCCGTTTTTTGAATCCTACGGATGGATAATGCCCATAAAAACGGCGACATTAATATGAAAGATAATACAACACTAATTACTATAGAGGTTAGTCCATTAGTTATATTTTTAACCATAAAAGGCTGCAAATACCTAGCAGTAAGAAAAATAACCGCGATTATTATTACAGAGTGAATTATGGTATTGAAAATGTAAGAACGTAACAGGATTTTCCAATCGCTTAAGGCCGTAATTCCGGCGGTACTTGAACTGTACCTTTCAATTCCATCCAACCATTTTTTAGGTAGAACCCGATTTAAAAAGTTATAAAAACTTTCTGATGATTTTATCAAATATGGAGTTGTAAATGTTGTAATTGCCGATGCCGCTACGGCGATTGGGTAAAGAAATTCGCTCGTAACTTTTAGTGTTAAGCCTAATGTTGCGATGATAAAAGAAAACTCACCAATTTGAGCCAAACTCATTCCTGCCTGCACCGATGTTTTTAAAGGCTGGCCAGATAATAATGCACCCAAAGATGAACTGATTAATTTGCCTAATACTGTAGCCAATGTTACCACAATAATTGGGATGGCATAATCGACTAATACTTTCGGGTCAATTAACATCCCAACGGAAACAAAAAATATTGCTGCAAATAAATCTTTAACCGATTTTGTTAAATGCTCTATTTTTTCGGCTTGTGTAGTTTCTGCTAAAATTGAACCCATTATAAACGCCCCAAGTGCCGGTGAAAAACCAACCTTTACGGCAAGTAAAACCATTACTAAACATAATGCCAGAGAAACGATGAGCATGGTTTCATCATTCATCAATTTTCGGGTTGCCTTTAAAAATGTAGGGATAAGAAAAATACCACCTAAAAACCATAGAATCAAGAAAAATGCAAGTTTTAATATAGAAATTAACATTTCTGTACCTGCAAATTGCTGGCTTACAGCCAATGTTGATAGGAGTACCAATAATAAAATGGCTACTAAATCTTCTACGATAAGTACGCCAAAAACCAGGCCGGCAAACTTTTTATGTTTAACACCAAGCTCTTCAAAAGCCCGGATGATGATTGTGGTAGAAGATACAGATAAAATACCTCCTAGAAATATACTGTCCATTGTGCTCCAACCCATGAGCGAGCCTGCAGCATAGCCTATTAGGAGCATGAATATGACTTCGACTATTGCTGTAATAGACGAAGAACCACCAACTTTAACTAATTTTTTGAAACTGAATTCTAAACCTAAACTGAAAAGGAGAAATATTACACCAATCTCTGCCCAAATGGTAATGCTTTTTTGGTCGGTTACGGTGGGTAAGAAACTAAAATGTGGACCAACCAATAAGCCGGCTAATATGTAACCGAGAACAAGTGGTTGTTTTATTTTTTTAAATAATAAAGTTGTTATTCCTGCTGCAGCAAGTATTAATCCTAAATCGGCAATTAAATCTGGTAAATGAATCATTTTATTCTAAAATGTTTAAAAATTAAAAATTTTAAATTCGGCTGTAGGTTTTGCGATATACAATTCTATTTGCCATTAAACGGAGCATGATAATTAATTTACCAGAAAACGTGTTTTGGATATAATATTTTAAATAAACATCGAAAATGTAGCTCTAATTTATTAAAGAATATTTTAATAATTTTTATTTTAAAAGTGAGCTGAAGAAATGCTAATAATAGTAATAAACCCGATAATGGATTACTAATTTTATATGCTTGTGATGTAGTAATAAAGTCTTTTTGGAGTGTGCCGGTATCGCTACTTTGATTATTTACAGTAGTGATTTTTTTAACTGTAAAAGAAGACGACTTAAACTTACGCTCAGTTTTTTTTTGCGATGCAAAACCTGCGATGGCACCAAAAATTAAAACGAATAAAAGGAAAGTAAAAAGCCTCATTGCCGCTAATATAACGAAAATGAGGCTTTTTTTGAAAGAAAAATGCTGTAATTAGCTAATTTGAGATTGAATTAAAAAAGGCTAAGGTAGCTTCTTTATCTTTTTGTAGCTGTATTGTTAGTGCTTCTAAACCGGTAAATTTTACATCGTGGCGTAAAAATTTTAAGAAATTCATTTTAATATCCTGACCATATATTTCGCGGTTAAAATCGAAGATGTTTACCTCAATATTTCTTGTCATGCCGTTTATGGTTGGGCGTTGCCCGATGTAGGCCATACCTTTAAAACTTGAAGGTTGTGGATTTAAAGTTGAAGGTGTTGGGTGCTCCTTTGAAGTTTGATCTTTGAACTCTCCACTTTCTACTTTTAACTTTTCACTTTTAACTTTGAACTCATCACTCTCCACTTTGAACTCATTACTTTCCACTTTTGACTTTTCACTTTCTGGATTCATTTCGACAGTTACGGCGTAAATGCCATCACCGGGAATAAGTTTGTAAGTTTCTTCTACGAAAATGTTAGCCGTTGGAAAACCTATTGTTCTGCCAATTTTATCGCCTTTAATTACACGTCCGAAAATAGAAAATGCATAACCTAAATAATCTTTAGCTAAACTTACATCGCCTGCTAAAAGTGCCTGACGAATTTTGGTTGAGCTTACGGCAACATCATGTATATCTTGCTCTGCAATTTCTTCAACCGTAAAGCCAAAATGCAATCCTGCAGCCTTTAAATCGGTTAAATTACCGTTTCTATCTTTTCCAAAACGATGATCGTAACCAATAATAATGTGCTTGGTACCGATGTTATTAACCAAAGTATTTTGGATATAATCTTCTGGCGTTTGATTAGAAAAATCGCGGGTAAATGGCGTAATAATTAAATGATCGACGCCTAAACTTTTCAAAATCTCTGCCTTTTCATTTATGGTGTTAATCATCTTCAAATCTTGGTTTTCAGGATCGATAATCATTCTTGGATGAGGGAAAAAAGTAAGAATTACACTCTCCCCGCCATCTGCTTTGGCTTTTGCCACCAGTTGTTTAATGATTTTTTGATGCCCGAAATGAACACCATCAAATGTACCAATGGTAACAATGGCGTTAGCTAGTTTAGTGAATTCTGAAAGGTTATTGTATATTTTCAATGATGATTTTTTTATGGTTTGGGTTTTTGCATGAGGGATGGAAGCGGTATACTTTTTTGTTTCTCCTTCGATAAACTAAGGATGGCAGAAACAAAAAAGATTTAGCGTACAGCCCGACCCCTTGCGAAGCTTGGGGGCATGCCCAAAATTTTTAATTAATGTAAAGCATGGCGTTTAACTACACCGCCTTTAATATCTGCAATTTGGTGCTGAATTACAAATGCATCGGGGTCGATTTGCCTAACGGCTGTTTGTAATTTGCTCATTTCTAATTTTGTAACAACAGTAAAAATGATATCGATGTTATTGTTTTCGGCATAACCACCAGAGCCTTTATAAATGGTTACACCACGTTTCATATCGGCAATTATGTAAGCTTTAATGGCATCTTGCTTATCTGAAATGATGGTTACGCCTGTATATTGCTCAATTCCATTTACAATAAAATCAATTGTGTTTGAAGCAGAGAGATAAGTTAATATGGCGTATAGTGCGGTTTCAATATTTAAGAAATAGGCGGCAAATGCAAAAATGATAATGTTAAGGATGAGCACAATATTACCCACAGTTAAAATGCTGTTTTTGCTAATGGTAAGGGCTAAAACTTCGGTGCCATCAATAACACAGCCGCCACGCATAGCCAAACCAATACCGCCACCTAAAAATAATCCGCCGAAAAAGGCAATTAGTAATTTATCGTGTGTGATGGGTTGAAATGGTAGAACAATTAAAGAGATGGAAAGGGCTGTGATGGCAATTGCAGTTTTAATTGCAAAGGCTTTACCTATTTGTTTATAGCCTAAAATAACGAAAGGAATATTGATGATGACAATAAGGTACGATAAATCCCAATCGGTAAGCGTTCTTAATAAAAGGGAAATACCGGTTACGCCGCCATCTATAAAATGACTTGGCATTAAAAAGCTTTTTAAGCCGAAACATGCCGATGTAACGCCAGCGGCAATGAGTAGCACTTCTTTTATAAATCTGGCGTTTTTGTTTTTTAGATTATTCATGCTTCTTCTGTAGCGGGTTTTGCCTCTTCCTTTTTACTACGAATATAATTAACAAGCTCGTTAACCTCAAAAGAATTTGAAAGGAGGAAATTGCCACTGCGGGTTCTGGTTAAATTTGATAGATATGCACCGCTGTTTAGTGCTTTTCCAAAATCAGAAACTAAAGAACGTATGTAAGTGCCTTTGCTGCAAACGATTCTGAAATCTACTTCAGGAAGTTCGATTCGTGTAATTTCGAATGCAGGAACGGTTACAAAACGTTTACGTAATTCTACTTCTTCGCCCAGGCGAGCTTTAACGTATAAACGCTCTCCGTTTATTTTTACAGCCGAATGTGCAGGTGGATATTGTTCAATATCTCCGGTAAATTGTGTTGTAGCCGAATAGATTTGCTCGTTAATTATCTGGCTGATGTCGAAAGTTTCATCAACTTCAGTTTCCATATCAAAAGATGGAGTAGTGGCGCCTAAAATTAACGTTCCGGTGTATTCCTTTTCTTCTGCCTGAAAGGTATCTATCTGTTTGGTAAGCTTACCCGTACAAATAATTAATAAGCCAGTTGCAAGCGGATCTAATGTGCCGGCATGACCAACTTTTAATTTTAATGGTTTTAAAGAATTACGAATTTTGCCAACTACATCAAAGGATGTCCATTTGTAAGGCTTGTTAATTAGCAACAATTCGCCTTCGGCGAAATTAAAATCTTTAAATTTTGAATTTTCTGTACTCACAAATCTTTTTTTCGCAAAGATACAGATTAAATTATTTGTAGTGTGCGGCCGCTAAGCAGTAGGGCGATAATTATTAATCCCGCAATAATTCTATACCATCCAAAAACCTTAAAGCCATGTTTATTAAGGAAACCGATAAAACTTTTGATAGCCAAAAGTGCTACAATAAAGGCCACTACGTTGCCAATAATCAACAGATTTGTTTGCTCGTGTGTGATGGTATTTCCTTCTTTATAAAAATCGTATAATTTTTTGGCAGTAGCTGCAAACATGGTAGGAACCGCCAAAAAGAAGGAAAATTCTGCAGCAACTTTTCGGCTTAATTTCTGACTCATACCGCCAACTATTGTAGCTCCGGAACGAGAAACGCCAGGAATCATTGCGATGCATTGAAAGAAACCAATTTTTAGCGCCGTTAAATAAGTTACTTCTTCTTCCTCGTGGATAGTTGGATTGTTAAACCATTTATCGACAAATAATAATATAATACCGCCAACTAATAATGAAATGCCAACTGCTAAAGGGCTTTCCAATAGTTCATCAATTTTATCGCTTAATAATAAGCCAAAAATAGCCGCTGGTATAAATGCTACTAAAAGTTTAAAATAGAAGTTTATGGATTTAAAAAATCTTTTGAAGTATAAAACCACAACAGATAAAATAGCACCCAATTGAATGGCTACGGTAAATAGCTTCACAAATGGGTCGCTGGCTATTCCCATAAAAGATGAGCCAATAATCATGTGGCCAGTACTCGAAACTGGTAAAAATTCAGTTAATCCTTCAATAATTGCAAGGATAATGGCTTCGAAAGAATTCATGGTTCGTAATCGGGAAGTTTTGTATGAAAGAACACGCTTAATTGAATATTAAGCGTTTTCAAATTTATCCAAAGGGATGAAAATTATTTTTTTAAGATGGCATAAATACCAAAAGCGAAACCAAAAAGCACAACTAATGGCGCTAATAAAGTTCTGCGGAAATCATAAATATCGCCGGTTGTGCCCATCATTAAAATGAAACCTATAACTACAATTGCAATGCTGATTAATAATAACTGGTAATTTTTTTTAGTAAAAACCAATTCGCTTTTTGCTTCTTGTTGAGTAGATGCTGATTTTTTCTGTGCCATTATCTATATAAATTATAAGATTTTAAACGTAAATATTTGCTAACTGCAAACCAGGTGCTTATGCCTGTTATAAAGAAACCAATAATTATTAAACCAACGAATACAATTCCAAATTCTTTGTAATTGTTAAGGATTATAATTTCAGGCACCTCTTTGCGGGCATAAATTAAAGTTGCCAAAAGGATAATGATTGCAATAAACGCAGCAATTAATCCATGTAAAAAGGCAAATAATATAAAAGGACGTCTGATAAAATTTTTAGTTGCACCAACCAGCTGCATACTTTTAATTAAAAAGCGTTGCGAATAAATTGCCAATCGGATAGTATTGTTAATTAAGGCAATAGCAATTACCAGAAGAATTACCGCAAATGCTAAAATTACTAAGCCAATGGTATTGATGTTTTTATTTACCATATCAATTAAAGAACTTTGGTAAACAACTTCTTTTACTACCGGATTTTTAGAAATCTTGGCTTTTAAAGCTTCAATACTTTTATTGTTTGCAGATTCTGCTTTTAAGTAAACATCAAAAGTTGATGTTAAAGGGTTGTAGCCTAAAAAGTTAACAAAATCTTCTCCTAAATCCTGAGTTAAATTTCTGGCCGCTAATTCTTTGTTTACATATTGCGTTTGCTTAACGGCAGGGTCTGAGTTTAAGTCTTTCTGAAAAGCTAAAACGTCCGCTTCTTTTGCACCTTCATCAACAATTATATTTAAAACAATGTTCTCTTTAACGTAGTTTGAAAGGTTTTTTGCATGTACAAGTACCAAGCCAAGAAGCCCAAGCATTAACAAAACCAATGCAATACTAAATATTGTAGAAATGTATATGGTTTTGGTTTTCTTAGATGCGTCGCTTACTTCGAATTCTTCCATGTATTTAAATTTGTTTTTTGCGAAAATATAAATTATACCTGATAAACTCCAATTAATCGGCCTTTAAATGAATAACAGCGTTCTGCCTAGAGCCATGATTTTGATAATTTCATAATGCAGTTGTTAAGCCCATTTTTTAAAAGCGGTACGAAATTTGGTAATTGGGCGTTATTAAATGGAACTAAAACTTAATCAAACCCAGATGAAAAAACAATTTACCATATTTTGCCTGTTTGTTTTAACAGCAACTACAATATTTTCTTGTAAAAAAGACGATAGTTCTTTAAAGGCCCGTATTATTGGAAAATGGACCGTTAATAAAATTGAAGTGAGTGGAAATACTAACACTGCACTCAACGGAACTTTCAATTATACAATTAATGACTACATGGATTTTAAATCGAATGATGATGACCAGGTTGAATTAAGTTTAAATAATCAGAGAACAATAGGTACTTATACTGGCTCTCTGGGCAATGATTTTACAATGTCTTTTCCTGAGGGAATATCTTATTGCACAACATCTGTTATAACCACAAATCAATTGCAGTTTACCGCTAAAATTGATAAAACTAATATTGTTAAAATATATTATCTATCACGATAGAAAATCTTAATCTCCCGATTATTTGCTTGCGCCATTGGTTAATTTAATCAGTGGCGCATTTTTTTTGTCCACTTTTCATCATTGCGAGGTACGAAGCAATCTTTTGTTAAATAGATTGCTTCGTACCTCGCAATGATGGAGTGTTATGGAAATTTGTTGTTATTTTCCACTAAAATCTGTGTTCCATGGCAAAATGGAAGCTAAAATTATGTTTCACTAAACCCCTTAATTTCCGTAATTTCGCCACTTCAAAAATTTAAAACTTGCAATGGATTACCAATTCAAAGAAATAGAACAGAAGTGGCAGAAATTTTGGGCCGATAATCAAACATTTAAAGCCGAAACTAATTCTGAAAAACCAAAATATTACGTGTTAGATATGTTTCCTTATCCATCTGGAGCAGGTTTACACGTTGGTCATCCGCTAGGTTACATTGCATCAGATATTTTTTCGAGATACAAACGCCTTAAAGGCTTTAATGTTTTGCACCCGATGGGTTACGATTCGTTTGGCTTACCAGCAGAACAATATGCTATTCAAACTGGCCAGCACCCGGCAATTACAACCGAAGCAAACATTGCAACTTATCGTCGTCAGTTAGACCAAATTGGTTTTTCTTTTGATTGGAGCAGAGAAGTTCGCACCAGTGAACCATCGTATTATAAATGGACTCAGTGGATTTTTATGCAATTATATAATTCATGGTATAATATCGAAACAGATAAGGCAGAAAATATTTCAACGCTCATAGAAAAATTTAATTCATCAGGCACAGCCGATGTAAAAGCAGTTTGCGATGAGGATGTAAAATCATTTTTGCCAAGCGATTGGGCAACTTTTACTGAAGAAGAAAAGCAAGTTGAATTGTTGAAATACCGCATGACTTACCTTAGAGAAAGTACCGTTAACTGGTGCCCGGCTTTGGGAACAGTTTTAGCAAATGACGAGGTGAAAGATGGTTTCTCTGAACGTGGTGGTTTTCCGGTTGAGCAAAAGAAAATGATGCAGTGGAGCATGCGGATTACAGCTTACTCTGATAGACTTTTGCAAGGTTTGGATACCATAGACTGGCCTGAACCAATAAAAGAAATGCAACGTAACTGGATTGGGAAAAGCGTAGGGGCATCAGTTAAGTTTAAAGTTGAAGGAAATGACAAACAAATTGAGGTTTTCACAACACGTGTTGATACAATTTTTGGTGTTTCATATTTAGTTTTAGCGCCAGAGCACGAATGGGTTGCCGAGCTAACTACGTCAGCGCAAAAACAAGATATCGAACACTATATTGCTCAAACTAAAAAGAAATCGGAATTAGACCGCATGGCGGATACAAAAACGGTTTCTGGAGCTTTTACCGGCACTTATGTAATTAACCCGGTTAACGATGAACGCGTGCCTTTGTGGATTGCAGATTACGTGCTTGCGGGTTATGGAACAGGTGCGGTTATGGGTGTGCCAAGTGGCGACCAACGCGATTGGTTATTTGCAACGCATTTTAATTTGCCAATTGTTCAAATTTTAGATGCTCAGCAAGATATTGAAATACAAGCCGACCCAACTAAAGAAGGGAAATATATAAACTCTGGTTTTATTAATGGATTAACTTATAAAGAAGCTGTTCCCTTTTTAAATAACTGGTTAGAAGAAAAAAATGCAGGCAAGGCGAAGGTTAATTTCCGCCAACGCGATGCAATTTTTGGCCGCCAACGTTATTGGGGTGAGCCAATTCCGGTTTACTTTAAAGATGGTTTGCCATATCTATTGCAAGAGGAAGAATTGCCTTTAATCTTACCAGAAATTGATAAATATTTACCTACAGAAACTGGAGAACCACCTTTAGCGAGAGCAGAAGGATGGCGATATGGTGCCCCACCCCAACCCTCCCCAGGAGGGAGGGAGCTGAAAGACGCTTACCGTGCGAAAGCAGAACCAGCGATTTACACAAGCTTAAAAGAAAATGCAAAGTCGAATCGCTCAGAGCCAACTGAGGCTGAAAATATTTTATGGCAATTTTTAAGAGATAACCAAACTGGAGTTAAATTCAGACGTCAACATCCTGTAGATAAATATATTGTTGATTTTATTTCGCTAAAAAAAGGCTTAGTTGTCGAAGTTGATGGCGGTTATCATAATGTCGTTATTGAAGAAGATGCACAAAGAACTGAAGTGCTGGCTCTATATAATTATGAGGTAATTAGATTTACAAATGAAGAAGTTATTGGAAACCCGGATGGGGTTGTTGCTCAAATTAAGCAGAAACTTGCCACAATGGATGATACAAAAGTCCTCCCTACCGGGGAGGATTTAGGTGGGGCTGGATTTTCTTACGAGTTAAGCACCATGCCGGGTTGGGCAGGTAGTAGCTGGTATTGGTATCGCTATATGGACGCTAACAACAACAGTGATTTTGCTTCAAAAGAAGCTATTGAATATTGGAAAGATGTTGATTTATACATTGGTGGTTCGGAGCATGCAACCGGTCACTTATTGTATAGCCGTTTCTGGAACAAATTTCTGAAAGATTTAGGTTATACTAAAGAAGAAGAGCCTTTCAAAAAATTGATTAACCAGGGCATGATTCAGGGCAGAAGTAATTTTGTTTACAGAATTAATGACGAAGATGGCAGACCAACAAATACTTATGTTTCTGCCGGATTAAGAAAAGAATATAAAACTTCAGCACTACATGTTGATGTTAACATAGTTGAAAACGATAAATTAAACATTCAAAAATTCAGAGCTTGGAGACCAGAGTATAAAGATGCCATTCTTATTTTAGAGGACGGTTCAATCTCCTCCCCATCTGGGGGAGGCCGGGAGGGGGCTTCTGATTACGTTTGCGGTGTTGAAGTAGAAAAAATGTCGAAATCAAAATTCAATGTGGTTAATCCTGATGATTTGATTGAGCGTTACGGAGCCGATACTTTACGTATGTACGAGATGTTTTTAGGTCCGCTGGAGCAAAGTAAACCTTGGAATACAAATGGTATAGAAGGTGTGTTTAAATTCTTGCGTAAGTTCTGGAGATTATTCCACAATGAAGCATGGGAATTTACCGTTACAGATGCAGAGCCGACAAAAGCAGAGCTGAAATCATTGCATAAAATCATTAAAAAAGTTCAGGACGATATTGAGCGTTTCTCTTTCAATACTTCTGTATCAAGCTTTATGATTGCTGTAAACGAGCTAACAGATTTGAAATGCAACAAACGTTCTATTCTTCAAGATATGGTGGTAATTTTATCTCCATACGCACCTCACATCTGCGAAGAACTTTGGATACAACTAGGCAACGAAGCTGGAAGTTTGTCATACACAGCATTTCCAACTTTCAACCCTGAACATTTGGTTGAAGATGAATTTGCTTATCCGGTTTCCGTTAATGGTAAAATGAAAATGAATTTAAATTTAAGTTTGACATTGGCACAGCCAGAAGTGGAAACTATTTTACTGGCTAACGAGCAATTTCAGAAATTCTTAGATGGCAAAGCACCAAAGAAAATCATTTTTGTAAAAGGAAAGATTATTAATGTGGTTGTTTAAGTTTTTTAAGCTAAAAGGTTAAAGACTAAAGCGAAAAGCTTTCTAGCGATTTTTTTAAAAAGAAACCCCGAGTTGAATAAATCAATTCGGGGTTTTTCTGTTAAGGCTATCGTCATTGCGAGGCACGAAGCAATCTTGAAACTTTAGTTTTTCATAGCGATCGCATTAAGATTGCTTCGTCCCTCGCAATGACGACCGTTCGTGTTTGAGGAACAGATATCTCTTTCATAATTCTTGGCATCTTGCAACTTCCTTGCCATCAGGATTTAGCCGACAGATAAAAAAACCGAGCTGTAATGTACAACTCGGGTTTTTAAGCAATTTGCAAAGAAGCTTTCCGTTTTGGTCCTTCAACTTTAGACTTTCAACTTTCCATTTTCAACTTTCCACTTTTTTAATCTTTCTTTCTCCTATTCCCGCCAAACCTTCTGTTATTACTGGCATTACGAGGTTTGCCGCTCATGTTACCATCGCCGCTGCCTTTTCTAGCGCCACCACCACCTTTCGATTGTGCTTGTGGTTTGCGTTTAACCTGGCTTTTTGCAATCATGTTTTGCCATGATAGGGGATAAGGATGGTCATCAACAACTGGTAAAGTGATTTTTATCAGTTTCTGAATATCAATTAAATATTCGTTTTCTTCGGCATCGCAGAAAGAAATTGCAATTCCGTTTGCACCTGCACGACCAGTACGCCCAATCCTGTGTACATAAGATTCAGGAATATTTGGTAATTCGAAGTTAAACACGTGAGATAATTGGTCGATATCAATGCCACGAGCAGCAATATCAGTCGCCACCAAAACTCTAATTTTTCTATCCTTAAAATCAGTTAAAGCACGTTGACGGGCATTTTGCGATTTATTTCCATGAATGGCCGCCGCTTTAATTCCGGCATGCGCTAAATCTTTCACAATTCTATCTGCACCATGTTTAGTTCGTGTAAAAACTAAAGCCGTTTGGATGTTTTTATCTTCCAAAAGATGAATCAACAGCTTCTTTTTATCAGGTTTATCAACAAAATATACCGATTGAACAATGGTTTCGGCAGTTGAAGAAATTGGAGTAACCTCAACTTTAGTTGGGCTTGATAAAATAGTATTTGCTAACTTTTGAATTTCATCAGGCATGGTAGCCGAGAAAAATAAAGTCTGGCGTTTAGCAGGTAATTTAGCAACCACTCTTTTCACATCGTGGATAAAACCCATATCTAACATACGGTCGGCCTCATCTAAAACAAAAAGCTCGATAGTATTCAGGCTTATAAAACCCTGATTCATTAAATCTAACAAACGTCCGGGTGTTGCCACTAAAATATCAACGCCTTTGCGTAAAGCTTCAACTTGCGAGTGTTGATTAACACCCCCAAAAATTACCAGACGGCGTAAGTTTAAATTATTTCCATAAGCTTTAAAACTTTCTTCAATTTGTATAGCAAGTTCGCGTGTTGGCGTTAAAACCAGGGCTTTAATGTTTTTGTTTGCTTTTGTGTTGATGTGTTTTTCGTGCAGTAATTGCAACATTGGAATGGCAAAAGCAGCAGTTTTACCTGTTCCTGTTTGTGCGCAACCTAATAAATCTTTTCCTTTTAAAATTGTTGGGATGGATTGCTCCTGTATTGGTGTTGGTTGTGTATAACCTTCTTTCTCAAGGGCCTTTAAAATGGGCTCAATGAGGTTTAATTCTTTGAATAACATGTATATATTTCTGTAATATTTATTGAAGAAGCTAGAACGATCAACTGTTGAAGGACTAACTTGCGGAGAGAATATGCCAATAGATTGGCAAGCCCTAATTCCTGCTTCGGTGGCAAATATACATTTTATAAATTGAATGCGAAAATAAGGGCTCTTGGCTTTGTAAACGAATGTTTATAAAACACATTTAACAAATTTTAACATTTATGTAGGATTTGAGCAGATTGTTTTGTAAGTTTAATTTGTCAAACGTATATCACTAACCAAATATACTATCTAATTATGAAAACTAATCTACCTATCCCTGTAGGATTATTTTCCTATGCTGTTAAAAACCAAATTTTATTTCTTCCTATCCACCCGATAAGATGTCATAGTGCGTGAGCCTTTGTTGTAGTTGATTTGACTCTAGTCTAGCAAAATAAACGATGATTTCTTTATTGCGATCGTCCTTTTACCTTAACTAAACAATTTAATCTTATGAAACAAAACCAATCTTTTGTTCAGAGGAGACTTCTCCTCTGGCTACTGGCCGTGCTGTTTGCGGTCGGGGCCAACGCCCAAACTAAAATTACGGGTAAAGTAATTGCCAGCGACGACCGACAGCCGGTTGTGGGTGCAAGTATTAAAATCAAAAATGGAGCAGGAGGAACCAGTACAGATGCAAATGGCGTTTTCACATTAAGTGCAAAGTCAACTGATGTACTGGTTGTTTCTTTTGTAGGTTACGCTCCGCAAGAAGTAACAGTTGGCAATCAAACCAATCTTAACATTACCTTAGCAATTGAAAACAATAACCTATCGGATGTTGTGGTTACGGGTTATTCATCACAGCGTAAAAAGGACTTAACAGGTGCTGTTGCGGTTGTAGATATGGGCTTATTAAAAGCGCAACCTGCAGCAAGTGCTGTTGAAGCATTGCAGGGTAAAGCTACAGGTGTTTCCATTATCAATGATGGTGCGCCAGGTTCTACACCTCAAATCAGGATTAGGGGTACAAGTACAATTAATAACAACGAACCACTCTATGTTATTGATGGTGTTCCTTTTGAAGGTAAACTTTCCTGGTTAAACCAAAACGACATAGAAAGTTTGCAGGTTTTAAAGGATGCTTCTTCTGCTTCAATTTATGGCTCTAGAGCTAATAACGGAGTTGTAATTATCACTACAAAAAAAGGTACAAGTGGTGCTCCAAAAATTACTGTAGATTCATATTATGGTACACAGGCGCCTCGCAAAGGCAGTTTCCCTGAAATGATGACACCTCAGCAATATGCTCAGTATGTTTTTGATAGTTACACCAATTCAGGTAAAGCAATTGCAGCTGGTCGTAATTATGGTTCTGGCCCAACACCTACATTGCCAGAATATTTAGTGGCGGGTTCTGTTTTAGGACAAGATGTTACGGCTGCAGATGCAGATCCATCGAAATATAATTACAGCCGCGACCCAAGTTTGTTCTATCAGATTACAAGGGCAAACAAAGCAGGTACAAACTGGTTTGATGAAATTACTAAAGCAGCTCCTATACAAAACTATCAGTTGGGTGCTACAGGTGGCTCTGAAAATGCTACATACGCTTTATCAGCTGGTTATTTAAATCAAAAAGGTACAATAGAATATACAGGATTTACACGGTATAACTTTAGATCAAATGCCACAGTAAATGCTTTCAATAAACGCGTACGTTTTGGCGAGAATGCACAATATAGTTATTCAGAAGGCTTTGGGTTCGGAGTAAATCCAAATACTCCAGGTGGCTATCAAGATCAGGGTAGTGCATTAGGTTGGGCTTATCGCATTCCTACAATTATTCCGGTTTACGATATAAACGGCAATTTTGCGGGTAGTCGTGGTAGTCAATTGGGTAATGCCGAAAATCCGCTAGCCTTTTTATATAGAGCTAAAGATAATGTGAATAAGAACAATTTCTTTTTCGGTAACATCTTCGCAGAAGGTGATATTGTTAAAGGTTTGGTACTAAAAACTAATTTTGGTATACGTTACGAAAACTATAATGGTTTATCAATGCGATATCCAAACCTTGAATTTTCAGAAGGAAATAATTCAAATAACCTTAACGAATATCAAGGCTACAATACCGAGTGGACATGGACCAATACCTTAAACTACACCGCCACATTTGCTGAAAAACACCGTTTAACCGCCTTGGTTGGAACTGAAGCCATACGCTCCAGATCGAGACAGTTAAATGCCGGAAGAAATGATTTCTTCTTATTGGGAGATTTAAATTATTACTACTTAAATACAGGCTCTTCTAATATCAGCAACTCAAGCACGGGTTCTATAGGCTCATTATTTTCACTATTTACAAAAATAGATTACTCATTTAACGATCGCTACCTGGCAAGTTTTACCCTTCGTAGAGATGGGTCATCAAACTTCGGACCTGCGAATAAATACGGGTTTTATCCTGCTGCAAGTGTAGCCTGGAGAATATCAGAAGAGTCATTCTTAAAAGATGCCAAATGGGTAAGTGATTTAAAACTTCGTGTAGGTTACGGACAAACCGGTAACCAGCGAATCCCGCCTTATCAATATATCAACAGATATCAAAGCTCCATCATTAACGCAGCGTATGCAGTAGGCGGTGGTAATACCCTAACTACTGGTGTATGGCAAAATGCATATCAAAATGCTGATGTTAAATGGGAATCTTTAAAGGCACTAAATGTAGGTATTGATTTTACCATATTTGATGGCAAGTTTGATGGTTCGATTGATGCATACAGTAAAAAAACTACTGATATGCTTTATAACCTTCCATTACCTGTTAGTGTTGTTGGCGGAGGAAGCGCACCTTTTGTTAACATTGGAGATATGAGCAACAAAGGGGTAGAATTTAATGTTGCTTACCATCATGGTCGCAAAGCTGATGACCCTTTCAAATTTGATGTAGGTTTAAATTTTTCTAAAAACGTAAATAAAATCGATAGACTTGCACCGGGTATTTTTAACCAGGTTTATGGAAACTACCGTAGTTTACAAACCAGCGTATTGCAACAAGATGCCGCTTTTGGTTCATTTTATGGCTATAAAACAAATGGAATTTACCAAAGCACGGCTGAGATTCAATCCGGACCATCATACGCAGGTGCACGTGTTGGCGGACTAAAATATATGGATATTAATGGCGATGGAATCATCGATCCAAAAGATAGAACCATTATTGGAGATCCGAATCCTGATTTTACTTATGGAGTTAACCTAAATGCATCTTATAAAAACTTTGATATTTCGGCTTTCTTATACGGTGTACAGGGAAATGATATTTTCGAGGCAACCCGTTACTTTACAGATTTTCCATCTTTCGATGGTGCTAAAAGTACACGTTTATTAAACGCCTGGAGTCCAACCAACAGATCGAGTAACATTCCTTCTGCTTATGCAGGTGCATCTGATGTAGAATTTGCTTCATCAAGCTACTATATTCAAAGTGGCAGCTTCTTGAGGCTTAAAAATATTCAGGTTGGCTACTCAATTCCGGTTAAAGTTTTCGGAACTAAATCTGGCGTTAGCCGCTTCAGGATTTATGCATCGGCAAGTAACTTATTTACCATTACAAAATATACCGGTTTAGATCCAGAGGTTACACAAATTACAGATACTTTTACTGCACCGGGTGTAGATCAGGGTGTATACCCTTCACCTCGCCAGTTTTTATTAGGTATTAACGTTGGATTTTAATTAAAAAGATAAAGATGAAACATATAAAAAATATATTCCTTTTCTTTCTGATACTAAGCTTTGTATCCTGCAAGAAAGACTTCCTTACGCTAAACCCTCAGGCTGAACTTACAGCAGAACAATTAACTTCTCAGGATGGAGTAGAGGGTTTATTAGTTGGTGCTTATGGTTTACTAAATGGTAATATTAATGGTACCTGGGGCAATTATGCGGCAGCACCAAGTCAATGGCTTATTGGCGAAGTAGCATCTGATAATGCACACAAAGGAAGTAGTGTTGGCGACCAGCCAAACATGAATGCAATTGAGCAACATGCTCCAACAAGTACTAATGATAACCTTTCTTTACTTTACAACAGGTGTTTTGAAGGTGTTCAACGTTGTAATAACACCCTTAAAATTCTGGCTGATTTACAAGCTGGAAAGGGAACTACAAAATTTGCTGATGCTAGAGCTAAGGAAATTCAAGGTGAAGCAAGGTTGCTTAGGGCACACTATTATTTCTTTTTAGTAAGGGTATTTAAGTTGGTGCCTTATGTTACCGAAGCTAATTCGGGCACTTTTGTTCCTAACGATAAGGATATCTATCCAAACATTATCGACGACCTGCAATTTGCTGTAGCAAACCTTAACACCACAAAACCAAAAAATCAAAAAGGAAGAATGGATAAATATGCAGCACAAGCTTATTTAGGTAAGGTTTTACTTTATCAAAAACGCTATGCTGAAGCATATACGCAACTAAATGCGGTAATTCTTGCCAAACCGGATTTAACCACTTTACCTTATAATGATAACTTCGATATTACGAAGGAAGATGGTCCTGAATCTATTGTTGTTGTGGAAAACTCAGTTGGTACTGATGGTACCGGAGGTGAAAATGGAAACGTTGGCGACATGTTAAACTTTCCTTATGGTGGTGCAACGCCAATAAACTGCTGCGGATTTTTCCAACCGACTTTAGATTTAGCAAATTCATTTAAAGTAAATGCAGCAGGACTTCCTTTGTTGGACGGAAGTTATCGTACCAATCCTTACCTATCTGATTTAGGTTTAACAGGTGCTGCGAAAACGAATTATCAGGTAGATAGAACCTTGGCGCTAGATCCACGTATTGAATCAACAATTGGTCGTCGTGGCGTTCCATATCGCGATTGGGGAATTATGGCTGGAGATAGCTGGATTAGAGATGCTAGTAACGGCGGACCATTCGTAGCGGTTAAAAATTCTATCGAAGCTTCTCAAATTGCATCTGGCACTGCACCAGGTTCTACCAACGTTACGGGTTTAAATGTTAACCTTATTCGTTTGGCTGATATTTATTTAATGGCAGCAGAATGTGCAGTTGAAACAAGCGATTTACCAAGGGCATTAGCTTTGGTTAATGCAGTTAGATTACGTGCTGCAAAGATTGTTCCGGCTACAATAAATGGATCTGCCGCTGCGGTTTACAGGGTAAATCCGTACCCGGCTTTTCCAAATGCTGATTATGCCCGCAACGCTGTTCGCTTTGAGAGAAGATTAGAGCTAGCCATGGAAGGTCACCGCTTTTTCGATTTAGTAAGATGGGGTATTGCAAAACAAACTTTAGAAAGTTATTTCACTTTTGAGGGTGGTTATTTCGATTATTTAAAAGGAATTACATTCGAAACGAGAGATGAGCATTTCCCGCTTCCACAAGATCAGATTGACAGAAGTAACGGTACTTTAAAGCAAAGTCCGGGTTATTAATAGGTAATTAACTTAATGTAGAAGGGCAGAAGTATTAATTCTGCCCTTTTTTCATTTAAGTACTTTTAAATACTACTACTTATCTTCCTTAAATTTACTGAAACAAATTAAGGCAATCAGGCACAACACGAAACCCACAATGCCATTAAGGCGTAAGCCATAATCATTACCAGGGTCTTTACCATAAATGGTTAGCATAGCAAAAATGGCTATTCCTAAGGTTTGGCCAAGTTTAACAAACAAATACTTCACCGCAAAAAACATCCCTTCATGGTTTTCTCCGGTTTCTAAAGTATCTTTTTGAGCAATATCTGCTAAAATTGCCGTTGGTAAGATGCCTAAAGCAGCCAATGGAAATGATGCAGAAAGCACCAACAGATAAATTTGAGTTTGTGGCGGTAATGGCAACTTCCCTAAAAAGAAAATCGTTATAAAAATGATGCAGAGTACTGCAAATGCCAGTAACACGAATGGCTTTTTGCCAAATTTCGCCGAACCAAAATTAACTATCGGATAAAATAAAAGCGAAAATAATACCATTGCACCCATAAACTTTCCGCCATCAGATTCTGGCAAACCGAGTAAAACTGTGCAAAAAAACAGCAACCCGCTCGATATTATGCTTAAAGCGGTATAAAAAGCAAAATCAGAGATTAAATAATATTTAAAATTGCCATTTTTAAATGTGCTTACAATAGCAGGCCACAGCGGTATGTGTGTAGGCTTTGCAGTTGAATATTCTTTTTCGTTAATAAAAATTATGGGCAGTAACATTACTATTCCTGATAAAATGCATAAGCCCCAAATAGCAATCTGTACAGCTTCACTTCTGTTGGCTACGCTAAAGTAACTTTCTACCAAATCGGCAAAATTATTTGTACAAGCCGATAAAATTATCCCTATAACGAACCCAACTTGTTGATAACTGGAGAGCTTAACTTTTTGGTTTGGGGTTTGTGTTACTTCTGCTAAAAGTGCGTTATAAGGTATAATATAGGTTGTTACAGAAACAAAGAATAGGCAGAGCATAATTGTTAACCACCACGCATTATGCAAACTTTCTCCTTTTTGTAATGGATAAAAAACTAAAGCGCAAAAAATCATAGCCGGGATAATTGCCCATTTCATAAAAGGCATCCTTCTGCCGTTCGGATTCTGGCTTGCATCACTTCTGGAAGCAATAAATGGGTCGAAAACGGCGTCAACTAATCTGCCAGATGCAGCTATAATGGAAAGAATATTAAAGGCCCCAAATAATACCAACTGTGGTACTAAGGTGGGTAATCCTGCATTACTTGGTGGTAGATAGAAATAGGGTAACATCACAATGATAATGTTTGTCATTGTGCTCCAACCTATCATCCCGGCAGCATAAGCGATTTGTTTACCAAAGGAAAGCGATTTTAGATGCATTTTTATGGTTAGGTGCTTACTCCAATTAGCTATAATAAGTTATTGTTTATAACTTTGAGTTTAGCAAATATACAATTGAATTATCTCTTATTACCATGATGATGTTTAGGAAAATTGTAGTTTTCTTGTATTTAATTTCTTTGTCTGTAGATAGCTTTTGCCAAAAGGCTTTTCCGCAGATAGACCATATGATTGATTCGGCCAAAAAAGTTGTAAATGTTGATTCGAGTAATCTATTATTTACAAAAGCATTAGCACAATCGCAGGCCGCTAATTACCAAGATGGTGTTGCGCAAGCCATACTTTACCAGGCTGTAAACTTTTATAATTCTAACGATTTTGTTAAAACACTCAAGTGGCTTGATAAATGGGAAGCAGTAATCTATAAAACAGAAAACAGCTTTAGAATTTCGCATTATTTAGCCTTAAAGGGAAGTTGTTATGGAGGTTTATTTTATTTCGATAAAAGTAATCAATATCTAAAAGAAGCTTTAATTTATGCTGATAAAATAAAAGATAATGATGAGCATTATAGTAGTTTAGGGCGGATTTATATAATAATGGGTACCAATTTAGAATTAGATTCTAAAAGAAAAAATAATCCTGATTCGGTGCTGTTTTATAAAAAGAAGAGCTATTTAATGCAGCGTAAAATTATCGGCGGTGGCTCTAATAAAGTTGGTTTAATCATTCAGACCATTGCCGTTGGAAATCAATTTTTAGAGATGGGCAGAGAAGATTCTGCTAAACATTATCTTCAAATAGGATTAGGACTAGCAAAACAGTATAACTTCGAAAAGTTTGCTGCTGAGTCTTATATCTCTCTAGGTTCAATTCAATATAAAAGAAAAAATTACGACAGTGCTTTAGTTTACTTCAACAAATTACATGCGGTTGCCTCGGAAACAAAAAATGGCTTATTGGTTAAAGATAGTTATGAATTATTATCAAAAACTTACGAGCAGCTCGGCAGGCAAATTGAGTCCGTTTTATACCTTAAAAAGTATAAAGCCATTTCAGATAGTTTAGCCAGAAAAAATAAATTAGAATCAACAATTCCAGCTGATATGCTTTTGGATGAGCAAGATAAGCAGCATAATAGTAAAGAGCGGAATTATATTTTTATCATCGCATGCTCTATCTGTTTACTCATTTTAGCAATTGTTATCATCCGTTTATTAATTTACAGGCAAAGCCGGATGCTTAAAATCCATAACGGAAGGCTTGAGGAGATGCAAATTAAACTAGAATCTGCACAAAATCCTACTTTAAAAGAACCAATAGATGAAAATGCGCTAAATGCTGTAATCCTTTTGGCGATGAATAACGACCCTGCATTCTTGATAAAATTTAAAGAAATTGACGGCCATTTTATTGAAAAATTAATGACTATCCAGCCAGCTTTTGTAACTTCCGATTTAATAATGTGTGCACAATTACGTCTTGGTTTCTATACTAAAGAGATTGCAAGGTATATGAAAATTTCTGTAAGAGCCGTTGAAAATAGAAAGTATAGAATTAGGAAAAAGCTAGATATTTCATCGAACGAAGACATTAATGTTTGGATGTTAAATCTTTAGTTTGTAGAGATTTAATTGCTTGAGCGTATTTGAGTAGGGCGTGAGTAGATAGTAGTAGTTGATTTTCTTTAAAAGAATTGAACTTTGTGATGAAATCTAACCGTCACAGAAAATGTATTACATCACATCCCATCGATTATTATCGATAGCAATTCAAAGAATTTTCCTGTCAGTAATTTTTTGTTCGTTTATCTATGCTACCAAAGCGCAACCTTTACCTTTTTTCGGCGAAACATCTAATGGCAATTCTATCAGTTTAAGACGAATTTTAGATTGGGGAAAAGAAAACAAATTTAAATTTGATAAGGTCTTCGAAAATTATGGTTCAGAGTTTGATTTTCAGAGATTTCATCCTAACTACCCTTCTTTCCAATTAATTGCTTCTAATTCAAGCTTAGTTTACACTAGAACTAATACCGCGAAAATTAACTGCTTTGAAGATTTTTTTACCCTTGTATTAGATGATTCTGTTTTTCTTTTAATGATTCCCGTGGCCATTACAGCATTTTATTTTCTTCGGAAGAAAGTGTAGAAGCCTACTATTTTTTACGCCTTAAAAAATTGGTTATAAAGTAAATGCATAAAAAACCAACAAAAATATAAAGCCCGTTTAAGGCCGCGTTCGGGTCATCAGCATAAATACTAAAAGCCACAAAAGTATAGGCGGCAATAAAGATAATTGGTAAAACCGGGTATAAGGGTACAGTATAAATGGTCTTTTTATCAAGATGTGCAGTACGCTTTCTTAATATAAAAATTGTTGCCGCAGAACTAGCCATGCTAATGCTTTCCAAGAAAATTGTATAGTTTAAAATCTTATCGAAGGTTTTTGCATAAAAAATTATAATAACCGAAATAAGCGCAAAAACAGTTAAACTCACACTTATCACTTCTGTTCTTTTGTTCATTCGGCTAAACACTTTTGGTAAAGCCCCTTCTTCTCCCATAGCAAACATTGCCCTTGGGTTGCTTAATAAATTTACGTTTACGTAACCCATAACTGAAACAAAAATAATTACCGAAAGCATCTTAAAACCTGCCGGGCCAAATATTTTGGAAGCAAGAATTGCAGCAATACTCTCAGCAGTTTTTAATTGCTCAAAACCAATTACTTTAACGTAAACATAATTCAGCGCCATGTAAAGCGTAACAATTATGGTTAAACCGATGATTATTGAACGTGGTATAACCTTTTTTGCCTCAGTAACTTCGCCACCAAAATTTATAGTTTGGGCATAACCTGCATAAGAGAATGAAACCGCAATTAAACACAAGCCTAATGCTTTACCATAATCTGCCCAACTCGGTAAGCTGTTATTTGTAATTTTAAAAACGGGTGTAATGCTTTGTGTGGTTTCAGCAAAGAAAATGGCGCAGATTAAGATTAAAATTAAACCAATTTTAATAAGTGTTAATACATTTTGGGTTTTAGAGCTTGCTTTTAAGCCTAATAAGTTGATGAAATAAAAAACCAAAATCGTTGTTATTGCTATTGCTACCCGATAGGTTTCATTTTGCATATCGGCAGGCAGAATTATTTTACCCAAATATTCTGCACCTATTATAGAAATTGCCGCTACAGATGCAGCGCTTGAAATTAAAACTATACAATTTATAGCAAAGGCAATTGATGGATGGTATGCTTTTGAAAAGATTTTATAATAACCACCAGTAACAGGTAATCGTGAACCAATTTCGGCATAAGTTAAAGCACCGCAGAAAGCTACAAAACCTCCTATAAACCATGCTAAGTAAAATAATTCTGGAATTTGAGCTTTCGCTGCCACGTTTACGGGCGTACGAAAAATGCCCATACCTATAACCAAACTCACCACTATCATGGATAAATCAAAGAGCGAAAGTTGCTTTTTTTGTTGCATCAAAAAGGGAAATAAAATATGGGTTGAAGATATGAAAATATGGTGGATGTACGATGTACGATGTTTGGGGGATGATGTGAAATGTAGGATGGGGAATTGATTGTAGTTCGTTCATTATCCATTTTACTTTTTACATATCGATTGTTGAAATTACTTTCCTCTGCTTGGAAGATAAATTCTTCTAAAATGCCTATTTTAGCAAAGTTTTTTACCCCGATTGCAAACAACATAATTTATGGCAGAAGTAATTTATAACGACGATAGTATTCGCTCATTAGATTGGAAAGAACACATCAGATTGCGCCCCGGTATGTATATTGGTAAGCTTGGTGATGGTTCTGCACAAGACGATGGAATTTATGTTTTACTTAAGGAAATAGTAGATAACTCTATAGATGAGTTTGTTATGGGTACCGGAAAAACCATCGAAATCACAGTTTCTGAACAAAAGATTAATGTCCGGGATTATGGTCGGGGTATCCCTTTGGGTAAAGTTATCGATTGCGTAAGTAAAATTAATACCGGAGGTAAATACGATAGTAATGCTTTCCAAAAATCTGTTGGTTTAAATGGTGTGGGTACAAAAGCTGTTAATGCTTTATCTACCAGTTTTACAGTACAATCTTATCGTGATGGAAAAACTAAAAAGGTAGAGTTTTCGAAAGGAGAGATTGTAAGCGAACAGCCGGTTATTGATACCACTCAGCGAAATGGTACGGCGATTACTTTTTATCCAGATGAAACTATTTTTAGAAATTACCATTACATACCAGATTTTGTAGAAAGTATGGTTTGGAATTATGTATTTCTGAATACAGGTTTAACCATAAATTTTAATGGTCAGAAGTATTTTTCTGAAAGAGGTCTTTATGATTTGCTTTCTAAATTTAACAAACCTGAAGAGATACGTTATCCAATTATACACATGGTTGGTAACGATATCGAAATTGCAATGACTCATGGTCAGCAGTATGGCGAAGATTACCATTCTTTTGTAAACGGGCAACATACAACACAAGGAGGAACGCATCAGGCAGCTTTTAGGGCTGCAGTAGTTAAAACCGTACGTGAGTTTTTCAAAAAGGAATTTGAAGCATCTGATGTTCGTTCATCAATTATTGCAGCCATTTCAGTTCGTGTTCAAGAGCCCGTTTTCGAATCGCAAACAAAAACCAAGTTAGGTTCTCAAAATATGGGTCCTGATGGGCCATCGGTGGCTACATTTATCAACGATTTTGTTAAAAAAGAATTGGATGATTATCTGCACAAAAACCCTGATGTTGCTGATGCCTTGTTAAAACGCATTAACCAATCCGAAAGAGAACGTAAAGATATTGCCGGCATTAAAAAGCTGGCAAATGATAGAGCAAAAAAAGCATCATTACATAATAAAAAGCTTCGCGATTGTAAGGTACATTTTAACACAACACATGAGAAGCGATATGAAACAACTTTGTTCATTACCGAAGGTGATTCTGCATCTGGCTCAATTACAAAATCTCGAGATGTAGATTGTCAGGCTGTTTTCAGTTTAAAAGGAAAACCCCTAAACTGTTACGAATTAACGAAAAAGGTTGTTTACGAAAATGAAGAATTTAACCTTTTACAGCATGCTTTAAATATTGAAGATGGTTTAGAGGGCTTACATTACAACAATATCGTAATTGCTACTGATGCCGATGTTGATGGTATGCACATCAGATTATTAATGATGACTTTCTTTCTTCAGTTTTTTCCTGATTTGGTAAAAGCAGGACATGTTTACATATTACAAACACCGCTTTTCAGGGTTAGAAATAAAAAAGAAACCATTTACTGTTATAGTGATGAAGAGCGAAAAAATGCAATTCAGAAACTTGGCAATAAACCAGAAATTACTCGTTTTAAAGGTTTGGGTGAAATTTCTCCAGATGAATTTGGTTTGTTTATCGGTAAAGACATCAGGCTTGACCCTGTTATTTTAAAAGACCAAACCATTAAAAGTTTGCTTGAGTATTATATGGGAAAAAATACGCCGGATAGACAGCAACACATTATTAGAAACCTGCGTGTTGAAAAAGATGAAGTAACTGAGGAGCCGAAAATTATTGATGAAGTAGCTTAAATTAAAAACTTGCATTATTGAATTTGTTAGGGTATTTTTGTTAGTACCAAACCATTAAACACATCCCTGTTGTTTGATTGATTTTCCGTGATTTTGACAATTATGTTTCATAATTATTAAAATCAAACCGCTTGAAATCTACCCGAAATTCTGCCACAAAATATTTAATCATAGTGCTTTTAATTTTAGTTGTTTTTGCAATAAGTACAGGCTTGTTCATAAATTTTTCTAAAGTGCCACTATTAAAATCGGTTCATAAAATTGTTCGGGTACAGAATGATTTTACGAAGCTGGATAGCTGTATTTTTAAACTCTACAACGCAGAAAATAGCTGCAGAATGTATGTTGTTAGTGGAAATAAAAAATACTACGATTTATACGTAAGTCAGATAAAGGAAATTACCACAATACTGGATGGCATAGAGAGTGATAATGAAAATGAAAAAGCCAGTCAAACTGATAACTTTAACGCTTTAATTGTACAAAAGGAGTTAAGAACCAATCAATTTATCCACCTAAGGAAGCTTGCAGATAGTCTTATTAATTTCTCTGTTAAGGTGGATGATAGAGTTGATGTGGAAGATCCGAAAGAAAATTTATTTACAACCAGGCAATTTAAAAGCATAGTAACCATTGATACTATAAAGCCAGCAGCTGTAGCCCAAACAAGGAGAAAGCTATTAGGGAGAATCTTTGCTGCAATTGGAAACAAGAAAGCTAAAGCGGTTGATACCTCAAAATCCACCTTGGTTAAAACGGCTATCTCTGCTGATACCTCGTCTGTAAGCATTGCCTATAACAAACTTCAGCTCAAATTAATTAACGATTATTACAAAAAGCTTTATCGTTTAAATAGAAATTTGAAGTATAAGGAATGGGCGCTTCTGGATTTAAACCATCAAATAATTGAAACCATTGTTAAAAATCTGAATCAATATAAGGTTAACGAAAAAACCTATTACGATACTATACAGGAAGATTTAAATGTTAAAACCTTTAAAACCGTAGATAGACTGGATAAATTCACGAAGGTTTTACTCGGATTATCGTTTCTATTGCTAATCTGCATTCTGTATGCAATTTATAGATTATACCGTAAAGAAATTGCACTAATTACTTACAGCAATAAATCAAAACTATATGCCCTTTCTAAAAGTAGGTTTTTAGCAAACATGAGTCACGAAATACGTACGCCGCTTAATTCTATTGTGGGCTTTTCTGAGCAACTAACACAGGTAAACTTGCCTGCAGAGCAAAATGAGCAGGTTTCAGCTATTCGTAAATCATCCGTTATGCTGCTCGATGTTGTTAATGATATTTTAGACTTCTCGAAATATGAAACCGGAAAAGTTAATTTCGAGCAACTCCCATTTTCTCCATTGGTTGCCATTGTTGATGTTTTCGACAGCATGAGGATTCAGGCGGAAAAAAAGAAACTTAATTTTGTAATTGCTGCACCAGCGGATAAGGATATTTATGTGCTTGGCGATTCGCTCAGGTTAAAACAAATTGTAATGAACCTTTTAAGTAATGCAATTAAATTTACGCAAAATGGTAATGTTACATTAAAGGCGGAACTTAAGAAAAAAGATGAAAAAAATGTATTGCTACAAGTTAGCGTTAGCGATACTGGTTCTGGTATAAGTGATGTAGACCAAAAGATTATTTTTGATGAGTTTGCCCAGGCCTATTATTCTTCTACAAAAGAAAAACAGCAAGGAACTGGCTTAGGTTTAGCCATCTGTAAAAAAATTGTTGAGTTTCATGGTGGTCATATTACTTTATCAAGTGAAGAAGGAAAAGGCTCTGTTTTTAGTTTTGAGATTCCTTATCAGTTAACAGATAAATCACTCAACGTTGAAGAAAAATCAGAACTCTCTGCAGAAGAGCTTCAAAGACTTGTTGGGAAAAATATTCTTGTGGCTGATGATAATGTTTTGAACATCCTTTTGGCTACAACAATTCTTAAGAAATACAAGCTAAACTTTGATGCAGCTAAAAACGGCCTGCAGGCATTTGAGCTTTTTAGCGAAAACAATTACGATATTATTTTAACGGATATTCAAATGCCTGAACTTGGAGGCATAGAACTTACCAAACTTATACGTTCTTATAGTAATGAAAGTAAAAGGAGTATTCCTATTTTAGGTGTTACAGCTAATGTAATGCAAGAAGATAGAGCTAAATACCTTGAATCTGGTATGAATGAACTGGTTTTAAAACCATTCCTCGAAAAAGAACTATTAGAGAAAATTTTAAAGTTTGTTTAAAATCTAAATTTAACCTTTTGGTGCATTGATGGTATCTTCAGGATGTTGTGGTGGCAACACATCTACACTCTTCTCTACAATGGTTATTTTGGTAAAAACAGCGTACTTACTTGGGGCAATTCCGCCATCATATTTCTCGGCATAAGCCTGAGTAAATTCGGCACCGAAGTATAAAATTACGGATGTGTAGTAAATCCAGAGTAATATTACAATAATAGAACCTGCGGCACCAAATGCAGAAACAGTAGTTCCTTTTTCTATGTATATACCGATTAAATATTTACCCAGGCTAAAAAGCAAAGCAGTAAATAATGCACCAATAATTGCTGATTTCCATTTGATATTCACATCGGGCAGTACTTTAAATATGATCGTAAATACAGCGGTTACCGCAGCAAGCGTTAAAGCATTATTTAAAATATAGATCAGTAAAGCCATAGTATCGTTGGCTACAGGAATAACCTCATCTATTTCTGTTTGAGATATTAAGGACACTAATTTATCGCCTAGGCCAACAACCAGGCTATTTATAACCAATGATACCAATAGTAAAAAACCCATTGATACAATTAGGGAGAAGGATAATAGCCTATTTGTAAGCATTTTTAACCAGCCTTTTTTAGGCATGGCTTTAACTTTCCAAATCAGGTTTATGCTATCCTGAATTTCGATAAAAATAACAGTAGCTCCGATAATTAGCGTAGTAATACCAATAATTAAACCGATGGTAGATTGACCTGATTTATTGGCATTATCTACAAAGCCTTGTATTTGCGTTGCCGCATCAGGGCCAACTAAATCAGATATTTCATTAAAAAATTTATCTCTGGTTTTCATTGCTTCGCCAAAAAAAAGGGTTGCTGAAGCGAGTATAATTATGATTAAGGGCGTAAGCGAAAAAATGGTGTAATAGGCAAGGGCGGCACTCAATTTCATCACTCTATCTTCTGCAAAACCCTTTCCTGCGGCTACAAGCAAATGATATAATGCAATAAAGAAGCTTTTTATTTTATTGAGTAATTTCATAAATCGATTAAAACGGATATCCGATACCAATATTAAAAATTAAATTCTGTCTGCGCCAATCTTTGTTTCCGAAGGAGATATCATCAAATACCCATCTCTGTCCCTCGGGTAAGTATGGTTTGCGTATTGGAAAGGCAACATCTAAGCGAACTACAAATATAGTGGCATCTACACGTAAGCCTGCACCCGTACCTACAGCTAACTCATTTAATGTGTTTTTTAGTTTAAATTCTGAACCCGGTCTAAGCGGATCTTCTTTTCGCAACCAAACGTTACCAGCATCTACAAATAATGCGCCATATAAAACACTTACCAGTTTAAAACGTAATTCAGAATTAAGCATTAATTTAACATCACCACCTTGGTCTGCAAATAGGGCATTATCCGGAACTTTATATGTTCCCGGGCCTAAGGTTCTGGCTGGAAATGCCCGGATATCATTACTTCCGCCGGCAAAAAACTGTCTGACAAATGGGAGCGAGGTACTATTACCATAGGCATAGCCATAACCAATATTTAATCTGTTTGCCCAGGTTACATTTCTGTTAACTTTATAATAATCCCTTAAATCAGCTTCTAAACGAACAAATTGTGTAAGTGGTGTATTAAACAAAGTTTTCTGACCCAAATTATTTGTTGGTGTAAATAATCCCCAAACATTACCACCGGTTTCAATCCCACCAAAGAAATATGTATTATTTCTTCTGTTAGTTTCCATCTGGTTGGTATAGGTAAAATTGTAGTTGCTACCAATAATAAATTGATTTTCTAGAGTTGCTCTTAGTAATGGATTTTCTGTAAAAAGTCTGGTTCTCGTAGTATCAGATGGGAAACGTGTAGAAATATAACTAAGGGATATAGGATTAAAATTATGCTCTTTGTATAAGTTCTCCTTAAAATTATACCCAAACTCACCTTTAAATGCGTTTAAAGTGTACTCGCCACCTCTATTTAACATCTGATAAGAAAGAGAAGCAATTGTTTTTGGTATAAATGCAGTAGTACTATTTGGTTTGTAAAACGGAACAATAAACCTTGGGAAGGTTAATTTTCCTTCTGCTGTTAGCGATAATGAATTTCTACCTAAAGATGTTCCTCGTGTTTGCGTTTCAAAACCTCCGCTAACGCTTACATCCAATTGTTCTGCACCTCTAAAAAGGTTTCTGGTGGTTTGCGTAACCTTAACTTCAGAGCCTACAAAGTTGTTAGATTTACTGGTTCCGGTAACTGAAAAAGTTAAAGAGTTTTTCTTTAAAGGCGTTAGATAAATATTTAAATCTAATTGATTGTTTTTGAAACTATCCACAGGTAAAAACTCAGCTCTTACATCCTGAAAGGCATTTATATTAACCATTCTATTTAAAGATTGGTTATGATCTCTACGGTTGTATAATTCGCCTTTCTGAAAGAAAACTAAACGATCAAATAACCTTGGTTTAAAGGTGTTCCTATCATCATAAATATTAAAATCGTGGTATTGTAAGGGTTGCAATTTCCTTAAGGCAGAGTCTCTCCTTAAAGTATAATTTGGATATATGTTGATGTTTTTGATTGTATAAGGTTTTACACCTGCATCCGGTGCAATATCTTTAACCTTAACCGTTACATTCACCAGGTTTTTACCTATTGTACTATCAACCTGCATTATTAGGTAATCCGGGCTGAAATAAAAATAACCGTTTTCCTTTAAATCGTTATCAATTCTAATTCGCTCGTTTTTATAAACATCCAAGTCATAATAATCGCCAACTTTTAAAAGCGTTTTTTCTTTATTCTGGTTGATGATTCTGGTTAAAACTCCTGAATCTGGCGGGAAATTTACCTTATTTATTTTATATCTATTACCTGTAACTGCAGTGTAAATGGCTTTAGCTTTTTTATCTTTTACTACAGTATCTCCGGTAACCGAAGCTTGCAGATAACCTTCGCTAATCAAATAACTTGTTAAAACATCGTTGTTATATTTTAACTTAACCTCACTTAAAAGTACAGGTGGCTCACCTTGTTTTCGTAACCAGTTTTTAAAACCTTTTGGTTTTTTGGGTTCGCCTGCAAGATTATAAATGCCAAGTTTATATTTTATACCAAGTATAGATTTATTTGGACGAGGACGGGTTTTGCTCTCCAAATCTGCTTTAACCTGTTTTTCGTCTTCTATTTTTCCAGCAGAATCAGGATTAATTTTAACCTCGGCACCAGTATATAATGCTTGCCCGGGTTTTAAAGATTTTGTACTACTACAACCCGCATAAACTAAACAGGCCAATAAAAATAAAAGCGGTCTAGTTAGTTTTCTCATCTTGTGCTTTCTGTTCAATGTTTCTAGTTCTTCTTACTCGTTTCTTTTGAAATATCTCTTTAAATTTATTGTAGTCTACAACCAGGGTAAAACCTAAGCCGGTTTCAATAATCTGACCTTGTACAATAACATCGTTCTGGTTTCTTCTGTAAGCTCTTAAGCGGTATCTTCCATCAGCCGATAAAGCATATTCTACGTTAACGTTTCCTGCTATATCGGTCGATTTTTCTCCGGGTGCCTGTGGTCCTTCCAATGCAAAAGAGCTTCCAACCGAAACCGTTAATCTATCATTCAATAATTTTTTTGATAAACCAACTTCTAAATCTGTTTTTTGCTGTAAAGAACCAGTTGAGTAATCTTCTGATGAATTCACACCAAAATTTAAATCAACACCTTGTATCAAATCAGATGTTAAGTTATTTAATTGCTCTGTTAACAACTTGCTTACACTTGAGCGTGCAAGTGTAGAAACACCGCCACCGCCGCCGGCTAAACTTTGGAACGGGTTACTGGCAATAAATCTGTTTAGAGCTAATAAAGCAAAAACTTGTTTGTTTAACTCACTCTCATCACGGTTAACGTTAATTAATTTGGTGTAAACCTGTCCACCGAGTGCATTACGTTCATTTTCTGGTAAATCTATTTTAAAAGAAATGGTAGGTTTCAGTAATTCGCCTTTCATCATTAAATAAACCTGAAATGGCAATTTGGTTTTAGCTTCGTAAAGATCTGGCTGATTCAACAAATCGATTGGCGCTGCATTTACTTCGTATAACGCACTCAAATTGACGTTTGCAGTTGTTGGTTCACCAGTCCAGTTTATTGTACTACCTTTTACTAATCTAAATGCTTTTTTCCCTAACGGACCAACAGATAGGTTGTATGAACCATCTATAATTTCATAACGACCTGTTAAACTAACTTTGCCGCTTGGGTCTATGGTTGCATTCAGGTTAGCATCGCCTTTAACGTTTAAAGCATCACCATTTGATGGATCTACAACCACATTAAGTTCAGCCTCCGGGTCTACAATAATATTTGCGACCAGATTGATGCCCTTAATTGGAGATTTACTTAGGCTATCTACTTTTAAAGCCCTTTGTCCGTTAAACGGTGGCGCATCTGCATCAATAAACTGAACAATACCTTCCTGATCTATTATGGCTGGGTCGTTTGCAGGCAATGCAAAAAAGAATTTAGTTCCTTTATTTACAGTTACCTTCATATTTACATCTGGTTGGTTTAAATCGCCACGAACTTTTATGTTACTGGTTAAAAACACAGTTCCGTAAATCATTTCATTATCTGCAGAAGTAGAATTTAATGCCCTGAAATTATTGGTGCGAATATCTAAACCGAAACGGTAGCTTTTGTAATCTTTTGTGTAAACCTTGCCATTAATGGTTGCTTTTTGGTTTAAAGAATCTATCAATGTAAAGTTATTGAAACTGATGCCTTCATTCGTAAACGATATTTTCTCATTTGGCATTCTGAAATAAGAATTTACATAAGCAACATTTATTCCTGCATTGTTAAAAGTTAAATCACCCAAAATTCTTGGAGCAGTTAAAGCGCCTTTAACTGTAAGCGCACCAGTTAAGGTTCCGGTTCCATTTTTTAGCTGACCTTGGGATAAACTCTCAATGTTTTTCATCTCGATTTTATCGATATTAACTGTTAAATCTAATGCACTTTGCGGAGCAGTGTAATAAAAACCATTTACCCTTAAATCATGCACACCACTTAAAGCAACATTTACTTCAAATGCATTTTGAGTATTATTATTAACCGCAACACGTAAAGTACCAAGTTGATCTTTTTGATAGCGTAATTGATCAATAGTTAGGTTTGCTTCAAATTTTGGTGTACTTGCCAAATCTTTAACATTTGCAGTGCCATTTAATCTACCTCCAACCAAAGTCGTGTCTGTTTCAGCAAACTTGGTCAAAGTTTCCAATTGAAAATCTTTAAACTCAACATTTAAAGGCGCATTAGGTTGCGTTGGGTTACTATTTATAGATAGCGATTGACCGCTGTTGCTAATTTGAAATTGGTTAACCAAAATACCTGAAGCACCAAATTGGATATAATTATCTTGCGAAACCATCCATTTTTGGTAATCTAAAAGAAGCTTTTGCGGGTCTAAACTAAATTTAAAATCTTTATTTATCGATTGGAAATTTCCACCAATAACGTATTTGTTTTTTAATTGTCTGTCTCTAAGAAAAATATTTACACCTAAGATGTTATTAGCAGCATCGCCACTAACTTCTGTATTAAATAACGAAACAGAAGGGCTTTGAAGGCGCTTTACTGTTAAGCCATAATCCAGTTTATTATTTTGATTGTTGATGTTTAAAACCGTTGTATCAACTTTAAAATCGCCGTAAACTACTTGAGGAAAATTACCTTTTATTTGCAAACTATCCTTTTGAGTATCAATTAAGCCGTAAAACTGCGAGGTTTTGAAAACAGTTAGTTCTGGTACAAACTGTTTTAGTAATTTAGAATCGTAAACCTGCACAAAGAAACGCATGCGTTGATCTGGTATTTTGGTCACTTCTCCAAAAGCATAGTATTTGTTAATTTGGTTTATTATAGCGTTTCCAATCTTTGTAAGTTGATATTTTCCATCAATTTTAGCAGATAAGATTTCAGATTTTAAACTCAATGCATTTTCTGTAGCAGTTGATTTTGCAACAAGTGAAATGGTATCTACATTAATTTTTTGAGCTTCTTTAACCAATTGTAAGCTCGTAATATTAACAGTTCCGTTTAAGTAATCAGCATCCGCAGTTTGTAAATCAACCTTAACAATTCCGGCCGCACTAAGCAAAGTCGGACTGAAATTTAACGCCTGAAGATTAACTTGTTTAAGGTCTAAATTTGCTTTAATGGCTGGATATTTTCCTGCCATATTTACTCTAGCATCTAAGTTAAAATTGGCATTGCTATCGGGCATGTTACTTTTAATGTTGATGTTTTGGTTGGCGTAAGTTCCGGCTAAACTTAAATTGCGGTAGGTGTATTTATTGTAGTAGGCACTTAAAACTTTTGCATTAAACTTTGCATTTATTTTTTTAGGGTCTAGACCCGTTCCCGCAACATTTGCTTTAACTGTAACGCGGCCAAGCTTGGGTTGCATTTTCAGTAATCTGCCAACATTAAAATTGTTTAGACTAACATCTGCTTTGTAACTCTCTCGTCCTTTCGGGCCATTCATTCCGGCAATTACAACTGCAGCACCCATATCCGTTTGGATATTCATGTTGGTGTTAAAATCAGTCATCGAGCCTTTAAAATCACCTTTTGCGTTAATAACGTTTGGCAACTCAATTGATGGTGGAAGTGATTTTTTCGGTACGGCAACTAAAATATCGCTTTTTGTAACGTAAAGTTTTTTAATATTTAAATCGAGGAAGGTTTTGTTAATATCGGGTAAACCTTTAGCCGTTCCACTAATATCAATTTGAGTGTTTTTTAAGCCGCTAATTTGCAACCTCGGAATGTTAAGATTATTTAAATATCCGTTAACCTCAGCGTTCAGTTTAATCTTTTCGTTACGATAATTTGCCGGGATGGCATCACTAAAATATCCGGCATCTTTTAAACCAATTGTAGTGTTTTTAAATGCAAGGGTTAATTTAACCTTTTCAGGATGTTTCGTTAAATCATCCATTGAAGTGAAATTTAATTCAGTAGCATTTTCTATAGTAGTACTCGGCGTTTTTAAAACAAAATTGCTTAATTTAATTTGTTTGTCGTTATAAATTGCATCTCCTTTTAATTCGTTTAAGGCAAAGCCGCTTTTCTCTTTTAACGATCCATTTTTAACTTTAGCCGTAATCCCAGCTGCACTGTAATTTACATCGCTTGCGCCAAAATTTAACCCCGAAATTAGTAAATGGTTAAAATCCATGCCCTTTGCAGCAGGTTTTGCAGCCAGATTGTCAAATTGAATATTGTTCTCAGCAAGGCTGATGTTTTTTATAATCAATCCTAATGGAGATTTCTCCGGAACAACCGTGTCTTTTACCTTCTTCAAATCGTTACTTGGAGCAGGTTTAAATGCGAAAAGTATATTGGATTTGTTTAATCTAGCATCATCAACAGTATATTTGCTATTGGTTAAATCAACTTTGAGGTTCACTAAACCCAAATCATTTACATCAGCAACTGCTTTCGTTGTAGATATTTGGTCGTCATAACTCACTTTAACATTCGAGAATGCAAAATTCTCCACTTCTATTAACGGAAGTTTGCCTATTTCTTTTTCAGCACTATCAACACTATTTGTAACATGCTGTACGAGTTTAACAAGTGGTTTTTGCTGCAGATATTTAAGCGAGGTATTATTAAGTGTTAAATCTTTAATTACATAATGCTGATTAGCTAAGTCGAAGGTTTTAAGCTTAGTTTTAAAAGCGCCTAAATATAATTTTACATCATTTCCGGCAACATCATCGCGGTAGGTTAAGCCAATATCTTCGAAAGAAACTTTATCAACAGAAAATTTGAGCGTTGAAGTGGTGTCTTTATCAACTTTCTCTTCGGGCTTTTTCTGGTCGCTCATAAAAGCATCTACCAAAAAAGAAAAGTTAAAAGTAGTATCCGGACTTATGCGTTTTACATTTGCCCGTATGTTTTTTAGTTCAATATTGTTAATCTCAACCGTATTATCCAAAAGCTTAAAAAGGCTAATGTCTACAGCTAATTTTTCTGCATAAAGTAAGGTGTCTTTGTTTCTATCTTCTATGTAAAACTTGTTTAAAACAACATCTTTAGGTAGTGCAATTTTTATGCTTTCTAAGCTAACTTCTGTTTTGGTTTTGCCTTTAAGGTAGTTTATAGCCTTACCTTTTACAAAATTTTGTACTGCCGGAATGTTTAAAGAAAGGGCAATTGCAACAACAAGAATTATAATTGATGCAATAAACCATAATATTATTTTGAGTCCTTTACGTACGTATCTATTCAAAGCTGAGATTGTTTGGTGTTTGTGAATTGCTAAAAACGTGCCACCAAATTTAATTTCGGGGCACAATTTATAATTAATACAAAAAATAGCTTAAATTGTTCGCCCGTTGTAAAAATTTAACACAATGGTTTTGTAATCACTTTAAAATGAAATCAATTAATTTAAATATAACTTTTGAGCAATATGCTTGCGTAGAAGAATTAAGCAAAAGCGACCAAGAACTTTGTAGCTTATCTAAGCAAGCCCTCGATTCTTCATATTCTCCATATTCTAAATTTAAAGTTGGCACAGCAATACGTTTAACAGGAGGTAAAATAGTTTTAGGCAGTAACCAGGAAAATTTGGCTTATCCTTCGGGTTTATGTGCCGAACGTGTGGCGCTTTTTTCTATAGGTTCAACATATCCTGATGCAGTAATTGAGAGTATGGCTATTACGGCTCAAACAGAAGCATTTGAAATTGTAAAACCGGTAACTTCCTGTGGCGGTTGCTTGCAGGTTATGGCAGAATTTGAGCGTAAACAGAACTCGCCAATTGCAGTAATTTTTTATTGCCTAAATGGCGAAGTGTTAAAAGTACATAGCGTTAAAGATTTACTGCCTTTTGGTTTTGTTGAAGATAGATTAGGCTCAAAAGCTTAATTTTTGGAAATGTACGGTTTAAGGTTTTTCGGTAACTGCAGTCCTGCTAACACTTCAAGTCCTCGCTCATGCTTCGCTGTGGGCTTTTCGCTTATATCAGGTTTATAAATTCAGGCAATTGCTTTTGGGTGGGAGTTTAGCCATGAGCATTACCTTTTGTAATTAAACCCGATTGAAGTGAAAATCCTTTTTATTGCATTGTTCCATAATTAAACGCTCATTCTGAGGTACGAAGAATATGCTTCATGGTTTGCAGATCCTTCGTACCTCAGATTGACAGGAAGTTAAAAAGATTGTAACGGAAAGCGGGAGCAGAGCAACCCATTAGCATAAAACCTGCTTTACAAATCTTTATTACCAAAATGTATCTCATAAATGTGAATAACCTATTTAGAGGTGTGCAATCATTTTCATTATATTTACGGCTGCCAATTTCTGTAAATAAATGAGTGAAGAATTAGAGCCTAAATTAAACGAAGAACATAAACATACGATTACGCCAATTAACGGTTTATACGAAAATTGGTTTCTTGATTACGCATCTTATGTAATTCTGGATAGGGCGGTTCCGCACATTAATGATGGTTTAAAGCCCGTACAGCGACGCATTATGCATTCACTTAAGGAAATGGACGATGGACGTTTTAATAAGGCTGCAAATGTAATCGGTAATACGATGAAGTACCATCCGCATGGCGATGCATCTATTGGCGATGCAATGGTGCAGATTGGTCAGAAAGATTTATTGATTGATATGCAAGGTAACTGGGGCGACCCGGTTACTGGAGATAGTGCTGCAGCACCCCGTTACATCGAAGCCCGTTTATCGAAATTTGCCAACGAGGTTGTTTTTAATCCGGATACTACAGCATGGCAGCTTAGTTATGATGGCCGTAACAACGAACCCATAACACTTCCTGTTAAATTTCCTCTATTATTGGCTCAAGGTGCCGAAGGTATTGCAGTGGGTTTGGCAACTAAGGTAATGCCGCATAATTTTATAGAATTAATTGATGCCTCGATTGAATCGTTAAAAGGTGTGCGTCCGAATATTTTTCCTGATTTTTTTACAGGAGGAATGGCCGACTTCTCAAATTATAACGAAGGGCAGCGAGGTGGCAGGATTCGTGTTCGGGCAAAAATTACCGAAAAAGATAAGAAAACTTTAGTAATTACTGAAGTGCCTTTTAGTACCACAACAGGTTCTGTAATTGATAGTATTTTATCTGCCAATGATAAGGGAAAAATTAAAATCAAAAAGATTGAAGATAACACCGCGGCCAATGTAGAAATTGTAGTGCATTTAGCGCCTGGTATTTCGCCGGATGTAACCATTGATGCACTTTATGCTTTTACGGCTTGCGAGGTTTCAATTTCTCCAAATACTTGTATAATTAATAACGATAAGCCACACTTTATGAGTGTGAACGATATCTTAATTGAAAATACAAAACATACCAAAAGCTTATTAAAACAAGAACTGGAAATTCGTTTGCACGAATTACAAGAGAAAATTTTCTTTAGTTCATTGTTAAAAATATTTATTCAGGAGGGAATGTATAAAAATCCTGAATATGAAAACGCTGCAAATTTTGATACCGTTGTTGAGGTTTTACATTTATTGTTCGAGCCATTTAAGCCTTCACTTTACCGCGAAATTTTACCAGAGGATTTTAAGAAGCTAATCGATAAACCGATGAGTAGCATTACCCGTTTTGATGTGAAAAAGGCCGATGAGCAAATGAAAAACCTTGAAGATGAAATTAAGGTTGTAAAAAACCATTTGAAACATCTTACTGATTATGCTATTGCCTGGTTTCAAAAGTTAAAAGATAAATACGGAAAAGGCAGAGAACGTAAAACCGAAATTAGGTTATTTGATAGGGTTGAGGCAGCGAAAGTTGCACTTGCAAATATTAAATTATACATGAACCGGGAAGATGGTTTTATTGGTTCGGGTTTACGCAAGGATGAATTTGTTGCAGATTGCTCTGATATTGATGAAATTATAGTTTTCCGTGAGGATGGGAAATGTATAATTACTAAAGTGGCCGATAAAACTTTTGTGGGCAAAGGTATTATCCATGCCCAGGTTTTTAAGAAAAACGACGAGCGAACTGTTTACAACATGATTTATAAAGATGGTTCGAGTGGAACATCTTATATAAAACGTTTTGCGGTAGTTGGCGTAACACGAGATAAAGAATACGATTTAACTAAAGGCTCAAAAGGGTCGAAGGTTTTATATTTTACTGCCAATCCAAATGGCGAAGCTGAGGTTGTGAACGTTGCCTTAAAACCGCATTCAAAACTTCGTAAGCTACAATTCGATCAGGATTTTGCAGAAGTTGCCATAAAAGGTCGTGGTTCGCAAGGAAATATTATTTCTAAATATCCGGTTAAAAAAATCATACTTAAAAGTAAAGGTGTTTCTACCTTATCAGGATTAAAAATTTGGTATGATGATTTACTAAAGCGCTTGAATGTTGATGGAAGAGGCAAATATTTGGGTGAATTTGATGGTGATGATAAAATCCTTCAGGTACATAAAGAGGGATATTACGAGTTAAGTTCGTTTGAATTAAGCAACCATTTCGATGATGGCTTAATCTTGATAGAAAAATTTAATGCTGAAAAGGTTTTCGCTGCTGTACATTTTGATGGCAAAGCACAAAATTATTTTGTAAAGCGTTTTGTTTTTGAATCGCAGTCTGTAGGTAAAAAAGTACCTTTTATAAGCGAGGAGCCAAAATCAAGATTGTTGTTTTTAACATCCAATCCGCTTTCTAAAATTATTGTTGAAGTTTTAAAAGGGAAAACCCAAATTCCTGAAACTTTAGATTTATTGCTGGCAGATTTGATTGATGTTAAAGGTTTAAAGGCAAACGGAAATCGTTTATCGCCGCACGATGTTCAAAAAGTGGTTTTGGATGAACCAGCAACTGAAACTGAGCAGTCTGACGATGATCAGGAAGATGAAGGCGGTGAACCGACTGATGAGCAAACAGATGAAATTGAAATTGCTGAAGAAATAATAGTTGTGGATGTTAAAACCGAAGAAGTAGGCGAATCTACCGAAGCAACACCACCACCTGTGAAACCAAAGTTTGAGCGTAAAGTTGAGCCGGAGCTTAAGGAAGAAAAACCGGTTAAAGTAGAGCCGGTTATAGAAAAACCTGTAGAAACGATAAAACCTGAGCCGGTAAAACCTGAAATTTCTAAAGCTGAAGAGAAACCAAAACCAGTAGAAAAGCCTGCAAAGAAAGTAGATTTCGAAATCACTAACCCAAACGATATTGAGATTGATGATAAAGGACAATTGGGATTGTTTTAAATAATTAATTAGATATCGTTTTAAAACCTATATTTGCCATACTCAAAGGGGTGCTTTTTGAAAATGCATTGTCTGTTGCAATCAAAAGGCTGAGATTACACCCATTTAAGAGGTTTAAGGCATAGGAGTTAAGGTTTAGGGTTTTTATCCTTTACTTTATAACTCAAGCCTTTTACCTTTTAATGCACCTGATTCGGATAATGCCGACGTAGGGAAGAGGTTAAAGCTATTGCTGTTTCGCCCCTGAAAACAGTTTTCAATTATTTTATATTTTTTTGATTCATCAGCTTGGAGCTAGATTTCTGCTGTAAATCAAATTATTTAACATGTGTTGTAAATGAATTTTCAGGATTGGTTTAAACTTTTTGTTGAGCAAATTGCAAATACATCTATAGTGGAGTGGTTTGCGGTAGGTTTTGGGGTTTCAGAAGTATTATTGGCTAAAAAAAATAATATCTGGTTATACCCAACCGGCATAATTTCTATCTTGTTATCGATGTTTCTTTTGCTAAATGTAAAACTTTATGCAGAAATGTTGCTGAGCATTTATTATCTTATAATGAGTGTTTATGGATGGATAATCTGGAAAAAACGAAAAGAAGAAGGCGAAAATCAGGTATCCTGGAGCTCAAAAAGAGATTTAACGATAGCTGTATTAATTTCAACTGTTGGCTTTGCCGTCTTTTATTTCGCATTGCGAAATCATACTGATTCTGACGTACCAATTTTAGATGCCTTTGTTTCGGCAACGGCTTGGGCAGGAATGTGGCTTTTGGCAAAACGAAAAATAGAAAATTGGATTTTTCTAAATATTTCCAATATCGTAGCTATCCCGCTTTTATTTCATAAAAAACTTCCTTTAATGGCTTGTTTAACTATCTTTTTGTTCGTGGTAGCCATATTTGGTTTTTTCGATTGGAAAAAAATTATCAATAAAAACAAATTAAAAGCTGGGGTATAATGGAAACTTTGACGAATACATACTGGCAAAAAACAGTTGCAGAATTTGCCGCTCAATCAGAAAAAATCGGTGAACTCCATCCCGAAATTTTAGCGATTGCTTATCAGGAAAATTGGTTTAAACTATTTGTACCGGAAGCTTACGGTGGTGCAGGTAAGAAACTTCCAGAAATTTTAAGGTTAGAAGAAGCGCTTGCTTATGCAGATGGTAGTTTAGGCTGGACCATCACCCTTTGTGCAGGAGCGGCATGGTTTGCAGGTTTTTTAAATCCCGAACTGGCTCTAGAAGTTTTTGCTGATAAAGCAGTTTGCTTCGCCGGGAGTGGAGCAGTTGATGGCACAGCAGTTAAAATAGAAAATGGATATTTATTAAAAGGGCATTGGAAATATGCCAGTGGCGCTTTGCATGCTACCGTTTTTACAGCAAATTGTATCATTAAAAATCAAGATGGTACAGATGTTTTAGATGAAGATGGCAACCCAAAAATTATGTCTTTCATCTTAAAGAAAGATGAGGTTCAAATTTTATCAGGATGGTCTTACTTTGGCTTAGTTGCAACTGGTAGTCATGCTTTTGAGGTTAATAATTTAGAAGTTCCAGCAAACCGAACTTTTAAAATAAACAACGATATCAAATTTGATGAAGCTGGATTTGATTATCCATTTTTACAGTTAGCAGAAACTACACTTGTAGTAAATACTTTAGGCATGACAAATCATTTTATTGATTTGGTTGAGGAAGCTTTTCTTACAAGAAGCGGATTAAAAAGATATTCTGAGAAACAGCTTTTGTTCTTTAAATCAGAATTAAAAGCTTGTAAGGAGGATGTTGAAGAACTTCGATTTAACTTTTATAAAACTTTTGATGAATCGTGGGATGAATTACAGGTAAATCATTCTATTTCTAGCAATACTTTAGATAATTTGAGCTATGTAAGCCGTAAACTTGCCCACACCTGTTGGAGGGTTGTCGCCAAGTTATATCCATACGCTGGCTTGGAGGCTGCAAAAAAGGAAACTGAAATTAACAGAGTTTGGCGAGATATTCATACTGCCAGTCAGCATGCTTTATTAACTTTTATTGATTAATGCGATACCGTTTCTGGCTTAATATTATCCTTAAAATCTTTAAGTAGTTTGTCTAATTTTGGCTGGATAACAAAAGCACAGTATGGCTTACCTGCGTTTTTTGTAAAATAATTTTGATGATAATCTTCCGCCTCGTAAAAATCAGTTGCTAATGAGAGTTCAGTAATTATGGGCTTCTTAAATATATTTTCTTTGGTTAATTTATTTATAATTTCTTCAGCTTGTAGTTTTTGTTCATCACTGTTGTAAAAAATTATGGAGCGGTATTGAGCGCCGATGTCATTACCTTGCCTATTGAGCGATGTTGGCGTATGGGTTTTAAAAAACACCAGCAGTAATTCTTTAAAAGAAATGACATTTTCATCAAATTCAATTTGAATAACTTCGGCATGTCCGGTGTCACCATTAGAAATTTCCATATAAGTTGGGTGTTTTAAATTACCACCCATGTATCCAGAAACTATCCGTTCTACACCGTTTAATGTTTGAAATACAGCTTCAGTACACCAAAAGCACCCGCCGCCAAAAATTGCTGTTTGCATAGTTAATAAACGTAATCTTTTATAAAATGGTTTTACTATGCAAAGGAAAAGCGCCCATGCTTTGGCTATGGGGGCTCCGGTTATATCTTTCTGTCTTTCATCTTCTTTAACTCTTCCTGAAGATGTTTGCTATCTCGATTTTCTGCTTTAGATTTTTCTATTGCGAGTTTTTGATTTTTAATTGCTTCCTCATAAAATTCCAAACGGTATAAAATGTGAGCGAGTGTATCATAATATCCACTTATAGGATTTAATTCTATAGAACGCCTGCTCCAAATCATCGCTTTGCTTAAATGGTTAATGTTTTTGGTGCCAATCTCATAAAATTTGTAAGCTGCATTATTTAGTTCATTTGCATAGCTTGTAGATGTTGGGCCAACGGAGATTACAGATTGTGTATACGAAGTGGCGCCTTTAGCTTTCATTAAACTATCCATTTTCTCTTTTGATACGATGTTTTGGTTTAATATTGAAGGCAAGCCGCGTTTTTCCATCGCTTTACGCTCGTTAGCTTCCATTCTCTTTATACTATCGGCTCCGATTCTCATGTAGTAATTGTCGTAATGATATATAGCCGTTTGTAAGTATCTGGTCGTATCTTTCACAGCTAAATAGTAGCGCATCATCTGCGTGTCGAAACTTTTTTGCCCCCTCACATAATCATTAGTCCAGGTGCCTCTTGTAAAATTAGCTGCAGATTGTGCTTTCTGTAAATTTTTAGCTTTAATCGCATCATTCATGGTATTATTAATCATGAAATTATTGATTGCTGAGCGTTTGGCAAAAGGTTCTCTCTTGTAAATGCTATCAATTAATTTACGATTAGTATGAGCAAATTTAAAGGCATTTCCATCAATATGCGGTCCGGCTTCAAGGATGTATAATACAGTTTGATAATTGTTAAAGTCTTCAATTTTTAAATTTTGTACATAATCTTCTATCAACTCTGCATTATTGTTTATGCCAATTTTCTTTCTGGTATCAATCAATTTTTTGAGTAATTGTACATCATTTTTATCAGCAGCATATTCCTGTTCAAGTTCTGATAATGATTTTTCTTTCCATGCCTTTAAAGCATTATCAAGCATCAATATGTATCTGCTCTGCGATTTCGAATTGCCAAAATCTTTAAAAAATACTTCCTTATTAGAGCGTAGAAATATATAAGCAGGGAAAGTGCTAGTTGCCGATTTTGATAAAATACTTCTAATGGAAGTATCAGTCATGACTGTTTTGTAAGCGATAAAATTTTCATTTATTCTTTTTATTATTTCAGCATCATCAAAGGCAGAACTAAAATCTACTTTTGCACCTAAAGGCGTTACTGGTGCGGTTATACTTGGTGGCGAAACAATTAAAAGAACAGGTTTTACTTTTTTAACAGACTGTTCAACAGCTTTAGCCAATGTAGATTCTGTATTTAATTTTTGAGCTAAACAATTTACGCTAAGCAGAATTGCAAAGATTAAAGAGGTTAATTTGGTTTTCATAAGAGCTTAAAGATTTTGGTTAATATACAAAAAGCCCGCAGATGTATGCGGGCTTTCACTATTATTGGTATTGTATATAAATTGGTTTAGGCGTAAGCTTTAAAAGCTCCTCCGGCGTCATCAACCTGTTTGGCGCCTTTTTCAAATCGTTCTTGTAAAACAATTTAAATCCGGTAAACTGAACAGGTTCCGAAAAAATGAAATGCCTGTATGTTCCTTTTTTCAGTTCTGGTTCTCCCCATCCATCCATGTGTATTACCACCTGTACTTCCGGACGAAGTTTTATATTTTGAGAGTTTGTTACCATTTTTTTTGTAAAACGATGTAATACAAAAACTTTAGGAGGAAGGTTATGCTTTTTCACAATGTCAGCTAAATAACCGGTAACATAATTTATATCTGCAGCATCATAGGTTCCTATTTTTTTACCAGGTAAAGAACCATCTTTCATCGAAAACTCAGGGTCGATACCTAAATGAACATAAGGTAACTCTAAATATTTTTCGATGTGAGGTAATTCTGCTTTTATGGTGCTTAGTGCAACCTGCAAATCTAAAAACACAATGGTATTTGGTTGCATTTTGGCAATTTTTAAAACAGAATCAATCTGTTTGTTTCCCATGCGGTTGATGTATTTACCATCTCTACCAGGTGTACCACTTGCTACTGCTGCAATATAATGCAAACCAGGTTGCACCGGAGTAGTAGGATCTGCTTTTTCCCAACGTTTAACTTCTGTATTTAGGCGTTGCCACATCTCTTTTGGAGCGTACTCACCTAGAGCACCCATTTTTTTTGAATGTAAATTACCGTAATAAACAACAATTCTTTTAAAAGGTAAAATTGCGCCAGCCAGCGGATAAGGCTGGTTTTTGACTGGCCATTTGCCAGTAGTATCTGTTATAGATAGTTTTTTAACTAATGAATCATAAAGTTTAGGATCAACTGGTTTCATTACATTTACAGCTGAGTCCGTTTTTTTCTTTGTCGTATCAGTAGAAAAGATTTTACCAATGCCGCCACCGCTTTTGCCATCAGAATTGCAATTAGCAAACAAGCTTATTGCGGCAAAACCCAACACTACTGTGCCGGTTAATTTTGGAAATTTCATAGATATAGTTTAGGTTAAGTTTTAGACAGTTTTTCCGAATCTGTTTGGGATGAAATTATAACGGAAAATTGAGAGTTCAAAATAAAATAATTAACATTTACACATTACAGAATTTACCGAAAACACCAAGTGGAAGTTTTACACCTTCACTTGCCTGTAAATATAATTCGCCGGTTTCTAAATTTTTAACAGATGGATAAGATGTTCTGATTAAGTTTTCTACAATAACAGATGAGAAACCTAATGAATATGTATTTAGAATAAGAAAATGTTCTTTCTCATCGAGGAGATGAACAACATCCTGCATCATTTCCTGTATATGGTCTTCTAATTTCCACTTTTCTCCATTCGGACCATGGCCATAAGCAGGTGGATCTAAGATGATGCCGTTGTATTTTTTGCCTCTTTTAAGTTCTTTTTTAACAAATTTTAAAGCATCTTCAACCATCCAACGGGTATTTTTTAAACCAGAAAGTTCCTGATTTTCGTTAGCCCAGGTTACAACTTGTTTTATAGAATCTACATGGGTAGTTTCTGCGCCAGCAGCATTTGCAATTAAAGAAGCGGCACCAGTGTAAGCAAATAGGTTTAATACTTTTGGTTGGGGTGTTTTAAATTTCTTAATTGATGAAGAAATATAATCCCAGTTAACAGCCTGCTCGGGGAAAACGCCAACATGTTTAAATGAGGTTAAGCCCAGGCGTAATTTAATAGCAACTTCATTGTTTTTATATTCTACATGCCATCTATCCGGAATATTTTGATTTTTCTTAACCCACTCTCCAGATGTTGCAGAACGGCCTCTAAATGTAATATTTGCCCTTTTCTTCCATTCCTGTTCAGATAGTGTTTTTTTCCAAACTGCTTGTGGCTCCGGACGTATTAAAATTGCGGTTCCAAAACGTTCTAATTTTTCGAAATCCCCACAATCAATAAGTTCGTAATCTTTCCAATGGGTTGGGGCAAGTAATTGTATCATGTAATTAAAATAACTTTAAGCTTGGGTAATTTTTGATGTGTTGGTCATCAGTTATTAATGTTAAATCGTTTGCTAATGCCTGCGAAATAATCATTCTATCAAAAGGATCTTTGTGGATTAATGGTAACGTTAAATATTTGTCGAAATCTGATTTTTGAAAATTTAATATAGTAATACCAAAGCTGGTTATTACATCATACATTTCTTGAATGCTTCTTGTAACAATTAATTTGCCAATATTAATTTTCACTATAATTTCCCAAATACTAGCAACGCTGATGAAAATTTTATTTTCTTTATTTTCAACTGCTCTGATATATCGAATATTAAATCTTCTTCATTGTTAATAAGAGAAATAAAGATATGCGTATCAATCAAATATCGCATTACATAAAGTCTGTAAGATCTTCTAATGGTTCATTAAAATCTTTAGGGATAATAAATAAACCCTTCGCAGCACCATATAAGCCTTTAGGTTCTTCAACTACATTATGAACATCAGAAATTTTTGCAGAATCCTTAGCATGCTTGGCTTTCAAAAAATCAATAAAATCTTCAACCTCATTTACCATATTTTTAGGTAAGGTTTCTAATTTATCCATGATGTTTTTTGTCGCCGTAGTCATAAACAAATATAATAATTTTATTAAAATTTATCTTTGGCTGCTTTCATAAAGCGGCTGGCGAAAACGAAGTCATTTAGTTCTTTAATATCTGTATGGGCGATTTCTTTGTTACTGCCTTCCCAAAATTTCTTTCCTTCGTGTAAGAATAAAATGTAATCACCAATTCCCATTACAGAGTTCATATCGTGTGTAACAACAATGGTGGTGGTTTTAAATTCTTCTGTTAATTCCTGAATAAGTTCATCAATTACAATTGATGTTTTTGGGTCTAAACCAGAGTTGGGCTCATCACAGAACAAATATTTTGGATTCATCGAAATTGCACGGGCAATACCCACACGCTTTTTCATACCACCTGATAATTCAGCCGGGAACAATTTATTTTTACCAGCCAGATTAACCCGTTCGAGGCAGAAATTAACTCTATCTATCTTTTCACTACGGGTTTGGTCTGTAAACATATTCAACGGAAACATAATATTGTCTTCCACTGTCATACTATCAAAAAGTGCCGAACCCTGAAAAAGCATGCCTATTTCTTTACGAACATCTATACGTTGCTCGTAAGTCATTGGTGTAAAATCACGTCCATCGTATAAAACAGAGCCAGAATCTGGCTGATGTAAACCAACCATACATTTAAGTAATGTTGTTTTACCCGAACCTGAGCCACCGATGATAAGATTTGTAACGCCTTCTTCAAACTTACCAGAAATGCCTTTTAAAACTTCATTTCCGGAGAAGGACTTGTATATATCTTTAATTTCAATCATTACAATAATAATTGGGTAACTAAATAATCGCAAACTAGAATTGAAATACAGCTAATAACAACTGCTCTTGTACTTGCTTGTGAAACTTCTAATGCGCCACCGCGTACGTAAAAACCTTCGTAAGCCGGAACTGACGTAATGATAAATCCAAATACAAATGCTTTAACCAAGGCGACAACAATTGTGTATGGATTAAAATCAGTTGTAATACCTTGAATATATTCTGCAGGCGTTACTGCTCCAGAAATTGAACCGCCAATATAACCACCAGAAATACTTAAGAACATAGAAATAATGACCAACATTGGAACCATTGTTATGCCTGAAATAATTTTTGGAAGAATTAAATAACCAGGTGCATTTATACCCATAATCTCGAGGGCATCAATTTGCTCGGTAACCCGCATGGAGCCAATTTCTGATGAAATTGCAGAACCAATTTTACCAGCTAAAACAATTGCACTAATGGTTGGGCTTAGTTCAAGTATGCTCGAATCTCGGTTTACAGAACCAATAATGGTTTTAGGAATAAAATCGCTAACTAACTGGAAGGCGATTTGCAAAGTCATTACTGCACCGATAAAAGTAGAAATGATTGCAATTAAACCCAGCGAACCAACTCCAACATAATCCATCTGTTTGGCTATTTCCTTTAAATATATCTTCAGTTTCTCCGGCTTCCTGAATACAGATTTGAGTAGCAGTATATACCTGCCGAAATTGGTAAAATTCATTCCGTATGTGTTGCTTAATTTAAATGTATGTTATAATACTACAAAGAAACGATAAAAAAGTTGTAGCAATTGTTAATTGCAAAAATATTCGTGGTTTTGATTATAAATATGGTTTTTTGCTTACAAAAACTAAACCGCGACACATGAAAGCTTTAATAACTGGCGCTACAAAAGGAATTGGAAAAGCAATTGCAATTAAGTTATGGCAAAATGGCTATGATTTGGCACTTATCGCCAGAAATCAAAAAGAACTCGAAAGTTTAAGAGAAGAACTGCTATCAACAGGGCGAACTGTTTTAATTTATGCTGCAGATTGTGCCGATAAGAATGAGGTTTATGGTTTTTTAAATCAACTGGATAAAGATTTTGGTTTTGTTGATGTTTTGGTTAACAATGTAGGTGCTTTTTTGCCGGGCAGCATGCTTGATGAGGATGATGAAGTTTTTGAAAAACAACAACAGTTGAATTTGAATTCATCTTATTACATCAGTAAATTTTTTGGTAAAAAGATGCGTTCAGCTAAACGAGGGCACATATTTAACATCTGCTCGGTAGCGAGTAAAATGCCTGTAAAAAATGGTGGGAGTTATAGTGTAACAAAAGCAGCGATGTTAAGTCTTAATCATGTATTGCGGCAAGAGTTAGCACCACACAACGTAAAAGTAACTGCCTTTTTGCCGGGTTCAACCAAAACATCATCCTGGGAAGGAACAACAATCCCGGATGAAAAATTTGTACAGCCCGAAGATATTGCAGAAACTTTGTTTACCATTTTAAACTTAAGTAAAGGTGTAAACGTTGATGAAGTTCTAATCACTCCGCTCGATTTTTAAACACAAAATGAAAAACGTTATGGAAAAGAAGCTTTTTAGAAACGAACACGATAAAATGATTGCCGGTGTAGCTTCGGGTCTTGCAGAATATATGCAGGTAGAAGTAACCATAGTAAGGTTGTTGTTTGTATTATCTGCAATATTTTTTGCAGGTGGCGGACTCATTGCCTATATAATTATGTGGATTATTGTTCCGGTAAATAATGATCCGGCTGCCAAATTCTCAAAGTTTAATGATTATTTAAAAAATAATCCGAGTGCACAACCCTTTGGTACTGGAGCACCTTTTACTGGTCCGGTTGGGTCAACTAATACAAATTGGAATCAACCATTAAATGATACTCAAAAAGCGCCATTTGAAAGCCATGCCGATTTTAGTAAATACAGCAAACCTAACGATACCGGACGTACAATTGGTGGTTTGGTTTTACTTGTTATTGGCTGTTTCTTTTTAATGAGAGAGCTAGATTTTATTCCGGATTGGTTTCGCTTCAGAAATTTCTGGCCAGTAATCTTCATTGTATTAGGTATTAGCATTATCGCAAAAGCCAAAAGAAAAAATGATTGGGCTGCATTTCAAAATCAACAAGCTCCGGCAACTGAGCCAACAACTGAAACGGTTACAGATGCAGTTATTGTTGAAGAAACTGTTGCTCCAAAAGATGAAAATAATTCAAATCCCGTTAACCCTCAGGTATAAATATTATGAAATTAGATAGATTAATTTGGGGTATTTTACTGCTTTTTATTGGTGGTGTACTCTTGCTGGAAAACTTTAACGTAATTACTTTTTACTGGCGCAACGTTTGGCATTTTTGGCCAGTGTTTTTAATAATTGCTGGTTTAAACATACTTTTTAACAAAAACAATTCGCAAACTGGCAGCATTATTTCAATAGGTGTATTGGTTATAACACTATCTTTTCTATTTGTAAAAGGCCAGGAGCGACCAGAGCGTGGTAATTGGTTTGGAAATAAGTACAAAAATGATGTAGATATCACTATTGATGATGATAATGATAACGACACAGACAATGATGAAGATACGGTTCGTAATAATCTGAATTTCTCGGAAGCTTTTAATGCAATAGACAGCACTAAAAAAACAATTTTAAATATATCCGGAGGCGGAATTTCTTTTAATCTTGATGGAGAAACCTCAGATTTGATAAATGCCGAGGTGAAGAAAAAGCGACACAGCAACTTTTCATTAGTTAAACAACTTACTGATTCTGCTACAGTTTTAAACTTTAAAATGGATGGCAAAAACAATAAATGGAACTTTGGTGATGGTGGAAATGACGTTGATTTTAAATTAAACAAAGCGCCAAACTGGGATATAAACATGAAGTTAGGTGCAGGCGAGGCCGATTTTGATTTTGAGCATTATAAAGTACGTTCATTCCGTTTTGATGGTGGGGCAGCTTCTTTAGAAATAAAAATGGGTGATTTACTGCCGATAGCTGATGTCGTTGTAAAATCTGGCGTAGCCGATGTAAAAATTAAAATCCCTACAAATTCTGGCTGTCGTATCAAAACTAAAACCGGTTTATCAGCAAAAGATTTTTCTGGTTTTGAGAAATTAAGTGATGGCGTTTATGAAACCTCGAATTACAAAACATCAACCAAAAAAATATTTATTAATTTGGATGGCGGTTTAAGTAACTTTGAAGTATCAAGGTATTAAGTTATAAGTTTTACGTTATAAGTTCTACGTTGAATGCGTTAATTTTAAGCGCACTTAACGTTGCCGAAGTCTTGATTGAAGATTTAACTATGGTGTTGTTCTCGCAATACTTAAAACTTACTATTTAAAGCGTATAATTCAATGGAATACACAGTTGTAATAAATGGCAAACCACAAGGGCCATATAGTTTATCAGAACTTGCGCAACTAAATATTACACCTACTACATTTATCCGTAAACCAGGGATGGATGATTATAAAGAAGCTCATGCAATGCCAGAATTGCGTGAGCTTCTTGGTTTTAGTCACCAAAAAACCGCTCCTCAGTATTTTGCTGGTTTCGATTTAAGATTACTGGCATCAGTTATAGATCATTTCCTTATTTTCATCATTTATTGCGTTTGTATTTTAATCAGCTTTGCTTTTATAGAAGGTAAAGACCAACGCATTATGGCATTTGTAACGCCTCTTCCACTAATTTTTATTTTTAAGTTGATTTATGGGATTTTCGCAGAATCATCTAAAAGGCAAGCCACATTAGGAAAAAGATTGGTGAATATTAAAGTAACCGATTTAGAAGGTTCAAGACTTTCTTTTGCTCGTTCTTTTGCTCGTAATTTCTCCAAAATTTTATCTGTAGTCCCTGTTTTTTTTGGATATTTCTATAGTTTCCTCAATAAAAAAAATCAATGCTGGCACGATATAGCTGCAAATAGCCTGGTGATAAAAGATAGGTTGATTTAATAATTATTTGGTGATTTTTTTCTGGTGATTACTTGTAATATTCACTAATCCAAAATTCAGTCATTCTACCCTTAAGTTCATTCATTCTCTCATTCAAAATTCTCTCATTCAATATTCTATCTATATCTTTGCAATCGCATGGAAAATATATTGGCAAATCAAGCGCTAAAAGGTGGTTATTGCAACAGTTTAACGCAATATTCGAGGTTTTTAACCCGCGAAGTAAAAATTGGTGATATCGCTTTAGGCGGTCATAATCCAATTCGTATCCAATCGATGACAACTACTGATACCATGGACACCCTTGGTACCGTAGAACAAACCATCAGAATGGTTGAATCGGGTTGTGATTATGTTCGTATTACCGCACCAAGCATTAAAGAAGCCGAAAATTTAGCCAACATCAAAAAGGAACTTCGCTTTCGCGGATTCGATGTTCCATTAATTGCTGATATACACTTTACACCAAATGCTGCTGAAATGGCAGCCAGGATTGTAGAAAAAGTCCGTGTAAATCCAGGTAACTACGCTGATAAAAAGAAATTTGAGAATTTAGAATATACACAAGACGCTTACAATGCTGAGCTTGAAAGAATTAATAAAAAATTTATTCCGCTGATTAAAATTTGTAAGGAATACGGTACAGCTATGCGTATCGGTACAAACCATGGTTCACTTTCTGATAGGATTATGAGCCATTATGGCGATACCCCTCGTGGAATGGTAGAATCTGCAATGGAATTTATCCGCATGTCCGAAGCCGAAAACTATTACAATTTGGTTATCTCAATGAAGGCCAGCAACACGCAGGTGATGGTTCAGGCCTATCGCTTACTGGTTGAAACAATGGTTAAAGAGGGTATGAATTATCCTTTACACTTAGGCGTAACCGAAGCGGGTGATGGTGAAGATGGTCGTATTAAATCGGCAGTGGGGATTGGAACCTTGTTGGAAGATGGTTTGGGTGATACCATTCGGGTTTCGTTAACCGAAGACCCGGAATTTGAGGCGCCGGTTGCAAAAGCTTTGGCCGATAGATATTTGAATAGAGCTGAAAGTCAAAAGCTTAAAGTTGAAAGTAGCACTGTTGTAATTCATCCCGAGCTTGTTGAAGAACAATCACCAACTTACAATCCATACCAATATTCCCGAAGAATTACCGAATCGGTTCAACATATTGGAGGCCATTACCATCCGGTAGTGATGATTGATGTAACAAAAGAAAATCTTAAAGACCCATATTTTTTAAATGCAATCGGTTATAATTATAGTGCGGGCTTAGATAAATATAACCTGGCAGACCAGGCTTGTGATTTAGCTTTTTTAGGCGATAATCTTCCCTCTTTTTCTTTTCCGGGGAATTTAAAACAAGTTTACAATTACCAGACCTGGCTAAAACTTCAGGATAAAAATAATTGCCATCCGCTTATTTCTATTGATGATTTTAACAGCACTGCTGTAAAGGATGAACATTTAAACTTTGTAGAAATTGATGCCACAGAATTTAATCATATTTCACTTCACCAATTACGTAATGTTGTGCTGGTACTAAAAACATCAGCCAGCCACGGTATGGCAGAACAAAGAGCGTTTTTTATCGCTTTGCAAGAAAAGAATATTCAAATTCCGGTTATCATTAAAAGAAGTTACGAAAACTTAGGTGCTGATAATCTTCAGCTTTATGCATCAACAGATTTAGGTGCTCTACTAACTGATGGTTTCGGCGATGGCGTTTGGATTGATGCCATGGGGCAGGATTTAGCTTTAATAAATTCTACAAGCTTTGGTATTTTACAGGCAACCAGAACCCGAATCAGTAAAACAGAATACATATCTTGTCCAAGTTGCGGTAGAACGCTTTTTGATTTACAAGAAACTACACAATTGATTCGTTCAAGAACGGATCATTTAAAAGGCCTGAAAATTGGAATAATGGGCTGCATTGTTAACGGACCAGGCGAAATGGCAGATGCCGATTATGGTTATGTAGGTACAGGCCCAGATAAAATTACCTTATACCGAGGACAAGAAGTTGTAAAGAAAAATGTAAATACTGCTTTTGCTTTAGATGAGCTTATTGAAATTATTAAAGGTGATGGAAATTGGGTTGAGAAAGTTTAATTGTTTTTTCGTTTTCTATTCCAATCCATTTGTAGATTGTAAATAGAAAGTTTTACTATTTGTATTAGCCAGACGGTTTTTTTTCTTTTGACACCAAAAGAAAAAAAAGTGTCGGCTTAAAATTTTTATATTAGAGTTTGTACTGTGGCTTGGTCAGTGGATTCCAAAAAATTTGTTAGGCCGATTTTAGTAGAACGAAGAGATAATGCTTAGGCTCAGTAGGGTGTATAAGCAATGCGAAAATAATTGCTTATGCAATTTCTTTATTAACTGCACACAATTTAATAACTAGCCATTAAAAACTAAATTACCTCAATGAATATTCCAACCTTTCAAACCATATTTAGCGAATTCAGGAATTGGCTTATTGAAAAAGATTTATCTGGTGGAGATTTAATTTATTCTTATTTTTTTATTGGAATAATTGGTGTAATTCTATTTCTTTTCATCACCATTTTTTTAACCCGGCAAGTATTTATTTTTGTTGTAAAAAGCGCAAAAACCAAACGCGATTGGCAGAATGCGCTGTTCGAGTTTAGGGTTTTCAGGGCTTTTGCTTTAATTTTCGGCGCATATATAATTTACAATGCAGTTCCTTTTGTGTTTGTGGATTTTAAAGACTGGCTTTTCTATGCTTTAATTATCTCAAAAATTTATGTGGTTTTAGCCACTATGTTTGCAATTAATGCGTTTTTAAATGCCATGGTTTCCATTATGGAGGCATCGCGTAAATATGCTGATAAACCCATAAGAAGTTATAAACAGGTCGCTAAAATCATCATTTATATTTTAGGTTTTGTTTTAATTCTATCTATAATTCTTGGTCAATCGCCGCTTTATGTTTTTGGTGGTTTTGGAGCCGTAACAGCAGTTTTAATTCTGGTATTTCGCGATCCGATTTTAGGCTTTGTTGCTTCTGTGCAAATGAGTGCAATTGATTTAGTTCGTGCTGGCGATTGGATTACCGTTGAAAAATATGGGGCGGATGGTGAAGTTACGGAAATCAATTTAACCACCATTAAAGTTAGAAACTGGGATAAAACAGTAACCATTGTGCCGAGTTATGCCATTGTAAGTGAATCGTTTAAAAATTGGCGGGCAATGGAAGAAAGTGAAGGTAGAAGAATTAAAAGGCACATAAACATTAAAATTTCGAGTATAAAATTTTGTGATGAGGATTTAATTAATCGACTAAAAAGTATCGATTTTTTGAAAGATTATATTCGCGAAACGCAAAAACAAATAGAAATTTTTAATGCCGAAAACACCGTAGATCCAAATAACCTGGTTAATGGTAGGCACATGACAAATATTGGAACTTTTAGGGTTTACGCAGAAAAATACCTTGAAAGTAACCCATACATTAATACAGATTTAACCTTTATGGTTCGCCAGTTGCAGGCTACAGAAAACGGCTTACCTATCGAAATTTATGTATTCTCAAAAGAAAAAGCCTTAAAAAGATTTGAAGAAGTGGCGGCAGATATTTTCGATCATTTATTGGCTGCTGTTCCTTATTTTGATTTAGAAATTTTCCAAAGCCCAAGCGGAAGCGATATGAGAGGCTTTGTTGGTAGAGGTAATGATTAGCGTTCAACTTCCAAAAAAAGGTTTTAACATTTAACTTTAAAGGTTATTTAAGCTCGCTTCTTCTTATTTTTTTTCAATTTCTCAGATGGAAAAAATTAGTAATGTAGCTTATTCTCCTAAAAACATTAAAACCTTCTCACAAACCTTAAACAAAAGCGGCGGCAAAGTTCCACTCTCAAACGGATGTGTTGCACCATAAACATGATTTGCGCCTTCAATTCTTACCAATCTGCTATTTGTATTTGCATCAGCTAATTTCTGTGCATTTTCAAAAGGAACGTTTACATCATCATCTCCTTGAATAATTAACCAAGGTATATTTACTCTTTTGGCTGCTCTCAAAATATTTAGCGTTGCAGCATTTTCTTCAAAATCTTTTAAAAGAGAAACATTTAAAGGCATTTGCTCTTTCGTTCTGGCATTGGTTACATATATCTTTCCGTTGCTTTTCCATTCCGCTTCTTGATCTTTTTTCCAAAGACTATTAAAACTTGATATGGCGCTCCAGGTAATTAATTTGCCAATGCGTAAGTCGTTAGCGGCTTCGATTATCGCCAAACCACCACCACGGCTGTGCCCAATAATATTTACTTTCGCTTCTTTGCCGAAAGATTTTTCTATAAAATCCAGCACAGCATTAACATCAAAAAGCTCTTTTGAAAAAGTGTTTTCTGCAAATGCATTTATGTCGCTAACATCTTTTGGGTTATCGGCCGGAACTCCGCTGTGCGATAAATTAAATTTAATATAGCGGTAGCCATTAGCTGCAAAATATCGGGCAACAAGATTGTGTGCACCCCAATCTTTAAAACCTTTAAATCCGTGAACGAAAAGTATAATTGGAGCATTTGGATTAATTTCATCAAATGTTATGTCGCCAATAATTAATTTTCCGTCTGCACCGCTAAGGCTAAAATTGCTTTGTGTTATCATAGTGTTTTAACAATATTTATTGGAATAGTGTTTGTCTTATCTTGTGAAAATAAAAGCTATGACAACAGAAAACCAAACACCAAATCCAGAACAAGAAAACGGATTTTTTGATAATTTAAAGGATAAATTTAACGAATTTAAAGAAAAAGCCGAAGATGTGATTGATGATGTGAAAGATAAAGCTGAAGACATTTGGGAAGATACCAAAGTTAAAGCCGAAGAATTAAAGAACGATGCTGAGGAAAAGTGGGGAGATTTGACATCAAAAGATAAAGAGTAATTGTCTTGTTTAATTTTGGAATAGGCAGGGTTTTATACCTTGTCTATTTTTTTTAAACCAGGTTATTTTACATCTCCTTTCATTAAAAAAGGCTTTGTCATTCTTTTGCATCTATTTAAAACCGTTCTAAATTGATGTAAATTACAGATTAATGACGGTGACATTCACCAAGCCTGTTACTTTTGTATCCCGATAATAGTTAATAACGGAAGCACTTGGAATATTTAAAAGTAATAGCTTTTACGCATCATCACATCGACTTACAATCCTTAGGAAAGTTGGTTATTTGTGATCAGAGTTTAGAGAGCAGATTGAAAAATCTTCAAGCGGAACTTCCCGTTAGCGAAATTTTCTACATTGGTACCTGTAACCGTGTAGAATTCGTTTTTCTTACCAAAGAAATCACGGATAAAGAATTTGTAACTAAATTTCTTACCGTTTTAGATATGGGTTTGCCTCCAGAATTTATGGAGCGTTTCCTTGATAACGTTACGGTTTATGAAAACGAAGAGGCTTTCAATCATTTATTAAGAACATCTTGTTCTTTAGAAAGCTTGGTTGTTGGCGAGAAGGAAATCCTTGCTCAAATACGTAAAGCTTACGAAAATTGCCGCGATGCAGGTTTTACCGGCGATTATATGCGTATGATAATGGATAGAGTAGTTAAAACTGCTAAAGAGGTTTATACGCATACCAATATTTCAAAAAATCCGGTTTCTGTTGTTTCATTGGCTTATCGCAAGCTTAAAGAATTAAATATGTGTGGTAACTCACGCGTATTAATTATTGGTGCCGGCGAAACCAACCAAAATATTGCAAAATACCTTAATAAGCATAAATACTCCAATTTTTCAATTTTTAACCGTACACTTTCTAAAGCAGAGACACTTGCCGAAGAACTAAACGGTAAAGCTTACGCCTTAACCGAGCTCGAGAATTTTACTGAAGGTTTTGATGTAATCATTACTTGTACTGGCTCTACCGAAGCAATTATTGATGAAAAACTTTATGCTAAATTGCTGAATGGCGATACAGGCAAAAAAGTAATTGTCGATTTAGCTATCCCAAATGATGTAGCACCAGCTGTGGTTCACAACAATCCAATTCATTATATTGAGGTAGAATCATTAAAAGAAGTTGCCCGTAAAAATATTCAAGAGCGTTATAACGAGTTGGTTCACGCCGAAGATATTATCACCGCAAATATTGCCGAGTTTTTTACCGTTTTAAAACAACGTCGTATAGAACTTGCCATGCAAGAAGTTCCACGTAAAATTAAGGAAATCAAAAACACAGCTATAAATGGTGTGTTTGCCGATGAAATTAGCCAGATGGATGAAGCATCTCGTGAAGTTTTAGAGCGTGTAATGAACTACATGGAAAAGAAATATATTTCCGTACCGATGATTATGGCCAAAGAAATTTTGGTCAAAGAATCTTAGGGTTTAACCGCAAAGAGCGCTAAGCTAAGCTTATATTTACTCACTCTTCTTAAATTGTAAAATAATTAGAAAAGGAAGTTTCTATACTTATCGGTTATTTCAGTCCTGCTCTTCCTGCCCTCCGGCAGGCAGGCGTTTCAATCCTTTTGTCAGTGTCAGTTTGAGCTTGTCGAAGACCTGCAACAAAAAGTATTTTCACTTCAATCTGGTTTAAGAATGTAAAGTTTGTACAAGAAAATAAAAAACCTTTCATAACGCTTAAGTGACACTCATGAGGCATTGTTTGGTCGCTCGTCATTTGCTTGGAACGAAGCAATCTCTTTAAATCAATATGTGATAAAAGAATTTGCTTCAATCGGTCGAAAATCGATTTCGCAATATCAGAAACCACCCCGCCCTGCGGGCACCCCTCCAAAGGAGGGGAATTGTAGTCCGCACAAAAATCCGCTCAATGTTTATAAAACTTTGTAGACTTTCAACTTTTTACTTTTAGCTTTCCACTAAGAACTGTAACCTCACTGTCTCATTTTTAAACAATTCATGGTATAAACCAAATTAACCTTAAATTTGCAGTTCATTTAATCTTTATAGTGAAGAAATTAACCATCGGAACACGCGGTAGCGAACTTGCTTTATGGCAAGCCAATCACATTCAAAGTGAATTAGCTGCACTCGGAATTGAAGCAGAAATTAAAATTATTAAAACGCAGGGCGATAAAATCTTGAACTTGCGTTTAGATAAATTAGAAGGAAAAGGTTTTTTTACCAAAGAATTGGAAGAAGAGCTTTTGGCTGGTACAATTGATTTAGCAGTTCACTGCTTAAAGGATTTGCCAACTAATCATCCGGCTGGTTTAACCATTGCTGCAATACCTACACGTGAAGAGGCGACCGAATATCTTTTAATTTTAAAAGATTGTGTTGATGTTTCGCAAAAGCTTTCTTTGAAAAAAGGTGCAATGGTGGGTACATCATCAAACAGAAGAAAAGCACAGTTATTAGGTTTACGCTCTGATTTAGAAATTGAAGATTTACGAGGAAACGTTCCAACGCGTATACAAAAGCTTCGCGATGAAGATTATGATGCCATTATGCTTGCAAAAGCTGGTATTAAACGTTTAGGCTTAGATGTTAGCGAATTTCATGTTGAAGAATTAGAGCCAACTGAATTTGTTCCGGCTCCTGCACAAGGTGCTTTGGCTATTCAAATCAGAGAAAATGATGCTGAACTTTTTGATGCTTTACAAAAACTGCACGATCCTGCCACAGCCGAAGAGGTTGGTGTAGAGCGTAAAGTTTTGAACCTTTTTGAAGGTGGTTGCCATATGCCTTTAGGTTGTTATTGCAAAAAAGAAGATGGCGAATTTGAGGTATGGACTTCAAAAGCTGAAACTGCTGATGATTTTCCGGAGCGTTTATTTTTACGTTCTGAAACTACCACGGGCTTAGCAGAAAAGATTGTAGCTAAATTTGATAAAGAGCGTAAGAAACCTGCAAAGGTTTTCATCTCTCGCGAAATTGGCGAACACAGTTATTTCCGTAAAGCTTTAGAAAGTAAAAATATAGAAATTGAAGGTCGTTCGTTAATTCGCACCTTTCCAATTGTTACTGTTTTAGACCAGTTTATCTTAAAAAATATCGATTGGATTTTCTTTAGTAGCCGCAATAGTGTCGAATATTTCTTCAACCTAAAACCACAATTGCCAAAGAAAACACAATTTGGTGTTGTTGGCAGAGGCTCTGAAGATGCCTTGCGTAAGTTTGGGCATTTTGCAGATTTTGTAGGAACAAGTGGCGATATTAGTGAAGTTGCAGAAGATTTTGCAAAATTGGTTTCAGGTAAAAATGTTTTGTTTCCAAGAGCACAGGATTCATTACAATCGATTCAAAAATCGTTACCGGCTGATGCGAAAATTATTGATTTACCAATTTACGAAACGGTAATAGAAGAAAATATAGACCAAAGTTATGCTGATGTATTAATTTTTACCAGTCCATCAAACGTGGATGCGTATTTTGCAGATAATTTACTAGAGCCTGGTCAGCAAGTGATTGCGATTGGAAACTCTACAGGTAAGAAATTTGATGAAATGGGTGTGAAATATGCTTTACCGTACTCCCCAGATGAAATTGGATTATCAGAAGCTGTTTTTGGAATAGAGATTAGATAGAGGTTTAGGGTGTAGGGTTTGATGTTTAAGGTGTAGGGTTTGAGGGTTAGGGTTAAAGGTGTAGGATTTGGGAGCAGAAAGTTTAAAGCCCATAAGAGGGCATAAACACTAAAGTGAAAAGCAAGACCACATCGTCATTGCGAGGTATGAAGCAATCTCTTAGGCGTTAGATTGCTTCGTGCCTCGCAATGACAGACATAATTTAAACCCGATTGAAGTGGAAATACTTTTTTAGATGGATAACAAAAAAGATTGCCACGTCGTTCCTCCTCGCAATGAAGGAAATGGAGCAGCATGACAGAAGTTTAAAAAAGATTGAAACGGAAAGGCGGGACTGCATTAAACGAAGGATTACTGAAACTGCTTTTCAAAAAAAATATAATAATGCATCGTCAATTAATGAACCATAATGCTTTAATAAGATGATACTCAAGTCTTGATACCTTCATAAGCGGCAGGCAAGCTTGATACTAAATACTAATACACTCGCTTAATCCTCCCCTCTGGGGAGGGTTGGGTGGGGCTATAATACTAAAAAAATGTTACATCGTCCGCGAAGATTGAGGAAAAACCCGTTGGTTAGAGAGATGGTAGCCGAAACCCGACTATCGAAAGATATGTTTGTGTACCCTTATTTTGTGGTGCCTGGAACAAATGTTATCCATGCTATTGATGCAATGCCTGGCGTTAATCATTATTCGATTGATACTCTGGTTAAAGATGTTGAGGCTGGAATGAATAAAGGTTTGAACAAAATCATGCTTTTTGGTGTTGGAGACGAGAAATCGGCTGATGCCAGATCTGCTTATCACGACCATTCATTAGTGCCAACCGCAGTTCGTGAATTAAAAAAGCATTTTGGTGATAGTTTGTATGTGATTACTGATGTATGTGTATGCTCTTACACCACACACGGACATTGCGGAATTATGGAGAACGATTATGTTCAGAATGATAAAACCGTTGATGTAATTGCTAAAATGGCTTTAACACATGCGCAAGCTGGCGCCGATATGTTTGCACCATCTGATATGATGGATGGCAGAACTGAAGCGATGCGGAATCTCTTAGATGAAAATGGTTTCGTAAATGCCGCTATTATGAGTCACGCTACAAAGTTTGCATCTGCTTATTATGGCCCATTTAGAGAAGCCGCAGATTGCGCTCCAAGTAAAGGTGATAGAAAGGCCTATCAAATGGATTTTAGAAATCCTTTGGAAGCACTTCGTGAAGCACAATTGGATGAACAGGAAGGTGCCGATGTTTTGATGGTTAAACCAGGCTTGGCTTATTTAGACATCATTCAACGTTTAAAGCAAGATACTAATTTGCCTATTGCAGTTTATAATGTCTCTGGCGAATACTCGATGGTTAAAGCCGCCGCAGAACGTGGCTGGATTGATGAACAAAAAGTGGTTATGGAAACCATGCATGCCTTTGCCAGAGCCGGAGCAAGTATTATTACAACTTACCATATAAAAGATATTTTAAATAACGACTGGATTTAGGAAGTTGTAAGTTATAAGTTTTACGTTTTGGCGTTTGCTTAACTGGACCAGAACTTCTAATTTAATAAGAGAGTTGTATGTAGGTTTTAGTTTGGATACTTAAAACTTAGTACGTAGAACTTAAAACACAAAAAAATGTTAGATTCATTAAAAAAAATGTTTTCGGGTAACGAAGCCGATATTCCTGTAAATACCGGAAGTAAACCAGATATTTCTAGAGTAAAATCGGCTGAATTGTATGAGAAATCTAAAACGTATTTCCCGGGTGGTGTAAACTCTCCGGTAAGGGCCTTTAAATCTGTTTACGGCACGCCTCTTTTTATCGAAAAAGGCGATGGTTGTTACATTTGGGATGCTGATGGAAATCAGTTTATTGATTTCTGTGGAAGCTGGGGACCATTGATTTTAGGTCACAATAATCCTAAAATTCGGGAAAAAGTTACTGAGGTAATGCAAAACGGAATGAGTTTCGGTGCGCCAACGGCTTTGGAAAATGAATTGGCAGAATTGATTATCAAAAACAATCGTTTTGTAGAGAAAATTCGTTTCACAAGTTCCGGTACAGAAGCCGTAATGTCTGCCATTCGTTTGGCCAGAGGTTTTACCGGCAGAGATAAAATTATCAAGTTTGAAGGCTGCTACCATGGGCATAGCGATTCACTTTTAGTTAAAGCTGGTTCTGGTTTAGTTACATTTGGCGAAACTTCTTCTGCAGGTGTTCCAAAATCTTTTGCTGAAGAAACAATTGTGATTCCTTTGAATGATACAGCAGCTATTGAGGAGGCTTTTGCTCAGTTTAAAGATCAGGTTGCTGCGGTAATTATTGAGGGTATCCCGGCTAATAATGGATTAATTTTACAGGATGAAGAATACATCAAATTTCTGCGTAAAATTTGTACCGATAACAGGGTTTTATTGATTTTTGATGAGGTAATTACCGGTTTTCGTGTTGGTTTTGAAGGTGCAGCGGCACATTACGGCATAACGCCAGATATTGTTACCTACGGTAAAATAATTGGTGGCGGTTTGCCTGTGGGTATGTATGGTGCTAGCGCTGAAATTATGTCGCACATTTCGCCTGATGGTGGCGTTTACCAGGCGGGTACTTTATCCGGAAATCCGGTAGCTATGGCCGCGGGTATCGCAACTTTAATTGAATTGAACAAATCGGGGTTTTATAAAGATTTGAATAATAAAACACAAGATTTTGTTGCGAGTATTCAGCGTTTTGCTACCGCGAGAAATTATAAGTTTAAGGTTTTTACAGTTGGTTCTATTTTTTGGTTTGCTTTTACCGAGAAAGAAAAAATTCAAACAGCTGATGATATTGATGCGGGTAGCATGGAAAAATTTAAAATAATGCACCGCGAACTACTGAACCGTGGCATTTATTTAGGTCCATCAGGGTATGAAGTTGGTTTTGTATCTGCAGCGCACACAAAAATAGAATTGGAAAAAGCGAAGAGAGCAATTTTTGAAGCGCTTGATTTGGTGTTTAGAAAGTAGGTTCTTTTTAGCCACGGAGATTTTTTACCATAAAAGGCATTAGCCAAACATCATTAACAGGTACGAAGCAATCTTAAAGCTTCGGGTTGTAAAATAGCGATTGTTATGGAATTGCTTCGTGCCCCGCAATAGAGAGAGCGTAAATAGCTCTGAGGGGGTTGTCACCGTTTGGAGAGTGCAGGGGGAAATTTAAGTTTCTTTCTGAGGGCTAAATTCCCTAAACCCGATTGAAGTGGAAATACTTTTTTGAGCAGTAACCCTGAATAAAGTGTCATGCTGAGGCACGAAGCATCTGCAACCGATGAAACACCTGCCTGCCGCAGGCAGGGATGCTCTGTACCTTAGCATGACAGAAGTTAAAAAAAATTGAAACGCCCGCCTGCCGGAGGGCAGGAAAGGCGGGGCTGAAATAACCAAAATGAACAGAAAATTGCTTTTCAAATAAATAGAATAAAATGGTTCGTGAGGACACAAACCATGGCAATAATAAAAAAATTAAAACACCATTAGGGGTTGGGGTATGAAGAAATCAATTATCATATTTTACGCGTTATTGCTTTACGCATTAATTCAGCTCATTTCCTGGGGCACTTTGGTGGTGCGCTTGCAACCAAGCCGCATGACAATGATTATGGGCGAGGGTTCTGTGTTTTTGTTTTTGCTTTGTATTGGCGGATATTTTCTGCATCAATCGTTAAAACGGGAAGATAAATTAAGAGAGCAACAGCAGAATTTTTTAATGTCGATAACACACGAATTGAAATCGCCTTTGGCTGCTATAAAACTTTCTATTCAAACTATTGTTAAAAGAGATTTGGATAAAGCCCGCCAGGTTTCTTTATTAAATAATTCGTTAAAAGATATCGAGCGTTTGGATGATTTGGTAGAAAATATGCTATTGGCTACCAAAATTGAAAACCGATCTTATACATTTCCGAAAGAAGAGTTTAACTTTTCGGAATTGGTTTATAGAATTACGGATAGATTGCAGGTGCATTCTTGCGGGAATGAGCAACTTATAAATGCTCAAATTCAGCCAAATTTGCAGTTAGTGGGTGACAAATTTGCCTTATCGTCAGTTGTTACCAATTTAATAGAAAATGCAGTTAAATATTCGAGTCCATGTGATGAGATAAATGTGCTTTTAAACCAGGTGGATGGGCATATTCAGCTGAGTGTAATTGATAAAGGACCAGGTATTTCAGATGCCGAAAAAATGTTGATATTTGATAAGTTTTACCGCGTTGGTAATGAGAATGTCAGAAAAGCGAAGGGAACAGGTTTAGGCTTGTTTATTGTGAAAGAGGTTTTACAATACCATGATGCAGATATTACAGTAAAAGACAATTTGCCTCAGGGAAGTATTTTTGAAGTAACATTTAGTTAATCTCAATTATGTCACAAAAATTAAGAATATTATTGGTAGAAGACGAGGATCACTTGTTAGATGCTATTAAATTAAACCTCGAACTTGAGGGTTATAAAGTTCACGCCGTTAAAGATGGCAAAACCGCTCTTAAAATATTTAAAGAAGAACGCTTTAATCTAATCATTTTAGATGTTATGTTGCCTGAAATGGATGGTTTCCAGGTTTGTGAAACAATCCGTTTAGAGAATGCAGAAGTTCCGATTATGTTTTTAACAGCTAAAAATACATCAGAAGACCGTGTTTTAGGTTTGAAAAAAGGAGCTGATGATTATTTGGTTAAACCTTTCAACTTGGAAGAATTAATTCTTCGCGTTGGAATTTTAGTTAAACGTAGTTTAAAATCAGACGATTTAAAGGAGTTAAATTCTTATAAAATCGGTGATAAAACTATCTATTTTAATTCTTTTGAGTTGAAACATGATGATGGCACCATTACGCCGCTAACTAAAAAAGAAACGATGTTATTGAAGCTTTTAATTGAGCGTAAAAATGATGCTGTTTCTCGTGAACAGATTTTAGAAACAGTTTGGAATTATGATGTTTATCCATCAACAAGAACGATTGATAACTTCATTTTAACATTCCGTAAGTATTTTGAACCAGACCAAAAAAATCCCGTATATTTTCATTCAATCCGTGGCGTCGGCTATAAATTTACCGATATTCATTAATGTATAATAGTCTTGGCAGGTATGTATTGATGGCCGTTTTTTTACTGGCGGCATTGGTATGTATGTTTGTGGTTCAGTACGAACTTGCCGCTGTTGCAGGCCTTTTATTTGTTTTTGTTATCTGGAGTCATTTCAGGCATGGTTCTGTTTTAATGGCTTCTAAATATTTCAAAAATAATGAGTTTGAAAAAGCAAAGCTGATGCTTGCAGAAGTGCCAAACCCAGAGCGATTATCGAAAAACCGCAGAGGTTATTACGAGTTTATGCAGGGAAATATTGCCCTCAAAGAAGAAAATTACGAAAAGGCTGAATATCATTTTCAACTGGCTAGCCGTTTTCCGGTAGGCGGTAAAACCCAAAAAGGCTATGTGCTTATACATTTGGCAAACCTGGCGCTAAGAAGAAAAGATAGAGAGAAAGCAGAAGCTTATACAAAAATTGCTAAAGAACTGGCAGAATCAGCACGGTCTAAAGATATAATTGTTAAACTTGAAAAAGAAATAAGCAAATTATAATATTAGTATTGTCATTTTGAGAAACGAAGCACCGGTTTAGGAATAAAAAGGTTCTTCGTTTTTTTTTTATTTATACCTTTGCGCAATTAAATTTTTTACACTTAAGTCATCCTGAATTTATTTCAGGATCTATTTATTAAAATGATGCTGAAATAAATTCAGCATGGCGATAGAGTGGAACAGCAACAACAAATCATGGAGAATAATTTATTTTTAGACGCAGCATTTTCGAAACAAACAGAACGTCCACCGGTGTGGATGATGCGCCAGGCTGGTCGTTTTATGCCGCAATATTGGGAGATAAAGAACAAATACTCGTTTTTAGAGATGTGTAAAACCCCTGAAATTGCAGCCGATGTAACCATGTTGCCTGTTGATTTGTTGGATATTGATGCAGCGATTTTATTCTGTGATATTTTAGTAACTGGAGAAGCAATGGGTGGCGATTTGAGTTTTACTCAAGGCGTAGGACCAAAATTTGCAAATCCGGTGCGTAACGCTCAAGATATTGAAAACTTAAATGTAGATTGTTTAGATGAATTGCAGTATGTTGCAGATGCAATTAAAGTGATTCAACAACGATTAAACGGTCGTATTCCATTAATTGGTTTTGCTGGTGCACCTTTTACTGTTATGAGCTATTTAATTGAAGGTGGCTCATCTAAAGATTTTAAGTTAACTAAGCTTTTTATTCATAATCAACCAGAATTAGCACATAAACTTTTAGCAAAGATTGCAAAGGTTACTGCCGATTATTTAAACCTTCAAATTGCTGCCGGCGTTAATGCGGTTCAGATTTTCGATAGCTGGGCATTAGCATTGTCGTGGAACGATTATCAGGAGTTTTCTCATCGTTACATTCAGGAAATTATTGCAAACCTAAACAGAAAAGATATTCCGGTAATTTCCTTCTGTAAAGGAAGCTCGGTTTTTGCACCAATTATGGCAGAAGCTAAGCCAGATGTAATTTCTGTTGATTGGAATGCAGATTTATTAAACATAAAAAATGCTTTACCAAATGGCATAGCTGTACAAGGGAATTTAGACCCACATATTTTATATGCTGATAAATCTGTAATTAAAGCGCAAATACACAAATTGTTTGAGCGTATGCGTGGCACAGAAGGTTTTATCTTCAATTTAGGACATGGTATTATGCCAGATATTCCTTTTGATAATGTGAAATATGCTATTGATGTGGTAAAGGAGTTTAGGTATTAAATCCTAAATCTCCTTAAATGAAGTTTGGACAGCTAGTGTAAATTCTAGAGAGATGATAGAAATCCTTTTGCCATATTATCAATATTTTAAAGCAGTACACATTGTATTCGTAATTAGCTGGATGGCGGGTTTGTTCTACATCCTAAGTCTTTTTATTTACCATACCGAAGCAAACGAAAAACCAGAAGCTGAAAAAAGTATTCTGATTAAGCAGTTTACAAAAATGGAAGCTACATTATGGAAAATTATAGCCACACCGGCCATGATTATTTCTGTTTTAGCTGGTGTTGGTATGCTTACTCTAAATCCTGGTTTGATGAAAGCAGATTGGATGCATGTTAAACTTGGTTTTGTGGCAGGATTATTAATTTATCATTTCATCTGCCAGAATATTGTAAAGCAGTTAAAAAACAATCAATTCAAAATGACAAGTTTTCAGCTCCGTTTATGGCGAGAGTTGGCTACGATTTTTATGATTGCAATTGTTTTTGTGGTTATTTTAAAAAGTGCTATCAATTGGATTTATGGTTTGATTGGCATAATGGGTGTTGCCATAGTTATTATGATTGCAGTTAAATTGTATAAGAATTATCGTTTAAAGAAGTAAGCTTTGGGCTGAAAGATTAAAGCATACTATAGATAACCATTCTTTGTTTTCTTTGCGTAAACTTAGTGTTCTTTGCGGTTAAATAAACGAAAAACTATCCTAAATTTGGGCGATAAACCCAAACACATGTTTACAGCTTCAGTTTTGAAGAAAACTTCACTTTTAGTATCATTTCTTTTTTGCTCATATTTTGCTTCTGCACAGTTTAATCAATCAGCATTAGAAAATAGAATTCGTCCCGATAGTAGCTTAACCAACGAAGTTCATTTTAACTTCTACAACCTCAACTTTGTTCGTAATTACGAATATACCAACGATTTTCATGATGGTTATACTTTGTATGGAACGCAGTTGCAACCTCAAATTACGTATTTTGCCCATCCCAATTTGGCCATTACCGCCGGTGCTTTCATTCGTAAAGATTTTGGTAGAAACGGAATTACTGATGCTAAACCATTATTCAGTTTAAAATATCATAAAAGAAATTTAACCCTAATTTTCGGAAGTTTGGAAGGTGGAATACAGCACAAATATATCGAGCCACTTTATAATTTTGAAAGAACCTTAACCAATCCGATTGAATATGGTACGCAGTTATTGGTTGAGCGTAAGCGGTTTAATCTGGATGCCTGGATTGCATGGCAAAAGATGATTGAAAAGGGTGAAGCTGCTAAGGAAGAGATTGTTGGAGGTTTATCTACAGAAACCACGATTGCTGAAAATAATGGCTGGAAATTTACTTTCCCTGCACAATTTTTGGCTTTCCATCAGGGAGGACAAATTGATGTTTTAAAAGAAATTCCGATTAGTACAGTTTTTAATGGTGCCGCTGGTCTGAAACTCCATAAAGAAATTAATAGCAACATTAAACAAGTCTACACCGATAACTATATAGCGGTTTATAAAGATTTATCGCCAGATAAAAGAAGGGCTTTTCAGGGTGGTTTTGGCGTATGGCTAAATGCAGGAGTAGAAAGTAAATGGGGAAGTTTAGTTGCTTCTTACTGGAAAGGAAATAATTTTATTTCTATTAAAGGTATGCCGCTTTATGAATCTGTTTCGAGTAATTTATACACTAATGGTTTAAAGCAAAGTGGCAGAAATATTGTTTCATTGCGTTATGCTTATCAAAAAGAATTGATTCCTAATTTATACCTCGATGTGCGCTTTGAACCCCATGTCGATTTGGATCATACCGACAAGCAATTGCAGTTTAATCATTCGTTTTTCTTGATTTATAAGCAGGATTTTAGATTGTTTAAATTGAGAAAAACAGATTAATTCATTATTGCCCTTTTTTAAAAGTTATTATTTTATAAAACAGATTTACATCTTCCTAAATAAACTATCAAAAATTTATTGGTTAAGTTAATTAAAGGTAACATTAAACTAGATCATTTTATTTTCTCAGAAGAATGGGTTAAATAATATGATTTTAGGTTTGACTTTCCAAGCAATAATATTAGATTTGCACAAAAAAAATTGATACATGAGCGTTTTAGTAAATAAAGATTCTAAGGTTATCGTTCAGGGTTTTACCGGAAACGAAGGAACTTACCACGCCGAACAAATGTTGGCGTATGGTACAAACGTAGTTGGTGGTGTAACGCCTGGCAAAGGTGGGCAATTACATTTAGAAAAGCCTGTTTTTAATACTGTTAAAGATGCTGTTGATAAAACCGGAGCAAATGTATCTATCATTTTCGTTCCGCCGGCTTTTGCTGCTGATGCGATTATGGAAGCTGCCGAAGGTGGTATTAAAGTGATTGTTTGTATTACTGAAGGTATTCCAACTAAGGATATGATTCAGGTTAAAGAATATATTTCTGACCGCGATGTTACACTTATCGGCCCAAATTGCCCTGGTGTAATTACTGCTGATGAAGCTAAAATTGGTATTATGCCAGGATTTATCTTCAAGAAAGGTCACGTAGGTGTGGTTTCTAAATCAGGAACTTTAACTTACGAAGCTGTAGATCAAGTGGTTAAAGCTGGCTTAGGTATTACTACCGCTATCGGTATCGGTGGCGACCCAATCATTGGTACACCAACTGTTGAAGCAGTTAAATTATTAATGAACGACCCTGAAACTCACGGTATCATCATGATTGGTGAAATTGGTGGCGGTATGGAAGCTGAAGCTGCTCGTTGGATTAAAGAAAATGGTACTAAACCTGTTGTTGGTTTCATCGCTGGTCAAACTGCTCCTGCCGGACGTAGAATGGGTCACGCTGGTGCAATTGTAGGTGGCGCTGATGATACGGCTGCTGCAAAAATGAAAATCATGCGTGAGTGTGGTATTCGCGTTGTAGAAAGCCCGGCTGAGATTGGTGCTGCAATGGCAGAAGAATTAGCAAAATAAGATTTATAAAATCATATAAATGAAAGCGTTTCGATTAATTTCGAGACGCTTTTTTTTGTTTACTAAGTTAGTTGGTTATTAGTTTTGCCACGGAATACACTGAAAAAAAGGAAAGAATTTAGAATTTGATGATTTTTTTTGCCACGGAAGCACGGAATACACAGAAAAGAAATAGTGAGAAGGAGAAATTTGTTTAGATTAGTTAAAATTATCGTTCATGGATTATCAAATAAGACAAGATAATCTTCCCTATAAAAATGAAACTGATTTAATTATTAATGCGTCAATCGAAGTTCATAAAGCTTTGGGCTGCGGTTTTTTAGAAATTGTTTACAAAGATGCGCTTTGCATTGAGTTTGAACGAAGAGGTTATTTTTTAGAAAGAGAAAAGTATTATCCTGTATACTATAAAGATATTCTACTCCCACATAGTTTTTATGCAGATTTTATTGTTTTCGACACCGTAATTCTCGAAGTTAAATCGAAAAGCGGAATTGCGAATGAAGATTTAGCTCAAACCATAAACTATCTAAAATGCTCCGAATGCAAAGTTGGTTTGGTTTTAAACTTTGGCAAACCAACTTTAGAAATTAGACGTGTGATTTTATAAAATCCAAATTCCGTGTCTTCTGTGTTTCCGTGGCAACTTCAAGAGAAAAAATATCATCTCTTTGTAAACACTAAGTCAAACATTTCAACATACAAACCAAATTGAAATCTATAGCGTATATTGATGCATGAGAACGATGTTAAATAAACTATTTTTGATTTCTACTGTTGCAATAATTACAAGTTTATCTGCTTGTGCACAAAAGCAAGAGAAGAAAGAAGTTGAAAAGGTAGAACAAGTAAAAAATATAACAGCCAAAAAGAAAATGAATTGGAATGCATTAACACCCGAAGAAGAAAGAGTAATCGTAAATAAAGGCACAGAATATCCAGGTACAGGAAAGTATGAGCATACAACCGAAAAAGGCACCTACACATGTAAGCGTTGCGATGCAGCTCTATATCGTTCGGAAAGTAAGTTTGATGCTCGATGCGGATGGCCGGCTTTTGACGATGAAATCAAAGGTGCTGTTAAACGTATTCCAGATGCAGATGGCTCGCGTACAGAGATTGTTTGCGCAAACTGTGGCGCACATTTAGGTCACGTATTTATTGGTGAAGGATTTACCAACAAAGATACTCGTCATTGCGTAAATTCTATCTCGATGAATTTCGTTCCGGATAAGAAATAAAGGTGGGTATAGTAGGGTTAGGTTAAGGTGTACAGCGAATGTTGTACACCTTTTTTTGTGCTTGTAAATCAAGCTGTTTTTCCACAATTTATTGATTATAAACTAAATGCTTATATTTGCAGGCTCGATAAAGAAATTTTAGCCTATGAAGTATTTTCTGATATTAAGTTTTTGTTTCCTGTTTTTACAAGGTAAAGCACAAAATTCTGACTCATCAAATGAACCTGAAAGCATCAAGAAAACAGTCTTAGCAACTTATTACCACAGAAAATTCGAAGGTCGCAGAACAACAAGCGGCGCAAAATACAGAGCTAAAAAACACACCGCTGCGCATCGCACATTACCCTTCGGAACAATGATTACAGTAACCAATCCGGATAACGGAAAATCGGTTGTGGTTAAGGTTAATGATCGTGGTCCTTTCTCTAAAAGATTAGCTATAGATTTATCAGAAAGTGCTGCAAAAGAAATTGGTATCTATCATAAAGGTGTTGCTACGGTAGAACTTAGCTATACTGTTGAATAACATTCTATTTAGCTCTAATCTACACCTCAAATTGCCCTCAAATTTAAGTTATTAACACTCAAATTTGTTTGCTAACCCCTTGAAAAGAAACAATTAGCTTTTTTTTTGATTGAAAATGATATTTAGCTGATTGATTTCTCCACCGGTTTCACGGTAGTGTTAACAACTTTGGTTCACAAAAAAGGGCTCCTGTATATATATTTGTTTTAACAAAGTTCTTCAACTTCTGGCGCTAAAAAACAAATACAAAAGCTTAGTTTTTAGTAATTTATATGCGAATCTCTCTGATTACAAATTTAAATTTACCTAACTAAAAACTACGTTGTTTGCCTGGCGACGAGGTTGGTACTTTCACTCTAGAGTTTTAATAAAAACATTTCAATCATCATATAAAATTGATGAATGCGTGGTTTTGTCGGCTCTGTTTAAAATGAAGTTTAAAAAATATCAGCTTATGGAACAGGAATTATTACTACAAGAAAATAAAGACAGATTTGTGCTTTTGCCTATAAAATATCCGGCAATTTGGGAAATGTATAAAAAAACTGAAGCTAGTTTCTGGACAGCTGAAGAGATTGACCTTTCTGATGACCAAAAACACTGGGATAATTTAAATGATGGCGAAAGACATTTTATCTCACACATTCTTGCTTTCTTTTCTGCTAGTGATGGTATTGTTAACGAAAATTTAGCCGTTAACTTCATGAGTGAGGTTCAGTTACCAGAAGCTCGTTGTTTCTATGGTTTCCAGATTATGATGGAAAACATCCACGCCGAAACCTATGCCTTATTAATTGATACTTACATTAAAGATCCAGAAGAAAAAGATCGTTTATTCCACGCTATCGATACTGTTCCGGCAGTAAAAAGAAAAGCAGAATGGGCACTTCGATGGATAGAAAACGGAACTTTTGCAGAACGTTTAGTTGCTTTTGCCGCAGTTGAAGGTATTTTCTTCAGCGGAAGTTTCTGTTCTATTTTCTGGTTAAAGAAACGTGGCTTAATGCCAGGTTTAACTTTCAGTAACGAGTTAATCTCTAGAGATGAAGGCTCACATTGCGAATTCGCCTGCTTACTGTACAGCATGTTAAGCAATAAACTAAGCGAAGAGCAAGTTCATGGAATCATCAGCGATGCTGTAGAAATTGAAAAAGAATTTATTACAGATGCTTTGCCAGTTGCTTTAATTGGTATGAACGCAAAATTAATGAGCCAGTACATCGAGTTTGTTGCCGATAGATGGTTACAAGAATTAGGCTACAAAAAAATCTATAACGCAACCAATCCTTTCGATTTTATGGAGATGATTTCATTGCAGGGAAAAACAAATTTCTTTGAAAAGCGTGTTGGCGATTATCAGAAAAGTGGCGTATTAACCTCTGCTGATAATAAAGCTCAGGCCTTTTCTTTAGATGAAGACTTTTAAGGTTGGGGGTTAAAATTAAAAAGTTTAAAGTTGAAAGCTCGCCCTTGCCTTCATTGCAAGGAACGAAGCAATTTTAATGCAAGAGAAAATAAACAAGAATTATAAACGTGATTAACAAGTCTTGATACTTGATACGCACTACTAAATAAAAAAACATGCCTTAAAAGTCCTCCCTTCTGGGGAGGGTTGGGAGGGGCGCTAAATCTCATAAATTATGTTCGTACTAAAAAGAGATGGCCGGAAAGAGCCGGTACAATTTGACAAAATCACAGCTCGTATTCAAAAGTTGTGTTATAGTTTAAATGCAGACCTTGTAGATCCAATTGATGTTGCCAAGAAGGTAATTGAAGGTCTATATGATGGTGTAACTACATCAGAGTTAGATAACCTTGCCGCAGAAACCGCTGCTTCGTTAACTACAAAACACCCTGATTATGCTTTACTGGCATCGCGTATAGCGGTTTCTAACTTGCATAAAAACACTACAAAATCATTCTCGGGTACGATGAAAATGTTGTACGAATACTTCGACCCGAAAGCGCAAAAAGCCGCACCGCTTATCGCTGATGATGTTTATGAGATTATTGAGAAAAACGCTGATATTTTAGATAGCTCTATTATTTACGATCGTGATTTTGGTTTCGACTATTTCGGTTTTAAAACTTTAGAAAAATCTTATCTGTTAAAAGTAAACGGTAAAATTGTTGAGCGTCCTCAGCATTTATTTATGCGTGTTTCTGTTGGTATCCACAAAGAAGATATCGAGAGCGCAATCAAAACGTATAATTTAATGAGCGAGCGTTGGTTTACACACGCTACACCAACATTATTTAATGCGGCTACGCCGAAACCTCAAATGTCGTCATGTTTCTTATTAACTATGCAAGATGATAGTATTGAAGGTATTTATGATACATTAAAACAAACTGCTAAAATTTCTCAAAGTGCTGGTGGTATTGGTTTAAGCATCCATAACATTCGTGCTACGGGTTCATATATTGGTGGTACAAACGGTACAAGTAACGGTATTATTCCGATGTTACGTGTATTTAATGATACAGCCCGTTATGTAGACCAAGGCGGTGGTAAACGTAAAGGTGCTTTTGCAATTTATTTAGAGCCTTGGCATGCAGATGTTTTCGAATTCTTAGACTTGCGTAAAAATCATGGTAAAGAAGAAATGCGTGCCCGTGATTTATTTTATGCCCTTTGGATAAACGATTTGTTTATGCAACGTGTTAAAGATAACGGCGATTGGACATTATTCTGCCCACACGAAGCACCGGGTTTAGCAGATTGTTTCGGTAAGGAGTTTGAAGATTTATATACTAAATACGAAGCTGAAGGTCGCGGACGTAAAACCATTAAAGCACAAGAGCTTTGGTTTGCCATTTTAGATTCGCAAATTGAAACAGGTACACCGTATATGTTGTTTAAAGATGCAGCGAACAGCAAATCTAACCAACAGAATTTAGGTACAATCAAGTCTTCTAACTTATGTACGGAGATTATTGAGTACACCTCTAAAGATGAAGTGGCGGTTTGTAACTTAGCATCATTAGCATTACCCCGTTTTGTTATCAATGGCACTTTCGACCACCAAAAATTATACGATGTAACTTATCAGGCTACTTTAAACCTGAATAAAATTATCGATCATAACTATTACCCGGTTCAAGAAGCTGAAAACTCAAACATGCGCCACCGTCCGGTTGGTTTAGGTGTGCAAGGTTTAGCTGATGCATTTATTTTATTGCGTTTACCATTCGAAAGTGATGAAGCAAAACGTTTAAACAAAGATATTTTCGAAACGATTTATTTCGCATCGATGACAGCTTCTAACGATTTGGCCGTAAAACATGGTCCTTACCAAACATTTAAAGGTTCTCCGTTATCAAAAGGTCAGTTCCAGTTTGATTTATGGAATGTAACACCAGATAGCGGCAGATGGGATTGGAGTGCTCTACGTAAAAAAGTAGTTAAAGATGGTGTATACAACTCTTTATTGGTTGCGCCAATGCCAACGGCTTCTACTTCTCAAATTTTGGGTAACAACGAATGTTTCGAGCCATATACTTCAAACATTTACACTCGCCGAGTATTAAGTGGAGAATTTGTTGTGGTAAACAAACACTTATTGAAAGATTTAGTAGCATTGGGTTTATGGAACAACGATATGAAAAACCAAATCATATTGGCTAATGGTTCAATCCAGGCAATTCCATCTATCCCAGATTACATTAAAGAATTATACAAAACAGTTTGGGAGATCAAGATGCGTAACATCATCGATATGGCTGCCGACCGTGGTGCATATATCTGCCAGTCTCAATCTTTAAACTTGTTTGTAAATGCGCCAAATACTTCAAAATTAACTTCAATGCACTTCTACGCATGGGAAAAAGGTTTGAAAACCGGAATGTATTATTTACGTACTCAGGCTGCATCACAAGCGGTTAAATTTACAGTAGAAAACCAGGGTGGTAAAGCAATTGAAGCTGTAATTCCTGCAAACATTCCTCAAGATCAGGTTGCAGAGGAAATTGTAGACGGGCCAGTTTGTTCAATGGAAGAAGGCTGTATTAGTTGTTCAGGTTAAGCTGAGAGCTTAAAGCAGAAAGATTAAAGCGAAAAGCTGACCACTTCGCCGTCATTGCGAGGTACGAAGCAATCTTAAAGCAATAATATCATAAGGTTTTGGGCAAACGCTCAAAACCTTATTTTTTGTTTATATTTTTGTAATGCAATTGGGCTAACCTTACGCCTTAAACCTTATGCCTTCAACCGTAAAACATAGCAAACACGAAATCATTCCCTGCGAACGGTGCGGAACGGCTATAGAGTGCAAGGCAAATTCTTACACCAAATGCCAATGTAGCGTGGTTCAATTGAGCATTAACGAAGTGCAATATATCTCAGAATTGTACGATGGTTGTTTATGTGCGAAATGTTTATTCGAACTGCAACAGGAGTATAGAGAAGAAATAGGGGTTTAAAAAACTAATTATCCGTCGGCTGAAGCCAACGGCAATGAAATGCAATGAGGTTATAGGTGGGTTATTCATTGCAGGCTGCTTCAGCAGCCTGAGCATATAAGGGTTGTATGTAGGCTTTAGCCAAAGTAAATGTAGTTGTTGTCTTGAGTATATCGAAGAATCATCATCATTTCCTTGATTAAAAACTTGAAAAGCAGGTTTCTGCTCTTTTCGGTTGCTACAATCCCGCCATTCCTGTCCGTCTGGCAGGCGGGCGCTTCAATCTTTTATGTTCCTTCGACAAGCTCATTATTACAAATAAAAAGTATTTCCGCTGCTGCCGGGTTTAAGTAACAAAAGATTGTTTTCCTGAAAATTTGCAGTTTTTATAATTTCAAATTTTTTATCCGTCGGCTGAAGCCAGACGGAAATGAAATGCAATGAGGTTATAAGGTGGATTATTTATTGCAGTCGGCTTTAGCCGCCTGTGTTTAGAAAAAATTTGCAATAGCTTTAGCCAAATTTTTAAACTTTGCAGCCTTACATAGTAACAAAAACTTCTCAACCTAAACGGGATAGGAGCGATATACTTTTTTGTTGCATTACTAATGCTTTCACAGTGACATTAACAAAAAAGATTTAGCGGATAGCCCGACTAACAATAATCTGAACTACTGCCTTTGCTTTTCAAAAAAAAACAATTACAAAATTATACCGTTCTACTTTTAACAAAATAGTAACTTTGCGCATTAATTTTGAATGAGTGAATTTTGAATGAATGAATTCGTAAAGCGTAATAAACATTCAATCATTCTCTAATTCATTAATTCAATTATTTGAAGATATGAAGAAAGTAAACGTTGGCTTGGTACAAATGACTTGTACTAATAATAAGCAGGAAAATTTAGATAAGGCGATTGCAAAAGTGCGTGATGCAGCGGCGAAAGGTGCTCAAATTGTATGTTTGCAAGAACTTTTTACATCGTTATATTTCTGCGATGTTGAAGATTATGCAAATTTTGATTTAGCCGAGGCTATTCCTGGTCCATCTACAAATGCTTTGCAGGCTGTTGCTAAAGAATTGGGTGTTGTGATTATTGCTTCTTTATTTGAGAAACGTACGGCAGGGATTTACCACAACACAACCGCGGTTTTAGATGCTGATGGTTCTTATTTAGGTAAATATCGCAAAATGCATATTCCTGACGACCCTGCTTTTTACGAGAAATTTTACTTTACACCAGGCGATTTAGGCTACAAAGTTTTTGATACCAAGTTTGCTAAAATCGGTATCTTAATTTGTTGGGACCAATGGTATCCTGAAGCTTCGAGAATTACGGCTCTGATGGGTGCAGAAATTATGTTTTACCCTACGGCAATTGGTTGGGATACAACGCAAGATGAGGAAACTAATAAAGACCAATATAATGCTTGGCAAACCATACAGCGCTCGCACTCGGTGGCGAATGGTGTTCCGGTTGTGAGTGTAAACCGTGTTGGTTTTGAACAAGATGGCGCCATGAAATTCTGGGGTGGAAGTTTTGCAACTAACGCACAAGGTAAATTGCTTTATTTAGCTTCGCATGATAAAGAGGAAACTGAAGTGGTAGCATTGGATTTAGACCAAAGCGACTTTATGCGCAAGCATTGGCCTTTTTTAAGAGATAGAAGGATAGATTCTTATCAACCAATTACGAAAAGGTTTATTGATGAGGATTAAGCAGAAAGGTTAAAGACCAAAGCTTAAAGCGAAAAAAGATAAAATATTGTCATCTTGAGCGGTGACATTCGTTATTGCGAGGCACGAAGTAATCTCATTCAATTAATATAAGGAGATTGCTTCGTGCCTCGCAATGACTAAGTAAAAACGTTAGTACTAACACAAAACAAATGTCAAATTTCCCTCCAAAAGAACTTTTAAATATTAATCAATTCGATTACTCTCCAAAACAACAGGGATATACTTTTCCTGCCGAATGGGCAAAGCATGAAGCAACCTGGTTAAGCTGGCCACACAAAGAAGCGAGCTGGCCGGGTAAAATCGAAACAATTTACAAGCCATATTGTGAGTTTATTAAAATTGTGGCAGAAGGAGAAAAAGTCCGTATTAATGTAAGGGATGAAGAAATGAAAGCTTTTGCAATTTCTGAATTAAATAAAGTTGAGGCAGATTTATCACAAATTGAGTTTTATTTTAATGAAACTAATGATGCCTGGTGCCGAGACCATGGTCCGGCGTTTGTGCTTAAAGGTAATGAAAAAGCAGTTATCGATTGGGGTTACAATGCTTGGGGTGGCAAATATCCTCCATTTGATTTGGATGATGTTGTACCGACTAAAATTGCAAAACATTTCGATTTACCCTTATTTACACCAGGTATTGTAATGGAAGGTGGTTCGGTAGAATTTAATGGAACAGGAACTGTTTTAACAACGACTGCTTGCTTGCTGAACGAAAATCGTAATCCACATTTAACTAAAGAGCAGATTGAAAAATATTTGCTGGAATATTATGGGCAAGACCAGGTTTTATGGTTGGGTGATGGAATAGTTGGCGATGATACAGACGGGCACATAGACGACATAACGCGTTTTGTTAATGAAGACACTGTCTTAACGGTTGTAGAAAGTAATCCGCTGGATGAAAACTATATTTTGTTACAAGAAAATTTAGAGGCTTTGAAAGCCATGAAATTGAAAGATGGCCGCTCGCTTAATATTGTGGAGTTGCCAATGCCATCGCCAGTAATTTTTGATGATACCCGTTTGCCTGCATCTTATGCTAATTTTTACATTGCAAATTCGGCGGTTATTGTTCCGGTTTTTGATGATGTAAATGACCAAAAAGCATTAGATATTATTCAGGGTTGTTTCCCGGATAGAAAAGTAGTTGGCATTAACTCTGTAGATATTATTTGGGGATTGGGAAGTTTCCATTGTTTGAGTCAGCAGGAGCCAACCCCCTAACCCCCTAAAGGGGGAAGATATCAATTGTTAACAATTCACAATTAATACTAACTTTACAACAGTTTAAATTTTTACACATTATATAAGAGTCCCCTTTAGGGGATTTAGGGGTTATGAAATTACTAGAAGGAAAAACAGCATTAATTACTGGCGCATCGAAAGGTATTGGTCGTAAAATAGCTGAAAAATTTGCAGAGCAAGGTGCTAACGTAGCATTTACATATTTATCATCAGTAGAAAAGGGAGAGGCTTTAGAGCTAGAATTGCAAAGTTTTGGAACTAAGGTTAAAGGTTATCGTTCTGATGCTTCCAAATTCGACCAGGCAGAACAATTAATTAATGATATTGTAGCTGAGTTTGGAACGATTGATATTGTTGTAAATAATGCCGGTATTACCAAAGATGGTTTATTAATGCGTATGAGTGAAGAAAATTGGGATGATGTAATTAACATTAACTTAAAATCTATCTTCAACGTTACAAAAGCGGCTTCTAAAGTAATGATGAAGGCTCGTAAAGGTGTATTTATCAATATGAGCTCTGTTGTTGGTGTACAGGGAAATGCCGGACAGGCGAATTACGCTGCATCAAAAGCCGGAATTATTGGTTTTACAAAATCAGTAGCCAAGGAATTAGGTTCTAGAAATATCCGTGCTAACGTTGTTGCTCCGGGTTTCATCCGCACAGAAATGACAGAGGTTTTAGACCCTGCAGTTGTTGCAGGTTGGGAGAAAGATATTCCACTAAAACGTGCTGGCGAAACCGAAGATATTGCTAATGTTTGTGTGTTCTTAGCATCAGATATGAGCGCTTATGTAACCGGGCAAACACTATCTGTTTGCGGCGGAATGCTGTAAAACAGGTAAAGGGTTTAAGGTGGAAGGTTTTCTTTCCATCCATTTAAAAATATAAAGGCGTGAGATGGGCTTTAACCCTAAACCTTACGCCTTTTAGTTTTTACCTGATTAAATACTTTCCTCCAACTTCTTTGATATCTGCTAAATTTCTATTCTTCTCAAAAGCCAAATATCCAGGTTGTAAGTTTATCCAAAAAGCTGCTTGAGTTGGAAACTGTGCTACATACTTCTTCATATTTCCGTCAGTCATTTTGAAGGGAAAAATATTTACCGGAATCTTGTCCTGGCCATTATTCTTCGCTTCAACTGCCAAAACGTAAACTTCTTTAATTTTCTCGTCGGTTAAGGGTATGCATCCAACTGTTACACAATTGCCATGAATATAAATTTCGCCGCCGGTTTTGCGATTTTTTCCCGTTCTGGTTAAATCTACATTATTTGGATAATTAATGCCCAGTGATAAATGAAAACTGCTCATGGGATTAAAAACATTGATGTGGTAGAAGCCTTCTGGCGTTTGCTTATCGCCTTCAATAACCTTTGGCCCCAGCGTACCAGAATGAGCACAGAAATCATAAGTTCGAAATAACCTGTATTTCTTTTCAGCGTCTTTTTTTAACCAAATCTCCAATTTGCTTTCAGCTTTGTATGCGTTTATCAGCATCGAAAAATTATGTCCAAAACCATCTGCTTTCAAAAATTTTTTAAGTGTTTCCCACTTTTCCTCGTAAGCTTTTTCTACTCTTTCGAATTTGATTTGGGTGGCTTTGAAATTACTTTGAGCGCTTGCCATTATACTTAAGGATAGAAAAAAGATTAGACACATGAATTTCATAATGTTGGTTTGAGTTAAAGCTAAATATTTATTTAAAATTTTGATACATAAACACAGATTTACATGGAACTAAAAAATATTTTTTCCGTTGATTCAGTGCTTCCGTGGCGAAAAGATAGTTCGTATAATTCTTGCCTTTCTTTGCGGTTAAACACAAAATTAGCATCTTTATAAAATATGAATAGCATTTTTGCAGGTACTTCTATTTTGTATTTTCTGGGTTGCCTTGCTTTGGGTATTTTATATGGGTGGTTGCTTTATCGCAATAATAAAAACCTCGAAAAAAAACTTCAATATGGATTAACAGCAATCAGAATTGTTGTTGTAACCGCAATCGCCTGGCTTTTATTTGCTCCATTAATTAAAACCTTAAATTATAATTTAGATAAGCCTGTAATCATCATTGGGCAAGATAATTCACTGTCGGTGGGGCAAGTTAAACCTGCGGGCTTCGACCAGAAATTATACGAGCAAAATCTTAAATCTCTTCAGGATAAATTATCAGATAAGTATGAAGTAAGGGCTTATAACTTCTCGGATAAAATTAACGATGGATTCGACTTTAAGAATCAGGGTAAACTTTCTGATGCATCAGCATTTTTCCAAAAAGTTAAAGATGAATATGCCAATCGAAATGTTGGTGCAATTGTTCTGGCAACCGATGGTATTTTCAATCATGGAGGAAATCCTTTATACAACATCAATCAAATAAATGCGCCAGTTTACACGGTAGCGTTGGGCGATAGTATTCCGAAAAGGGATGTGTTAATTGCAAATGTAAATTATAATAACATTGTTTATTTGGATGATGATTTTACCGTTGAAGTTCAGCTTCAGGCATATCAAAGCGATGGAGAAAATACATCTTTATCCGTAAATCTGAATGGTGCGAAAGTTAACCAGCAGAATGTATCAATCATCGGGAATTCTTTTGTAAAAACCATGCCGATTAAGTTGCATGCAGGGAAAATTGGCATTCAAAAATACACCATTCAATTGGCTACCCTGCAAAATGAAATCACAACCCGAAACAACACGCAAACATTTTACATTGAAGTAATTGATGGCAGGCAAAAAGTGTTGTTGGCTGCTGCAGCTCCGCATCCCGATTTAAGTGTTATAAAAGAAGCCATATCACTTAATAAACACTATGATGTTAAGCTTGCTTTAGCTGATGATTTAAGCGCAATAAGCCTTTCAAAGTTTGATTTAATTATATTGTATCAATTACCAGATGGTCAGAATATTTCCGCCTCATTTTTAAAGAATATTTCCAGCTTCAAAAAGCCAATCTGGTATATTTTAGGTGCTCAAAGTAACGTGAATGCCTTTAATCAAATTCAAAATCAAGTGAATTTGGCTTCCGCTAATGGCTCCGTACAAGAAGTTTATGCTGATTTAAATAGCGCCTTTACCAGTTTTAATCTATCAGAAGAAAATAAAAAACAATTTGCTGGCTTCGACCCATTGCTGATGCCTTTTGGAAGGTTAACTGTTAATGCAAGTGCTACGCCAATATTTAATCAACGTATTGGGAAAGTAAGTACAGCGCAACCTTTGCTTTTCTTTACAAATGAAAATGGTTTAAAGACTGGTTATTTAATGGGAGAGGGATTATGGCGATGGAAATTATCAGAAGCGGAGAATGATATCAGCCAATCGGGTTTAAATGATTTAATTTCTAAAACTGTACAGTACCTTTCTGTAAAAGATGATAAAAGGAGATTTAAGGTTTTTACCTCTAAATCTGCTTACGATGAAAACGAGTCTATTCAGTTTAATGGAACGCTTTACAACGAAAGTTATCTGCCCGTAAATGAACCGGAAGTGCAATTGCAGATTAAAAACGATGCAGGAAAGTTATTCAACTATGTTTTCTCAAAAACTGAAAATGGTTATCAGCTAGATGCCGGAAACATGCCCTCAGGAAATTATGCTTACGTGGCTGGTACATCTTTAGGTGGAAAAAAATTAACAGCTACCGGAAGTTTTTACGTGAATGCTTTAATTGCAGAATATCAGCAAACTACCGCTAACCATCAATTGCTGAATACAATTTCTAAGCAAAGTAACGGGCAGCTTTTTATGCCTAATGATTTAATGAAAATTGCTGATGTCATTTTAACTAACGATAACATCAAAACCATAAGTTATGAAGACCGTAAATATGATGAACTTATCAATTTGAAATGGTTATTCGCACTGATTTTAATACTGCTTAGTACCGAATGGTTTTTACGTAAACGCAATGGAGAGCTATAACATTTCTACGTCTGAAGTTATTGAGGTTTTAGGAACCATCGCTTTTGCCATATCTGGTACTTTTACTGCTATGCAGCGCAAATTAGATCCATTTGGTGTTTTAATTATTGCCTTCGTAACTGCAATTGGAGGCGGTACCGTTCGCGATTTATTAATTGGCGATACACCGGTTGCCTGGATGCGTGACATGCAAACCTGCCTGATAATTTTATTTACAGCACTATTAACCATGTTTTTTAAAACACATGTGCAGAAAATGAAAATTACACTTTTTCTGTTTGATAGCTTAGGCCTTGGCTTGTTTACAATGGTAGGTTTATTAAAAGGTATTGACTACGATTTAAATCCCGGAATCTGCATTACCTTAGGTACAATAACCGGTTGTTTCGGAGGAATTATCAGAGATACTTTGCTCAACACAATTCCTTTAGTGTTTAGAAGAGAAATTTATGCTTCGGCAAGTATTTTAGGTGGCATGCTTTATTACTTATTGATTCAAATCAATGTAGAAAGTATAGTTGCTAAACTTACTGTAGTCGCATTTATTTTTGTATTCAGAATTATAGCGGTAAAATTTAAGCTGTCGTTACCTAAATTTGAATATTGATAAAGATGAGATTAATTCGGCTCGCTAATCTAAAAGATAGAAGTATTAAGTCGCCTAAATTTTAAAATCCTTAAATCCTAAAAATCCTGCTCTAATCTTTTTTTTCTTCACGAATAATAACAAAAACATCTTCGTTATCTTTTTTCATGAAATATTTTTCGCGTGCAAATTTTTCAGCAGTATTAAGATTTGTACTCAATTCGTTTAAATCTTTTTTAATCTGAGCGGTTTCATTTTCGAAATATTCCTTTTCCTCCTGCAATTTATTAGCCTGGCTGCGGTATTCATACTGCGACATCATATCGTTTTTATCAAAAAACAACATCCAAATGGCAAAAGCAGCAGTTGCGAGGAAATATTTATTACGGAAAAGTTCTATTAAACGCTTCATAGGTTTTAAAAAATCGTCATTGCGAGGTACAAAGCATTCTATTACGAGATTGCTTCGTACCTTGCAATGACGTAAATGTATAAAAAAACATCCGAAGATTTAAAATCTCCGGATGTTCTCCAAATAAGTTTTTCAACTTCTTAACATTAAAGCTATCTGTCATGTTGAGCCTGTCGAAACATCTTATAGAAAATTCTTCGACAAGCTCAGAATGACATACTGTTTATTTTTTTGCGTATTTGAATTTCGAACCAATAAAACGAGCATTCTCGCCTAATTCCTCCTCAATACGTAGTAATTGATTGTATTTTGCAATCCTGTCAGAACGAGAAGCTGAACCTGTTTTAATCTGTCCGCAGTTTAAAGCAACAGCTAAATCAGCAATCGTAACATCTTCAGTTTCGCCAGAACGGTGACTCATTACCGATGTATAACCACTATTTTGCGCTAAAGTAACTGCATTAATCGTTTCAGTTAAAGAACCAATTTGGTTAACTTTTACCAAGATAGAATTTGCAGTTTCTTCATCAATACCACGTTGTAAACGCGTTACGTTAGTTACAAATAAATCATCACCAACCAGTTGCACACGGTCGCCAACTTTATCAGTTAAGCTTTTCCAGCCAGTCCAGTCGTTTTCGTCCATACCATCCTCAATAGAAATGATTGGATATTTTGCAGAAAGGTCAGCTAAATATTGTGCTTGCTCTTCGCTAGAACGAATTACGCCGGTAGCACCTTCAAATTTAGTGTAATCGTATTTGCCATCTTTGTAAAATTCAGACGAAGCACAATCCAAAGCAAGGCAAATTTGAGAACCTGGTTTGTAACCTGCTGTTTCAATTGCTTTTAATACCGTTTCAATTGCATCTTCAGTACCATCGAAAGTAGGAGCGAAGCCACCTTCATCTCCAACAGCTGTAGATAAACCTCTATCATGAAGAATTTTCTTTAAACTGTGGAAAACTTCAGTTCCCCAACGTAAAGCCTCAGAAAAAGATGGTGCACCAACCGGCATAATCATAAACTCTTGGAACGCGATAGGCGCATCAGAGTGAGAACCACCATTAATGATGTTCATCATCGGAATTGGTAAAGTATTTGCATTGACACCGCCAATGTAACGGTATAGAGGCTGGCCAATTTCATCAGCAGCAGCTTTAGCAACTGCTAAAGAAACCCCTAAAATAGCATTAGCACCTAAGTTACCTTTGTTTTCTGTACCATCAAGTTCCAACATTAATTTATCAATAGCGTTTTGCTCAAAAACATCAATACCTCTTAAAGCCTCGGCTATTTTAGTATTTACGTTTTCAACCGCCTTTAAAACACCCTTGCCTAAATAAGTTGCTTTATCGCCGTCACGTAACTCAACCGCTTCGTACTGGCCTGTAGATGCACCACTTGGTACAGCTGCACGACCAAAAGCGCCTGCTTCAGTTACAACTTCTACTTCTATTGTTGGATTACCCCTTGAATCAAGGATTTGTCTCGCATGGACATTAACAATTATGCTCATTTTATTTGATTTTTATTGATTTTTTAACCTGCTTAGTGTACAAAGTACAATTACTAAGTTTAAAATCAAAGTTAGTATATTTTTTAAATAAATAAAGCGTTTAGGGCGTTAATGTTACGATAGTAATTCTGCAATTTCCGTCACGCTGAATTTATATCAGCACCTTGTTTTTGTAAAGCAATATCAGTGATACTTAGGTTAAATCAGTCCCGCTTTTCCTGTCCTCCGGCAGGCGGGCGTCCAATTTTTTTATTTTCTGTCAACTTTCGCCATTTCCGTCATTGCCTACCTGCGGCAGGCAGGTGAGGATGTACAATGTGATAATCTTTTTCTGAATTACGACAAAAAAGTATTTCCACTTCAATCGGGTTTGGATAACTTACATTTCTGCTAAAAAAAACCACCCCGCCCTTTGGGCACCCTTCCGAAGGAGGGGAATTGCAAGTCGCATAAAATGCAATTTAACTAAAACGAATTTTCAAACGCTAAAATTTGAAAGCTCATCAGCTAAGACAAAAAACTAGAGATGCTGAAATAAAACTCAGCATGACGATTGAGTGAAATACCCCTATTTCAACGCATCCAAAACCCTAAACAATTTTTTATTAATTCCGCTACCGTTATAATTATTTATGTTAATTACAACAACATATTTATTGCCCGAAGCGTCAGTATGATAACCTGCAAAGGCAGAAACATCATTAATGGTTCCGCTTTTGATTTTCATACCATTATACTCTGGCAAGCCCTTATAAAAATCGGTGAACCAATTTTCTTTTTGGATTTGGAATAAAATACTAGCCATTGCAGCAGTTGTAACCCTATCGCCCGGCGAAAGTCCGCTCCCATCAATAATATTCAAAGCAGATTTATCAACGCCTTTATTTGCCCAGAAATTAATTTCTGTTTCAGCACCTTTAGCGGTTGTCGCTGCCTTACCACCTTTTAACGCAATCGTTTTCAATAAGGTTTCTCCGTAAAGATTAACGCTCTTTTTCAAAAACCAGTAACTTATTTCACTCAATGTTGGAGAACTTATGGTATTTATTTTTTGCGTTACTATTGGAACAGTTTGTTTATTCAACTCCATCAATCTTGCAGTTGTAGCTTGTAATGTTGTAGAAATGCCTAATCGTTTTAATGTATCTTGTAAACGGTAAGCACAATCAAATGCCGGGTCGGGTAGGGCAACAGAAATGCCCGGTTTACCAATACCCATGCCCCAACTGCCTCGTAAATAGGCAACATTGCTATAGGGTGGCAAAAAAGCATAAGTTCTATCTTCACTACCAGATGCACCTGTTTTTAGTTCATTTACAATTTGAATATATGGTGTTTCGGGAACCGACTTTATTATTTTAACACCCTCAGCTGTGCTTGAACCTGGTTTTAAGTGGATATCAAATTGATTTTCTCTCCAAGCTAAGCCTGATGTTCCTGCACCATAATAATTGCCGATATCTTGCCAAACCCAGCCTTCAGGTGTAGTTTGGGTTCCAAAAATTCTATCATCTCCAATAATGGAACCTTCAATTTTTTTAATGCCTGCCGCTTTTATTGCCGCAACCCATTGATTTAAAACTGCATTTTCTCTGTTTTGATATCTCCACGAGCCTAAAGTAGGGTCGCCACTACCAGTAATAATTAAATTTCCTTGTAATGTTCCATCGGGCGAAATATTTCCTGAATAACCAAGGGTGGTTTGATACTGAAAATCTTTACCTAAAATGCTAAAAGCTGTTGCCGCAGTAATGGTTTTTAAAGTTGATGCAGTCGCCAAGCCAATCTGCTCGTTTTTTGCAAAAAGAACTTTTCCGGTATTAGCATCTAATACGCATAGCGAAGTAATGGCATGTTTTGCTTGTTCATCAGCCAGTAAGTTATTAAAAGCTTTCTCCAGGTTTTGGATTCGGTTTTGAGCAATACAATTTATTGACAGGAAAATTAAAAATGTGGCAAACTTTAAAAACTTCATTTTATAAAATTAAAGGAAATAAAAAAAGTGATGTGTAACAAACACATCACTTTTAAGGTTAAGCCTATAATGTTTTAAAACCTTGTAGGTTTAAAAAATTTATACCAATTCTTTTTGCAAAAGATATTCAGCGATTTGAACTGCATTGGTTGCAGCACCTTTGCGTAGGTTATCTGCAACAATCCAAAGGTTTAAAGCTTTGGGAGCCGATTCATCTCTACGAATACGGCCAACAAAAACCTCGTCTTTTTCATGTGCGTCTTTTGGCATTGGGTATTTTAAGTTCGCTACATCATCTACAACGATAATACCAGGCGATTTTTCTAAAATACTACGCACTTCAGCTAAATCAAAATCGTTTTCAAACTCAATATTTACCGATTCAGAGTGACCGCCCATTACCGGAATACGAACCGTTGTTGCGGTAACTTTAATGCTGTCATCGCTCATAATTTTGTTCGTTTCCTTAACCATTTTCATCTCCTCTTTGGTATATCCATTATCCATGAAAACATCAATATGAGGAAGAACATTTAAGTCAATTTCATAAGCATAAGCTTTTGGTCCATCAATCCCCTTACGCTCGTTCATTAATTGCTCAACAGCTTTAACGCCAGTTCCGGTAACGGATTGATATGTAGAAACCACTACACGTTTAATTTTATATTTATCGTGCAAAGGTTTCAAAACAACAACCATTTGGATGGTAGAACAGTTCGGGTTTGCAATGATTTTATTATCAATAGAAAGTTCGTGTGCATTAACTTCCGGAACGATTAATTTTATCGCCGGATCCATTCTCCACGCCGATGAGTTATCGATAACAGTTGTGCCTGCTTCTTTAAAACGTGGAGCATGCTCTAACGAAGTGTTGCCACCTGCAGAAAACAATGCGATGTCTGGTTTCATGCCAATTGCAGTATCCATGCTAACGATTGGGAACTTCTTACCCTTAAAAGTAATTTCCTTACCAACACTCTTCTCAGATGCTACGGGAATTAACTCTGTTAAAGGGAAATTTCTTTCCTCCAATACTTTTAACATTACGGTTCCAACCAAACCGGTTGCACCTACCACTGCTACTTTCATTTTAGTTTTTAATTTTTATATTTATTAAACATTTGATATAAGCCCAAATATGAAGAAAATTCTGCTTATATCCCTATTGTTATTCTCTAAAATTACATTTTCTCAGGTTACTGATTCTTTTACTGACGGTGATTTCTTTCAAAATCCACCTTGGAATGGCGATATTGCTTATTTTCAGATTAATAGTCAAAGCCAACTCCAGTCGAAAGGACAACAAATCGCATCGCAAACAATTTCTTTATCAACTGCTAATAAATTAAGTTTAGATAGCAGCTGGGAATTTTTTATTCAGCTTAATTTTAACCCAACATCTACCAACTTTGTACGGATTTATTTAACATCTGATAAGGAAAATTTAGAAGGAAGCTTAAACGGATATTTTGTGCAAATTGGCGAAACTGGTGTGAATGATGGATTTCATCTATATAAACAAACCGGAACATCAACTACAAAAATTATTAATGGGCCGCAAAAAGTAAGGGCGAATGCCAACTTGTTTTTAGCCAAAGTAAAAGTAACCCGGGATGCATCAGGAAAATGGAGTCTTTTTACGGATATTTCAGGAGGAAACAATTTTAACCTTGAGGGCTCGGCGACGGATAACACTTATAAAACTTCTGAATATGCTGGTTTTTATTGCAAGTATGCAACTGCGTCAAGGTATAATCAATATATTTTTGATGATTTTAAAATTGACGATTTAGTGCCAGATTTAATACCGCCAAGTTTAAAGACAGTTTCGGTTATCAATCCAACAACCTTAGAAGTTGCGTTTTCTGAGGCTTTGGATATTCAATCGGCAACCATGCCGGATAACTATTACTTGTCAAACAGTTATGCAACACCGATAAAAATTGAAGCTACAGCTTCGCAAAATATTTATCGGTTAATTTTTGAAAAAGTTTTAGAATCAGGAAGTTACAATCTACAAGTTAAAAATGTGGTAGATAAAAGAGGAAACTCACTTTTAGCAAATTCGAGTTTAAATTTTATTTATATCAAACCTTATACAGCTAAATATGGAGATGTAGTTATAAACGAGATATTTGCAAATCCAACTGGAAATCCCTCGCTTCCGCAAAGGGAATTTGTAGAAGTCTGGAATACGACCAATGAATATATTTTAACGCAAGGCTGGAAATATGCCGACCAGTCATCAACTTATACTTTCTTAATTGATACGATAAAACCAAATCAACATGTTATTCTTACTGCAAAAGCGGATGAGAGCTTATTTAAGCCGTTCGGCAAAACTATCGGATTATCTCCCTGGCCAAGTCTAAATAACGATAAAGATATTTTAACATTATCAGATAATACCGGAAATATAATTGACAAAGTCGCATACAGCGATACCTGGTATAAAGACGAAACAAAGAAAAAAGGTGGTTTCAGTTTGGAGCTTATCGACCCGAAGAATATTTGTAAAGGAAGTCAAAATTGGATTGCATCTGCCGATAATTTTGGCGCTACACCAGGCAAACAGAACGCTGTTTATGGTTCGCAAAAAACAAATGATATACTCAAACTTAGCTCAGCAAATATTTTAGATAGCATAACCGTTCAAATCGAATTCTCCAAAAGTATTGATAGCTTATCTGCTTCAATTGCTTCAAATTATGTAATAAATAATGGAGTTGGAAATCCAAAATCTGTAATTATCGAATCGCCAGATTTTAAGACAGTCACTATCCAATTTTTAACTGCTTTTACCAGAGGAATTGAAAATACTATAATCATTAATAATGTAACAGATTGTGCAGGAAGTTTAATAAGCCCAACCACAAATACTGCAAAATTATTTTTAGCAAAGAAGATAGAAAAGCATGACATTTTGATATCGGAAGTGCTGTTTAATCCTAGAGCAAATGGGGCAGATTTTGTAGAAATTTACAACCATAGCGAACATATATTAGATTTAAAGGATTTACAAATCGCAAATTTGGACACAAAAGGCTTGATTGCCAATGTTAAATCTGTTTCAAGCAAAAGCCTGTTCATTAAGTCCTCTAATTATTGGGTTATTAGTACGAATCCCGTAAATATTAAGCAGAATTATTTGGTTCAGCATCCAGATAATTTTATAGAATTACCTGCTATGCCTGCTTATAATAATGATAGGGGAAGCGTTATTATTTTAAGCAATAATGTGGTTATTGATAGATTAGATTATGATGCTAAAAGTCATCATCCATTAATAAATGATGAAGATGGAATATCAATTGAAAGGGTTTCTTTTAATATTGATGCAAATGCAGCAGGAAATTTTAAGTCGGCCGCTTCAACAGTTGGTTTTGCAACACCTACTTATAAAAATTCTCAGGAATATGCCGGAAACCTAAGTTTTGTAAAATTGAAAGGGAAAACTTTCTCACCTGATGGTGATGGATTTGAGGATATTTTGAATTTAGAATATCAGCTTGAAGATAATGCAAGTTTGGCTACTGTGAATGTGTTCTCAGATAAAGGTAGACTAATTAAAAAACTTTTAAAAAATCAAACTATTGCAACAGCCGGAAATTTAACTTGGGATGGATTAAGTGATAACGGCGAAAATGCCGCCATAGGAATTTACGTTCTGGTTTTTGATGTATTTGATCCGAAAGGGAATACCAAAAGATTTAAAACCACTTGCGTTTTGGCTGCAAAGCTGAATTAATTTTTAGGAATAGATTTCCGAAGTTTAATTACCAGGGGCAAATAAACTTCGAAAATCTAAAGATTATATCAAATTAGCTTTGATGTACTGGCAACTTGTTTTAACAGAATCAATTGGGTTTGGATTATAGTTTGTTTCATGTTCAACAAAAAAATGTTTCATGCCTGAAGTTTTAGCTTCTGCAAAAATGCTTTTAAAGTCAATCGAACCTTTTCCAACTTCGGTATTCCATTCTGGTTTTGCCTTGTCCATATCTTTAACGTGCCACATTGGGAAACGCCCAGGATATTTTTTAAACAAAGCTAATGGATCATTTCCAGAACGAACAACCCAATATAAATCCAATTCAAAATTTACTAAATTTTTATCTGTTTCTGTAAGATAAATATCGTAACCTGTTGTGTCACCTAATTTTTTGAATTCAAAATCATGGTTATGATAAGCGAACTTTAAACCAGAAGATTTAGCAATTTCTGCAACTTTATTAAAGGCATTTGCAACTTTCTTAAAGCCATCTGCACCTTGGTTTACATCAACATGCGCACCCGCTATAGTGAAATATTTTCCGCCAATAGCTGCTGCAGAATCAATGTCGGCCTTCAACTTATCCGTGCTTCCTGTTTTAAGGAAATCATCCATTCCATAATGACCACTAGGTGCCTTTAAGCCATTAGCCTCTAACAAGGATAAAAATTCTTTTGGTGTTAATCCCCAAAATTTTCCATTATAGAAACCATAAGTTTCAACCTCCTTAAAGCCAGCTTGAGCAACTTTTTCTATTACACCATTAACATCAGTCGGCAATTCTTTTCTTAAAGAATATAACTGCAAACCTACGTTCTTTGTAGCCTTATCAAATGCAAAAGATGGAAGGATTAAGGCCGCACCGGCTGCTAAACCAGCTTGCTTGATAAATGTTCTTCTCGAATTCATAGCTGAAGTTTTAGATTAGTTCTTTTTTAATGTATGCACAGCTTGCAGTAATTGAACCGATAGGATTTGGTTTGTAATTAGTTTCATGCTCAACAAAAAAGTGCTTCATGCCAGATAATTTAGCTTCAGCAAAAATGGCTTTAAAATCGATAGAACCTGTACCAACCTCAGCATTTAGCGCCGGGTTTGTTTTATCCATGTCTTTAACATGCCACATTGGGAAACGCCCCGGATTGGCAGCGAACAATTTTTTAGGATCGTTACCTGAGCGCACAACCCAATATAAATCCAATTCAAAATCAACTAATTCTTTGTCGGTATTGCTTAATAAAATTTCATAACCAGTGGTTTCACCTTGTTTTTGGAATTCAAAATCGTGGTTATGGTAAGCAACTTTAATGCCTTCTGCCTTACACATTTTACCTGCTTCATTTATTTTTAGAGCCAGGTTTTTATAATCATCAGCATTTTTTCTTAAAGATGGATCTAGCCAGGGAATAGTTAAGTAGCTCATTCCTAAAGCCTTTGCGGCAACAATAGCAGCTTTTAATTCTTCAGTATTTCCATCATTTAAATATGAACCTAGACCAAAGTGACCACTAACGGCTTTAAGTCCATTATCATCTAAAATCTTTTTGAACTCAGCTGGTGTTAAACCCCAAAACTGATCTTTTATAGAAAATCCATAGGTTTCTACTTCAGTAAATCCAGCTTTAGCTACTTTCTCTAAAGTTCCTTTAACGTCTTTTGGAAGTTCATCTCTAAGCGTATATAATTGTAAACCAACATTCTTTTTATCTGCCATGCAGGCAAATGATGGCACCAACAATGCGGCGGCAACGGCCATACTGCTGTTTAGGAGGAAATTTCTTCTTGATATCATAATTTTTTAAATATCGCAAATTGAAATGGCCTGTTTTAAGGAAGCCAATTTATCTGCATGTTTTGGAATAAACTCTTGCGCTACGAAACCTTTAAAACCTGTTTCAACTATAGCTTTCATTATTGCAGGGTAATAAAGTTCCTGCGTATCATCAATTTCATTTCTACCCGGAACGCCTGCCGTGTGATAATGTGCGATGTAATTATGATTGCTTTTTATTGTGCTTATTACATTGCCTTCATCAATTTGCATGTGGTAGATATCATATAAAAGTTTAAAATTTTCAGAATTTAAACGCTTACATAATTCAACACCCCAAGCCGTTGTATCACACTGGTAATCTTTATGGTTTACTTTGCTATTCAAAAGTTCCATAACGAGTGTTACCTTATGTTTTTCAGCGAGTGGAATCAGCTTCTTCAAACCTTCCACGCAATTATTCCAGCCTGTTTCATCATCTTTTCCTCTTCTGTTTCCGCTAAAGCAAATCAAATTTTTGTAACCTGCAGCAGCAACTAAAGGAATCATCTCCGTATAATTTTTAACTAACTGATCTTGAAACTTTTTATCGTTAAAGCCATCAACAAGGTTAATTTCTGCTCCATTGCACATACTCGAAGTTAAGCCGTGTTTTTTCAAAATTGGCCAATCTGCCGGTCCAACTAAATCAATACCTGTTATGCCTAACTTTTTTGCTTCAACACAAAGTGTTTCAACATCAAGGCTGCTGAAACACCAACGGCAAACCGCATGATTAATGTTTCCTTTCAATTTTGAATCTTGCTTCATAAAATCAGACTTCTCCAAAGCCAAAGCAGAAATACTACTACTAACGCCAATTGCGGCAGTACCAGCAAGTATGTTCTTTAAGGCTTTTCTCCGAGTGAAATTTGCTTTCATTTATATTGTTTCAGCTTCAACAGCCTTTGATTTATCATTAAATACTAAGGCAAAAAGTACAAATACAACTGCAGCAATACCCGCTGGGATAATCCATATCATTTTCCAATCCATAACGCCTTCAGCTGATTTATAGGCATCAGAAATTTTACCAGCAACTGCAAAGCCGATTAACATACCAACACCATAAGTAGCCAGGGTAATTAAACCTTGAGCAGAGCTTTTAAAACGCTCTCCGGCTTTTGAATTTGTATAAATTTGTCCCGAAACGAAGAAGAAATCATAGCAAACACCGTGTAAGGCTATACCTAAAATTAGCATAAAACTTAATTCACCAGCATTTCCATAAGCAAATAATGCATAACGAACTGCCCAGGCTAACATACCAACTAAAATGGTCATTTTAAAGCCGAAACGTTTGAAAAATATTGGGATAAAAAGCAAGAAAATTACTTCAGAAGCTTGTCCGATGGTCATTTTTCCTGTTGGATTATCAACGCCAATATCTGATAAGAATGGATTTGCATTCTGATAATAAAAAGCTAAAGGAATACATATTAAAATAGAAGAGATGAAGAAGATAAGGAAATTTCTATCCTTTAACATCTTTAAGGCATCCAATCCTAATACATCAGATATCGTAATTTTTTCTCCTGATACTTTTGGCGGTGTTTTAGGTAATGTAAAACTGAAAATACCCAACACTAATGAAACTATTCCGGCCATTAAGAAGGTATTTTTTAACAAGCCAGATTCGGTGCCTTCTTTTGAATCCCAATGGAAAAAATAGCTGATTAATAAACCCGCTGCAATCCATCCAATGGTACCCCAGATACGAATGTTTGCAAATTCCTTTTCAGGATCTTTCATTTGGTTAAATGATACTGAATTTACCAATGCTAATGTTGGCATAAATAAAATCATGTAACCTAAAACATAAGGATAAAATACGCTTATTTCGGTTGCATTGTACATTTGATACATTAATATTGCACCAATTATATGCAATACGCCTAAAATCCTTTCTGCATTGAAATATCTATCTGCTATTAAACCAACGATAAAAGGAGCGATGATAGCGCCCCAAGACTGAGTTGAAAATACTGCTCCGGTTTCTGCACCAGAAGCTTTTAAATTGTTACCTAGAAATGTTCCTAAAGTAACAAACCATGCACCCCAAATGAAGAATTCGAGGAACATCATGAAAGAGAGTTTAAAGCGTGTAGTGCTGTTCATTAGTTTATTTGGTTAATGATTAATTGTGAGATGGATGAGGTATGATGTAGGAGGGAACTGTAATTCACATTATACGTTTTCCCTCTTACATCATCCATATTTTAAAGTTCTTTAATTATAATGTTTTTATACCATACTTCATCGCCATGATCTTGCAATGCGATTTTTCCGGTTTTGAAAGTTCCCCAATCTTTCCAGGTTGCAAATTTGCTACCTGCAATAAGGGTTTTCCAGTTGTCATCCCATAAAGTTGTTTTAACAACTTCTACACCGTTTAAAATTAGGGTGAGCTTACCTTTTTTGCTGATGATTTCAGCTTTATTCCACTCACCAACAGGTTTTACAGGCTCTGATGAGCTTTTTACTAAATCATATAAATCACCAGCACGATGCTTGGTGATTTTACCATCTGGATGCCCATCGTTATCAAGAACTTGCATTTCTAATCCAGTTGAATAGGTTGCACCATATTTTGGAGCCTCATTGATGTAGAAAATTAAGCCACTGTTAGCTTTTGGTGCAACTTTCCACTCATATTTTAAATGGAAATCACCATATTCTTTATCGGTAACTAAATCGCCACCACCATCTTTACCTTTTGTTGCTAAGTCTAAATGCAAAGCACCATCTTGCACCTGCCATGCGCTACCAACTACAGTTTTATTGTAGGTATGCCATCCTTTGGTGGTTTTACCATCAAATAATGGTTTAAAACCTTTTTGAGCATTTGATATTTGAGTAACTGCTAAAAGTATTAAAGCAGATAAGAAAATTTTTTTCATGTTTTATAATTATTCTTCATTACGAAATTCAAATTATCTTTTAAAAGACAGCTTCGTTCCCCGCAATAACGGTTTTAAAAAATTAAAGAGTTAAGTTACCCCAGCCTTTACGGTATTCGCGTTTAACGAATTGATTAGCTTCATCAAAATTTGTAATCTTCATGTTATCATTATCCCAAAGCATTTTCATGTATCTGCCAGGATAAGTAACCTTACCATTTACAGTTTTTTGAATATCGAAACTTCTGATTGCAAGATTCGCCATTAAGAGTGCCTCGGTAAGCGGACCAGCAATTTCAAAAGGAGAACTAACTTCTTGCTTGCCATAACCGGCAATTGCCGCCTCTACCCATTGAGCATAGTGGCCGTTTGCACCATCTTTTACACGGGCGTATTTTTCTGGTACTTTGATGTCTTTGTTTCTGCTTAGCGGTAATAATTTTGGATTAGCGCTATAGGTTTCTGCCATCATTTTACCTTTTGTACCGATAAATAAGGTTCCATTACCGCCATCGCCAAAAGTTTCGTTTGCTTCTAATTCTGCCGGACGCTCAGGTTGAATACCTCCGTCCATCCAGTGCATAGTAACATCACCTTTGGTTTTATTGGTTTTTGGGAATTTTAAAGTAACGTGACTAGATGGAGGGCAGCTTTCGGGGAAATAGCCGCGTTTAAATTCATCAACATACACAGAGCCCACACTCGCTTCAACTTCCTTAGCATATTTTAAATTTAAAACGCTAAAAGGAGCTTCAATTAAGTGGCAACCCATATCACCTAAAGCTCCGGTTCCGTAATCCCACCATCCACGCCAGTTAAAAGGCACAAGTTTATCTACATAATCTTTATCCGGAGCGGTACCTAACCATAAATTCCAATCTAACTCTTTAGGTATTTCTGCTTTTGTAGTTGGCCATGGAATACCTTGAGGCCATACCGGGCGATTTGTCCAGGCGTAAACCGTATGTACATCGCCGATTAAACCTGCTTCGTACCATTCTTTCATTTGGCGAGGACCGTCGTTTGATGCACCCTGGTTGCCCATTTGAGTAACCACTTTATATTTTTTGGCCGCTGCAGTTAAAATGCGGGCTTCATAAATATCGTGGGTTAGTGGTTTTTGAACATACACATGTTTGCCCAATTGCATTGCTGCAAGTGTTTGTATGGCATGACTATGGTCTGGAGTGGAAACAGAAACTGCATCGAAATTTTTATGTTCTTTATCGAACATTTCGCGATAATCCTTATAATATTTAGCCTTTGGAAATGCTTTAACGCTTGCTGCGGCACGTCTGTCATCAACATCGCACAAAAATGCAATATCGGCTTTGCCGCTTTTTGCAAACATGGCAATATCGCTTTGGCCTTTACCGCCCGCTCCAATTCCAGCAACAAGCAATCTATCACTTGGTGCTAAAAAGCCTTTGCCACCTAAAACATGGCGAGGAACTATCATAAATGCAGCTGCCGCAACGGCGCTGGTTTTAATAAAATCACGGCGGTTACTCGTGCTTTTATTTTCTTGCTCTGTTTTCATTTTTCAATAGGGTTTGTTGGTTCAATTATTTTTTTCTCAACGATAAAATATATTTTGCCATCAACTTAGCATCTTCTTTCTTTAAAGTTGCATGTGCTGTCATTGGCATTGTTCCCCAAACTCCTGTTCCGCCTTTAATAATTTTATCAGCTAAGTAATTTACATTTTTTTCGGTATTTGCATATTTCTTTGCAACCTCAACGTAAGCCGGACCAATTATTTTGTTCGTTTTGTTGTGGCAACCTAAACAGTCTGATTTATTAATCAGTTTTTCTCCTGCTGATACTTGAAAAAATGCATGATTAGCAGCTACAGTAGTTGCAACGGCTTTTTCTTTCTCTAAATCTGCTTTCGAAAATGAGGCCATAAAAATGAATACAGCGCCCAAACCTAAAATTGTTTTTTTCATATTATTGTATTTGTGTGTTTTGCTATTTTACTGTAAACCTAAAATACTTTTGTTAAATGCAGCATCACTTCCAGATGCAGCAAAATCGTCAAAAGCCTTATCGGTTACATTTATTATATGTTTTTTAATAAATTCTGCGCCTTCTCTGGCACCATCTTCCTGATTTTTAATGCAACATTCCCATTCCATAACAGCCCATCCTTTAAAATCATATTGAGTTAATTTACTAAAAATCTTTTTAAAATCAACCTGGCCATCGCCCGGAGAACGATATCTTCCTGCTCGGTTTGCCCAACTTTGATATCCACCAAAAGTACCTTGTTTTCCTGTCGGATTAAATTCTGCATCTTTTACGTGGAAGGCTTTAATTCGCTCGTGGTAAAAATCTATATACTGAATATAATCTAGCTGTTGAAGTACAAAGTGTGATGGGTCATACAATAAGCATGCCCGAGGGTGATTATTTACTGCTGCTAAGAACATTTCGTACGTTTCACCATCAAATAAATCCTCACCGGGATGAATTTCATAGCAAACATCGACACCGCAATTATCAAATTCATTTAAAATTGGTGTCCACCTTTTAGCTAATTCTGCAAAACCTTCTTCAACCAATCCAGCCGGACGTTGTGGCCAGGGATGAAAATATTGCCATAATAGTGAACCACTAAAAGTTGCATGCGCATTTAAACCTAAGTTTTGAGATGCTTTTGCTGCATATTTCATTTGTTGTACAGCCCATTCTGTTCTTGCTTTCGGATTTTTATGAACTTCTTTCGGTGCAAAAGCATCAAATAAATCGTTGTAGGCAGGATGAACCGCAACTAATTGACCTTGCAAATGCGTAGAAAGTTCTGTAATTTCTAAACCATAAGAAGCAATTTTACCTTTCAATTCATCCGCATAAGTTTTGCTTTCTGCAGCTTTATGTAAATCAATAAATCTGCTATCAAGCGTTGGCATTTGAATGCCCTTAAAACCTAATTCTTTGGCCCATTCGCAAATACTATCTAAAGAATTAAATGGCGCCTCATCACTAATAAACTGTGCTAAAAATACAGCAGGTCCTTTTATTGTTGTCATTATTGATTAAATTTTATAATCCCACCATTTCTGGTCAGAGTTACTTGAATTGACTACATTTTCTATAAATGCCATTCCACGGATACCATCTTCTGTACCCGGAAAATCAAGCATTTCTTCGGTAGGTTTTTGATTATTCAGCTTAGCATCAACTGTTAAAGCAAAGTTTTTATAAATATTAGCAAATGCCTCTAAATAACCTTCGGGATGACCGCCTGGTGTACGAGTATTGTGTTTTGCGAAGCTACCCATGTAGCCATTACCTGTACGATAGATTTGTGCAGGCGCATCAAGCCACTTAACAATCATTGTATTTGGTTCCATTTGGTGCCATTCTAAACCACCTTTCTCACCATAAACTTTAATTTTAAGAGCATTTTCTTCGCCGGCAGCAACTTGCGATGCTACCAGAACACCATTAGAGCCATTATCAAATTTTAGTAAAACATTGCCATCATCATCAATTGCTCTACCAGGTACAACAATATTCAAATCAGCACAAATTTTCGTGATTTTTAAGCCTGAAATATACTCTGCAAGTTGTGCTGCATGTGTACCAATATCGCCCATGCTACCACTTTTACCAGTTTTGGATGGGTCTGTGCGCCACGCTGCCTGTGCATTACCTTCACGCTCTGATAATTTGCTTAACCAGCCTTGAGGGTATTCTACAACAATTTTACGTATTGCGCCAAAAGCACCTTCTTTAACCATTTGTTTGGCTTGTTTAACCATTGGATAGCCCGAATATGTATGGGTTAAGCACAAGGTTAATCCTGTTTCTTCAACCTTAGCTTTTAACTGTTTTGCTTCATCTAGGGTTAAGGTGATTGGTTTTTCTATAACAACATTGAAACCATGCTCTAAAGCCATCATTGCCGGAGCAAAGTGTGCAAAGTTTGGCGTAACGATGGTTACAAAATCAATTCTCTCATCAGCTGGTAATTCACTTTCCTTCTGCAACATTTCTTCATAAGTTTTATAAATTCTGCTGTCAGGTAGGAATAACATTTTACCAGATTCGTATCCAACCTCTGGATTTACACTTAAAGCACCCGCAGATAATTCTATTAAACCATCCATGTTTGCCGCAAGGCGATGTACAGCGCCGATAAATGCGTCTTTGCCGCCACCTATCATGCCCATTCTTAGTTTTCTTTGCATAACGATTTTAGGGTATATGGTAAAAGGTTTAAGGCGGTAGAAATATTTCCTACGCCTTAAACCTTTCAGCTTTTACCTTTATTTAAATATTGTTTTTCTTTAATTCTTTTACTGCATAATCGGCAGCTCGGGCGGTTAAAGCCATAAATGTTAAAGATGGATTTTGACATGCGATTGATGGCATACAAGCTCCATCGGTTACAAATACATTATTAACTTCATGCATTTGGTTCCATTTATTCAGAACAGATGTTTTAGGGTCATTTCCCATTCTGGCTGTACCCATTTCGTGGATGGCCATACCAGGATAACAACCAGCATCATAGGTTTGAATATTTTTCATGCCTGCTTTTTCTAACATTTCAGCAGCATCATTCATCATATCCACACGCATTTTTTTCTCATTCTCCTTGTATTCGCAATCAATTGCTAATACTGGCTGTCCCCATTTATCTTTTTTATCGTGATTGATGTAAACCTTGTTTTCGTAGTATGGCAGCATCTCTCCGAAACCACCCAAGCCCATTGTCCATTTGCCCGGTTTAGTCATTTTTTCTTTTAAACCAGAGCCAAAAGATAATTCGGCAACATCACTTTGCCAGTTAGATCTGTTTGCGCTACCCTGATAACCAAAACCACGCAGATAGTCGCGTTTATCGTTACCTATATTTTGATATCTTGGGATATAAATACCATTTGCTCTACGACCATAAGTATATTTATCATCAAAACCTTCAGCTTCGCCAGATGCTCCACAACGGAAGTGGTGATCCATTAAGTTGTGGCCTAACTGACCGCTACTGTTTCCTAAGCCATTTGGATGAGCATCAGAAGTTGAGTTTAACAAAATAAAGGTAGAGCCTAGCGTAGAACCATTTACGAAAACGATTTTAGCGTAAAACTCCATTGTTTTGTTAGTTTCAGCATCGATAACCATCACGCCTTTTGCCTTTTTAGTATCCTTATCGTAAATGATGTGATTAACGATAGAGTATGGCCTAACAGTTAGGCGCTTAGTTGCCATTGCTGCAGGTAAGGTAGAAGATTGTGTACTAAAATATGCACCAAACGGACAACCACGGCTACATAAATTTCTGTATTGGCAATTACCACGACCTTTGTGAGGTACAGTTAAATTGGCAACACGGCCAATCATCATAATACGCTCTCTTTTATAATGATCTTCGATTCTCTTTTTAACCGATTTTTCTACAACGTTTAAATCCATTGGAGGTAAAAATTGGCCATCAGGACAAGTTGGCCAATTTTCATTGGAACCACTAATGCCCGCAAATCTTTCTGCATAATCATACCATGGAGAAAGTTCTGCATAACGAACAGGCCAGTCACTTCCGTGACCATCCTTTTTGTTATCCTCAAAGTTATGATCGCTTAAACGGTAACTCTGACGACCCCACATTAATGATTTACCACCCACATGGAAGCCACGATACCAATCGAAACGTTTATCTTCAGTATAAGGGCATTCTAAATCGTTAACCCACCATTTTTCGTTTGCTTCCTGGTATGGATAATCTCTTTTCTGAACCGGATGCGTACGTTTTTGTTCTTCTGTTAACTTTCCTGCATGTTGAAAATCCCATGGGTTTTTCATTGCATTTTCGTAACCGGTAATGTGCTCGATGTTCATTCCTCTTTCGAGCATCAAAACGCGTAATCCTTTTTCTGTAAGCTCTTTTGCAGCCCAGCCGCCACTAATCCCCGATCCTATAACAATAGCATCGTAAGTATTTTCTGCTTTTAAATTTGTATTTAAATTCATGATGTTTTGTTCTTGTAGTTAGAAATTAGGTTGCCCAGGATTTTTGTCCTGGTTTTAATGGCGCATTACCATCGTATCTTCCTGGTACAAGAACATACGAACGTGCTTTAGTACAGCCAATTTCTGAAGAATAATAACCTAATAAAGTCAAATCTCTGGCGGTGATGAAAAAGTAAACCAAATCTTTATTTTCTTCAGATTTAGTTTCTTTTTGAGCTAATGACATCGCTCTTAAATCTACCATTAATTTAGTTCTTTCAGGAACTGTTAATGTAACATAACTTTTTTTGAAATCGCTTAATGATTTAGCCTGCAGTTCGCGAAAACCCTTGGCGAAAGAATTTTGCATTTCTTTCGGGTAGCAATCCTGCATCATCATCGGGATAAATTTACCCAATCCGGCAGCTTTTGCTCCGGCAGATGATTTTGTGGTTGGTACAATAATGTCAGCGAATTCGGCAAAGATTTTCTCATCCTGCGGTGAGAATGATACAAAATTCTTTTCGTTTTCAGGGAGCGTGAAACCTTCGAATAAAACGCCCATTGTACTTGCCGAGATGGCTCCTCCCAACAAGAAAGCAACGTTTTTTAGTGCTTCTCTTCTATGCATTGTTTAGTTGTTTTATATATTTTGGTTGTAATATATTGAATAAGTAATATTATAAATTTATGCTCGCAATATTAAATCTGGTGTGTATAATTAACACTATGCAATACTATTGTTACATCGCAGAATTGTTCTAAATAGAATACTTAAATTTAATTTGTTTAGGCATGTAAATTGCCATTATGCTCGTCAAAATCCTTGCTTTAACCTTAATTTTTTACCAATAATCACTTAGTTTATATCTGAATAAAAAACTTTTAAATAAGATTATTTTTAATGTAATTATAGCTTTCACTAATACTTAAATATACATCTTTTTTTACCAAATCCTGCTCGGCAAATATATAATCTACGCCCGCTATTTTAGAGGCGGCAAAGATGTTTTTAAAATCTATCTGGCCAGAGCCAACTTCAGAAAATACATTTTTATCAGCTTTGTCCATATCCTTAACATGAAACATTTTATACCTGCCCGGATTTTTCTTAAACATTTCTACCGGATTTAAGCCGGCGTTTACGGCCCAGAAAATATCCAGCTCAAAACCTACTAATTTAGCATCGGTTTCGTTGAGTAAAATGTCAAATCCGGTTTTACCGTTTCCTTGGTCTTTATATTCAAAATTATGGTTGTGATACGCTAATTTTAAACCAGATTTTTTACAAAGTTCGCCAGCTTGATTAAACAGCCCAGCCATTTTTTTATAGTCATCTAAACTTCCGGCGGTTCTTACGTTAGTTGGTAAAGCGGGTATCACAAAATATTTCTGACCAACTGTTGCTGCAATATCTATGTGTTGTTTTAAAACAGTATCACCTTTTCCTGATAAATAATCATTTGTGTTGTAATGGCCGCTTGGTGTTGTTAGGTTATTATTTTTTAGTAAGCTGAGGAAATCTTTTGCCTCTAAGCCCCAGAAACCTTTAACCTCATACTTGCCAGGATAGCCATAGTAAGTTTCAACTTGATTATACCCAATGCTTGCTACTTTTTGTATGGTTGCATTTACATCAGCAGCAAGTTGCTCTCTTAAAGTAAAAAGGCCGATGCCAATTTTTGAAATTTTTGCCGGATTTGCCAATGCTGAAGAAATGAATGATGGAGAAAGGTAAGCCGCTGCTGCCGCTAAGCCTGCTTTTTGTAAAAATGATCTTCTGTTTTCCATGATATTTTTTATTTAATTAAAAAGCCGGAGCGTATGCCCCGGCTTTAGTGTTAAAATGAATAAGCTAACGATCCCCAGAAAGTACGTTGAAGTAATGTTCTGCCAATCATTAATTGACCAGGGGTAACTTTTGAGAAATCTCTGAATTGATCTCCACGTACATCGCCCTCTGTCAACACTTTTGCATCTAACAAGTTGTCTGCCCAAAATCTTATCGCTACTTTTTTAGTAAAGTTATAGCCTGCAGCAGCTTTCATTACTACGTATGATGGTAGTTTATAGCTATCACTAGGAGAGGTATATCTACTACCAACATAGTTTGCCGCAACATATAAGTTGAAATTTTTATGGTCATAATTTAGACCTAATTCTGTATTTAATACGGGTACACGCTCTGTTCTGTTGCCTGTAAAACTGTAAACACGTGAGCCAAATTCAGCAGCAACAGCAGCATTTCCGCTTGTGTTTGCTTCGTAATCTGTGTATTTAGAATCTTGTAATGTTCCTGTAAATCTAATGCTTAATGGTCTGGCAACTTTGTATGATACTTCATACTCTGCACTCCAGGTACGGGTAGAGCCAAAGGCAACTAAAGCTTGTTGTCCGGCCGCAGTTGTAGGAACGTTAATACTTAAAGATGTGTTTTTAATTGCTGAGTAACTACCCGATGCAAAAATTGCTAAGTTGTTTTTGGCATATTTAAAACCAATTTCGCCTAAATAAACCGGACGTTTTTTAATATTAGCTGCGTTATATGCTGATGCATTATAATCGCCAATGTTTGGTGCATTATAGGCTTTAGTAGCACGGGCAAATATACTTGCTGTAGCATTTATTTTATAATTTGCACCTACTGATGCTGCCCAATTTGTTAAGGTTTCGTTATAACTTGTGTAACCTAAAATTGTTGGTGCCGATGCTGCTCTGATGTTAACCGTACCATCGGCGTTTAATGCATAATATGGTCTATCGCCTTTAACATTTTGGTTGTCAATCCTCGCCCCAATATCTAATCTCCATTGATCTGATAATTTTATCTCATCACCAGCGTAAAGAGATAGTGTTCTTGTATCGCCAATAAACGTATTTTTAGCTGTTATTGTTCTTTCTAACGAAGTTGGAGTTTGTAAAAGAATACTTGGATGTTCTTTAAACTCGGTGAAAGACCTAAAGCTATAACGTAAGTCATCTCGGTTATATTGGTGTATGCCGGCGCCGATGTTTAGGCTATGGTTTTTAATGGTTTTCTTCAAATCTAAATAATCAACGATTTGAACATCACTATTAAATTGACCTTGCGCATTTGAAGTGATTACCTGATCGCCAGCTACAAAAGGGGAAATTGCACCACCTGGTAAATAATATGGTGTTGTTGCTGTTCTTGCAGCAATGCCTCCAGGTGCGGTATAAGTTACATCGGTATGTGTATTCTGATATCTGAAATTATTAGTGATTTGCCAACCAGCATCAGTTAAATAATTAAATTGAAAGCCGGCTGAACCTAACTTTGTATGCATTCCGTCAGTTAAACTGAAATTGTGTACGCCATTTAATGGATCGTTATAACTCCAATCTGTTTGTACCGGAATAATTGATTGCTTAGCCATGTTGTAATCGCGGTATGTAGTCGGTTTACCGGTTCCATCATAAGGATAATAACTGGTTAGCAAGAACTGAACCTTATCATTTAAGTATTTACCATACACGCGAATAAAACCTTTGTTGTTTTTGAAATTAAAGGTCATGTTACCTTTAATTTGCCCACCTCTGTTTGCCGGATTAAAGCCTTGATCAACCACGCCGTTATCTGTACGATAAAACCCACCAATGTTATACTTAATATTATCATTAATTTTTCCTCCGGTATTACCATCAAAGCGATACAGACCTTGAGAAAAACCTGTAGTAAATTTAACCTGTCCGTATTGTTTATCGGCACCCACGTAGCTGATGTTATTCACCACTGCACCTGGTGTATTTGCCTGAATAATTGATGCATTACCACCTCTTACGGCTTCAATATTTTGAATTGTTAAATCGGTTTTATAATACTGATCTACTGATGGTGTAGTGTTAAAGCCTGTTGGCAATAAAGGTAAGCCATCTTCTTGTATCCCTAAGAAAATATAACCTCCGGCTTGTGGAAATCCACGTACCCAAACGTTACCCGGACCATCACCACCTGTACTTTCTACTGTTAAACCGGGTATAGCTTTTAATAAATCGGTACTGTTCAAGGGTGCTCTGTTGGTGATATCTTTATTGCTTACGGAGGTTAATGCAACACTGCTTTCTAATTTTTTCTTCGGATTACCGCCTGTTACCACAACACTTTCTAACTGTAAATTATCTTCAGAGAGGCTGATGCTAATGTTTTCGTCGGCATTTCCGGCAGATAGCGTAACTTCTTTAGAAATATAACCTACATATCTAACCACCAGTACACGGCTGTCAACTGTTAAACCTTTTAAAGAGAAATTACCATTCTCATCAGTTGTGGTTCCTGTTGTTTTGCCCTTTACGCTTACCGATACGCCTGGAAGCGGGTTTCCTTTACCATCGGTAACTTTTCCGGTTACGGTTCCATCAAAAGTTTTTAACAGTTCGAGGTTGTTATTTGCGGGAATAGAATAAAGCAAAATTTGATCTTTAACTATTCTATATCCCACATCATAACCTTTTAGCGAATTCTCAAGAAAGTATTTAAGTTTTTGGTTTACTACGTTGATAGAAATTTTTCTGTCAGAATTTATAAGTTGCGGACTATAAACAAACTTTACGTTTGCTAAAAATTCTGTTTTTTCAATAATTGTTTTAATATCTGTTTTATCGGCTCTTATAGAAATTTCTTTATTTAGAAATGCCTGAGCATCTGCGTTTTTAGCGAATGCTGCACAAGAAAATATTGTTATTGCAAGTATTTGGTAAATCGAAACTCTCATTGCATATATCGCCAGCGAAATAAGTTGATTTTTTTTCATAAATTTGGTTATTGTTCATTAAATGATTGGATTTATTGGACATAGAAATACCATGAATACATTCAGATGTATTTAACTCGCCGGCAATGCCCCACATTGTCGGCTTTGTTGTTTAAGAATATATTATGGAAAATGTTACCGCCGCTAAGGGCTGTTGGTTAGTACTGCTCTTTTCATAATTTGTTTATATTGGTTAGTTTTTATTTGAAACCACAATGCTGGTTCCTTTAATTTGATATTTGCTTGAAATAGATCCGCAAACAAGGTCAAGTTGCTCATACAGCCCTTTTTTGCTTAAATCTCCGGTAAATGTGTAGCCTAATATTTTTTCATTATCAGAAATGATATCAATACCATAAGCTTCGGTAAGTGTTTCGAAAATCGACTTTAAACTTTCTTCTTTAAAGTTGTAATTAAGGCTTGTTGCCACATTATAGGCCTCCGCCAGCGGAATTGGCTTATCAACTAAAGTTTTATTTAGGTTGTGATTGGCAAAAACACCTTTTTGGTTAGGTTTTAACAAAATTGGTTGTGCAACCTTTTTATCATTCATGCTAAACAATGTGCTTTCCTCGTTTTCATTAACCTGAACTTTACCTGTTCTTACGGCTACTTGCGCAGGAATACCATCTTTTGCCGATTTAACATGAAAACTTGTGCCTAAAACTTTAACAATTAGATTGTTATTGTAAACATAGAATGGTTTTTTACGATTTTTACTCACCTCAAAAAAAGCATCGCCTTTTAAATAAACTGTTCTTTTGGTTGATGCAAACGATTCGGGATAAATAATTGTTGCCTTAGGTTTCAATTTTACCTTACTGCTATCGCTGAAAAATATGTAAATAGGTGAATTACCATCATTAGTTTTAGTAATCAGATTTAGATTTTCATTGGCATCCATAAAAGATTGCTCTGCATGATTTTTATTTGCCATGTACAAGCCTCCAATAAAAAATGCAATCAAAATAGATGCAGCAATTGCAAATCCTGGCCAAAGTTTTCTGCTTTTAGAAGCAGATTTTTTCTCCTCTGCAGGATTAATCTTTAGCCAAATGCTGTCTTGCATTTCTGCTAATTCTACCGATGAAATATCCTGAAAGTTTTTGTTGTTTAAATTATGATACCATTTATCCACCCAAAGCTTTTCAGCTTCTGTACATAAACCATTATTATAACGGTTTAATAAATCGATGAATGATTTTTGATTCATAAGGAAAAATATTTGGCTTTATACATACAAGTAACACGAAGCCCCTTAATCCCTAAACCTAAATTTTAAATTTTTATGAAAACTTTATAATCGACTGATTATCAGTTAGAAAAATATATAAAAATTTTTAATATATTCCTTAATTCTTTTGATAGAGCGTGTAATGTGATACTCTACAGCCTTTTCAGATATATTTAATTCGGTAGAGATATCTTTTACAGATTGAAATTGATAGCGGCTTAATCTAAAAACTTCCTGGGTTTTTAATGGTAAAGAATTTATGCTATCTTCTATAATGCCTGATAAATCATTTAACGCAATGCTATGAGCGGTATCATCACTGTTTTCTGTATAATTTAAAGCCTGGTATTCTACATATTTATTTTCGGTAACCAAACTTCTGATATGGTTGATAACGCTTAGTTTTAAAGCGCCAAATAGATAAGCCTGCAGATTCTCTATATTTAAGCTTTCTCTTTTTTCCCAAAGGGAAATAAATATATTTTGAACCAGTTCTTCGGCAATAACTTTATCGCCGGTTTTTTTAAAGGCTGCAACCAAAAGTTCTTTACTAAAAGCAAAATATATTTTTTCGTAAGCCAACTTATCACCATGTTTTAGGCGGCTAAGCAAATCAATAGAATTTTCGGGCTCAATAGGGGTCATTACTTATTTTGGTCGACTACAATTATAGTAAATGTAATTAATTAATTTACCCGGCATTGCAAAAAAACAATTGCTGTAAGCTGGTTTTTCAAACTCATATTTTATATTCAGTTTCAAGGCTAATCACTTAGTTTAAATATTTTACAGCCCTTTTATCTCATTTTTATAACTTTGCTCATTCTCACCAAAATATATGAAAGAAAATATAGTTGTTTTAGGTTCAAATGGGCAAATTGGTACCGAGTTGGTAACTACTTTACGTAAAATATACGGCGATGACCATGTTGTAGCATGTGATATTCGCCGACCAGATTACGATATAAAAAATTCAGCGCCTTTCGAATTTGTAAACGTGCTCGATAAGGAAATAATAAAAGGCATTTTCCAAAAATATAAGCCAACGCAGGTTTATTTGTTGGCAGCTTTATTATCAGCCACAGGCGAGCAAAATCCTAAACTTGCCTGGGATTTAAATATGAATGGCTTGCTAAATGTTTTGGATTTAGCACTTGAATATAAAACTGCAAAGGTTTACTGGCCAAGCTCTATTGCTGTTTTTGGTCCAAATTCGCCGAAAGATAATACACCGCAGTATTGCACCATGGACCCAAATACGGTTTATGGTATCAGTAAACTTGCCGGAGAGCGTTGGTGCGAATACTACAACCAGAAATATGGTTTAGATGTTCGAAGCATCCGTTACCCTGGCTTAATAAGCTGGAAAGCCGCTCCAGGTGGTGGAACAACCGATTATGCCATACACATTTTTCATGAGGCTTTGAAAAAAGGAAGTTACCAAAGCTTTTTAAACGCAGGTTCTGAATTACCGATGATGTATATGGACGATGCCATTCGTGGCACAATTGAATTAATGGATGCACCAGCAGATAAAATTTCTGTAAGAAGCAGTTATAATTTTGGTGGCGTAAGTTTTACACCAGAAATTTTAGCGTCAGAAATCAGGAAACATATTCCGGATTTTAAATTAACTTACAGCGATAAAGATCCCCGTCAGCAAATTGCTGATAGCTGGCCACGTTCTATTGATGATAGCGTAGCTAATAAAGATTGGAACTGGAAACCTGAGTACGATTTATCGAAACTCACAATTGATATGTTAAATAATTTAAAGAAAAGCTAAAAGTTTAAAGCAAAAAGCTAAGAAACTAAAGCAAAATAAAAAAAATAAGGTAAACGGTTTAAGGTTTAGGGAAGTCTACCCGGTCTTGATACTCGATACTAAATACTTGATACTAAAAAATGGGAAGAGCATTCGAATTTAGAAAAGAGAGAAAATTTAAACGTTGGTCTAAAATGGCTGTACAATTTACCCGTATTGGTAAAGATATTGTAATGGCTGTTAAAGAATCGGGTCCGAATCCTGAAACCAATTCTCGTTTACGTACAGCCATGCAAAATGCGAAGGCTGTAAATATGCCAAAAGATAGGGTAGAAGCGGCAATTAAACGTGCTTCTGATAAATCTTTAGCCAACTACGAAGAAATTGTTTACGAAGGTTATGCGCCACACGGTGTTGCCGTTTTAATTGAAACCGCAACCGATAATACAAACCGTACCGTAGCAAATGTGCGTAGTTATTTTAACAAAACGGATGGTTCTTTAGGCAAAACCGGTTCGCTGGATTTCGTTTTTAACCGCAAATCTATTTTTCGTTTTACAACTGCAGAACAGGTTGATTTGGAAGAATTAGAATTTGAACTAATTGATGCAGGCTTAGAAGAACTTTATGTTGAAGCCGATGAAGAAGGCAACGATGTTATTGTGGCTCAGGGTGCTTTTGAAAGTTTTGGAACTTTACAGAAGGCTTTGGAAGAAAAAGGTGTTGAGTTGAAAAGCTCAAAATTAGAGCGTATTGCACTTTCGCACCACGAAGTTACCGAAGAACAAGCCGCAGATGTTTTAAAACTTATTGATAAGTTGGAAGAGGATGATGATGTGCAGGCGGTATATCATAATATGGCAGAGTAGCACTACATACAATTCGCAAAAAAAAGGCTTGAAGATTTATTTCTTCAAGCCTTTTTTGTTTTTTTGAAGAGCAGGTTCAATGCTTATTGGTTTCGGTAGTCCCGCCAACATTGCAAGTCCTCGCCCGAAGAAAAATCGGGCTCCGGGCTTTACATTTATGTCGGGTCTATTTATTTAGGTTTACCTAAGTAATTTAAACCTGACAGGAGCGAACACGCAGCCGAATTTTTATGAGGCCAGTAAAGCGGATGGCAGGGCTTTCGATACCGATAAGCACTTAAATTGCTTTTCTAAATTTTATTTAAAGGTAGTTTGGAAGGTTCTAACTTACTAAAATGGCCTTTGATTATTGTTTTTTATGAGAAAACAACCAAGGCAAGAGCTGCGGCTCTGCAAAGGCGCTATTCCAACTATTGTGATTTGCATTTGGATATAATGTAAATTTCACTTCCTTTCCAACGGATTTTAAGCGTTCGGCAATTGCCATCGAAAATTCGGGGGGAACAACATCGTCTTTCGCTCCGTGGAATATCCAAAGCGGAATATTTTGATAGTTTTTTATATTATTGGTGTTATCGCCTCCACAAATTGCAAAAGCTGCTGCAAATATTTTGCGCTGTCTTCTCAGTAACTCAAACGTTCCCATTCCACCCATTGATAAACCACCAACGTAAACCTGTTGCTTATTTACGAAAGGCTTTTTAAGAAAATTTTTAACCATATTTTGCAATGCATGCATGGCTTTTGTGGGTTTGCCACCTTCTAAAAAACTGAAATTTCGTTTGCCTTTATCATCAGTAGTGATATTAACATTTGCCCAATAACTATCTGCTGCACACTGTGGAAATACAATAATTGCCGGAAAATTTTTTCTTACTTCATCTTTAAGAAATAGCTTAGCTCCATGGGTTAATTGTTTTTCGTTATCGTTTCCACTTTCTCCACGCCCGTGTAAAACAAAAAGAACAGGGTATTTTTGCGTGGCATTAAAATTTTCGGGGAAAAGGATTCTGTAAGAAATGGAGTCTTTTCCTTTTATAAAATTACCGCTATCGTATTTAATTAAATCTTGCGCCTTAACTGTGAATACGAAAAATGAAAGGCAAAATGCCAAAATGATATTCTTCATATAACAAAATTAAAAAACCCCGGCTATTTCGCAACAGCCCGGGGTTTAACTAACCATTTTTTAATCTATTTTAACGAGAAAGAAGTTTCTTTAACATCTTTGGAATTTGTACCAATAAATAATTTAAAATCTCCTGGTTCTGCAACGAATTTCAAATCAGAATTATAAAATTTCAAATCATTTTCGCTTATGCTAAACGTTACATTTTTGGTTTCGCCGGCTTTTAAATATATTTTTTGAAAACCCTTTAATTCTTTAACCGGACGCGTAATGCTTCCAACTAAATCTTGAGTGTAAAGTTGCACAACTTCTTTACCACCAACAGCACCATTATTGGTTACCGGGATTGTAGCGGTAATACTTTTGCCTTTTGTAAGTGTGTTTGAGCTAAGTTTAATATCGCCGTAAGTAAAGGTTGTATAGCTTAAACCATAACCGAAAGGATATAGCGGATCGTTACTTACATCTAAATAATTTGAACGAAATTTTTCGAACCATTTACCTTCTGCCAATGGGCGACCAGTATTTTTGTGTGCATAAAAAATTGGAACCTGACCAACGTTTTGTGGAAAGGTAGCACTTAATTTACCTGATGGATTAACATCACCAAAAAGAACATCGGCAATTGCATTTCCAGCTTCGCTACCCGGAAACCAAACATTTAAAATTGCAGGGATATTTTCGTTTTCCCACTTCAATGCTAAGGGGCGGCCGGTAAATAAAACCAAAACAATCGGTTTGCCTGTTTTTGCTAGTTCTTTAAGCAAGTTTTTTTGCGTTTCAGGAATTTGAATATCCGTTACGCTACTGCTTTCGCCGCTAAATTCAGAACCTTCTCCTAAAACCGCTACAACTACATCCGATTTTTTTGCAACATTAACTGCTTCTTTAATCAATTCTTCTTCAGTTCTAGCATCGCGGGTGTAAGTTTTATTATGAATGTTTACGTAACGATGTTCTGCCACAGAATCTGCCAGGAAATTAGAACCACGTGCGGTTAAAATCTTTGCATTTTCGCCTAATGCATTCTTCATTCCCTGTAAAACGGTTACCGATTTATCAAAAAGTGCAGCAACACTCCATGTTCCGTACATGTTTGCTGTATTATCAACCAATGGACCAACTAAACCTATGGTTCCTGATTTTTTTAATGGCAAAACATTATTTTGATTTTTTAACAATACAAAACTTTCTGCAGCAATTTCTCTTGCCGCCTGACGGTTTTGTGGTGTGAAAACTTCTGTTTCAGCTCTTTTAGCATCGCAAAATTTATATGGATTTTCGAACAAACCAAGTTTATATTTTGCCTGAAGAATTAAGCGACAAGCATTGTTAATTTGCCCGATATTCACTTTTTTCTCTGCTAATGATTTTTTCAAAGTGCCTAAAAACCCTTCGCCAACCATATCCATGTCAACGCCTGCATTTAGCGCTAAAGCCGAAACGGTTTGCAAGTCTCCCATACCATGCGCAATCATTTCAGGTATGCCGGTATAATCTGTAACCACGAAGCCTTTAAAGCCCCATTGGTTGCGTAAAACCTCGGTCATTAACCATTTACTACCTGTTGCCGGTATGCCATCAACTTCGTTAAATGATGCCATGATACTAGCTGCGCCTGCATCTACAGCTGCCTTATATGGCGGTAAATATTCGTTATACATTCTAACTTTGCTCATATCGGTAGTGTTGTAATCTCTACCCGCTTCTGCAGCACCATAAAGCGCATAATGTTTTACGCAGGCTAAGATTTGATTGTTAGCTTTTAAATCGCCCTGGTAACCTTTAACCATTGCTTTTGCAATAGCCGAGCCTAAATAAGCATCCTCTCCGTTACCTTCTGAAATGCGGCCCCAACGTGGATCGCGGGAAATATCTACCATAGGAGAGAAGGTCCAGTTGATGCCACTTGCGCTTGCTTCAACTGCTGCAATTCTTGCCGATTTTTCTACCGCATACATATCCCAGGTTGCGCTCATACCCAAAGGAATAGGAAAAACTGTATTGTAACCGTGGATAACATCCATTCCAAAAAGTAATGGAATTTTTAGTCTGCTCTCTTCAACCGCAACTTTTTGAACAGCTGCGATTTTATCAACCCCTTTAATGTTGAATAAACCACCAACTTCGCCATTTCTGATTTTTTTACCGATATCGCTACTATTGGCTTGCCCGGTGGTTATATCTCCCGAACTAGGTAAATTTAATTGGCCGATCTTTTCATCAATCGTCATCTTCGCCATTAAATTGTTGATAAAGGCATTCATTTTTGCTTCATCAGCAGGAACTGGCTTTTTTGTTTGGGCAAAACTATTCATTGCCAAAGCAAAAATTAAACTAAACAGGAGGTTCGCTTTTCTCATTATATTGTGTGTTATTCTTTTACTATTCTACTTTTTTAACATCAGTTTTTGATGATACACCATTTTCATTTATCGCTTCAATTGAGAAATAATATGCTTTTTGACTATCCATTGCTTTAAACCAATGCTCATTAAAATCGTGTATCATAATGCAGTTGTAAAGCTTATCTGGCGCTGTACCATAATACAAATTATAGGCAAAAGCATTATCAACTGGCTGCCATTTGATGTATGCACTACGCTTATCTTTTTCGGTTCTTAAAACAATTAAATTTTTAACAGCATCAGGTTTTTGTCCGTTACCGTTTCCAAATACTCTTAAACCACTTATTGCAAATTTTCCGGTAGGCATGTGGATATTTACCATTTTTATAAATCTTGTTTTTACAGGTTTTTCTAGCTCGATGTAATCATGCGGAACATCAGTTTTATTTTGGCTTTTATCTACAAGGGTTGTCCAATTTTTTCCATCAACAGACGATAAAATTTTATATTGATGGAAGATGCCTATTTGTTTGCCCAAAAATTCAGCATCCTGATCTGCATAATTTATCTGAATGGCATTTACCGTAGCTAAACTTCCTAAATCGGTTTGAATCCATTCTCCGTTGTTGGATGTTTTTGCACTCCAATAGGTTTTTATACTTTCATCGACAGCGTTATTTGCATTAAATGAACCCAATGTTGATGAAACCGTAACTGGTTTTTTATAATTAATCAGCATCCACCCCGGTCCGGCTGGTCCGCCTTCTTTTCTTTCAGATGGCAGATATAGCGGATAATCGCCAAAGGCAGTATTTGTCCACATCACATCGTCTTTATCGAAACCTGTAGGCCAAATACCCATTCTTCTTTCCCAGGTATTTTTAACGCAAATTATGCTGGTAGAAATGTGCCAATACTGTTTGTTGTTATCTTGAAAGGTTGCACCATGACCAGCGCCTCGAGAAAATCCACCACCTTTATAACTCAAAGGGTCGGATTGTGGTGTAAATGGGCTATCGTAAAACAAGGGCTTTGTACCCACAACAACACCATCCGAATACCCACTAAATTCTGTTCCGGGTGCACCATATTGAAAATAATATTTTCCGTTGTGCTTGGTCATCCATGCGCCTTCTGCAAAAGGATCGAGAAAAGTATCATCCATGTATTCACCGAAACGTTGCCATCCATATCTCCAGCTTTGCAGTAAATACATTGGCATGCGTGTACCTATTGGTTTAAATGTTTTTCTATCTAACTCTACGCCATACATTGGGTAATTATTACTGCTGCCATTGTACATGTAAAATTTGCCATCGTCATCAGTAAAAAACGCAGGGTCCCATCCGCCAATTTCAAGTGAATCGACCAAAGGAAACCATTTATTGCCTAATGGATCGGTACTTCCCCACAAGGTGAAATTTTTAGTGTAAGTACTTCCAAAAACTACAACTGTATCGCCTATTATGCCAACGCCGGGAGCGCAAAGTTCATCTTTGGTTTTATTCCATGGGCGAAGAAACTTACGTTCTATAAATTTCCAGTTTAGCATGTCTGAACTGTGCCAATAGCCCCACTGGTTTGTGCTGAATAACAAATATTCGCCTTTGTAATTAACTATAACCGGGTCTGCAGTTGCCCGATGCCGGCCCCATTCTGTAAAAGATTCGAAAGGCGTGTAGCCATAATCTACGTTGATTGGATTACAGTATGTTTTTTGCTTCTGCGCAAACGCCGTAAAAACAATGGTGATAAGGAAAAATGTTAGTATGGTTTTCTTCATAGTTAAAGTAATTACGTCATTGCGAGGCACGAAGCAATCTCAGAAGAAAGAGATTGCTTCGTGCCTCGCAATGACGATCTATTTTAATCCAGGGCTTTTAAAATCCAATTTAACCAGGCCTTTCTTAACATCAGGGCTGCTCATAAATAACTTCCATAACAAACCAGAGCGATAGTTTTCAATCATAACCACCATTGGTCCTTGGTCTATGCCTAAATAGCGTTTTGGGTACCAATTATCAGTTTCTGAAAAAGCATCATAAAAACCATATTTTCCCCAAACTTTATCGCCTAAATTCTCATAAAGATGTCTGATAACTTTGATGGACTCTTTAGGTGTGTAAGGAATAGATGAAATTGCAGCCGTTGGAGAAATTACGCCAAAATCTTCCTGCGGATTATGAGCTGCATAACCTTTAACAGAATAACTTGCTGTTAATCCCCAATTGTTTTCACCGTATCCTTTAAAGCCCTTTGGGTTTTTTACGCAATAATCGTGAATGGCTAATGTATGATTTACGTTATTTTGCCAATAATCTGCATAACGATCTTTTAAGCCTTTCGGGTTTAAACCTAAATATGAATAATGTGCCCAAAACAGTGGCCCTACAGAATTTTTTTGACCTTGATAATCCATTGTAAACGGATGGCCGTATAATTCAAAATTTGCTTTAATTTCTCCTTTTCGAGCCCAACCTTCGTGATAAACTGAAGCCGGAACAGTATGAGTAGGAGAGGAAGCGGCTAGAACATACATAATCAAACACTCGTTATAACCTTTAACAGGAAAATTCATTTCCCACCTATATTCGGGCGACCAATGCCAGTAAAGTACATTTTGTCCTCCGTTACGGTACCAATTAAAATCTATACCACGCCAAAGTTCATCAGCTTTTTTAGCCAAAGCCTTCTCTGCAGTTGTTCCTTTTTTATAATATTGATTGATGCAGATTAAAGCCTGTGCAACAAAAGAAGTTTCTACTAAATCGCCGCCATTGTCTTTTCTTCCAAACGGACGAACCTTTCCGGTTTCACCATAAATCCAATGTGGCCATGCGCCATGAAAGCGATCTGCCTTTTCCAGAAAATTTAAGATTTTATTTAAACGTGCCAAACCATCTTTTTTGGTCACATAACCTCTATCTATTCCGCTCAAGATTGCCATTAATCCAAAGCCTGTAGCGCCAGTTGCAACGGTACTTTTATCATTCTCAGGGTAGATGTTGTCTTCATGATATCTTTCTCTGCCAGCTCCCGAATTAGGTTCTGCACCATCCCAAAAATATTGGAAGGTTTGTTTTTGCACAACATCCAGCAATTGATCATCAGTTAGATTTTTCTTAATTGCAGGTGCTGCTTTTATGCTCTCGAAAGATTGGGCACAAGCAGTAATTTGGCTACTTGCGCCGATTAGAATAATTAAAAATGTTTTTAGTGTAAATTTCATCAAGGTAGAGATGTATTATAGATTTGGACTAGAGAAACCCAGATTTCGCATACCCGCTTTAACCTCGGGTGCGCTCATAAACAGATTCCAAATTAAATTTGTACGGTAGTTTTCAATCATTACGATTATCGGGCCCTGATCAATGGCTAAGGTTGAGGATGCGAACCATTGGTCTTTCAAAGAGAAAGCATCATAAAAACCATAATCTCCCCAGGTTTTATTACCCAATTTATAATAGAAATATTTTAAAGCAGCCATTGATTCGTTTGGTGTATACGGAAATGATGAAAGTGCTGCGGTTGGCGCAATTACACCAACGTCGTTAGTAGGTGAACTGGCCGTATAACCTCCACTAATATCACTTGCTGTTAAGCCCCAACAATTTTCACTGTAGCCATAATATCCTATCGGATTTGCTTTGCAATAGTTATAATTGATTTGAGCATGTGCCTTGGTTTGTGTTTCGTAATTGGCATAAGCATCGGTTAAGCCTTTGGGGTTTATCCCAAGGAAAGAATAATGAGAGAAGAAAAGTGGGCCACCACTTGGTGGGCCTAAAGGTAACTGAACGCCATAATAAGTATTACCATTTCTCATTGCACCATTTTGCGCCCAACCATTATCATAAACCGTTTTTGGAACATTGTAAGTTGTAGATGCAGAAGCCATAACGTAGGTAATTAGGCACTCATTCCAGCCTTTAATCGGAAGGTTCATGTCCCAGTTGTAGTTTGGACTCCAATGCCAATAAAGTGTATTGCTGTTATCTCTACGATACCAACTCCATTCTACACCATTGTAGATTGCATTAATGTCTGCTCTTAAGGTAGTTTCATTTGCATCGGCGCCATTAAAATATTGGCGGGCTGTAATTAATCCAGCCATTAAAAATGAAGTTTCGACTAAGTCGCCACCATTATCTTTTGTACTAAATGGAATAACTTTACCAGTATTTCCATCAAGCCAATGTGGGTAAGCCCCGTGGAAACGTTCTGCGGTTTTCAAGAAAGCAACAATTTTCTGCATTCTTGCTAATCCTTCAGCTCTGCTGATAAAATTTCTGTTTACACCCGTAACTAGGGCCATTATGCCAAATCCTGAACCTCCAGAAGTTACGGTGTTTCCGGCTGTATTTCGTTCTCTTGCTAAACCACTATTTGGGTGGCCAAAATCCCAGAAATATTTAAAGGTTTGCTTTTGAACCAGTGTTAACAATTCTTCATCGCTTATGCGAGGAAATTTATCTGCATCGTCAACCGCGGTAATTAAATTAACGGTAACGTTGCTTTGTAATTTTGTGGCTGCTTTTGATAGTAAATTTGTGCTTGCAGTTAATGTATATTTTGTAATCGGTTGTAATCCTACGGAAGGTGTAATTACAACAGTATTATCATTGTTTTCTAAAGTTGAGGTAAATGCAGTAATTGTTCCTGCTGCATCTGTTAATGTTATGTTTCCGTTGATGGAAGAGAGATTAATTGGGGATGAAAATGTGAGTTTTACAACCGGGATATTGTTTAATCCATAATAAGTAAAACCTGTAAATGTTCCGTTTACTTTTAAATCTGAAAAAGAGAAAGAGGTTGGTGGTACTACCGGATCAATAGGAGCAGGTGTGCTGCCTTTTTTGCATGCAAAGAAGAAAAGAGAGATAATTAGAATTAATGGATATACTTTTATCATTACATGTAATTAAAAAGGGTTGCCAATTGGCAACCCTTAATTGTTTATTGCCTTAATATTTGAGTTGGTAAGATTATTTACCTCTACCTTCTAACTTAGCAAGGTATCCAACTTCTTCTTCAGTTAATACTTTATTGAAAATCTTAACTTCATCTAACTTACCTGTTAAATAGCTAGCCCAAGGTTCTTTACCGTGGCTTGTTGTTTGGCTTGGCGTAGTCATGAACTGTGTAGTTCCGAAAACCAGGTTGCCGGAGTTAACAAAGTTTAACGGACCACTTAATCCATCAATTTTACCAACGCTAACCCTAGAGCCATTCACAAAAACCTTAATAGTAGCTGTTGCTTCATCATAAGAAAATGCCAATGCATTCCATTTACCAAAGAAGTTTACAACGTTACTTACTGTATAAGTTTTATCGCCAGTGCCATTGTTTGTAAATACAAATTTTAATGTTGCATTATCATTTGTACTACCATTTTCGATAAACACTTCTAAATTTCCCCAAAACTGAGATTTATTAGAAAGGCTGAAAAGGCCAATGATACCGTTTGATGGAGCAGGTGTATTTACCCACTCTGTAATGGTAAAGCTTTTTAAACCAGTTACTTTAGTAGATGGCACACTCAAGAAATAGCTATCTGTAGCACCTTGTAATGATTTACCTTTAACACCCACACCAAAACTTGTACCTGTATTTGTTCCTGCTGTGTTTGATACGCTATCAATTAAACTGCCATCGAAAGCCCAGTATGCAACTAAATTTGCAGCACCAATCTGTTTAGAACTTGTGAAACCACCAATGTTTAATGCCGGAGCATAGCTAGATGGGTCAAATTCTTTTTGGCAAGATGATAACCCCAGGGTTACAGCTGCCATTAATAAGAAATATTTTGTTTTCATTTTTATTGAAATAAACAATTAATAACCTGGATTTTGTGTTAACACACCTACGCTGATATCAATCTCGTTTGATGGAATTGGCCAAACTTCATTTTTGCCAGCTTTCCAACCTTTTGGTCCGAATACAGCTGTACCACGACCCTGACGGATTACATCAAAATAACGATCAGATTCCATTGCCAATTCTACTTGTCTTTCTTTCCAAATTGCCTGGCGTAATGTTTCCTTATCAGAAGTAGTTACATCAGGAAGAATACCTGCAGCGCCATTTCTTGCTCTTGCACGTACACGGTTTAAAGATGTTCTGGCTAAGGCTGCATTATTAGTTTCATTAGCTGCTTCAGCATTCATTAATAATACATCAGCAAAGCGGATTACCCTAACATTTTGCTGGGCACCTTCGTTAAAACCGGTAATGATTAAGTTAAACGGAACATAAGATTTCTGGTTGTACATTGGATTATCGCCAGTTGCCGCAATCGCATCACCTTGTGGAGTAGTTTCGCCTCTAAAAATGATTGTTGCATCTCTTCTTGGGTCACCAGTTTCAAAGGCAGCTGCTAAAGTAGCTGTTGGAACGTTAAAACCCCAACCCCCAACAGAACCCCTAACACCTTGCACTTGGCTATACTGTGAAGTTGCAGAACCTGCAATTGAAGGAATAATTTCGCATTGAATTTCAAATACAGACTCTACGCTGTTTTCGTTGTTTAAACGGAAACCTTGCTCAAAATTCGGAACTAAATTGTAACCCATACCCATTACTGAATTTGTTAGGCTTAAAACCTGATCCCATTTGCCTTGATACATTGCAACTTTAGCATTTAAAGCCATTGCAGCACCTTTTGTAGCACGACCAATATCTGCAGAAGCATACGCTTGAGGTAATGCAGCAGCAGCATCAGCTAAATCTTTTTCGATAGCTGCATAAATTTGTGCCTTAGGTGTTCTTGGAATGTTATATTCACTAACATCTTTTGCAACGTTTAAACGCAATGGCACATCGCCAAATGCTCTTACTAATCTGAAATAAGAATAAGCACGAACAAATTTTGCTTCAGCTAAATAACGTGATTTTAAGTTCGCATCCATCGAAATGTTTGGAACGTTATCTAAAACCTGGTTACAATAGTTGATGTTTTTATACTGACCAGTCCAAAAGCCTAATAATTGGCCTTCAGTAGATGTTACCGTATAATTATCAAAACTGTTTAAATAACTGGCATCATTTGCAGAGCTACCTTTTTCAGCGTCATCGCCACCAATGCTCTCTACAGCCAAGGCCGGAAAAGCGGTGTTTTCCCAGCTTCTAAGGTTAGCATAAATAGCATTAACCCCTTTAGTGGCATCTTCCTGAGTTTTCCAGAAAGATACTGCTGGTTGTTGTGCCTGCGGTTCTACATCTAAAAAGCTTTTTTTACATGCAGGCAAAGCAAAAAGACTAGAGCAAATTGCAATCACTCCAATTTTTTGTATATAAGTATTTTTATAATTTAATTTCATCGCTTTATTAATTAGAAAGTAACTTGAAGACCTAATCTATAAGTTGCAGATAGTGGGTAAACACTTGCATCTATACCTGAACTACCTGGGTTACCACCAATTTCTGGTGTAAATCCTCTGTAGCCAAATAAGTTAATTGCGTTTTGAGCATCAACGAAAAATCTAACTCTTTGTGTTTTCCATTTATTCATTAATGAAGAAGGTAATGAATAACCTAATTGTACATTTCTTAAACGGATGTATGAACCATCTTCAACATAGAATGAGTTTGGAGCTGCATTAGCTGTAGAACCAATACTTACAGAAGGGTAGGTATTAGATGTACCAGCACCACGCCATCTGTTATCATAGAAATCTTTGCTAAAGTTCTCGTTACCGAAACGGTAAGCTAAGTTTGCGTTGTAAACATCAACACCAGCTACACCTTGAACATCGAATGAGAAATCGAAGTTTTTATAATCAAAGCTTGTACTTATTCCGTAATTAAATTTAGGGTTTGGATTACCTAAAACAACGCGGTCTTTTCCATCGATAATACCATCACCATTTTGGTCAACATATTTAAAATCTCCTGGTTTAGCAAGTGGTTGAGCTGAAGAAGAAGCTTCTGCAGTAGTCTGGAAAATTCCTGCTACATCATAACCGTAAAATGCACCAATTGGTCCACCTTCTACAGTGTATGTTGCTAGAGCACCATTTGCGATACCAGCTCCACCATCATAAATTGGGTTTTTACCAGTTACAACAGATAAAATTTTGTTGTTATTGATACCAATGTTACCGCTAACTGAATACCTCAAACCACCAGCAGTTTTATCAGACCAAGTTCCTAAAAACTCGAAACCACGGTTTTGGATATCTGCCTGGTTTCCAATTAATCTTCCTGATGATGTACCAAGAGATGAAAATACCGGAATACCGAAGATTGCCTGTTGCGTTTTCTTGTTGTAAACACCAGTTTCGATGCTTAAACGGTTATCCAAAAATCTAGCTTCTAAACCAATATCAGTACCAACAGTTCTTTCCCAGTTTAAGAAGGTAGGAACAATCATATCGATACTTGCACCTGTGTAACCTACACCATTGTAAAAGGCTACTAAACTTCCGCCTTGGCTAACCGTTAAAGTAGTTGGATTTACTGGTACACCTGCGTTACCAACTTTACCCCAAGAACCTTTTAATTTTAAGTAATTGAAAACCTTTTGGTCTTTCATGAAGTCTTCACTACTTAGAACCCAACCCGCACCAATTGAAGGGAAATAACCCCAAAGGTCTCCACCGCCATAAAATTGCGAGGCAGCATCAGCACGTAAAGTAGCGTTTAATAAATAACGATCTTTAAATGAATAATTAACACGTCCGAAATATGATGCAGAAGTACCTAAGCTACCACCATCAACAATAGTACGCGTTGCTGCAGTTCCTAATGATAGATATAAATCACCATCACTGGTGTAAGGCACATCAAATGCAGTTGCATTTGTAAAGAAAGATTTTCTTCTTTGAGCGGTTTGTCCAGCTAAAACCGTTAAATTATGCTCGCCAAAAGTGTTTTTGTAGGTTAATGTATTTTCTAAAATCCAGTTTCTGGTTTCGTTTCTGTTAACTCTTAATGTACTTTGTGTAGTACGTTGACCCTGAGTTGCAGCGTATAAAGGTGTGTAACCTCTAACCTCGTTCTGACCAAAATCACCACCTGCACTTGTTCTAAATGTGAAGTTTTTAGCGAAGTTTAATTCTGCATAAACATTACCTGTAATACGATAGTTTCTTGATATTTGATTAAAATAATCGATTGTAACTTGTGGATTGAAGTTGTTACCACCACCTAAGCTAAAATCATTCGCATCACCATAACTACCATCAGCATAATAAACCGGAACTACCGGGCCTGCTGCATAAAGCTGGCGAAAAATGCCATCATCTTTATCTCTTGAGCTTATTGCTGTACCAGATACTGTATAACCAACTTTTAATGGCTTTAAGATTTGGAAGTCGTTTGATAATTTAGCGGTGTAACGTTCCCATCCTTCTGTTTTAACAATACCATCTTCTTTGGTATAACCTAAAGAGAAATTGTAAGTTGTTTTTTCTGCGCCACCATTAACCGAAATCTGATGATTGGTTTGTAATGCGTTTCTTAAAACCTGATTATACCAGTTTGTTCCAGTACCGAATGATGCCGGATTAGAAAATAACGGGTTAGCACCATTAATTGCTGATAATTCGTTGATAAGCGTTGCATACTCAGATGCATTTGCCATTTCGACCTGGTTAGTTACAGCTTTAAAACCTACAGAACCATTATAGCTAATAGTTGCTTCGCCTTTTTTACCTCTGTTTGTAGTGATTAAAACAACTCCATTCGCCGCTCTGATACCATAAATCGATTGTGACGATGCATCTTTTAAAATACTTGTACTTTCAATGTCGCTAGGGTTTAAGAAAGTAACATCATCATACCAAACTCCATCTACTACGTATAAAACACCGGTGTTACCATAAATAGTACCCGTACCACGAATTGTGATTTTTGGAGATGAACCAGGTGCACCAGAATTGGTGATGTTTACACCGGCAACTTTACCTTGTAATGCACTAATTGGGTTTACTGATGCTTGTTTAGAGATTTCCTCTCCTTTTACGGTCGCTACTGAACCGGTAACATCTACTTTTCTTTGAGTACCATAACCAACAACAACTACCTGCTCTAATTGCTGTGATGATGATTGTAATTCTACATTTACTGTAGTACGGTTACCAACAGCAACTTCTTGTGAGGTGTAACCTAAGTATTGGAATACTAATGTTGCGTTTGCTGGTGCGCTAATGCTATACGCTCCCGATGCATCTGTTTGTGTACCAATTGTTGTCCCTTTAACTAATACGCTTACGCTAGGGATGGTCGTTTTATCACCTCCATCTCTCACTATACCTTTTACAGTAATGTTTTGCGCAAATGCTACGTTAATTGCGAGTAAACAAAATACGGCCAGAACAGAAATTCTTGTAAAGATTCTTTTCATGCTTTATTAAAATTTAGTTTAATTGTTAAGATAAATGTGAGGTTGTTTTTTTGCTTGTGCAAGTGTTTCTACCTCAACATTAGTACATCAACATGAAAAGAATACTATCTCAAAAATGAATACCAAATACGAAAACAGGCTAAAAACACAGTTTTTAAAATGGAAACTGATAAATTAAACCTACACAAGTGTAAAAAGTACACGAAGTGTTTTTGTGATGTAGAAAAATGCTTTTGAGAGGTAATGATGTAGTGATGTGAAATGGTTATGTAATAAAAATGTTGTTAAATGCAATCGTTCCCGGTACGGTTGTAAACAAAGTTTAGCAACCATGTTTAACTTGTATAGCATACAGGAATAAATACTTAACAAATCTACATGTCTTAGAAAAAATGGGAATCTATTTTTTTAGATTCCCATTAAAAAAGATTATCTGTAAATTATTTTCCGGCAACGGTTAAATCATACATTGCTTTAACAACTGCGTCAGGCATAAAAGCATTATAGATTTTTACTTCATCTATCTTGCCAGTCATTAAGCCATATTCTGTATTTGTGCTTACAGATTTACCAGGAATGAGGTTATAATTTGCCCCAATAATTAATTCATTTGGCTCGTTCGATTTAAATAAGTTATTTCCAGTTCCTCTATCAGAATAGCTGCCGATGTTTTCACCATTGGTTAAAATATTGAATCTTCCTGTTAAGCCATTATAACTTAAAACTAAATGAACCCAATTTCCGGGTCCAATTTTTGGTGTTTTAGTTGCGTTCAGATTATCTTGAGAACCACCACCGATTGTTGAGAATCTTGGGCCAACTTTAAGTACATCAATGTTGCTTGCCGGATAACTGTTTGTGTTTAACCTAATGTCTAAATTTCCATCAAAAATACCGGGACGAGCAAACTGTGTTAACATCGTTCTTTTGGATCCATTGTTTGATATTTGTATCCATTGGCTAATGGTAAAGCTTTTAAAAGCTTCTTGCTTAAAGGCAGCAAATTGAGTGGCGTAATAAAGGTAACCTGCATTTAAATTCAATGCTTTACCTTTAAAACCGTCCACAAACGAATCTCCGGTTTTAGAAGTTGGTGCTGTATTTGTTAGTTTTTCATTGTAGGTATCATCAAAACTAAAATATGCAACTAAATTATCTTTAAGTATTTCATCTGATGTTTTGAAGCCTCCAACCGTGCCAGCATAATCATTGGGATCTAATTCAGGTAAATTATTTGGATTTCCATCTTTCTCACAAGATGAAAATAAGGAGAGAACTGGTATAAAAGCCAATAAATATCTCAACTTATATATTTTTGATCTTTTCATTTTTATATAAATTAGTAACCGTTATTTTGAGTTAATACACCTTTACTTAAATCAATTTGCTGTTGCGGTATGGGTAACAATCTATCTCTATTAGGATTATAACTTGTTTTGCCTGCGGCTTGCATCGCTTCAGCATCAATTCCCCAACGTACAATATCAAAAAAGCGCTCATGTTCCATAGCTAATTCAATCCTTCTTTCTTGTCTGATTGCATTTCTCAATGCATTTTGATCAGTTGTAGTTATGTTTGGCAATGTGCCTGCCGGTGCGCCAATTCTTGCTCTTGTTCTAATGCTATTCAATGCATCTAGGGCTAAAGTTGTATTTGCTGCTCCACCAACTTCGTTTGCAGCTTCTGCAAACATTAAAACGATATCCGCATAGCGAAGAATTCTAACATTCATCCACCAACCACCACGGTTATTATATGCAGCAATGTAAGTTGGATTCACTAAAACTTTATGGTTGTATTTTAAATTTGGCACTTCGCTTGGATAAAGCGGCGCTTTTTGACCATATAAAGTAAAGTTATCTTTACCTGCAATACTGCTGTAAAGGATTGTTCTGGCTTTTCTAGGGTCGTTGGCCTCATAAGCTGCTTCCAGAGCGGCACTTGGTGAGTTCCAGCCCCAACCTCTGTTCCATTCGGTAGTATTTCCTCTTGTGCCCTGAATACTTGCATATTGTACACCATTGGCAGTTTGGACTGTTGCACTCGCAGTTGCTTGAATTTCAAATACGGATTCTCTACTATTTTCACCTTTTTCGCTGAAGATGTCATTATAAGATACGCTTAAATCGTATTGCCCTGAATTCATAACCTGACTGGCTGCAGACATCGCCATACCCCATTTTTTTTGGTAAAGATAAGCTTTGGCTAAAATGCCATTTGCCGAACCTTTCGTAGGGCGACCGATGAATTTACTTGGCCAGCTCAAGGGTAAATTTGCCGCTGCAAATTGCATGTCGGATTCTACCAAAGCATAAATTACTTCCGGGCTACTCTGAGCTATGTTTGAAGTTACATCCAAAACTTTATCAATTTTTGGAACTCTGCCATAGGCTCTAACGAGGAAGAAATATGAATATCCACGTAGAAATCTAGCCTCTGCTTCAGCCTGAATTTTTTGCTGGTCATTAGCTATAATATCCGGGTTATTATAAATTTGGTCGATAATGGTATTACATCTATTAATCATGGTGTAATATTCTGTCCATAACGTGTTAACCCTTCCGTTGGTTAAAGCAGGGAAGTTATCCATTGCGATTACATCGGCACCGCCATCTGTAGGCGTACTGCCTTTATCAGCATCATCACTTCTGATGCTAGTTGCAACCATGAAACCATCCGATATGTAATTGTATGCTCTTAGTGCACTATATGCAGAGAACAAAAAAGTATCATAAGGCGTTCCACCCTGCGGATAAGGGTAATCATCGGCAGTATATTCACCTTGCCTTTGGGTATCTAAAAATTTTTGACAACCCGAATTTGTCGAAGCTGCAACAATGGCCAATATGCCAAGTGCAATGTTTCTTTTATAATTATTGAATATTTTCATCTTTTAAGCCTTTAATTTAGTTAGAAAGTAACATTCAATCCGAACGAATAAATAGCAGGAACCGGATAAACTCCGTTATCTGCACCGCCACCTAAAATACTTCCGATTTGGGCTTCTGGGGTGTATCCTGTTGCTTTTGTCCACGTTTGGATATTTTGGCCACTTAAATAAATTCTAAGTTTCTGAGCACCTATTTTGCTCAGCATTGTTGGTGCAAATGTATAACCTAATTGTACAGTACGAAGTCTGAAATAATCTCCAGGCTCTAAAAAGTAAGAACTGAATAAAAAGTTATTACCTCTTGTATTATCCAAAATTGGTTCAACATTTGAAGTTCCAGGACCAGTCCACGCATTTAACCTGTTGCTTTCGTAATTAAGAGTAGCAAAATTTGCGGTACGACGTTCAGTGTAGATTTTATTTCCTGCCACACCTTGTCCTTCGATAAGTGCATCAAAGCCTTTATAGCCTAAAGATAAACTCATTCCATAACTGTATGGAGGGAATGGAGTTCCTAAATAGGTTCTATCGGCAGCAGTAATCACACCATCGCCGTTTGTATCCTGATAAGCAATATCTCCAAGCTGAGAATTAGAAAATTGTGCCTGGTTTAACATTTCTTTGGCAGTTTGATAAATTCCGATTTGCTTGTATCCATAAAAATAACCAATAGATTGCCCAGAATTGGTTAAGTTTACACCACTGTTTCCAGTAATCTGAAATTCGGTTGTATTACCTAAAGATTCTACTTTATTTTTATTGTAACTGAAATTTCCGGAAAGGTTGTAGATGAAATCTCCGATTTTATCGCTCCATCCTAAGCTTACCTCAATACCACGGTTATTAATTTTACCTAAGTTGGTAAAGTAAGGTAACTGACCTGCAAGTAGAGGGAAACTGGTTAAAATACCATCAGTTGTTTTGTTATATAGATTAATTTCGGCGTTAAAACGATTATTAAAGGCTTTTAAATCAAGCCCTAAATCTAAACCCTGTACAATTTCAAATCTTAAATTTGGATCAGGAATGTAAGAATTTTGTATTGCCGTGTAAACATTTTCACCGAAAACAGCTGTTGAACCATTTGATAAACCTTGTTGATAAAGATTAGGCGAAACACCGTTAGAATTGCCAAGACGACCCCACGAAGCACGCAATTTTAAATAATCAATTCCTTTTATGTTAGATTTAAAAAATGCTTCTTCGCTGGCTACCCAGCCTAAACCTACACTTCCAAAAGTTCCCCATCTGTTTTGTGGTGAAAAACGTGAGCTTCCATCTCTTCTAATGGTTCCGTTGAATAAATATTTATCTTTGAAACTATAGCTTACTCTGGCAAATGCACCAACGTTTGTTTCTTCGCTACCACCGCCACTATTTGCCAATATATTATTTGCGTTTACGATACCTAAATACCATAAATCCGGATCTCCCGGAACAACTAATGTACTGTCTGTTCTACTACCGCCTACATTTGAGCCTGCAAAACGCAACGATGTAAAACCGGCTAATGCGGTAATTCTATGCCCACCCTCTAATGATTTCTCGTAAGTTAAGGTATGATCTTGTTGATATCTATGTGTTTCTGATTGATTTTGGCTAACTGTTGAGCGGAATTGATCGTCTCTAACAATTGTAGTTTGTGCGCCATTTTCGCCGATGTTTGCAACGAAAAATGGAGGTCTTGAGTATCCTCTTGAATGATTAAAACCAAAATCGCCATAAAAGGTAGATTTAATTTTGAAGTCTTTCAAAAATGTTAATTCTGCAAATATGCTACCATTAAAACGGAAAACCTTATTAATAGATGTTCTATCTGATCGCATAATAGCCGAAATTGGATTTCCCACTTGCGCTCTTTGAAACGATGGCATAGAATAGTAAGTATTTTCATTTAGTTGGATTGGCACAATGGGCGCTGCCCAAATTGCATTATTTAAACTTACACCGGTGCCATTTGGTTTAGCCAAGAAACCAGTAATCTCTCCACCAATTTTAAATTTATTGGTTACCTTAATTTCCTCACTTAAGCGTAGAACATATTTTTCATAACTACTGTATTTAACAACACCTTCCTGATTGTTATAACTTAAATTAACTAACGTTGTTGATTTCTCTCCGCTATTGCTAAAACTCAAGCTATTTGTATTTATCATCGCAGTGCGAAGAATTTCATTCTGCCAATCGGTATTTGCGGTATAGTTTGAAAAATCAAATGGTGCCGCTCCAATGTTAGTCAATTGGGTAGAGTATAGTTTTTTAAATCCCTCGGCATCAGTTACATCAATTTTATCGATAACTTTTTGAACGCCAATGTTTGAATTAAAATTAATCCTGGTTTGGCCACGTGCCGCTCTTTTTGTTGTTACAGCAATTACACCATTTGCACCTCTTAAACCGTAAATTGCCGCAGATGATGCGTCTCTCAATAAATCAATTGATTCGATGTCCGCTGGATTTAAGTAATCAATATTATCTTGCAATAAGCCATCTACAACATACAAAGGAGATGCACTATTAGTACTGCTAATACCTCTTATACGGATTACAGGTTGAGCACCAGGACCTCCGGAATTTACAACTGTTAAACCTGCCACCTTACCTTGTAGTGAAGCCAACGGATTTACAGCCGGCATTTTGGCTAATTCATCTCCGTTAACACTAGAAATTGAACCGGTTAAGTCTTTACGCTTTTGTGTACCGTAACCAACTACAACAACCTGTTCTAATTCTTGGTTTGCTGATGATAACACAACATTTAAAGTTGTACGTCCATTTACTGGAATTTCTTGTGTACCGTAACCAATAAATGTAAAAATTAAAGTAGAATTCGGCGGAGCACTAATGCTATATGCCCCTGATGCGTCTGTTTGTGTAGCTATTTGTGTACCCTTAACTAAAATGCTAACGCTTGGAATTGTCGACTTATCGCCGCCGTCCATTACCGTCCCTTTAACGGTTAGGTTTTGCGCAAATGTTAGATTAGTTGTAAGTAAAAAAAATAGAGACAGAACAGAAAATTTTGTAAAGATTCTTTTCATGCTTTATAATTTGGTTGAAAAATTTGGAACAAAGATGTCTTAGATCTTTTACATGCCCAAACATATTACTACAACATTAGTACATCAGCAGCTATGCATCTTAAATTATAGATTTATTAGCAAATAATAAAATGCTAAAAAACTATCTTGAATGCCAATAATATTATTGCTAATGTAAAACGTAGTGTAAATTATACACAGTTGATATATAATTTGTTGTTGTGATGATTTGAGAGGTAATGATGTAGTGAATTAGTCACATCTTTAATGCTTTAATATGAAGCAATAAGAGCATGTTACACGCAAAAATTTCATTACTAAAGCTCCATTAAAAATTCAGTAAGATTTTTATCGTGTGGAACGTTCAATTTTTTACGTAATCTATACCTTCTGATTTCTATACCTCTTAGTGTAATATTCAAAAGTGAAGACATTTCTTTACTGCTCATATTCATACGTAAATAAGCACACAATTTTAAATCGTTTGGTACCAAATCAGGATGTTGTGCTTTTAACTTTTTAAAGAAACTTTCGTGTGCTTCGTTAAAGCTATTTTCGAATAGATGCCAGTCCCGCTCATCGGTCATTCCATCGTTTATTACCTTCTGAATTTTGCGTAGTTGGTCGTCGCCAAGTTTCTTCCCGTTTTCGTCTTTAAGTTTTAGAAGTTCATCGCTTAATTTTTGAAGAAGCTCATTTTTATAAACCAATGTCATTGCCGAATTGGCTAATTCACGATTTTTAGAGGCAAGTTCGGCTTGCAGTTTCTCTGTTTGAAGTTTATGAATTTGCCTTTCATTGGCTTCAGCTTCAAGTTTTAAAACTTCTTCCTGCTCGGCTTGTAGCTTATCCGTAATTTTCTGACTATCCTTTTTAAGCTTGGTTTCGTAAATCTTTTTTCCCATTATTAATGCCGAAACAAAAATCACGAAGTAAAAGAAAATGGCTAAATTACTCAAATACCAGGGGCGTAGCACTGTAAATTCGAAAGTTGTAGTATCACTAACTAAAGAATCATCAATTTTAGCCCTTACTTTGAAAGTGTATGTGCCACTACTTAAATTGGTGAAATCTTTTTGAGTAGCGCTGCTCCAATCAGACCAGTCTTTAGAGTATCCCTCTAGATAATACTGAAACTTAATTTTGGCGGCTCTGAAATATGGAAGCGAGAACGAAATCCGAACATTGTTCCTGCTATTTTTGATTTCTATAGCATTTCCATCATTGCCATTTTCACTTATAATGGCATATTTATCTGTAATATCTTCAATTCTTCTAATCAAAACCTTTTGCAGAATTTTGGCGTTCGCCAAATCAATTTTTTGATTTGCATTGTAAAAAACGAAGCCATCATCAACACTTATTAAATAAATAGACTCACTTATTTTGCTAATATTTTCATAATACTGCACCATTCTGCCATCTAATACACTAAATCTATTCGAGTCGATGGAGATTTTACCAGCCTCGCTAAAATTAGCCAAAGCCGTTTTACCATGGTTTATAAACCAATATTTTTTGGCGCCTGCGTTAATAATTTTGTTTGATGCTGCAAATGAACCAAGTGCCTTATTCAAAACATTATACTTAGAAAATTTGTCGCTAATATTATCGTAAGTATAGAATCCTTTATCACTTGCAAAAACAATCTGATTTTCTAGATTAAATAAATTCAGGTTATAATTGGTAGGCAATCCACTTTTTTCATCATAATATTTATTAGATATTACGGCGCTGTAATCTGCACTTAATTTTAATTTATACAAGCCTTTATAAGCATGGCTAACCCATATTTCGCCTTTATGGTCTTGCTCTACATATCTGGAAGGAATATTGAAATTTGCGATTTTCTTATAAAATTGCCATTTGCCGGCTGTATTTTTATTGAAAAGCAAAAGCCCAGTGTATGTACCTTGAATTAATAAGTTTGGATTGCTGTTAAGCTTCTTTATTGTCCAGCCACCGCTGTAATTTGTTAAGGTTTCTATTTTATCGCCAACAACGTTAAATGTTCCATTGTTGTGGCCGCACAATAATTGGTTGTCTATAACAGTTAATTCCCAAACCTGGCCTTGGGAGTTCGGTATTAATTTAAAATTTAAATTCGAAAACTGCTCTCCATTACGCCAATCACTGTAAAACAAACCTTGATTTGTTCCTAAGTAAATTTTATTATTAAAAATTACGCTAGAGTAAACGGTGCCAAAAATACCAGTTTTATCCAGGTAGAAATAGAGAGGCGAATTTAATTCTATCCGGTCTATTCCATTATCTAAACCAGCCCAAAGGTTCTGTTCGTTATCAACATATAAACTTAAAACGGTATTATTTTGTAAGCCGCTTGATTTATTTATTCTTTGAATGATGTTACCATTTTCGTCAATAATGATAATTCCGTTTAAAATTGTACCGTAAGCATAGTATTTACCTAAAATTTTAACACCATTATTTAATTGGAAGGCCGATAAAAATGAATTTGCAAGGGTATTAAAGGCTGAAAAAGATTTTCCATCGTAAATAAACAGGCCATTTTTACCTGTGCCAATTAACAGTGAATTGCCTTTAAATGGTAAAATAGAAAGTACACCGGTTTTGCAAATTAAATCACTGCCCGCAATAAACTCTAGTTTCCCATTTTTCAGCTCATATAAACCCTTATCCTCTACAAAAAAGCGTTCACCAATTTTGTAGGAAAACAAAAAATTACCCTTGTTTTTTAGAACACTGATTTTGCCATTTTCTAAAGAATATATTGCTTTAAATGATTGAAAAACTACTTTTTTGCCAAAAATGTGAATTTTCCAGATTTCATCACTCAATTTTTCTGCCTTTGGTATAAGATGTGTTAAGGAAGTGTAGATGAGTTTATTTTTCTGGTACGACCAATAACCAAAATCACCGAAACAGCCTGTGTAAATTCTTCCATTGCCATCTGCTGCAACCGACCTTACAATTTGCCCATTTGGCATTCTGTATTGCTCCCAATACTTTCCGTCGTAATTAAGTAAGCCTTCGGTATTACCGAAATACATTACTCCGTTTTTATCTTTTGATATGCTCCAATTCTGATTGCCTGATGCGTATGTTGCCTTCGAAAAATTCTGAATGTAGGGCACACCAATGCTTTTTATGTCAGCTGCTTTAAGGCTTAAAGCTGATAAGAGAACGATTAGTAAACAACGGAAGAATTTTTGCATTTAAAGACGGTAAAGCATAATACACAAAGAAACAAAAATATATAAGAAATTGATTGGTAATCAAATCTATATCAAATTGCAATCAAAAAATTAAAATCTTATACTTCGTGATGTAGGCAAATTAACTAAGCGTTTTTATAAACGGGTTGAGGAACTTTTACATAGTATCCGGTACCGTCGTACGGACGTTTACGTGGATTAGTGGTACACGCCTTAGAGCAACAGCCTTGCAGTTCGTTACCACAATCATCGCACTGCGTAATGTGCTCATTACATTCCGGGTTTGCGCAGTTAATCATTTTTGGTGTTGTTTTACCGCAATTATAGCAAACAGAAACCACAGTTGGGTTTACATTATTAACATCAACCGCAATGCGATTATCAAAAACATAACATTTACCTTCAAAATCTTTACCGCCAGCTTCTTTGCCATATTTTATAATGCCACCATGAAGCTGATAAACATCTTCAAAACCATGATGTAAAAGTAAAGCAGATGCTTTTTCGCATTTTATGCCGCCGGTGCAGTAAGTTAAAATTTTCTTGTCCTTATACTTTGCAAGTTGATTAATCTGCTCCGGAAAATCGCGAAAATTTTCAATATCAAGCGTTATAGCATTTTTAAACTTGCCAAGATTATGCTCGTAATTAGAGCGAACATCTAAAATCACAACATCCTCATCATCCTTCATTTTCATAAAATCAACAGGCTCCAAATGTTTACCTGTTTTTTCGTTTGGATTTATGATGGATGTATCGCGTAAGCCCGAATGAACAATCTCTGATTTGTAACGGCAATGCATTTTTAAAAAAGAAAGTTCTTCAACTTCATCAATTTTGAATTCTGTTTTTGCGAAGCGTTCATCAGCGTGAATCGCTTTCATGTAAGCTTCACAAGCTTCCGGCGTTCCGGAAACGGTGCCATTTAAACCTTCGTCGGCTACAATAATTCGTCCGACTAAATTTAAAGATTTACAAAATTTAAGGTGATCGGCAGCAAATTGTTCTGCATCTGCTATGTAACTATAGCAATAGTAAAGTAGTGTTTGATATTTTTTCATAACGCTGTTGATACCGTTGCAAACGGCGTTTAAAGCGGGGCAAAGATAATAATTTGCATTGTAAGTTTTACGTTCTAAGTTATAAGTTATAAGTTTTTGTGTGTACTACTTATAACGTATTGAGTTATAAGTTTTATATTCTACGTTATAAGTTTTTAGACCTAGGACTTACAACGTAAAACCTATAACTTAAAACCACTAAAAACCGTAAGCAATTCTAAATCCTTGCGTTAATTTTTTGCCTCCATCGTATGCAAAGCCATAACTAGCCCGCAAAACTAATCGTTGTAAACCAAAATAAAATTCTTTATAATTTCTTTTTTCTGGTGATGAAAGATAACCTCCGCCTATAAATTCTTCTAATTTGGCCTTGCGCAATAGCGGAACTTTATTGATGAAAAAGCCTGCGAAATTATGCTCCAGGTGTGCCTCAAAATATTGCTGATTAGTGCTAAACTGGTAAAAATCTAAATACTGGAACTTCCTTAAATTCGGAGGGAAAATGGTTGAGATGTTACCGGAGAAATGTTTGAAATCTGGATAATACATCATACTATTATTCACAAATTTACCGGCACCAACCAAAAATGACGTGTAACCCCATAAACCTAAGCTTATTCTATCCTGATAAACTTCTGCTTTTATAAAATCGTAATCAATATCGCTATTTAATAACCCTTTAAAGCCTTTTTTATAAAGCAATGTAACCCTTGGAAACTTAGATTCGGTGTAAAATTTACCATCCGGACGGGTTATGTATTTTTGGTCGAAGGTGTACGTAACACTTGCTGTTCCGCTAACTGATGTATAGGTTGGAAATAGTGGTGTTTCGGTTAATGGCGTAAACGGGTTATTCGAGGTAAATTCTAAATTCTTATTGTCGAAAAATTTAAAAGTCGAATTATTTGTAAGCGTATGGTTTCTTGCGTAATCCAAACTTAACGAGCCTTGCAAACCACTAGCCAACTCCCTGGTGGTATTAATATTTACAAAACTTTTTTCATAAAGTTTAGGGAAATTCTTTTCGTAAAGCAACGAGTTTATGGTATTACCAAGTTGCGACATGGAGCCTAGATTATTCAAATCGAAGATACCGTTACCGAAAGATGCACCTATGCTTGCTCTTTTAATTGGGTCGTAAAAGTAATTTCCTGATAAACTCCCTGTTAATTTTTTATTGGCGAAGCCATATCGTAATTCTGGTCTGATACTATATGTCCGGCGGTTTTCAAAATTCTTTCTGTAGGTAACACCATATTTTATGGCGAAGCCTTCTACCGTGTTGTAAAAAACTGATTTTAATATCGGGTCGAAAGAATAATACTCCTTGTGGAAACGATCATTAATGCTGTAACCGTTCAAAATCAGTTTTCCTAAGCTAAACTTATTATTGTCTTTTTCAAGGGAATCGAGGTACACTTTAGATTCTTTTCGCTTTGCGATGCTATCCTTAACTACATAATTAACTTTTTCATCAGGTGTTAATGGAATTGGACGATTATTATTCCAATATAGGGAATCCTTTTTGTTCACCATTTCCGTTACTTTCAAAATTTCTCCACTAAAGAAATTTTTCGGGAACACAGGCGCTATGTCATAATTACTATAAATGCCAACATAATAACCTGCAAATTTAAACCCCAAAACATTACCATTAAACTGAAAATTAATGCTTGTAGGCATATAAACATCTTTCACTTTTGTAAATTGTTGGTTAATGTTTAATGTATCAATGAAATTGATTCCGGCTTTTTTAGTCAAATATAAATCGGTATTGTAAACTCGCCAGCTACCATCTATAATATAAATAATTCCCCTAAAAACCGGGTCGTTCGGTCTTCGTGGTATTACTTCAATTTTATTAATTGTTTCGCCGTTTTCTTTGGTTTCACCTAAGTATTTGTATTGATAATAAAACATTGCATTATCCGCAATTGGCGAAACAAAACCCCTAGAGCTTAGTTTATTTTCGAGTAAATAATTGTCGTAAAAGTTTATAATTAAATCGGATGCTTTATTAAAGCTGAAGGCATTATTCCTACCGGCAACTTTTGATGAGATCATTTCTTCATGAACATCATTTGGCCTGCGGAAACTAAACTTACTTTGAGATTCTGACAGATAGATTATACCTTGACGATTAGTATCAAGTTCCATCACTTTTCTAATATCCTGCCCAAAAAACTTTTTGGGTGCACCTTTTAAGCGTTGAACGCCTTTTATGTAAACATCACTTGTAAAAGCGCTAACCTCATTTAAATGTTTTTTGCGCTCTGCAATAGCTTTACGCATAATTGCGTAAGCCGGATCTTCGGCATTAGCCCTGATGGTAACATTATTTAAGGTGTAATTCTCTGAACTTAGTGTTATATTTAAGATAGAATTACTGGTAACATTTAAAATTTGTTCTTGTTGTTTAAAACCAATGGCTCTAAAGGTCAAGGTGTGCTGTGCTTTCGCTAATTTTAACTCATAAATTCCATCAACATTTGCCGATGTGCCTTTAGTTGTGTTTTTTATATAAACTGATGCAAAGGGTATAGGTTGGCCATCAACATCTTTTATTGTTCCCGAAACTGTAAATTGTTGTGCAGTTACGGTTTGTGTTAGAAATAAAAATGCAGTGAGTGCGCACAGTTTGAACATAAAATTATACTAGTTAGGCTATAAATATCGAATAAGTTTTAACACTATACACAAATTGAGGTGTTAAAGTTTGTTAAGTTGATTATAAATTAATTTTTCTAAGGGTCATTTTATAAGATGACCACTCATAAAATGTTATTCAACAGAAACATCAAACGTTTGTTTTTGAAATAATAGTATAATATAGCTTATTTTAAGTCTGAGCGCTTTTTTTTTATAACTTTGAAGGCAAAATCAACCGGTAAAAAACCATGTATAAAACACTACAACCAGTTCTTCAGAAAGAGCTAGAAGAGATAGAAAACGCTGGATTATTTAAACGCGAACGCATCATAGTAACGCCACAAGGCGCTGATATTAAAGTAAGCGGCGGGGCAGAAGTTATAAATTTCTGCGCTAACAATTATTTAGGCCTTTCATCTCACCCAAAAGTAATTGAAGCAGCTAAAAAAGCCATAGATGACCACGGTTATGGCATGTCTTCAGTTCGTTTTATTTGCGGTACACAAGATGTTCATAAAGAACTTGAAGCCAAAATTTCTAAATTCTTAGGTACGGAAGATACAATTTTATACGCAGCAGCATTTGATGCAAATGGTGGTGTTTTCGAACCTTTGTTTAATGCAGAAGATGCGATTATATCTGACGAATTAAACCACGCATCGATTATTGATGGTGTGCGTTTATGTAAGGCGCAACGCTTCCGCTATAAAAATGCAGATTTGGAAGATTTGGAGCAGCAGTTAATTGCAGCAAAAGATTGCAGACATAGAATCATTGTAACTGATGGTGCTTTTTCTATGGATGGCTCAGTTGCTCCGCTTGATAAAATTGCAGATTTGGCCGATAAATATGAGGCATTAATCATGATTGATGAATCGCACTGTACTGGTTTTATCGGTAAAAATGGTAGAGGAACTCATGAGCATTTTAATGTGATGGATAGAATTGATATCATCACCGGAACTTTAGGTAAAGCTTTAGGTGGCGCATCTGGCGGATTTACTTCTGGTAAAAAAGAAATTATTGATATGCTTCGTCAACGTTCTCGCCCATACTTATTTTCAAACACTTTGGCTCCGGCTATTGCTGGTGCATCAATTGCGGTTTTGGATATGTTGAGCGAAACCACAGCGCTAAGAGATAAATTAGAAAGCAATACGAAATATTTTCGCGAAAAAATGACTGAAGCCGGTTTTGATATTAAGCCAGGTTTCCACCCAATTGTACCAGTAATGTTGTACGATGCAAAGATTGCACAAAACTTTGCTGCGAAAATGTTAGAAGAAGGTATTTACGTTATTGGATTTTTCTATCCTGTTGTACCACAAGGTAAAGCTCGTATTCGTGTTCAACTCTCTGCGGGGCATGAGCAACACCATTTAGATAAAGCGATTGCAGCCTTTACTAAAGTTGGTAAAGAATTAGGTGTGATTTAATTATTAAGTTTATTATATAAATTGAAAGCCACAGCGATGTGGCTTTTGTCGTTTCGGGTTCATTTTCTTGTAATTAATAGCTTTAAGGAGAATTTTTGAACTCGTTAGCTATAAGATATAAAGATATTTTGGCGTATATTTGAAGCCATGTTACAGGACAAAATAACACAATACTCAGCAGAAATTAATGCTTTCGTAACTGAAAAAGCAGATGAATTAGAGCAATTCCGAATTAAATATTTAGGTAGTAAAGGAATTATAAAAGATATTTTTGAAGAATTTAAAACCGTTTCTACCGAAGAGAAAAGAACTTTAGGTAAGGTTTTAAATGAGTTTAAACAACTTGCAGAATCTAAATATCAAAGCTTAAAAGATTCTACTGAAGCTTCTCAGGTACATGCTGCTGTAAACGAGCAAGATTTAACTTTACCAGGTGAGGGTTTTGAAATAGGTTCTCGCCATCCATTAGCATTGGTAAGAAGAGAGATTGTAGAAATTTTTGCAAAACTTGGTTTTACAGTTGCTGAAGGTCCTGAGATTGAAGATGACTGGCATAATTTTTCTGCCTTGAATTTTCCGGAAGAGCATCCGGCAAGAGATATGCAAGATACTTTCTTCATTAAAAAAGGAGGCGAAAAAGGTGATATCGCTTTGCGTACACATACCTCATCTGTGCAAGTAAGAATGATGGAACAAGGTCAGCCGCCGTTTAGGGCAATTATGCCTGGTCGTGTTTACCGTAACGAAGCTATTTCAGCCCGTGCACATTGTTTCTTTCATCAAATAGAAGGTTTGTATGTTGATGAAAATGTATCATTCGCAGATTTGAAACAAACATTATTTTATTTCGTACAGGAGTTATACGGCGAAGGGACTAAAGTACGTTTCCGTCCGTCATATTTTCCTTTTACTGAACCATCTGCAGAAATGGATATTTCTTGTACCATTTGTAAAGGTGACGGCTGCCAGCTTTGTAAATACAGCGGTTGGGTAGAAATTTTAGGTTGCGGAATGGTAGACCCAAATGTATTGGAAAATTGTGGTATAGATTCAAAGAAATACAGCGGTTTTGCCTTTGGAATGGGGATTGAGCGTATTGCAAACTTAAAATATGTAATTAAAGATTTAAGGTTGTTTTCTGAGAATGATGCTCGCTTCTTAAAGCAATATAAATCTGCTTTAATTTAATGAATAGATTTTTATATAGCATCTTACTTGCATTCGTATTACTTACGGGTTGCGGAAAAGGTGTAACTTATATTCCGGAAGTATCTCTAAATTTCAGTTTGCCATTAGCCGATCCAAGATTAAGTAGGTTAAGCAGTCCGGGAGGTGCCGTTATACTAAATGGTTACGGCGTAGCAGGTTTAGTACTTTATCGCCGAACTGATAATGGCTATGTTGCTTTTGATCGTTGCAGTACCGTGAACCCAGAGCAGAAATGTGCCGTTACTTTGGATGATCCATCTTTAACCGTAACCGACCCATGTTCTGGTGCAAAATTTTTGCTTGAAGATGGTAGTCCGGTAAAAGCTCCTGCTGTTAGGGCTTTAAAACAATATACAGTAGCCATCTCTGGTGCTAATTTACACGTAACTAATTAGAATGGAAGCCGAAAAAATTAAAGAAACCGTAAAGAAAGCAGCAAAAGAGCTTTTTAGAAAATACGGATATCATAAAACGAGTGTAAACGAGATTGCTAAAAAAGCACGAATAGCTAAAGCTACCATTTACAAGTATTTTGAAAGTAAAGAGCAAGTTCTAGATAGTATTGTAATGGATTATCTTGACCAAAACTTGCATGAGATTTTACAGAATAAAGTGAGTTATGCTTCGGAAGAGGAACATTTAAAAGCTTTGGTAATGAGAACCAGCCGACTATCATTTACGGCCTGTAACGAATTTATTGGCTGGGATTTCGTTCGTGAAAATGCAAATTCGCAAGAGTTCTTAAAACATCTTTCCGATCAATTGGAAGCACTATTGTTAGCTGCCTATCTAAAATTGGATAACTTTAAGAATAACCCAGCAAGGAGAGAAGGACTAGCTTTTTTATTAAAGGCAAGCAAAAGCATTGTATTTTCTTTCGCTTTTACCTCAGTAAGTGATTCTGACGTCCGCAAAAATTTTGTGAGTTTTCAAAAAGAAATTTTGCCATTTTTAGTTAAGGCAGCATTGTAAACAGAAAACGGATAGATTACCGTTTTCTGTTTATGTATTCCTTAACTGCCTCTTTAGTGGTTAGCCAATCTCTTCCTTCTTTGTAGGCATCTATTTTACCTTGGCGTGCTAGCAAACTAACATATTCTTGCCCATAGGGAATATCAGGTTCGCTTACGATGTTTGATATGAGATCAAATTCGCCGTAGCTACTATTTGGTAAGGCGTTTAAATAAATATTTAATGAGCGCTCCAAAGCCTGAATCATTAACAAGCAAAGCTTATAATATTTACCATTATTTGCCTGATTTAAAGCTTCATAGTATTTTTTTCTGTCGTTTTTTAAAATTATTGCAGGAGGAAAACCATTCCTCATGAGAAGTAAATTCATGGCAAGCCTAACCGTTCGACCATTGCCATCGAAAAAAGGATGAATCCAAACAAACTTATGATGGAATATTGTAGAAAGAACCACATCGTTTAAAGCTAAAGGATTTTCATTCACAAACGAAACCAATTCATCGATAAAATCAGGAACTTTCCTGGCATTTGGAGGCGTAAAATTTGCGCCTACTATTCTAACACCACCATTTCTAATCCGGCCTGCATAATCATCTTCAATACTTCTGAGTACTAAACCATGTAGCGATAATATATCTATGCTTCTTAATGTGTAGTTTTTATTTATTAATTGATATAAATAATCGATAGCTTTTTCGTGATTATAGGCTTCAAAATGTTCACGCAGAGATTTTCCTTTAACGGTTATCCCTTCTTTTAAAATCATTTGTGTTTCCTGAAGCGTTAAAGTATTGCCTTCTATACTATTAGAGTTATATGTCCATTCTAAAGTTAAATCTTCACGTATCCGATTTAAAGCACTCGGTGGGATAGGGCGTGAATCATCAAGCTCTGCTTTCTTTTTATAGAGCCTTTCTATCTGAGGCGCCAGCTCCTCCAAATCTGTTATATCAAACTTCCACATAATCAAAGGTAAAAAAAATCGGATAATAGTGAAATATAATCTATCCGATAATTTTACATTCAAAAAAAAGAGAGAAAACTTTTAATTTTCTCTCTTTGTATGTTGATGAGAATACTATTCCCACTTAAAAACTTTTACCGCAACTGCGTATATACCAATTCCCCAAATCAGCAATATCATTATCTGGAATTTAACATCCCACAAACCTGCGCCTTCAAATGCAACTTTACGCATAGCATCGTTTAAATAGGTGAGTGGTAAAGCTCTGCTAATGGGTTGTAGCCAGCTTGGGAATGCTTCTATAGAGAAAAATGTGCCTGATAATAAAAACTGTGGCAAAGTTACAATATTTGATATTGGCGGAACCATACTTTCATTTTTGGCAACCCCCGAAATAATGAAGCCAAAGCCCATAAAAACAATTACACCAAGGGTTGCCAGTATAATCATATTAAGTACGGTGAGCGCCCCATGTACTAGCGTGAAGCCGAAAAAGAAGTGACCCAACAATATTATAAATAATGCGCCTATTAATGCGAAACCAATTCTGGCAATACCTTCGCCAATTACAATACTGGAGCGTTTTACCGGCGTAGCAAAAAACCGTTTAATAACCAATGTTTGCCGCAAACTTAAAAAAACGAAGGCTGTTCCAAATACACCAGTACTTAATAAAGAAAAGCCCAATTGTCCGGGTAAAATGAAATCTATTGTTTTATATTCTCTACCGTGTATGGTGCTTTCTTTAATTTCAGCAACTGATGGTTTTAATTTTTGATCGTAAAACAAGTTGTTAAAAACAGATTTTAATATATTTCCTTTATCCATTGATGCCGAGGTGTATACCACATTAACCGAATATGCTGCAGAATTAACTTTTCTGTGTACATCAATCATTGCATCAACATTTCCCTTTTCTAATAATTTATCAAATTCAGCTTTCGATTTATCTTTTACCAAGCGAATCATTCCGGTTTTTTCCATAGAGTAGATAACCGGATTATTTACGTCAGAACCGGGAGTTATACCAACATCCAGTCTGGTGCCGCCACCTCCTAAAAATCCAAATACTAAAATAAATATTAATGGAAATGCTAGTGTAAAAACCACTGCCGAAGGACTTCTCATTATGGAGCGGAAACTGGCTTTCGCCAAAGCTAAGGTAGCAGTTGTATTGCTGTAACCCGCAACCCCTGATGGTGAGCTTGAATTTTTATTGTTTATATTATTATGCATATAAATCTATTTAATATCTGTATCAAGTTAATGAAGTTTTTTTTGATGTCTGTACATCCCCTTTAGGGATCGGGAGGTTATTCTCTCCACTCTTTGCCTGTTAGGTTGATGAAAACATCTTCCAGATTGGCTTTTTTAACTTCTTTTTTTCTTTCGAAACCGCTGTTAACCAAATTATCGATTAAATTATCTGGTGTATCAAGTGCTATAATTTGACCGCGTTCTACAAAAGCCACCCTATCACAAAGTTGTTCAGCCTCATCCATATAATGAGTGGTTATTACTACTGTGGTTCCATTTGCTCTAATCTCAGTAATCAAATCCCAAAGATTACGCCTTGCCTGAGGATCTAAACCGGTTGTAGGTTCATCTAAAAAGATAATTTTAGGTTGATTAATTAAAGTTGTTGTGATAGAAAAACGCTGTTTTTGCCCCCCAGAAAGCGCTTTGTATTTTGCTTTTGCCTTATCCTGAAGATTAACCTTCTCCAACATTTCCATTGGCTTAATATCAGCGCCGTATAAACCTGCAAAAAGTTCTATCAGCTCGATTAAATTTAAGTTTGGATAGTAACCTGCCGCTTGTAATTGAACGCCTATAATTTGCTTAATATCTTGCGCATGCGTATCTACAGAAAAACCATCAACAATTATTTCGCCCGAGGTTTTATCTCTTAAAGTTTCGATGATTTCTAGCGTGGTTGTTTTGCCGGCCCCGTTCGGACCTAAAAGGCCAAAGATTTCATTTTCATAAACATCAAAGCTTAAATCTTGTACGGCAATAAAATCATCGTATTTTTTTACCAGGTTTTTAACACGGATAATGGCTTGGTTGGTTTGCATATACTAATGTAAGAAGCTTTGAATGAATAGAAAATGAATTTAGTTACAATAAACTAAAATATCGGTAAAATGATGTTTTAAGCAGGTGAGATTACCGTAAACAAAATCTGCGAACCTTTAGCTTTTAATAAAGCCGTAGATTCGCAGATTAAATTAAATTGATTTTAGTTGGATGTTACCAAACTAATTCGCCTTTCATTACCTCAACAAAATCATCAAAAAGGTAACGAGAATCGTGTGGGCCAGGTGACGATTCTGGGTGGTATTGTACTGAGAATGCTTTTTTACCTTTAACACGGATGCCTTCGATAGATTTATCGTTTAAATTTACGTGGGTAATTTCTACCTTATCAGAGTTTCTAACCTCATCAGGAACTACACCAAAACCATGGTTTTGAGAAGTAACTTCGCAATGGTTTTTAATAATATTTTTTACCGGGTGATTTAAACCACGGTGACCGTTAAACATTTTCATTGTGCCAATGCCATTTGCCTCTGCCAATAACTGGTGACCTAAACAAATGCCAAACAATGGTTTATCAACAGCTAAAATTTCTTTTATGGTTTCTACAGCATAAGGCATTACCGATGGATCGCCCGGGCCGTTAGAAATGAAATAGCCATCTGGATTAAATTTCTCCATTTCAGTAAATGGTGTTTTTGCCGGGAAAACCTTAACATAAATGTCTCTGTTTTCAAAACTGCGTAGAATATTTTTCTTAATACCAAGATCTAAAGCCGCAACTTTTAAACTTGCTTCAGGATTGCCATAAAAATAGGGCTCGGTTGTACTTACTTTAGATGAAAGCTCTAAACCTTCCATTGATGGCACTTCGGCAAGTTTCTGCTTTAATTCATCCAGATCTGTAATTTCTGAAGAGATAATTGCATTCATTGCACCTTTATCTCTAATATGACGTACCAAAGCACGAGTATCAATATCAGAAATGGCAACTAAATTATCATTTTGGAAATAATCCTGAATAGATTCTGTTGCTTGTTTACGGCTGTAAACTATGTTGTAATTTTTACAAACTAAACCAGCAATTTTTATCGAATCAGATTCAATCTCTTCCTTTTGGATACCATAATTCCCGATGTGAGAATTGGTGGTAACCATAATCTGGCCGAAGTAACTTGGGTCAGTAAAAATTTCCTGGTAACCTGTCATACCCGTATTAAAACAAATCTCACCGGTTGTGGTTCCGATTTTTCCGGCTGCTTTGCCGTAAAAAACCGTGCCATCGGCTAGTAATAAAATTGCAGGTAACTTGGTGTAGTTAGTCATGGTTAATACAATAAGAATTTTGATTTAAAAAAGAGTATAAAAAAGGATGGCTTTCGGCATTAAAGCCGTTTTTGCTGGGTGCAAAAAAAGATGAATAAATCCCTTCCATTTCGGGGTACGAAGATAGGGTTTTATGCTGTAAAAGTTTAAATTTTTATTCAGTTTTTTGTAACATCCCTAATGATTAAATATTATGACGAAGTAAACTGCATAATTTATAATTTAACTTTATACTTTTGGCTCTACAAAACCAAACTCATGTCGGTACATAAAGAAATTAAACGCATAACCACGCACATTTTACAAGAGATGAAACAACGTGGTGAAAAAATATCGATGCTAACCGCTTACGATTATTCTATGGCTACCATTTTAGATGATGCCGGCCTGGATGTTTTGCTGGTTGGAGATTCTGCTTCGAATGTAATGGCAGGCCATGAAACTACCTTGCCAATTACTTTAGACCAAATGATTTATCACGCTGCATCAGTAATCAGAGCGGTTAAACGTGCTTTTGTAGTTGTCGATTTACCTTTTGGTTCTTACCAGGGAAATTCTAAAGAGGCTTTAAATTCAGCAATCAGAATTATGAAAGAATCTGGTGCGCATGGCGTTAAGTTAGAAGGTGGCGAAGAAATTATCGAATCTGTTCAAAGAATTATTACCGCCGGTATTCCGGTTATGGGTCATTTAGGTTTAACACCACAATCTATTTATAAGTTCGGAACTTACACTGTAAGAGCAAAAGAAGAAGAAGAAGCAAATAAACTAAAAAGCGATGTTTTAGCTCTACAAGCTGCAGGCTGTTTTGCCATTGTTTTAGAAAAAATACCTGCTGTTTTAGGAAAAGAGGTTTCTGAAAGCTTACAGATACCAACCATTGGCATTGGCGCAGGAAGTGGATGCGATGGACAGGTTTTGGTTGTAAATGACATGATTGGTTTAACTAAAGGATTTAAACCGCGTTTCTTACGTCAGTACATTAATTTGTATGATGATATTTTAGGTGCTGCTCAATCTTACATTCGTGATGTTAAAGCCAACGATTTTCCAAACGAAAAGGAGCAATACTAAGTCTGAACTTACTGAAGCAATTAAACAATTAATAATTTTAAACAGTTAAACACGCTGTGCCAATAACCGATAAAGACATACTTTTTGAAGACAACCACCTGATTGCAATTAACAAGAGGGCAGGAGATATTGTGCAGGTTGATGAAACAGGCGATGAGCCGCTTGATGAGCAAGTAAAAAAATACATCGCCCAAAAATATAATAAACCCAATGGCGCTTTTTTAGGTGTTGTGCATCGTTTAGATCGGCCCGTTAGTGGTGTTATTCTCTTTGCTAAAACAAGCAAAGCTTTAGAAAGGATGAATGCCGTTTTTAAAAACCGGGAGGTAAAAAAAACATACTGGGCAGTTGTAAAGAATAAGCCTGAAAATCCATCCGGAACTTTAGTGCATTGGCTGGTTAAAAATCCGCAGAAAAATGTGGTTACTTATTATAAAACAGAAGTAACCGGAAGCCAGCGTGCCGAGTTATCTTATCGCTTAATAGCACAAGTTGGCGATTATTTCTTAATTGAGGTAGACCCATTAACAGGCCGTTCGCACCAAATCAGGGTTCAGCTTTCATCAATGGGATGCCCAATTGTTGGCGATAATAAATACGGTTATCCACGTGGAAGTAGAAAAGGAAGTATCTGCTTACATGCTCGTAGACTTCAGTTTCTTCATCCCGTTAAAAAAGAACCTGTAAATATTTTTGCCAAATTGCCTGTAGATGGATTTTGGGAAAGATTCGAAAGTTTATAGACTTATTTACAAATTGTTTTTTCTAAAACAATAGAAGTGCCATAGTTTAATTTCCTGTAGTTTTTAAATTTTACTATGTCATTATCCTGGTAAGTTTCTCCAAAGCCTTCCAAAAGTTTATCGCCTTGCCTAATCCATGCAACTTGCCTGATTGACCAAACACCTTCTGATTGAAACTTGTAATCGACTATAATTGTGTCTCCAACCGTGCGACCATAAAATTGTCCGCTGTTTTTATCTTTACCAGATAAGCTGTAATTCAGTTTGCCTAAAACTTTATTGTTACCCGTTCCATATATTAAAAGGGAAACATTGTCGCCATTTTTATCATAGGTAAAGCATTCATCCGGACTTCTGTAATTATCTGTTTTATCGCTCATTATACTCGAATCAACGGTTGTATATTTTTTGCTATCGCTTTTACAAGAAAATAAAAACAATGAAAGTGCTATACTTATAGAAAATAATTTTTTCATGGATGTAGATGTTAGGGATTTGTTGGCTCTAAATTAATTATTAAATGCAATAAACAGAATAATATTTATGCAGTGCATCGTTTAGGAATTCGTGTTGTTTTTAGGGAAAATTAATTTAACGGAAGTTCCCTTTTCGATTTCTGAAAGTATTTCGATTTCTATTTTGTGAAATCTGGCAATACTATGAACGATAGCCAGGCCTAAGCCAAATCCGTTTTCATCACTATTGCCTCGTTTAAATCTATCAAAAACATCTTCCAACAATTCTTTACTCATACCAATACCATTATCGCTAATTTTAATTGTGTAACTTTCGTTATCAAAATCTCCCCAAATATCAATTTTTCCACCTTGCTTATTGTATTTTATTGCGTTGTTAATGATGTTGATGAGCAATGTGTGAATTAGCGCCCTATTTCCAGTAAATTTTAAATCGTTATTAATGTTTTGGTCGTAAATTAAAGCCTTATCGGCAATTCTATCATCAAGATCTTCATAAATATCATTAAGCTCTTCCTTCAAACTTATCTCTTCAGTTTTTAAATATTGGTTATTTTCAACTTTGGAGATAAGCAGCAAACTGTTGATGATAACTTTTAAACGATTAAGCGTTTTTAAAGATGCAAAGATTTTATTTTCATGCTCAACGGGAATTTGGGGTGTATTAAGCATATTTTCAAAACGTGTACTCAATACTGAAATAGGAGTTAGGAGTTCGTGAGATACATTTGCAATAAACTGTTTTTCTAATAAAAAAAGTGTATTAATGCGTTTCATTAATGTGTTAACACTATTATCTAATATTTTAAAATCATCTGTATTTGTAGGTATATTTTCGTAGTTATACAATGTTGGGTCGTTAACCTTATTTATTTTTTTATCAATAATTAAATAAAAAGGTTTCAGCAGGAAGTTTGTGAAGGCAAAATCGGTAATTAGGGTTATCAAAAGAGAAATTACTAAAACGATAAGCATATAAAAACGGATGTAATTTTTAATGCCTTCAAGGGCGGTCATACTTTCGCCAAGCTCCAGTTTATACCAGTTTTTACGATACTGAAACTTGTAATTCAAAATTCTGTAAAACTCAATATCGCCTTCAATTTCACGTTTTTCTGTAATAATATTTGTTGGCGTGTCAATTTGCTTATCATCAATATCTGTTAAAATAATAAACTCTTCTTTGAGGATGTTATAATCGGTAAAACTTTCCTGGTTACTCAATAAACTATCAATTTCCCTGTTACTTAGGTGTTCAATAATTCTCGCTTTTTTCTTTAATAAACGATTATCAAGCTGGTTGTATGCAATTCTATCAAGCGAAAACAATATAATAGCACCTAAAACTAAAATAATTGCAATTTTAGTAATGGCATTATACAGAGAAAACTTGACTTGTAACTTCATTTACGACAAGAGATGTAAGGTGTTAAATGGATGATGGATGATGGAAAATGGAGGATGGAAAATGGATGATGGATGATGTTAAATTTAACATTTGAGAATTGATGACTATAATCCCACTAACAATTTATCCTGTAACCAATACTCCTCACTGTTTCAAACCAATCAATAGGGTTAACTGCAGCTAATTTTTTACGAAGATTTTTAACATGAACATCAACAAAGTTTGAATCTGAATTTACTTCCAGTATATCGCCCCAAACATGTTCGGTTAAACTCATCCTAGAAACCACACGATTTTTGTTTAGCACCAGATAATTAAATATTTCAAATTCCTTTTTAGTTAAATTTAACCTTTCCTCACCAAATGAAACCGTTCTGTTTTGAATATTAAAGGCAAAGCCATGAATATTCACCTCGTTTTTTTCCAGTTTATGCTTTCTTCTAATAATGGCATGCATTCTCGCCAGCAATTCGTTTAGCGAAAAAGGTTTTGGTAAATAATCATCAGCACCTTCATCCAAACCTTTAATTCTATCATCTACAGCACTTCTGGCCGTTAAAACGATTACAGCATCATCTCTATCCTTTAATAATTTTAGTTGCTTTAAAACTTCAAAACCATCTCCATCCGGTAAACCTAAATCCAGTAAAATAAAATCGTAATTGTTTACAAAAATTTTTTCTTCTGCTGATGCTTTTTTCCAGGCATGTTCAATAATAAAGCCTTCTTTGCTTAAAAATTCATTCATTTCAAGCGCCAGGCTTTTCTCATCTTCAACAATTAGTACGTTCATTTTAGTATCAAGTATTTTGTATCAGGTATAAAGATTTGCTGCTCGCTTTTCGTTGATCGTTTTTCGTTGTGGGTTTCAGTTTTCGCTTTTCGCTTTCAACTTTAGTCTTTTCGCTTTCCGCTTTCACTCACTACTAAGTTAATATTTCTTAAAATAATATGGCAAGCATCCTCAATTTCTTCTTTCGAAATAATTAACGGCGGAGCAATACGCATCGAATTACTGCAATGCAAAAACCAGTCTGATAAAATGCCGTCTAAAATACAGGCATCTATAATTTTTTTGTTTATTTCGAAGTTTTGAAACTCTAAAGCCAACATTAAGCCTTTACCTCTAATCTCTTTTATAGCCGGATGAATGAGCAAATTTTTGAATAACTGTCCTTTTTCTTCAACTTCATCAACAATACAATTATCGACCAGAGTGCGTAAAGTGGCTAAGCCTGCTGCACAACAAACCGGATGACCGCCAAAGGTTGTCATGTGGCCCAAAATTGGTGAATGCGAAAGCACCGACATAATTTCTAATGAGCTGATAAAAGCCCCAATTGGCATGCCGCCGCCAATGCCTTTTGCTAAAAGCAAAACATCCGGAACTACATTGTAATGCTCAAAAGCAAACATTTTTCCGCTTCTGCCAAAACCAGATTGTATTTCATCAAAAACTAATAGCGTTTTAGTTGCCGTACATTTGGCTCTTAGCGCTTGCATGTACGCTAAATCGGCAACCCTTATTCCGGCTTCACCTTGAATGGGTTCTATAAAAACTGCGGCAATATCTTCCGTAATTTTATCTAAATCGCTAAGTTTATTATGCTCTATAAAACTAACGTTTGGTAAAAATGGACCATAACCAGATGAGTAGAAATCGCTTTCCATCAAACTTTCAGCACCGTGTGTACTGCCGTGGTACGCATTTTTACAAGCAATGAAACCTTTTCTGCCAGTGTATCGTTTTGCTAATTTCATGGCGCCTTCAACGGCCTCTGTTCCTGAATTTAGAAAATAGGTGCAACTTAAACTTTCTGGTAAAATATCTGCTAAAGCTTTAGCAAAATTAACCTGAGGCGTTTGCACATACTCGCCATAAACCATTAAATGCATATAGGTTTCGGCTTGTTCTTGTATAGCCTTAACCACCGCCGGATGACAATGGCCAACATTACTTACACCAATTCCGGCAATTAAATCCAAATGTTTTTTATCTTCAGAATCGTAAATGTAAACACCTTTCGCCCTTACAAATTCGAGCATTAACGGTTCTGGAGAGGTTTGTGCATTATGTTGTAAAAACAACTGGCGTTGTGTAAGCATGGCACAAAAATACGCAAATGATGTGAATAGCTGTTTAAGCTCCGTTGTTTTTTGATGCTACCTTAACAAATCCATTTCTGTAATTTCTACCAATGGGTATTTTAATGTCATTAACCATCAATATATCTGCATTTCCTACAATTTTTATAAATGGTTTCGATACAATAAAAGAACGGTGTACTCTAATAAAGTTTTCTTCGGTAAATAGTTTACTCAGCTTGGCAAAACTTTGGTCGCTTATAATTTGATAATCTATAGTTTGAATTTTTGTATGGCGCACCTGACTTTCAATAAAAATAACCTCGTTAAATTTTATATTAAATTTCTTTGCTCTGTTTCCTGGTTTTTTAATTAAAAATGACTCTGTTTTTGGTATGGTAGAAGCTTGCTCTAAAACTTTTGACACCAAATTATCGAATTTCTTGTAGGATACTGGTTTTAATAAAAATGCGGCTTCTAATTCAATAGAATCATAAGCGTAATTTTTATGGGCAGTTACAAACACAATTCTTTTTGCTTTATGCCCAATTAGTTTTACCAGTTCTAATCCACTCATTTCCAGCATTTCTATGTCTAGAAATATTATATCTACGGCTTCTGCTTTATTAATGTAACCAAGTGCGGTTAACGGATTAGCAAAGGTTTTAAGTAATGTTAAATTTGGTTTTATACTGATGTAATCTTCTAAAATTTCGAGTGCAGATGGTTCATCATCTATAACATAACAGGTAAACATTTTTCCTTAATTGAGCATTAATTTGGATTAAACTATTAAGGAATGATTGTAACAAAACTATTGAAATAAAATTATTTAATCAAAAATAAATATTTCGATTAGGCAGTTTAAAAATCAAAATATGTCGTTCATGACATGGCATATGTCGTTCATGACATGAGAGATGCTGTTGGTGCAAAAATTTTTATTTTAGTTTTTATTAAAGGAGGTTTGAGGTAATTATTTAAATATAAACCTTAAACAAAGAACAATGAAAAAATTATTATTTATTGGATTGATGTGCTTTGCAAGTTTTGGAGCGTTTGCGAAAGCGAACAGGAATGAAGTTAAAGATGTAAACTCTAATTACAGAATTTCAAGACAAACTTCGTGTACGCAAACCGTAACCGTAACTTATACATTGCCTAATGGCGTTGTACTTCGTGAAACTCAAACTTTTACGGCTACCAGTACTAATCCAGCAATGTTGTGTAGTTTAGCCAGAACAATGGCTGCTATGACGGCCCGGAGTAAAATTGAAGCTTTCTTATCAGCCGCTGAAGGTCCAGAATTGTTTTATACGGAACAAGAAGTGGCGGAAGACTAGAATATCATTAGAATCTCTACCGCTTCTAAATTTTATAACATTTCTATTAAATAATAATATGATTAAATCAATCGTATATGTGTTTTTTTTATTTACACCTATCATTAGCAATGCTCAATCTGGGATATTAAATTATAGCTATACAATTAACTATGATAGTTTAACCATCAACAAACTTCAGTTAAGGGTATTATTCAATAAAAATAAATCTTTAGAAGAAATACTTCCACTGGTAAAACATAATACCGAATTAAAACAGATTGATGACAGCCACAGTCAGATTAATATTACTGTTCCTGATAAGGGGAAGCGCCCATTTCTTTACAAAAATTTTTCACAAAAGAGATTAATTTTATCTGATCAATTTTTTATCAAAAAATATTTCATAGAAGATACTTTGAATAATTTTAATTGGAAGATTACAAATGAGAAAAAAATGATACTAAAGTATAATTGTACTAAAGCTATAACAAACTTTAGAGGTCGTAATTATATTGCTTGGTTCGCAGATGAAATTCCAATTTCTAATGGTCCTTGGAAATTTTGCGGCTTACTAGGTTTGATAATTTGTGTATATGATGATAGGTTAATTTATCATTATGAACTTACAGGTATAGTTTTAGGAACAGAAATAAATGATGAGCGATTAACACTAACTAGCTATTTTAATGAAACCAGTAACAAATTAATATCGCATAAGGAATATATAGATGCATATGAAAGGACCAAAAAACATCTAATAAAATATTCAAGATCTCAGACGACAAATAATAGCACAAGCAAAATTGAAATGTCAGAACAAAAAGAAAAATTTTAATGAAAACAATCTATTTATTTGTAGCAATATTAATCATACCTACTGTTTCATTTGCACAAACTACAGCAACTTTAACTTATAAATATTCAGTTCAATCGCAAATTGGTATGAATGAACTAAACAAGATTATTTATATAGATGGTAGTAAATCGATGGAATATTATATTCCAAAAAAAATATTTTCTTCATCAGAGCAAATTTCTGAAACAGAAATAAGGGAAGTAAAAGTTTCACAATATAAAAGGCAGCATTTTGTACTTAAAAATTTAAAATTGAACACCTTAAAATTGGCAGAGAATATTGGTCCTAAATATTTTTTGATTGATGATTCGCTAAATAATTTTAAATGGAATATAACAAAAGAACATAAAAAAATTCTTAACTATAATTGTACCAAAGCAACTGTTAATTTTCGGGGTAGAATTTACACGGCTTGGTTTGCCGAAAGCATTCCACTGCGGTTTGGTCCATGGAAATTTGGGGGGTTGCCAGGTTTAATTCTTCAGGTTAGCGACAGTGAAAATAAATTTGTTTATGAACTTACCGGCATTGATTTAAAATCTTCATTTGATAAAAATTTATTTAACATTCCTTTAGAATATGAAAAGGAAAGGTTATATACCCATGCTGAATTTATTGAAATTTACAACAAAAAAGTAGCTGATTATAAAGTAATGAGCAAAATCGTTACAACTGATGCTATGGGAGGAACTGGTAGAAGTACCATAACCTTACCCGAAAAACAAGAGAAGTTTTAATGCTTAGAATTATTATTTCTTGTTTTATCGTTCTTTTCGCTTTTAGTAGCGTTGCTCAAACTACCAAAATTAGCGGTTCTGTAAAATCTGGTGGTCAGCAGCTTTCTTCGGCTTCTGTACAATTAAAAACTTTTCCGGAGGAAGAGCTATTGTTTTATGGTTTTTCTGATGAAGATGGCAAATATGAGTTAATTGGGGCTTTGAGTCAATCTAACAAATTTATTGTAATCGTGTCGCACATAGGTTATAAGCGAGATACATTGGTTTTAAACAGAAGTGATTTAAATAAGGAATTTAAGCACAATTTTGACTTATCGGAAGATAAAAAGCAGCTTGATGAAATTTATATAAAGGCACCGCCGGCGGTTACGGTTGATAACGATACCACGAAATACAACGTTAAACAATTTACAAGCCCTGATGATAGAAACCTGGAAAGTGTGATTAAAAAGATGCCCGGAATGGAAGTGAATAAAGACGGCACTATATTCTTTAAAGGTAAAAAAATTAGTAAGGTTTTATTAGAAGGTGATGATTTAACAGGCGAAGGATACAAAGCGATAACCAAAAACTTAAAGCCCGAATTGGTTGAAGAAGTACAGGCTTTAGATCATTACGTAGAAGATGACCTCCTCAAAGGAATTATCAATAGTGATGATATTGTATTAAATCTGAAAATTAAAGATAAGAAAGCCAAAAAGATTTTGGGCAGCATTGATGCAGGCCTTGGAACAATAGATAGGAGAGAGATATCTACCAATCTTATTTCTTTTATTAACAAAACCAAGGCTTTTGCATTTGGCAACCATAACAACGTAAGTAATCAATCGAATAATAACCTTTTAGATTTGGTTGATGAAAACCGAGTTTTTACCGGCAATAATAGGATAATAAGAAATGAGGTTAATGCAATTAACCCATTTGATGACAAGTTAAGCGCAATAGGGCATACCTCACAAGGAAGCTTAAATGCTATAAGCAGACTGAGCGATAAATTTAAAATAAGTTATGCTTTATTTTATGCGAGAAATAAATTATTTGGCGAAACAGCCCAGCAAAATTTATATTTCGGTCCTACAATAGCTTCAACAGCAGCTAATGATAGCAGAAGCAATTTGAATAAAACTTTTAAGGCAGATTTTAATGTAGATTATTTGGTAAAAAGTAATGCCCGTTTAACTTCAAAATTTTCTTACAAGCAAGAACCAAAATACTTTAACAGCACCGCATTCTCAACATTTAATAAAATTGTTGGAGATAGCGTTTTACAATATCAATACGATACCAATAAAACCTTTAATGGATTCTTAAAATATACGGTAAAGCAGAACAAACGCAGCGCCTATTTATTTTCTGCAAAAATTCTGGCCGATGATGTAAATCAGAATTATTATGTAAACTCAAATTTATACAATACAATATCAATTTTTAATAATTCAAACCGCCTGCTTCAAGAAGTTAAAAACATTAATTTCAAGTTAAAATTAGATGCAGAGGCTCTTAAGAGATACAATAGCAGTTTTTTATATTTTAATATTGGTAATGAGCTAAATAGGTTAAACCTAAATTCAAATCTGCTTAATGAAAATGGTAATTCAGTTGGCAGTAACTATGTAAATAGCAGTTTGTTTAATCTCAATCAAACCTATTTTACATCAAAATATGTTTATGATAACCAAACAATAAAAGTTACCGCACAGTTGAAATCTACTTTACAGTTGTTGAACAACCTGGGTAAAGATAGTACCTATATAATTTTAGAACCAGTTCTGTCTTTTGCTTATAAGTTTAATCAAGTTCACAATTTATTTTTTTCTTACGGATATAGAAATACCAATCCTCAGCCTATAGAATATTACGAAAATTATATTCTTACGGGCATCAGGAATTTTAATAGTGGTTTGAGCAATTTTTACAATTATAACACCCATTCTATGGTGATAAACTATGGCTTTAACGATTTTGGAAATAGCTATTTTAATTTAAATGCTTCAATAAATGGAAGTTACAGTAAGTATGGATTTTTATACACTAACTTTTTTAACAACAGTCTAAATTACTCAGAAAAACAGCCCTACAACGGCATTAGTACTTTTGGTGGAAATCTGAACGCTAAAAAATTCGTTCCCTTGCTCAGTTTAAATGTTACCGCAACTTATGCTCCATCAATCACAAATTATTATGCTCAACTTGGTAGTGGAGTTAGCAAATGTACCTCGCTTAATCAAGCTCTAAGTTTTAAAATTAACACTGGTTTTAATTTGCCGATTAACTTTGGTGCAAGCACAGAATTTGTACTTAGCAATACAAAAAGGGAAGGCAATTTAATTGCGACGAATAACATGTATAAATATGCTTTGGAATATAGATATAAAATTAGCCAAAGAATATTTAATACATCTTCCTATAATTTGTACAAAATTAACAACCAAAGTTTTAATGTGGTTGATACCGAAGTTCAATATAATCCACAAAAGGGAAATTTTATATATAGTTTGCAAGGGAAGAATTTAGCCAATATAAAAGCATTTACTAATGCAAACATTAGTGAAACCTCTTCTTCGAGTTATGCTTCAACTGTAATGGGAAGATACGTAATGCTAAATGTAGCTATGTCTATAAAGTAAATCAACGCTTTATAACAAAAAAGTCTTGCATTTTAATCATGCAAGACTTTTTTATTACTGTTTATCTCTAAATCTATTCAGCAACTCTCGTTTAAATGCTTCCTGAGCTCTGTAGTATTTACCAACTGTTTTAATTGGCAAGGCCGATTTTAATTTGTAATAATATTTTTTTTCTAAGTTTAAATCCCTTTGGCGAAAATCGAATTCACTGGTAATTAAACTTTGAACCTGTGCATCACTTAAATTATCAATCTCATCCACTTTTCTAAAAGAAATCATTTTTTGAAAACGCTCTTTACGTAGTGTATTTTGTTCTGCCTGCATGTTGTTATAAATTGGCCAAAACACTTTAGCCTCATCAGCCGATAAATCTAACTTTTTAGTAAAAAAGGCAATCTTTAACGATTCTATTTCTTCACCTCGAGGTCTCTGTGCCCAAAGTATCGAGGGTAACATTAACATTAAAGCTGCAAAAAATAAATTCTTCATTTTATATTAGTTTTATAATTCCTGAGCTAAATCTGTTGAAGTATAATTGCTCAGTATGTAGTTTTCCATTTCTGTATCTGAGGCAGAAACATTTGTTTTTTGTGCGGTATTTTGCGCTTCAACATGCTCAATAATGGTGCTTTCATCAATATCATAAAGCATTGCTTCATTTGCCATCTCAGCAGATTGTAATTGGGCAGTGTTTGCAGTTTCTATATTTTGATTTTGATAAAAATATACACCAAACGATGCCATCAGCACAAAACAGGCAGCGCTTGCATACTTAACAAATCCTTTTTTCCATAAAGGAATTACCATCGCTTCCTTCGGTTTTGTTTCCTCTGCTATTATTTTACTATTAATTCTACTTTGTAGCGTATCAAAGTAATTTTCCGGAACTGCAAAACCCTTAATTGGTAAATTTATTTCATCTAAAGCAATTCTGGTTTCAATCATTTCAGTTAACTCTTCGAAATAATTTGCCGGAACTTCAAAAACGTTACTAGTCGTTTGTTGCTTAAGCTTATCTAAAAAAACCTGGTTCAAAACATCTTGTTCACAATTGTCGAAATATCCTTGAGGAACTACAAAAGGATTACGCTTAACCATAGTGGCGAGGGTAGGCGCTTCTTTAATCCAATCGTTATTTTCTAAATTATCATTCATCACTGTTATATGATACAAAAAATGTGAAAAGGTTTAATAGTCAATCTCATCATTTGTAATAAAAGCCTCAATTTTTTTTGCTGCGATATGAAATGATGCCTTCAAAGCCCCAACTGATGTTCCAAGCACTTCAGAAATTTCTTCATATTTCATATCATCAAAGTATTTCATATTAAAGATTATTCTCTGCTTTTCTGGTAATGTTAAAATTGCCTTTTGCAATTTTAATTCTAGTTTATCGCCGTTAAAATACGATGAAGCCACTAAATTGTCCGCTAGTTCTGATGAAACTTCATCTAACGGTGTATTGTTTTTTAGCTTCTGCTTATTTAAAAAAGTAATAGATTCATTTGTGGCGATGCGATAAATCCAAGTATAAAGCTGAGAGTCGCTTCTAAACTTATCCAGGTTTTTCCAAACCTTAACAAAAACTTCCTGAATTAAATCATCACAATCATCATGATTGAGTACCAACCTGCGGATGTGCCAGTAAATTTTTTGCTGATATTTCTTTAATAATAAGTTGAAGGCTTCATTTCGAGTCCGCTCAACAGCAAACATGGCAAGAATTTCCGAATCTTCAACTTGTTTCATTAATTAGATTTTGATGGTCTGATTTTTTAAAATGCCATTAAATAACTGTTCAATATTTTAGAAAATGAACGTTTATATTTCTTCGGTTAATGCAGTCCTGCTTTACGTTACAAGTCCGCTCCCGAGAAAAATCGGGATTGCGGGCTTTTCACTTCAATCAGGTTTATTTACTGTGGTTCGGTTCTCAAATTCCTACTTCTAATGTCCCTGATTTAAGGAAACCGTTGTCAGTCTGAGCCTGTCGAATACCTTTTTTGTAGACGAAAAACAAAAGTGCCACCCGCTAATTCCTTTTGTGCAGAATTATTGTTTCTAAACCCGACAGCAGCGGCAGCTCCCGATTTTTCATCGGGACTAAAGCGAATGGCGGGACTAAAGTTGCCAAACAGTGCTGCATGTCCGTTTCAAAAAAAATCGACGCCCGGTACTATAATAGTGGGCGTCGGTTTTAATTTATTTCTTTCTGCTGATTACTTTTTGTACAGCTTCTACAATATTCACTGCATCTAAGCCATATTTCGACATTAACTGGTCTGGCGTTCCACTTTCGCCAAATGTATCATTTGTGGCTACAAATTCTTGCGGAGTTGGCAACTCTGTAGTTAACAAACGGGCAATACTTTCGCCTAAACCACCAAATTTGTTATGCTCTTCGCAGGTAACTACGCAACCCGTTTTCTTAACAGATTTTAGAATTGCTTCGTCATCCAAAGGCTTAATCGTATGGATGTTTATAATCTCCGCATCAATGCCAAGCTCAGCCAGTTTCTCGCCAGCCTCAATTGCTTTCCAAACCATGTGGCCGGTGGCAATAATGGTCACATCAGTACCTTCATTAACCATCCAGGCTTTGCCAATTTCAAATTTTTGGTCAGGGTCTGTAAACACAGGTATTACCGGGCGACCGAAACGTAAGTAAACCGGGCCTTCGTATTCTGCAATTGCAATTGTTGCGGCTTTAGTCTGGTTATAATCGCAAGGATTGATAACCACCATGCCTGGCAACATTTTCATTAAGCCAATATCTTCTAAAATTTGGTGTGTTGCACCATCTTCGCCTAAAGTTAGGCCGGCGTGTGATGCACAAATTTTAACGTTTTTGTTTGAATAAGCTACAGACTGGCGAATTTGATCGTACACACGACCTGTAGAAAAGTTGGCAAATGTACCTGTGAATGGAATTTTACCACCAATCGTCATACCGGCAGCAATACCAATCATGTTTGCTTCTGCAATACCAACCTGAGTAAAACGCTCAGGAAAATCTTTAATAAAAGCATCCATTTTTAATGAGCCTACTAAATCGGCACATAGCGCAACTACGTTTTCGTTTTTCTTTCCAGCTTCATGTAAGCCAGCTCCAAAACCCGAACGTGTATCTTTTTTTTCTGTATATGTGTATTTTTTCACGATTTCTTAATTTTTTGTTTGTCGTTTTCTGCTTTTCGTTTTAAGCTTCTGCCTTTTAGCTTTAAACTTTAAACGCTAAACTTTCAACTTTAATAATCTCCCAATGTTTCTGGTAATTGCGCTAAGGCTGCGGCTAATTGCTCATCATTTGGCGCTGTACCATGCCATTTGTGGGTACCCATCATATAATCTACACCAGCACCCATTTGCGTACTCATTAGGTTTAAGATTGGTTTACCTTTTCCTGTTAAGGTTTTTGCATAATGTAAACCTTCTACAATAGCTTGCATATCGTTACCATCGGTATTAATTACATGCCATCCAAAAGCTTCAAATTTTGCCTGTAAATCATCTAAAGCCAATACTTTGCTTGTTGGTCCATCAATTTGCTGACCATTATAATCAACTGAAGCAATTAAATGATCTACTTTATTAAATGGGGCAAACATTGCAGCTTCCCAGTTTTGGCCTTCTTGTAATTCTCCATCACCTAGCAAAGCAAAAATATAACCTTTATCGCCATTTAATTTTTTGGCTAATGCAGCACCAATGGCAACTGATAAACCCTGACCTAACGAGCCCGAAGCAATACGGATACCTGGTAAATGCTCGTGCGTAGTTGGATGGCCTTGTAACCTTGAATCTAGCTTACGGAAAGTTGCTAATTCACTTTTATCAAAATAACCTGCATGTGCAAGTGTACTATACCAAACCGGAGAGATGTGGCCATTAGATAAGAAGAATAAATCTTCTCCGCGGCCTTCCATCGTAAAATCTGTTTTGTGGTTTAAAACTTCGAAGTATAAAGCAGTAAAAAAATCTGTACATCCAAGTGATGCACCCGGGTGGCCAGATTGACATCCGTGAACCATTCTTACGATATCTCGTCTGATTTGCGAGGCAATATCTTCAAGCTCTTTAATTGTATGTTTCATTAAATATGAGGTTGTTGTTACATAACAAAGGTAATATTTTACCTGCTATATTATAATTAGTTATTGATTAAATCTAGTACTTGTTGAGTTGCATTTTTAGTGTCAACCTTTTTAATAATGTGCAAAATTTTCCCCTCTCCATCTATAATAAATGTTGTACGAACGGTGCCCATATATTTCTTACCGTACATATTTTTTTCTGCCCAAACACCATAATCATTTACAATTTTCTGGTCGGTATCTGCAAGTAAGGTAAAAGGCAAACTATGTTTAGTTATAAATTTCTGGTGAGATTTTTCATCATCAACACTAACGCCAAGTACAACAATATCTTTTGCCAGCAAGCCTTGATAATTATCTCTAAAATCGCAGGCTTCTGCAGTGCAACCTGGTGTATCATCTTTTGGGTAAAAATATAAAACAACAGTTTTACCTTTAAAATCACTTAAAGAAACCTGTTCGCCTTTTTCATTTTTTGAAGTGATTGCCTTTGCGGTATCACCTTCTTTTAATTCTGCCATGTTTTTTAAATCATTGATTGTATGATAATGCAATTTAGTAATATAACAACGAATAGTGGATTAGGTTGATGCAAATAATAATTGCTACCTAAAAAATGACACAGAGTAACGTTTGATGTTGTTTTTAACATCATCTACCACTAGTTCGAGCGTATGCTTTCCCGCCGTTGTTCTATCATCAAAGCTATGCCACAAGGTTGCAGTTTTTGCATCAAATTCCATTAAAACCCATTTGCCATCTATGTAGCCATTAAAGCTTTTTAAACCGGATAGATTATCGCTGATTTTGAATAATATTTTTGAGAGACCTGCCATGTTCTTTCCTTCGGAAATGTTAGTAGGGAAAATGCGTGGCGCAATGGTATCAACAGCAATGTAAAAACTGCCAAAAGTTTTTGGGTTAGCTTTTATAAATCCATTAACAAAAGTGCCTCCTTGCGATGAACCACCGGTACTAATTATAAGCGCTTTTTCTCTTAAATCAGCGGGTAAATTATCAGCTTTTATAGAAAGCTCAAAGCCAGTGTGCAATGGTGTGTAGCGGTTATGAATTTGATGGATATTTGAAAGAGCATTACCAGAAGGTTTTGGTGTTTTTTTATAAATGAAATTTAAATCACTATATAATGTGCCTATCGGGAAAACTGCTTTTATTTCATCATTACTAAACTCATTAATTTTATTAAAACCAAAAACGATACCTGATGGAATAGTTGTGACAATAGCAGCGGCGGAACCTGCCTGAACTGAAAATGCCAGCGTTGAAGCATTTCCTTTAGAATCGGTTATGATGTAACGAAGTTGATGAATTTCTCCGTCTACAAAATTTATTTTACCACTGTTTATCAAATTACTGTAGATGGTTAATGGATTTCCAGGCTCTACAAAGCTTTTTTGAATGCTTCTTTTGGTATTCAGAAAAACTGGATAGTCGATGTGGGAATTAATTGCCTTGCTGTCTTCAAAGGCAAACCTTTCCAAAGCAGAGGTATAAATCATTTTTCCATCAAGCTCTAACTGGATAGAATAAACGCCGTTCAAACCTGATAAACCATTGTGCCTATCGGTTGTAACCACACCGAAACCAATCTCGCCAGTTAAACTCACCGGGGCAGCAGCCTTGTAAACGCCATTGCTACCACTAATGGCAATAGCTTGTTTCGCTGTGGCTTCGCTAAATGGCTTTCCGTTTAATTTATAGGCATATAAACTGTAAATTACGGGCGGAATATTATCCGGAATATCAATTCCAAAAAACTGCGGATTAATCGTTTCCTCAGTTTTGCTATCTCTAATTTCGAAGTGTAAGTGTGGGCCACCAGAACTGCCGCGGTTACCCGACCACGCAATAACTTCACCTTTACGTACCGGAATGAGCATTTGATCTGGAAATTCATCCAGCTCGAAAGATTTCTTTTCGTATTCTAAGTTTTTTACAATTGATGCAATTTTTGGAGCAAAGCGTTGCACATGTCCATAAACAGAGGTGAAACCATTTGGGTGGTTAATGTAGATTGCTTGCCCGAAACCACTATTTTGTACGCGTAACCTGGATACGTAGCCATCAGCTACTGCGTAAACCGGATAACCTTCACGTTGGTTGGTTCTAAAATCGATGCCAGAATGAAAGTGATTCCCCCTTATCTCGCCGAAAGAACCCGCTAATGCTGGTGGAACAATATCTAAGGGCTGCCTGAAATAGGTTAAGGGATATTTATTATTGCTAAAAATTTGTTGTGCGTAAACTGAACTGCCTGATGTTGAAAATGTAAAAATTAGAGCGGCTGATATCGATTTGTTTTTAATTGCCTTTATAATGTACATCTCTTTATTTAACCTCAAAATTTAAAAGTTGTTTTCCTTCTAGCCAGGCTTCCAATTTATCGCCTTTATTAACTTTGCCTACACCTTGCGGCGTACCTGTAAAAATAAGGTCGCCTTTTTTTAAAGTAATGTATTGCGATACAAAGCTTATTATTTTTTCGAACGAGAATAAAAGATCTTTAGTACATCCTTTTTGTTTCGTTACACCATTTAGCTGGAGTTCGAAATTTAAATTGTATAAATCCTCATAATCTGTTTTTGGTAGAAATATACTTACCGGTGCAGAGTTATCAAAAGCTTTAGCAAGTTCCCACGGCAGGCCTTTTTCTTTATGTTTACTTTGAATATCCCTTGCAGTAAAATCAATACCCAAGCCAATTTCATCGTAATAGGTTGATGCAAATTTCTCGGCGATATGCTTGCCTTCTTTACAAACTTTTAAAACAATTTCTAATTCGTAATGCACATCATCAGAAAAATCCGGATGATAGAAGGGTTTGTTGTCTTTTAAAACAGCAGTATCGGGTTTTAAGAATATTACTGGCGTTGTTGGAACCGGATTATTTAATTCTTTTGCGTGTTCGGCATAATTTCGGCCAATGGCGATAACTTTCATTCTTAATTAATTTGAGATAATAGAATTGAGGTTCTGAATAAACCTCCTGAATCACTCAAAAATAGAAAAGATATTGGTGTTATAAAACTGAGATTCGTTTTACCTGATATTCTGCACCCGCTACAACCCTTAAAAAATAGATGCCGGCATTGAGCCTGCTTGGTACAATAAAACTTTTAGTTTGCTCGCCCGAGGTAAAACGTTCGTTTGCAAGGGTTACAACTTCATTACCTAATAAATCTATAATTTTAATGGTAACCTGGGTGTCTTTATTCAACGATAAAATAATATTCAATTGGTCTTCTACCGGGTTAGGGTAAATTTTTACAATGGTTAAAAGTTTATCTTTTGGAGATGCACTTACAGTTTTAGTATTAGTGCCGGAGTAGGCATCGAACATACTTGTGCTGCTGGTAACATGATTGTAAAGCGGTTTATACGGCTGAATATTGGCTTTTATTTCGGGGATTTTACTTGAGGGTTTTGGCCTTGTTTTTAGACTAAAACGAGTGCTATCTGATTGTTGAGCCCAAGAATTAATGCCACAAAACATTAGCATACATGTTATGCATGTAATATTTAAGAGAAGCATTATCTTTGGGTAGAGTTTCATCAAATTGTATAGCAAATGTATTAATTTAATACAAAGAAATTAAACATTTTAGTTAAACATATTAATTTAACACAATTTAACAATAAATTTTGTTTTTTTACGTATCAGATAATTCTAAAATTTAACAAAAACGTTTTAGCGGTGCCTTAAACGTTTTTTTCTTGTTGTTGATGCCATCAGTTTTATTAGTGTTGAAAATACACAATAAATTGGTTGTTAAATTGTTATAGTTAGTTTACTTTTGCCGCACTAAAAATATATCGAAGTGTCAAATCATAAAAATGTAAATGCGCTAACTGCCGGTGGGGTTTTAATTAGTTTGGGTATCGTTTTTGGCGATATCGGTACTTCACCCTTATATACGCTAAACGCGATTTTCACGACAATATTAGGCGGTAAACAGGATATTAATCCAACCAATGTTTTAGGTGTATTATCTTGTATCATCTGGACATTAACGCTACAAACCACTATTAAATATGTTATTATAACATTAAGGGCTGATAACAAAGGTGAGGGCGGAATATTTTCACTCTTCTCTTTGGTTAGAAAAAAGGCAAAATGGCTCGTTGTGCCTGCTGTTGTTGGTGGCTGCGCTTTACTTGCCGATGGTATAATTACACCTAGTATTACCGTAACATCAGCCATTGAAGGCTTAACAAATAAATTTGATGTGCCTGTAATTCCAATCGTTTTAACCATTTTAACGATTCTTTTTATTATACAGCAATTCGGAACAAATTTGGTAGGTAAACTTTTCGGCCCTGTAATGTTTGTTTGGTTTGCCGTTTTAGGTGTTTTAGGACTTTCTTTTATTGTAAAAGATTTAAGCATTTTAAAAGCTTTTAATCCCTATTATGCTATTCATTTACTTGTAACTAACAAACTCGCTTTTCTTATTCTTGGTGGTGTGTTTTTATGTACAACAGGAGCAGAGGCCTTATATTCTGATTTAGGTCACTGCGGAAGGAACAACATTCGCATAAGCTGGATTTTTGTAAAACTTACCTTAATATTAAACTATTTAGGTCAAGGCGTTTGGATTTTGCAAAACAGCCAAACCTATATTCCAGGTGCTAAAATGAACCCTTTCTTTCAAATTGTGCCCGACCAATTTCAGGTGCCAATGGTTATTTTGGCAACTATGGCTGCGGTTATTGCAAGTCAGGCCTTAATTAGCGGCTCATTTACACTTATTGCTGAAGCCGTTCGTTTAAACCTTTGGCCAAAAATAAAAATCGTTTATCCATCAGTTTCTAAAGGCCAGCTTTATGTTCCATCCATAAACTGGATGCTTTGGATTGGTTGCTGCGGTATCGTTTTTCTTTTTCAAAAAGCAGAAAAAATGGATGCTGCCTATGGTTTATCAATTACCATTGCAATGTTAATGACAACCATTTTGGTTAGTTTTTATTTGCGTAGCAGGCGTTTTCCAAAGTATTTAATAGCAACATTCTTTTTCACTTATGTGATTATAGAAGGTACATTCTTAATCAGTAATTTAACTAAATTTTTACACGGCGGTTGGGTAACAGTAATTATTGGCTCTTTGTTATTTACCGTTATGTGGAGTTGGTTTATAGCAAGAAAAATCAAAAACCGCTTTGTTAAATACGTAGAAATTGAAGATTATTATCAAATTTTAAGCGAGTTGAGCAGCGATGAATCTGTTCCAAAATATTCGTCGCAATTGGTTTATTTAACCAGTGCAAACTTCAAAACGGAAATCGAATCGAAGATTATATATTCAATAATTCAAAAGGAACCAAAACGTGCCGATGTGTATTGGCTGGTTCACGTAGATGTAATGGATGAACCTTATACTTTAGATTACAAGGTGGAGTTTTTAATCCCAGGCAAACTGATACGTATCGATTTTAGATTAGGCTTCCGCATAGAACAACGCGTAAACCTGCTTTATCGTAAAGTTGTAGAAGAGTTGGTGAAAAATGGCGAAATTGACATCACCAGTCAATATACATCATTAAATAAACATAAAATTACGGGCGATTTCAGGTTTGTGTTGTTAGAAAAACACTTATCTAAGTTTACGAAATTGAGTTTTTATGAACGTCAGATAATGGATTACTACTTCATTCTCAAAAAGTTAAGTTTATCAGAAGAGCGAAGTTTTGGTTTGGATAGCAGTTATGTTGATGTAGAAAAAGTTCCTTTAATTTTTGTTACGCCAGACGATATCGAATTACACAGACTACCAGTTTAGCATGCGGAAATTTTTGTTAATCGGGGCAATTTGTCTGTTTATTTTGGGGCCTATCGCAAAAATCCTCAAATGGAACAATTCTGATGTTTACATGATAGCATCATTTGTTGGCTTGGCAACCATTACGATTATGGCATTTGTGAAGAAGAAATAAAAAAATACTTTATCGCAAGTCTCTTAATGTTCAATCATTAAGAGACTTTTTTTATTAAAAAATATTTGAAGCATAAAGTAAGTACTGCTTACAGGAGGCAGGCAATCTTTATGGTAACGTTACAATAATGATTTATCACAATTTGTATGTATCACCATCATCTAAACTTTATCTAATAAAACATTACAGCTATTTATTTGTCGATATTATATGATAAATGACACAACACTTAGTAATTTTACTCAAATACAGTTTATTGGAATTTTAATGATTTTATTCGGCTTTATGCTGTTTGCTTTAGTTTTAAGGCGTCAACTTTTAAAAAGACAGGTTCAGGGAATTTCTAAATTTGTAACAACTGATAGAACCTCGTTTTCTAAAAGATCGGAAAATGCGCTTCAAAGAATTGGTATATTGTTGGCGCTTAGTGGAATACTGATTATTACAGTTGATGCGTTAAGTCAATATGAAAAACCCATTGAAAATCAAACAACTCAGTTAATCGATATTTAAAAAATGCTCATCAAAAAATTAGTCTTTCTTCTTTTAATTTTTAGTTATTCTTCAAATGTATTTGCCCAATTAAATGCTGATACGATTAGCAAACAAACTCTCGCTATAAATGAGGTAAAGTTGATTAAAGATCAGCAGCAAAAGCAAATCGATTCTTTAGTTAAAATTCAATTAGAAGAACAATTAAAAAGTGCAGTTGGCGATAAATCAAAAACTAAAATGCTTGAAGATAAGCTTCGGAGCATTGCAGTAAGCGATTCAATAAGGAGCATTGAGCAGGCAGAAGAAATCAAAAAATTAAAAGCGCATGCCAAAGGTTATCCTGTAATACTAAATGCCGATACACTATTTAACATATATACCCGAACAGGCTCTTTTAGTGCAATGGAGCGTGCAGCAGGAATCTCAAAAAAGATAAATACGCTTTATCATGATGCTTTTTATTCGCAAGACTCTTTGAAGATAAAATCCTCTACAGATAATTTTGATATAGTTTACAAAAACCAGGAAATTATTATGACCGTTTCCAACCTTGATGGGTTATGGTTTGGAACAACAAATGCAAAATTGGCAGAAAAATATCTTAAGGAAATTAAAACTACTGTACAAGCGGAAAGAGAATCTCATAGTTTGTTAAATTGGGCAAAAAGAATAGGTTTAGTTGTACTAATAATTGCTTTACTGATTATTATGGTGGCTTTCATCAATTGGATTTTCAGGCAAAGCCGCAAATACATCATCAACCGTACACAAAAAATTAAGGCTGGCTTAAAGCTTGGTACAGTTAAAGTTGTACCAGCAAGCGATCTTGAACTTATCTTTTTAAAGATTAACAGCGCTGTTAGGTTATTGGTAACCTTGCTTCTTATTTATCTATCATTGCCATTATTATTTAGCGTTTTTCCAGAAACTGAAAGCTGGACGAGTACCTTACTAAATTGGATTTTAGGACCTTTAAGAATAGCCCTCAATAGTATTTTCGCTTATATGCCTAATCTCTTTACGATTTTAGTCATCTATTTCATCTTCAAGTTTACGCTCAAAGCAATTAGATACTTTTTTTACGAAGTTAAACGCAGCAATATTCAAATTAATGGTTTCCATGCCGAGTGGGCGATTCCAACGTTTAATATATTAAGGTTTATACTTTACGCCTTCATGCTCGTTATCATCTTCCCTTATCTTCCGGGTTCAGGGTCGGCTGCATTTCAAGGTGTATCTGTATTCTTGGGTATATTAATCTCTTTAGGTTCATCAAGTGCCATAACTAATATAGTAGCAGGCTTGGTTATCACTTATATGAGGCCCTTCAGGATTGGCGATAGGGTTAAGATTGGGGAAGTAACAGGTGATGTAATCGAGAAAACTATGTTAGTCACGCGGATTAGGACGATTAAAAATGAGGATGTAACCGTACCAAATTCAATGGTGCTTTCCAGTAGTACCGTAAATTACTCTAGCCAGGCTAAAAAAAATGGATTAATTATTCACTATGAAGTAACCTTAGGATACGATGTGCCTTGGCAAAAAGCTTATGAAATACTAATAACTGCTGCATTAAAAACAGAATTTGTTATGGATATTCCAAAACCATTTGTACTGCAAACCAAGCTAAACGATTTTTACGTTTCTTACCAAATTAACGCATATACGCATGAAGCCGGAAAGCAGGCTTTAATTTACAGCAGCCTTTTAGAACACATACAGGAAGAGTTTAAAGCAGCAGATATTGATTTGATTTCGCCTAATTATAATGTAATAAGGAAGGAATAAAATAAATAACCATCACGAAAATGAGTTTGAGGTAATTAATTTACCTCTCTAGCCAGTTTACTATTTCTAAATCCATAGGCAAAATACACAATTAAGCCAATTACCAGCCAAATGCCAAAACCAATCCAGTTCGAAATTCCAAGCTCACACATCATATAAAGGCAGCTAATTAAGCCTAAAACAGGTATTAATGATAGGTTTTTAGTTATGCAGTAATAGCAAATCATCACGCAGATGATTAGAAAAATCCACATTGGTATTTTGTGTTTGAAAAGGCTCCAGCCACTTTCATATTTTTTATCGATGGTTATTTTCGATGCGGCAATAAACTGCTCGTATCTATCGGGAGTTAATCCGCTTAAGTAAGATTCCGCATCAATTTTATCGCTTAAAATAATCTGTGGAGCGGCATTTTTTACAATTTCACTTTTAACTATTTTTAATTCATCGCCGTTTAATGAAGTAACAAAATTTACGGTTTGGATAGTTTTAGGTGAATTTAAAAAGAATGCTTTCGTTTCTTTGCCATATTGTACAAAAGCGAATACCATTGCTGCCACAAATGCAACAGGTACTATAAATTTGCTGTTTACATAAGGTATTTTGAATTTGCCACGTTGCACATCCGGACGGTTTTGTAATACCAAAACGCCTGCGCAAACCAATACAAAGGCGAACAAAGTTCCGATAGAACAAAGGTCGGTAACGATGGTTAAATTCATGAAAAGCGAAGGCACAGCCACCACGAAACCTACAACAATGGTTGCAAATGATGGTGTTTTATATTTTGGATGAATTTTAGAAAAGGATTTTGGCAATAAACCATCGCGACTCATGCTCATCCATATACGAGGTTGACCCATTTGGAATACTAAAAGTACGCTAGCCATTGCAAAAACGGCACTAACGGCAATTATACCACTCATTAATTTCAAATCAATCTGGTCGAAAACGAAAGCTAGCGGGTCGCCTACAGCTAAGGTATCAGATTTAACAATTCCAGTTAAGATAAGGGCAATTGCAACATATAAAATTGTACAAATTATAATTGCCCACATCATACCACGAGGTAAATCTCTTTGAGGGTTTTTACATTCTTCTGCGGTTGTAGAAATTGCATCGAAACCGATATAAGCAAAAAACACTGCCGATACACCTTTCAAAACACCGCTAACACCGTTCGGGGCAAAAGGATTCCAGTTTTTAGTATCAACGTAGAAGATACCAACAGCCAGAACTAAAAGGATAACAGCAAGCTTAACAACAACCATTGCATTGCTTGCATTTCTGCTTTCCTTCATGCCACGGTAAATTAATCCCGTGATTAAGATAATAATACCCAATGCCGGAATATCAGCCACTAAATGAAAGCCACCAATTTGAGGTGCAGTTAACCAGGCGTTGTTGGCCAATGCAGTTGCAGTATCTAAATCAGCAAGGTTTTTGCCTGCAGCTAATAGTGCTTCTGCTTGTTTGTGGCCATTATAAGCACTTAAGTAATCCATTGTCATCCAATCGGGTACGTGGATGCCTTCTATACCGAGGGCGGGAATTTTTATGGTGGAGAGTAATCCGGTAAAATAATCAGACCAGGAAATGGCCACTGTAATGTTGCCAATGGAATATTCCATAATTAGCGACCAACCGATTATCCAGGCCACTAATTCGCCAAAAGCAACGTAAGAGTATGTGTATGCGCTACCAGAAACCGGAACCATTGATGCAAATTCTGCATAAGCAAAAGCTGCAAAACCACAAGCAACCGCCGTAAAAATGAATAAGAAAATTACCGCCGGACCGCCATCAGCACTGGCTTTACCAATGGTACTGAAAATACCCGCACCAATGATGGCTGCAATACCAAAAGCTGTTAAATCGCGAACACCGAGGGTTTTATGTAAAGAACTATCATGGTCGCCATAGCCTTTTGCCGCATCTTGTAATATCTTGGAAATGGATTTCTTTCTGAATAGCTTTTCGAACATTTGTTTTGGTTGTTGTATTCTTCAAACTTAAAAAAATATCAGTTAAAAACGTTTAAAGCAAGGTATAAAATTATTAACGATAATTCTTTGTCATGTTTTATAGACTGTAATTTGAAAAGAGTCAACATAGTTAAAAGGAGAAAAATTATTTTATTCTGCCTTCTTCATCAGTCACACTTGTTTTTCTTTCTCTTGATGCCTTAATAGCATTACTTCCTAAACTATAGTTTAGGCTTATTCTAAAAATTCTGCTCTCTTGTTTCTGGCTTAGATTGTAACTTAAAGTTGATAGTGCACTGCTAATTCTTGCTATTCTACTGTTTAAAACATCGTTAATGGCAAATTTTAAATTCAATCTTTTATTGAGTAAAGATTTTTTTAAACCAAAGTCGATTCCATAATAAGGTTTAATTGCGTAGGTTCCATAGATTTGAGCTGAAACAAATTCTCCGGAAAGTTCTGCTGAAGTTGAGGGTGTAATGGTAAAGCTATGGTTTGTATTTATTGCTAAATTTATCTTTTTCCTATTATAGTCAATTCCACCTAAATCGGCGGATATAATTTGGTTATACGTAGTTGTAAACGTATTATCCATATTCCAGAATTTGGTTATAGGTGTTGGATAGCCAATTGTTAAATCGTAAGATAGTTGTTTATCTAAGTTTAAAACTGTTTGATAAAGCGTTTTTTGATCATCATTAGGAAGTAAAACATCCAGAATTAAACTATTAGTAACACTATAACCAAAAGAAACATTAAGTTCTTTTTTGTAGTTATACGAGAGCTGAAAAGCATTAGTGTATTGTGGGTTTAGAAATGGATTTCCCTGACTAAAGGTGTATAGATCGACAAAATAAATAAACGGATTTAGTGATTTATAATCAGGCCTGTCTATACGTCTGCTGTAAGAAAAACCTAATTGATTATTTTCTGATAAATCTTGATTGACCGAAAAACTGGGGAAAAAGTCGAAGTAACTTCTCTTTACAATCTTTTGTTCGTTTATGGAATTACCTTTCGAATTAGTTTGTTCAACTCTTAAGCCAACCTCAATGCTCGTTGTTTTAAATTTTTTCTTAAGATTAGTGTAAGCTGCGTTTATATTTTCATCGTAAATAAAATGATTGCTTCTTGCTAAATCATTTTGCCATTTTGCATCAATTAAATTTTCAAATCTAAAATCATTATCTGTACTTACCCAACTACTTTTTAACCCCAATTCAAATTTAGTATTGGCATTTATTGGTAGCGAATAATCAATTTTTGCTGCCTTAATTTTTATTAACGATGGTGTTAAATTCCTAAAAGTTAATGGTGCTTTATATTGGTTACCGTTAATATCTGAAAAATTATTATTATAAACGGTGTTTTCCTCGCTAAGATATTCCGCATAGTCTAAATCTGCAGAGAACTCTTGTCCAAGTGTATCAATAATAGATTTGTAATTAATATTGTATGCTTGGTTTCGGTATTTGTTAGATGTAGGATTGTTGGCAACGATAGATGAATCAATTTTATTGAGACTCGTACCAATATCAATAACACCGTTAGAACTTTCGTGGCCACTATTAAAATAGCCCGAATAAATAAAACCAACTGTGTTTTTTTTATCGATAAAATAATCTAATCCTAATTTGTAATTGTTATTGTGGGATGAGCGAATCTGAGTATTGTATTGATGGAAATAGGTATTGATAATACCATCATTTGTAATTCGGTTAATGCTTAAATCTTCCTGATATTTATTGTTATTGTTTGCGAAATTACCAAATACATTAAAGTTTCTATTTCTGTGATTGATTGAAATACCTGAGTTGCTTTTAGGATTTTTTCCATAACCAAAACCGAGTTCTATATTGCCATTTGTGCCAAATTCTGCATTCTTTTTAAGCTTGATATTAATTATTCCGGCATTTCCTTCTGCATCATATTTTGATGATGGATTTGTAATTAACTCAATAGATTTAAGTTCACTACTGCTTAATGATTTCAGTCGTGTTGCCAACTGTTCGTTTGAAAGAAATGTGGATTTTCCATCAATTAAAATATTAACACCAGATTTTCCTCTTACACTGATGGCACCATCCTGATTAACCAAAACTCCTGGCATTTTCGACAAAACTTCGAGTGCAGTGTTACCAGTTGCAACAATACTATTTTCAACATTCATTATAATTTTATCTGCGAATCTTTCAATGAAGGGTTTTTTGCCCAAAATAGTAATGCTACCCAAATCATTTGTTACTTCTTCTATTTTGAAATTTTTTTCAATATATGGCTCATTGGCGGATATGTTTACTTTTTCAGAAATTGGTTTGAAGCCAGCTGCATTTACAGAAATAAAATAACTTCCATAAGGTAAATTTTCAAAACTAAATTTTCTTTGATTATCTAAGGAAATACTTTTAGTAAACATTGCGTCTGCTAAATTCTTAAGATCAATATTTGCTGTAATAGGTTTTGTTTTTTCAGATATTAAAATACCTGAAATTTTACCGTTTTTATCTTGAGCCATAATTTCAGGCATGTAAGAAATAAATAGAAGTATGAACAATGGAGCGATTTGTTTCATCTTAATTTGATAACCTTATAATTTGTATTTTCCTTATCTAAAGAAGAATATTACTAAACTAAGGCATTAGGATAATTATAAAGCGTATTTTAACAATGTTTAACCTAATTCACTAATTGCTGCTGTATGAATTTTCTCCCGCAGATTATAAGAATACTCGCAGATTTTAGATTAAATTTAAACGGGTAAAACCAAAAAGTCGCAACGTTTTGTTGCGACTTTTTTTTATTTAAAACAAGTTTGTGTTTATTAGAATTTTCCCTAAACCCTAAACCCTAAACCCTAAACCCTAAACCCTAAACCCTAAAACTATCCTAATTTCTCTAGCTCTTCTTTTACAAAAGCTGCAAGCTCTTTTACATAATCTTCACTAAAATCGAACTTAATGCCTGCCGTTTCGTAAATTTCATTCATTGGTTTGGTATAACCCAACGAAAGCGCCGCAAGGTATTGTTCTAAAGCTTTCTGTGGATTTTCTTTATAGTTTTTCCAAACTGCTATGGCGCCTAATTGTGCAATCGCGTATTCGATATAATAGAATGGAACTTCGAATAAATGCAGTTGTTTTTGCCAAACATTACCAAATTCTTTTTCTAAATCTGTCCAATCTGCAAAACCTGCCCCAAAGCGGTTATAGATTTGCTTAAAAGTTTCTTCTCTATCAGCAGCAATATGATCTGGATTTGTGTAAACCCAGTGCTGAAACTGATCGATAACGGCAACCCATGGTAATGTTTTTAAAACATCGGCTAGCTGTTCTTTTTTAGCACGATTTAAATCTTCAGCATTATCAAAATAAACATCCCAATTATCCATAGAAATTAATTCCATGCTCATAGAAGCTAGCTCTGCAACCTCGGAAGGGCAATGCTTGAAATCATTTAGTTCTAAATCAGCCGTTAAGAAAGTATGAATTGCGTGCCCACCTTCATGAACCATTGTGGTTAAATCGCGAAGCGAATTAGCAGAATTCATAAAAATAAATGGAGCACCAGTTTCTGCCAAAGGATAATTGTAGCCGCCCGGAGCTTTACCTTTTCTGCTTTCTACATCAAAAAGGTTGTTTGCTTTCATGGTTGCAAGCTTATTGCCTAATTTTTCATCAATAGCATTAAAACAAGCTATACTTTTATCAATCAGCTCATTTCCATTATTGAAAGGTTTTAAGGCCGGTTTGCCACTAATGCTTACTTCTAAATCCCACGGTTTTAAAGTTTCTAAAGCCAAAGCTTCGCGTCTTTTTTCCGCTTGTTCTTTTAAAATCGGAACAATTTCTTTTTCAATTGCATTGGCGAAATCATAACAATCCTGCGGGGTATAATCAAAACGACCTAATACCTGGAACATGTAATCGCGATAGTTTTCAAAACCTGCATTAAGCGCAACCTGATTACGAAGTTTTATCAGCTCATCAAATAAAATATTTAAATCGTCTTTATCTACAAGTCTTCTTTGCTGAATGGTTTTCCATGCATTTTCACGTACTTCACGGTTTAAATCTTTAACAAAAATAGATGCCTGTTCGAGCGTGTATTCCTGCCCGTTAATTTCAACACTCATGGCACCGGTAATACCCTGATATTTTTGTTGCTTAACCTGTAATTCGGTAAAAAGTTCAATATTTTCATCACGATATAATTCTAAAGCCTTTTTTATCGCTCTGCTATATACGTAGTATTTCTCTTTATCCAGCTCATCCATATAAGGGCTATCGCTGAATTTTTTATTCAATTCGTTAGATAATGGAGAAATTTTAGGTTCAATCTCTGTTGCGAAATATTGAAAATTCTTAACCAGTTCTTCGTTGGCGGTGTCGCAACTCATTTTTATATATCGCCATGCGAAATCTTCTTCTAAAGCTGCTTCAATTTCAGATCTGTCTTTAAGCCACTGTTCTAATTCTGAAGCACTATTTAGCTCACGATTTTGTAATTCGGTGAAAATTGGTTCTAAACTTTCCCAAGTGATGTTTAGTTCCTGTGGTATATATTTTCGAGGTTTTTTATTTATAATCATCGGTATTAATTATTGAATTGAGAATTATTAAATTTTGAATGAATGATTGAATGAATTTGTCTATCGCTTTAAGATTGCTTCGTGCCTCGCAATGACGATGCCGTAAATTTATTAATTCATTCAAAATTCACTCATTCTTTCATTACTTATTACTTCGTTCTTATGTAGGCATCAATTAAAAAGCATATTGCAAATACAACCGAGGCATAACCATTTAATGTTTGAAAAGCACGATTTACCTTACTAATGTCGTTAGGTTTTACCAATAGATGCTGGTAAATAAGCATCGAACAGAAAAATGCGATTCCTACATAATAAACCCAACTAAATGAAGTAAAAAACACCGGCAAAATTACACAAACAGCAGAAAGTACATGCAGTAGAACTGATACATTAAGCGCATTTTTTATGCCAAGAGCAGACGGAATTGAATGTAACTTTTCAGCTCTGTCGAAATCTTCATCCTGTAAAGCATAAATAATATCAAAACCACTAACCCAAAAAAGAACGGTAAAAGAATACAAAACGGGTACAATTGCAAACTCACCTGTAACAGCAATGTAAGCGCCAATTGGTGCGAGTGCTAAACCTAAGCCTAATACCAAATGGCAAAGTGCCGTAAATCTTTTGGTATAACTGTAAAACAATACCACAAACAGTGCTACCGGCGACAAATAAAGGCAAAGGGGATTAATGAAATAAGTTGTTACTGCAAATAACACACAGTTGGCGATTACAAAAATCAAAGCCTCTCTGGCAGATACCTTTCCTGCCGGAATATCACGCATTTTGGTACGTGGGTTTTTAGCATCGATGTTTCTATCCAGATATCGGTTAAATGCCATTGCCGAATTACGGGCAAAAACCATACATAGTAAAACTAAGATAAGTTTGTACCACGAAAATGGATTATCAGTTGTGGTTACGCCTAAAAAAAAACCAATCATTGCGAAAGGCAAAGCAAAAACTGAGTGTGCAAATAATACGAGTGAAAAGTATTTTTTCATTAAGAACAGGGTTAACTGTTTAGATTATTAAGTTGTTAAAATGGTTAATTGCTCAATTGATAATTGCTAAATTGGTTATTGTTTAATTACACAATCGCTAACCAATGAACCAATGCCTAATGAACCATTGAATTAATTAATTAAAACCGCTTATAATCAGTTGGTACAACAAAATCTTTATTTACTTCCGTGATGAAATTTAATACATCATCTTTTCCATTTCCTTTTTCGGCTGATGTAATAAATGTTGCAGGAATTTCCTCAAAAAAATCACCAAGCTTTTTCTTAAAGGCGGCAACATTTTTTTGAGTGATGGTCATGCCTTGTTTATCAGCCTTTGTAAAAATTAGGGAGAATGGAATTTGTTTTTCGCCCAACCAATAACAAAATTCAATATCAATTTGTTGCGGTTCCAATCTGCTGTCAATTAATACAAAAACACATTGTAAGCTTTCTCTTTTGGTAATGTAAGCACGGATAAATTTTTCCCATTTCTCTCGGCTTGTTTTAGAAACTTTAGCATAACCATAGCCAGGTAAATCTACAATATACCAGTTTTCATTTATTAAGAAATGGTTTATCAGCTGTGTTTTACCTGGGCGTTGTGATGTTTTTGCCAATCCATGATGGTTAACCAACATATTAATTAATGAAGATTTACCCACATTCGAACGCCCTATAAAAGCATATTCGGGCATTAGCGGAGCCGGCAAGGCCGAAATTTGGGTATTGCTGCAAACAAAAGTTGCGGTTTTAATAATCATATAGCAAAGGTAGGCTTTTGAGTCGTAAGTCGGAAGACCCAAGTCGGTAGTTCAAACTTATTAATGCTTTAAGAATGTAAATTTTGAGATTAGACTTCCAACTCCTGACTTCTGACTCCAGACTTTTTCCCTATCTTTGCTACATATCATGAATCAGAATATAACTCCATATCAGGCAGCAGATGCAACTAAAAAAGAACAGGTTGCAACCATGTTTAATAATATTTCAGGTACTTACGATTTTTTAAATCATTTCCTATCCTTAGGTATTGATGTTTTATGGCGAAAAAAGGCAATTAAAGAACTCGTGTCTTTGCATCCAAGAATTATGCTTGATGTTGCAACCGGAACCGGCGACTTTGCTTTTGAAGCAATTAAAAAACTTCAGCCAGAAAAGGTTATTGGTGTAGATATATCTGAAGGTATGTTAAGTGTTGCCAAAAAGAAAATTAATGAGCGTAGTTTAACTGAGGTGTTTTCTGTTCAGGTTGGCGATTCGGAAGGTTTGCATTTTAATGATGATACTTTTGATGCCATTACCTGTGCCTATGGTGTACGTAACTTTGAAAACCTGGAGCAAGGATTATCTGATATGTTTAGGGTTTTAAAACCTGGCGGCAAAATGGTGGTCTTAGAGTTTTCAAAGCCACGCGTTTTCCCTGTAAAGCAATTGTACAATTTTTATTTTAAACACATCACACCTTTCTTCGGAAAACTGTTTTCAAAAGATCATCGTGCTTATAGCTATTTGCCAGAATCTGTAGCGGCATTTCCAGATGGTAATGATTTTACCGGTTTAATGGAAAAAGTAGGTTTCAAAAGTACCAAACAATCAATTTTAACGTTTGGAATAAGTTCTATTTACACCGGTACTAAATGATAAAAAAAGTAAGTTTAATCATCTCCTTCTTTTTGATAACCTTTACTGCCTTTGCCCAAAATTGGGGTGGAGGTGTGGATGATGAAGATTTACATTTTGGCTTTAGCTTTCAATATATCTCTGCAGAATATAAAATTTTAAAAAAGGCAAACTGGCGTGATATTTATTATGATCCTGCAGATAATACTAAACAGCTAACCACACCAATGACAGCTATTTCCAGTCCACCTCAGGTAGGATTTGGTTTGGGCTTTGTGGTAAATAAAAGAATCTCCGAAAACTTTGATTTGCGTTCTACACCTTCATTAATTTTTAGCGATAGAATTATAAAATATGAATACGAACCTGGGCCAGCCGTTGCTGAGGATGTAAACTCATCGATTACACCGCCGGCATTTCAAACGGTTATCGAAAAAAAGGTTCAGGCTACAATGTTCGAAATTCCTTTAACGTTAAAAATTAAATCAAACCGTTTAAATAATTTTAGAGCATATTGGATAGGCGGTGCAAAATATTCAATGGATATCGCCTCGAAAAAGAAAACTTTTGACGAAGGTGAAATTCCTTTAAATAAGCTGTTGAAAAATAAAAGGAACTATTTATCTTATGAAACTGGCATCGGCTTCGACTTATATTTCGAATATTTCAAAATGTCGCCCGAGATAAAAGTTTCATATTCTATAAACGATTTGCTACAACATGATAACACTGCTTTTGCAAATCCATTAGATAAAACCAAGTTACGCCATTTTACATTCAGCTTGTTTTTTGAATAGTTAGGCAAACCAAAAAAACTTACCTTTGTTGCCATAGTTTAAGTAACACTAAGTACGTTGCTTTTTCAAAATTCATTAAAAAATGTCTAAAATAGCTTTAATTACGGGCGCAACTTCTGGCATTGGCGAAGCTTCTGCACATATTTTTGCGCAAAATGGTTACAACCTAATTTTGGTGGCTCGTCGTGAAGAGCGTTTGAAGAAAATTGCACATCATCTTGAAGATAAATATGCAATTACCGTTCAGCAAATTGTTGCCGATGTTCGCGATAAAAACAACATAACAACTTTGTTTGAAGCATTACCTGCAGACTGGAAAAATGTTGATGTTTTAATAAATAACGCAGGCTTAAGTCAGGGGTTAGAACCCATTGATAAAGGTAATACTGACGATTGGGATACCATGATGGATACCAATGTTAAAGGTTTATTATATGTTACCAGAGTTGTTTCTAACTGGATGATACCAAATCAATCGGGTCATATCGTTAATATAGGCTCCATCGCCGGACTTGAAGTTTATCCAAATGGAAACGTTTATTGTGCCAGTAAGCATGCTGTAGATGCCTTAACAAAGGCAATGCGTATCGATTTATTGCCTCATAAAATTAAAGTAACATCAATAAATCCGGGTGCAGTTGAAACAGAATTTTCTGTAGTTAGGTTTAAGGGAGATGCAGACAGAGCTAAAAAGGTTTACGAAAACTTTGAGCCTTTAATTGCTGATGACATTGCCGATGCCATTTGGTATGCAGTAAGCCGACCAAAGCATGTAAACATTAACGATATGCTGGTAATGCCAACCGCACAAGCTACCGGAACGATAATAAACAGACAATAAATTTGCAGCTTCGGGTTGCCGGTTAATGGTTATGTGATTGGGCATTAAATTTTTAATCCCGACAACATGTAAATTATAACAGATAACAATAATATGATATCAAATACGATAGATCAAGAAATAAAAAAAGCCATGCTGGCTAAAAATGATGCACAATTAAGAGGTTTAAGAGCCATAAAAGCCGCTTTGCTTTTAGCTAAAACCGAAAAAGGTGCGTCAGAAGAAATTACAGAAGAAACAGAACTGAAAATACTTCAGAAACTGATTAAGCAACGTCGTGAATCGGCAGATATTTATAAGCAGCAAAATAGAGAAGATTTATATAAAGTAGAGGAAGAGGAGATAGAAGTTATCAATCAATTTCTTCCAAAACAATTGGATAGGGCAGAAGTTGCAACCATCATAGAAGATGTTATCAAACAATCTGGTGCTACATCAGTTAAAGATATGGGCAAGGTAATGGGTTTAGCAAACAAGGCACTTGCCGGCAAAGCCGATGGTAAATTAATTGCTGAATTGGTTAAAGAGAAGTTGAACGCATAAAGTTAAGATTCGTTAGTGAAAAAGCTGGATGTTAACTGTAGGCAGTAGAAAGTTGTATGTATTACCTAACAAACAAGCATCAGAAAGCAGTAAACTAAATTAAAAACGACGATATGGGTATAAAGCGAACTGTTTTTATACCGTTTTTAATTTTATTTCAGAAAAATGCGGTGTAAATGCCAAAATTTGAATTTACTCTACTAACTTAGTAACACAATACCATCAAATTAATATATGAACTACCAGGTAATAGAAGAAGAAGGATTTAAATACATAGAAGCCGGAAAGGGTGAAACATTGGTGTTGCTGCATGGTTTGATGGGCGAATTAAGCAATTGGGAGCCTGTTTTAGATCGTTTTAAAGATAGATACCACGTTGTTGTGCCTATTCTTCCGATTTATGAATTGCCAATTTTAACTTTAGGTGTTAAAGCTTTATCAAGATATCTTCACCGTTTCTTAAAATTTAAAAATTTAAATCAGGTAGTGCTTATTGGTAATTCTTTAGGCGGTCACGTTGGTTTAGTTTTTACTGCCGCTCATCAAGAGTTTGTGAAAGCTTTAGTGTTAACAGGTAGTTCTGGCCTTTACGAAAATGCTTTTGGAGGTTCTTTCCCGAGAAGAGAAAGCTACGATTACATAAAAGAAAAAGTAGAATTCACTTTTTACGATCCGGCAACGGCTACGAAGGAGTTAGTTGATGATGTTTTCAAAACTGTTAACGATAGGTCGAGAGTAATTAGGATATTAACCATGGCTAAATCGGCGATACGCCACAACATGGCTAAAGAATTAACGAAAATAACCATACCGGTATCTTTAATTTGGGGAAAAAATGATAAAGTTACTCCACCAGAGGTGGCAGAAGAATTTCATCAGCTATTACCAAACTCAGAATTAAATTGGGTTGATAAATGCGGACATGCCCCAATGATGGAGCATCCTGAAGTATTTAATACATATTTACAAAAATTTTTAGATAGGATATTATTGAAGTAATGTTTGCCGAAGAAATCATATCGAATGCTATACTTCCATTAAAAACTGAAGATACAGTGCAGAAGGCTTTAAACCGCATGAATGAGTTTAAGCTTAAACATTTGCCTGTGGTTAACGATAATCAGTTTTTAGGCTTGCTTGCAGAAGATGATTTGCTTGAACTGAGAGATGCTTCAACCTTAATAAAGGATGCATCTTTTGATTTATTAAATGCTTTCGTTTCTACGAATGCACATACGTACGATGTAATTAAACTACTGAGTACACTAAAACTTACATCTATCCCGGTTTTAGACGCTCAAAGAAACTATATTGGTTTAATTTCTATAACAAAAATAGTTGATGCAGTTGCCGAGATTTATGCAGTTGCTGAACCTGGCGGTATTATTGTCCTCGAAATTAGCAACAGAGACAACTCTCTGGCACACATTGCCCAAATTGTGGAAGCCGATAATGCTCAGATTTTATCATCGTACGTAAATTCCTTTGAAAATTCTACAAGGTTAGAAGTTACTTTAAAAGTTAACAAAACAGAAATTACTTCATTGGTCGCTTCTTTCGAAAGATATGATTACCAGGTAAAAGAAGTTTATAATAATACACAAGTTGATGATGGTTCTCAAGAACGTTATGATTCTTTCATGAACTATTTAAACGTTTAATTTTATGAGAATTGCAATTTATGGCAGGGACTTTAATGATACCGTTTTGCCTTATGTTCAGGAGGTTTTTAACCATTTAAAAAGTCATAATATTCAGCCGGTTCTTCATCATAAATTCAAAAACTCGCTTCACGGTAAAATTAAATTACCAGCTAATACCGTCATTTTTCATAACCATAAAGAACTGAAAGAGCATGCAGATGTTTTATTAAGTTTGGGGGGAGATGGAACCTTATTAGATACGCTTTCGCTCATACGCAACTCAGGCATTCCGGTTATTGGTATCAACTTTGGCAGGTTGGGTTTTTTAGCAAGTATCAATAAAACAGAAATAGAATCGGCGCTAACGGCATTAATAAACGGCGAATACACATTGGATGAGCGTTCTCTTTTGCGTTTAGAATCTGAGAATGGCTTATTTGGTGAAGAGAACTTTGCTTTAAACGACATCACCATCCACCGTAGGGATAATTCGGCAATGATGATTATCCATGCAAAAATGAATAATGAATATATTAATTCATATTGGGCAGATGGATTAATCATAGCAACGCCAACTGGTTCTACGGCATATTCACTAAGCTGCGGTGGCCCCATTATTTATCCCGATTCAAGAAATTTTGTGGTTACACCGATTGCTCCGCATAACCTTAATGTAAGACCTGTGGTTTTGCCTGATAGTAGTTCTTTATCATTTGAAGTAGAAGCAAGAGAATCGAAATTTTTAGTTTCTTGTGATAGCAGGACAGTCACTGTTGAGCGTTCGGTAAAAATATCGATTAAAAAAGCTGATTTTTGCGTTAATCTTATCCGACTTAACAATGAAACTTATTTAAACACGTTAAGGAATAAATTATTATGGGGCATTGATACCCGTAACTATTAAGTATGACGCTGAACCGACTACCCTTTATCATCCTATTCACAATTATAACTCAATTTGCAAAGGCACAGTATTTTGCCACTTGGGAAGTTGGCGTGCAGGCAGGAGGCGCTGGTTACATTGGCGATCTGAATCAAAACAACCCGCTCCAGCTAAGTGGTTTCAATGGCGGGCTATTTGTAAAACGTAATTTTAATGCATATTTAGGTGTTAGAGCGATGTATACTTATGGCCGTATCGGCGCCAGTGATGCTAATTCCAGCAACCAACAATTTGTAGAACGTAATTTAAAATTTAATACAACTTTAAACGAGGGCGCTGCAATAATCGATTTTAATTTCTTTGATTATGCTATAAATGGCGGAAACAGGAGATTTACGCCTTATTTATTTGCCGGTGCCGGTTTTGTAAATTTTAAACCAAGCGTTAAATATAACGGCGAAAAATATAGGTTGGATTATATCAATACAGAAAATCTGCCAAACGGATATAGAAACACGGTATTAACTATTCCTTATGGTGGCGGCATAAAATACAATTATAAAGATACCTGGAGCATATTTACAGAGATTGGTTATCGAACTGCGTTTACCGATTATCTGGATGATGTTAGCGGCGTTTATCCATCTGAACAGGTTTATGTAGGCAATCCACCGCTCAATTTAAGTGATCCATCAATCACTCAAATAGGTGCACCGGGTACACAAAGAGGAGATTTTAGAAAAAGGGACACTTATCTATTTGTTAGTGTTGGCATATCTTTTACCTTTGTATCCTCAAAATGCTATTCCTTTTAAGCTGATTTTGACATAATTAATGGGATTTAAAGAACAAATAGATTATAATCGCCTGCCAAAACACATCGCCGTAATCATGGATGGTAACGGTCGTTGGGCAAAAGGCCAGGGTAAAATGCGGGTTTTCGGTCACGAGCAAGGTGTATTATCTGTAAAAGATATTGTAGAAGGTTGCGTAGAAGTTGGTATCGAATACTTAACACTTTATGCTTTTTCTACAGAAAACTGGAGCCGCCCGAAAGAGGAGGTTGATGCTTTAATGCAAATTCTTATCTCTACGATAAATAAGGAAACCGAAACCTTAAACAAAAATAACGTAAAGTTAAATGCCATCGGTAACATCGAATCACTTCCGCAAGAATGTATAAATGATTTGAAAGAGGCGATGGATAAAACGGCTCACAACGAAAAATGTACTTTAACGCTTGCATTAAGTTACAGCTCCAAATGGGAGATTGTTAATGCGGCAAAGAAAATTGCTGTAGCGGTTAAAGATGGCGAGCTTGATATTAATGATATTAATGAAGATCTTTTCTCATCACAATTAACAACTGTATCTATCCCTGATCCGGAATTGATGATAAGAACCAGCGGCGAACATCGCATAAGCAATTACCTGCTTTGGCAAATGGCCTACACAGAGTTTTATTTCACTGATGTTTTATGGCCCGATTTCAGAAGAGAAAATCTTTTTGAGGCGATAGTTGACTATCAAAAACGCGAACGTCGTTTCGGTAAAATTAGCGAACAATTAAACTAATTTTTCTTTTAACACTTTTTAACAAGGGTTTAAACTAACTTAGCCCCACTTTTATACGATAAATGTAACCACGCAAAAGGCATAAAAAGTAAAGCAATTTTGCTAAGCAAAACATTGTTACCTTCGTGGCCATTACTGAACAAATTATTTTAATGAAAAGAATATTTCAAGTTTTACTCCTGTTATGTTTAGCCGCTCCGGCCTTTGCCCAAATTCGTCCGCAAACCCAGGCTCCTGTAACCCCTACTTTAAAAGTTGGTAACCTGGATTTAGATTACTTTAGTCCAAAGGAGTTTATTATTGGAGGTACAAAAATTACCGGAACCGAATATTTGGATAAAGAAGTGCTAATTACACTTTCTAAATTAACCAAAGGTGATAAAATAGTTTTACCAGGTGAGGCAACGGCTGATGCAATTAAAACGCTTTGGGCCCAAGGTTTGTTTGATGATGTAAAATTAAATATCGAAAAGTTTGTTCAGGATTCTGTTTTCTTCGAAATTGAAGTAGTAGAACGCCCTCGTTTAAGCTCTATTGAATTAAAAGGTGTTCGTAAATCTGAAAAAACTGCAATTCAGGAAAAATTAAATGATAAAACGGGTAAAATTGTAAACGATAACTTATACAATACTACCTCAGCAATTGCTAAAAAGTATTTATTGGATAAGGGTTATTTCTTTACTAAAATAGATTATACAACACGTAAAGACCCAAATACTGAAAATAGCGTAATACTTGTGGCCAATATTGATAAAGGTAGCAGGGTTAAAGTGCAGCATATAGATTTTACCGGCAACAAAGATTTTAAAGCAGCTAAGCTTAGAAAATATTTAAAAAACCCTAAGCAATTTGCCTGGTGGCGTTTTTGGGGTTCGGGTAAATTCAGTAAAGAAAAATACGAAGAGAATAAAGTGAAAATGATAGCCAAATTGCACGAAAAAGGCTATCGCGATGCTGAACTTTTAAAGGATAGCATTTATCAGTACAACAATAAAAAGGTAAATATTAAAATGGATATTTACGAAGGTAAAAAATACTATTTTGGTAATGTAACCTGGGCTGGTAATGCAATTTACACAACCGATGTTTTAAACAGAGTACTTTCAATTACCAAAGGTGATGTATTTAGCGAAGATAAATTAGATAAAAAAATTAATGGTGGCGGTGAAAACGGTGGAGATATTAACAGCTTATACACCGATAACGGTTATTTAACTTTCAACATAGACCCGGTTCAAACTAAAATTTACAATGATACTGTTGATGTTGAAATGCGTATTTATGAAGGTCCGCAGTACACCAACAATCGTATAACTTTAAAAGGAAATACCATTACTAATGATAAGGTTGTTTTACGTGAAATTCGTACCAAGCCCGGACAAAAATTTAGTAAAAGTGATTTAATTCGTACCGTACGTGAAATTGGTCAGCTAGGAAACTTTGATGAACAAAAAACAGTTCCAACACCTCGTCCTAACCCTGCTGATGGTACAGTAGATATTGAATATGCAGTAGAAGAAAAACCTTCAGATCAGATTGAGTTATCAGGTGGTTTTGGTGGTGGCCGTATCATTGGTACTTTAGGTTTAACCTTTAATAACTTTTCATTAAGAAATTTATTTAACTTAAAAGCTTACAAACCTCTACCAAAGGGCGATGGCCAAAAATTAAGTTTACGTGGACAAACCAATGGTAAGTTTTATCAATCGTACAGCTTCTCATTCTCTCAACCATGGTTCGGTGGCGAGAAACCTGTTAGTTTTGGTGTAAGTGCATTTACTTCATTGCAATCTAGCGGTATCGGAGATTCGAGTAATCCTAACTACTTTAAAATTCGTTTAAATGGTGTTACGGTAAGTTTGGGTAGAAGATTAAACTGGCCAGATAACTATTTCCAGTTAAGTCATGCGGTAAGTTTGCAACAATACGTTCTTCAAAATTATCCTGGATTTTTATTTAGCACTGGTACTTCTTACAACTTAAACTTATCGCAAGAGATAAGCCGAGATTCAAGAGATTCGCCAATCTTTCCAATGTCTGGTTCATTTATCCGTTTTACAGTTCAGGCTACACCGCCATATTCTTTATTTAATGGCGTTAACTATGCTACAGCATCTGATAAAACAAAATACAGATTTACTGAATACCATAAGTGGAAGTTTGATTCACAATGGTATCAGCGTGTAGGTGGTCAGTTTGTAATTAAAGCACAGGCACAATTTGGTTTCTTAGGTCAATATACTGCGGCAACTGGTCAATCGGCATTTGAGCGTTTCAAATTAGGTGGCGATGGTATGCAAGGTTTCGACTTTTTACAAGGTTCAGAATTAATCGCGATGCGTGGTTATGCAAATAATACAGTTATCCCGGTAGGTTCAAATCCAAGTATTGCGCAATCGTCTGGTAGCCCGATTTACACTAAATATGTATTAGAAGCACGTTACCCGGTAATTAAAAGCCAGCAAGCAACAGCCTTTGTTTTAGCATTTGCAGAAGGTGGTAATACCTGGAACAGATTTAGCGATTTTAATCCGTTTAACATCAGAAGGTCAGTTGGTGTTGGCGCTCGTATATTCTTACCTATTTTCGGTTTGTTAGGTATTGATTATGGTTATGGCTTTGATAATATCCCAGGTTTACCTTCATCAAACAAAGGCCAGTTCCACTTTAGTATCGCACAACAATTAGGTGGATTTTAATTGATAATCATTAAAAAAATAATTAATTATGCAATAAAACATTATAAGTTGAGTTTATACATGGCCTAGTTTTTGCAAAGAATAATAAAACACCACACACAAATGAAAAAATATTTTTTAATCGCATTTTTACTTTGCACAACTTTTGGCGCTTTTGCCCAAAAGTTTGCTTATGTAGATACCGAGTATATTCTTAAGCACATGCCGGAATATAAATCGGCTTTGAGCCAACTGGAAGTGGCATCAAAACAATGGCAACAACAAGTTGACCAAAACTTCGGCGAAATTGATAAGATGTATAAGGCTTATCAGGCTGATCAGGTTTTATTAACTGATGATATGCGCAAACGCCGTGAAAATGAAATTATCGAAAAGGAAAAAGCTGCAAAAGAATTTCAACGCCAAAAATTTGGACCAGACGGAGATTTATTTCAGAGCAGAATTAAGTTAATTAAACCAGTACAGGATAAAGTTGCTGATGCTATTAAGCAGATTGCAAAGGCGAAATTTTTAGATTTTATCTTTGATAAAAGCAGCGAAGCTACCATGATGATTTACGCCAGCAGCAGTTATGATGTTAGTAATGATGTTATTGTAAAATTAGGTTACAAACCAGGGGCTGCAAAAAATTAGTATATTCGCCCTCGAAAAATTAGGAAAAACAATTAAAAAAATAAAAAGTAAAATAGAAATGAGAAAGTTAATTAACGTATTCTTTGTAGCAGCAGGTTTATTGTTTACAGCGAATATGGCAAATGCACAGCAAAAGATTGGTCACGTAAATTCTGAAGAGGTATTTGCAAACTTACCTGAATCTAAAACAGCACAAACTACTTTAGAAAACTTAAGCAAAACTAAGCAAGCTGAAATAGATGTGATGATTAAAGAATATCAATCTAAATTAACTGCAGCACAAGCTAAAGAAAAAACTCGTAGCGAAGCAAATAAAGAAACAGTTGATAAAGAATTACAAACAGCTGCAACTGAATTACAAGATTTACAAAAACGTATTGGCGATGCTCAAACTAAAGCTCAACAAGATTTAGGTAACAAACAAGCTGAATTAATTCAGCCAATTAATACTAAAGTAGCTAGCGCAGTAAATGCTGTTGCTAAAGAAAAAGGTTTAGCTTATGTTTTTGATACCGCAAACGGACAAGGTGGTAACAATTTAATTTTCTGGGATGGTGGTGATGATATTACTGCTGCTGTGAAAACTAAATTAGGTATTTCTGCAACTGCAGCAAAACCAGCGGCACCAAAAAAATAAAATATTAGCCGGGAGTTTAATGCTCTTGCTAAGTAAATTATAAAACGGAATTAAGTTTAACTTAATTCCGTTTTTTTTTTGTTCGGTAATGCAAGATTAATTGTGATTTCGTCATTGCGAGGTACGAAGCAATCTCAATAAGAGATTTACTTTATGCTAAAAAGATAGGTTCTTATCTCGCATTAATGGTTGAGCATACATTTGCTTTGATAGAAAAATATTGCAACTTTACAATGTCTTTAACATTCCAACATTAATCAATACATGCAACAATCCTCACCAATAGGTATTTTCGATTCAGGATATGGCGGATTAACAGTCTTTCGTTCCATTGCAGAAAAGCTTCCGGATTACGACTATATTTATTTGGGTGATAATGCCCGTTCGCCATACGGCGACCATTCCTTTGATACGATATATCGTTACACATTAGAATGTGTTGAATGGCTCTTTGCGAAAGGCTGTAAGCTTGTTATCTTGGCCTGCAATACCGCATCAGCGAAGGCATTGCGAACCATTCAACAAAAAGATTTACCTTCAAGATATCCCGATAGGAGGGTATTGGGTGTCATCCGCCCAACAGCAGAAGTTATTGGAACATTTACAACAAGCAAAAATGTTGGTGTTATGGGTACGCGTGGAACGATAAATTCAGAATCTTATCTGCTTGAGATTAATAAGTTTTTCCCCGATGTTAAAGTTTACCAGCAAGCTTGCCCAATGTGGGTGCCATTGATTGAGAATAATGAACACCTGCAAGCCGGAGCAGATTTTTTTATTAAAGAATATAAAGATGCCTTAATGGCTCAATCGCCACAAATTGACTGTGTATTATTGGCTTGTACACATTATCCTTTATTAATGCCAAAGTTGAGAACTACCTTTCCGGATTACATCAATATTTTAACGCAAGGCGAAATTGTTGCAGAAAGCCTGGCAGATTATTTAGACAGGCATCCTGAGATAGCAGAAAAGCTCGCAAAAACCAAACAAAAACTATTTTATACTAGTGGCGATTGTGAGGTATTTGATAAAAATGCTTCAATATTTTTTGGAGATGAATTAAAGTCTGCCAAAATGTAGATAATCCTTCCTTTCGCTTTAAGATACTCGGTTAAGCTGAATAAAAGGACGGCTTCTCCATTAATTTCACACAATCCATTTATATTAAGTTAACGTCGGGTTTATCCCAAATTAACTCCATTGTGACAAAAGAAAACATTTTTGTTTAGGTTGTGAATATTTAAAAGGATAACTTTGCGCCTTGAAACCCTTACAATGAGTGATCAGATAAAACACGAATGCGGAATCGCTTTTATTCGCCTGTTAAAACCACTTTCTTACTACCAGCAAAAGTACGGTACAGCACTTTACGGCCTTAACAAATTATACCTTTTAATGGAAAAACAGCATAACCGAGGCCAGGATGGCGCTGGTATTGCAACCATTAAATTGGATATGAAACCAGGCAGTAGGTACATCAGCCGATATCGGAGTATGGCTTCGAACGCGGTTGCAGATATTTTTGAATATGTACAAAACAAATTTGTTGATATTCAGGAAAATACACCAGAACTAATGCAGGATACAGAGTGGCTCAAAAACAACGTTAGCTTTATTGGCGAGGTTTTATTGGGCCATTTGCGTTATGGTACACACGGTAAAAACAGCATCGAAAATTGCCACCCTTTTTTAAGGCAAAACAACTGGATGACACGTAACCTTGTTATTGCAGGTAATTTTAACATGACGAATGTTGATGAATTGCTAGAGCAATTGTACGAGTTAGGTCAACACCCAAAAGAAAAAGCAGATACGGTAACCGTTTTAGAGAAAATTGGTCACTTTTTAGATGATGAAAATCAGGACCTTTTTGATAAATATAAAAAAGAAGGGCACGATAATGTAGCCATCACACATAAAATTTCTGATAATTTAGATGTTGCGAATATCCTTCGTCGCTCAGCAAAAACCTGGGATGGTGGCTATTCTATCTGTGGTATGGTTGGTAACGGCGATTCTTTCATCATGAGAGATCCGGCAGGAATTCGTCCGGCTTATTATTATTATGATGATGAGATTGTTGTAGCGGCTTCAGAAAGGCCAGCTTTACAAACTGCGTTTAATATTCAGTTTAAAGATGTTAAGGAAATCGATCCGGGACATGCTTTAATTATTAAGAAAAACGGTGAAGTAAGCATGGAGCAATTCCGTGAACCTACGGAACGTTTATCTTGTTCTTTCGAGCGGATTTACTTTTCAAAAGGTAGCGATGTAGAAATTTATCGTGAACGTAAACAACTTGGTCGTTTATTGAGCGATAAAATTCTTCAAGCTGTAAATTACGATTTAAAAAATACAGTGTTCTCTTTCATACCAAACACCGCAGAAGTTGCTTTCTTTGGCATGGTTGATGGTGTTCAGCAATATGTTCGCAGGCATCAAAAAGATATTCTTTTGCATAAAAAGGAAGAACTTTCTGATGAACAACTGGAAGAATTATTATCATTGGCGCCAAGAGTAGAAAAGCTTGCCGTTAAAGATGTAAAACTTCGTACGTTTATTACACAAGATGCTGATAGAAGCGAAATGGTTGCGCATGTTTATGACACCACTTATGGCATTATAAACAATCACCAGGATACCTTAGTTGCACTTGATGATTCTATCGTTAGAGGAACCACGCTTAAGCAGAGTATTATTAAAATCGTTGATAGGTTGCATCCTAAGAAAATAATTATTGTTTCATCGGCACCTCAAATTCGTTACCCTGATTGTTATGGTATCGATATGAGCAGGATGGGGCAGTTTGTTGCCTTTGATGCGGCAATACAATTATTAACCGAACGTGGCATGTGGCAAGTAATTGAAGATGTTTACGCAAAATGTAAAGCCTCACTTTTATTGCCTAAAGAGGAAATTATAAATCACGTTAAAGAGATTTATAAACCTTTCACACCCGAAGAAATTTCTGCTAAAATTGCGCAGATAATTACACCTAAAGGAACCGTAGCCGAGGTTGAGGTAATTTACCAAAGCTTAGAAAATTTACACGAGGCTTGTCCGAAAAACAAGGGCGACTGGTATTTTTCTGGTAACTATCCAACGCCAGGTGGGAATAAAGTAGTTAATAAAGCATTTATTAATTGGAAAGAAGGAAACAATCAAAGAGCTTATTAAGCAATAATAGAAATTATTAAAAGGGTGAAAACGAAAGTTTTTGCCCTTTTTGCTTTTGCAACCCCGCTTTTTAGCAATTTTCCGTCATTGCGAGGCACGAAGCAATCTTAAAGCGTTCGTCATTCAAACCCCTAGTTGTAAGGTTGCTTTAAATCAAAGTTTTTATATTTCTCAAAATTTTGTTTTTTTTATCTTAGCCAGACAGGCTCTTTTCTTTTTGATGTCAAAAAGAAACAAAAAACACCGGCTGAAAATTTTTGTTTTGAAGTTTGTGAATTGGCTCGGTCAGTGCATCCCCAAAAATTTGTTAGGCCGGATTTAAGTAGAACGGAGATTTGTTGCTTGGGCTTAGCTGGTTGGCGAAATTAGTTCTACAAATTATTAAACATTGGATTTTTGCGCTCATTTTAAGCTTTCTTAAACAAGCTTAAGTTAAATAGCCCCGACAAAGCGTAAAGCCCGGAATGTAGCGCAGCGAAATGAGGACTTGAAGCGATGGCGGGATTATCGGAACCGATTAGCACAGATTTTGCGCTTCAAAAGAAAATAACAATGTTTTTTAGAATTCACCTCATCGCTAAGATTTGGTATCAAAACCCATAGTTTTAAGATTGCTTTCCAAAGAGTCGGGATAAACTGAGCCTTGCAATGAGGGCCGTACTTAGGTTATGTGTTATAGTGACTAGTGTAGACCGTGCAAATTTTTAAACGTAGTAATGGAAATATGTTTTTATAATAAGCCAGGAGGCAAAAATAATAATAATTACACCCGCAACTTTATTTAATTTTGTAAGCGAATTTTCATTTATCCGGTATCTTAACTTACTCGAATAAAAGCATTTAAATCCATCTACAGTAAGTTGTGTAATCATAGCGATGATACAACAAACCAACATCTCGTTGAGTTTATTATTAAGTTTTATAGAAATTATGCCACTTACAACTATCCAAAACATAAGTGTTGATGGCGTTAAGATGCACATTAAGAAACCTTTTAGTACGTAACCCCGTTTGCTGATTTTTTGGATAGCATTATCATGATATTGAACCCTGGTTTTAGCCACCAGGTAATAAATGCCAACAGCAAGTAAAAACACGCCGCCAATTATACCCACGTACTTATCAAACTTATCTATATTGGCCTGGTAATTAAAAAACTGGCTACCATATAACACAATACCTATTAAAATTATATCGCTAATAATCACTCCCGATGCTAAAGAAAAGCCAGCTTTGAAGCCTCTCTCTATACTGGTTTTAATCATTGCAAAAAATACCGGCCCTGTTAAAAACGATGAAATAATCCCTGCCCCTATACCTAACAATATGGCTTCAAACATGTATTCTGTTGTTTATGAATATGCGAATATGCAATTTATAGATTAACAAATCAACTTTAATTTTGTTACAGGTGCTTACTTAAAATAGCCGTTTTTTAATTTTTTTTTATTTAAGTTTAGCCCCACTAAAACTAAATTTTAAAAATGAGCAAAGAACAAGTACAAACGAAGTGGGGGCAGTTTATACCCTTGGTTACCGTTTTCTTTTTTTGGGGCTTTGTAGCCGCCAGTAACGATATTTTAATACCTGTTTTCAAAAAAGCTTTCGATTTATCTCAAGCAGAAAGTCAGTTGGTTTCATTAGCATTTTATATTGCTTATACTGTGGGGGCATTGATTTATAATGGTATTTCTGTGTTAATGAAACAGGATATCGTTAATAAATTAGGCTATAAAAATTCACTGGCTTTGGGTCTGGTTATTTCTGCTGTTGGTACGTTGTTATTTTATCCGGCAGCAAATACAGGTTCATTTCCATTAATGCTTTCAGGCTTATTTATTGTTGCCTTAGGTTTTTCATTGCAACAAACGGTTGCTAATCCTTTAGCAATTGCATTAGGCCCAATTAATACTGGCTCGCAGCGTTTAACTTTAGCTGGTGGTATTAATAACTTTGGTACAACCATCGGTCCATTGATTGTAAGTTTTGCAATTTTTGGTTCTGCTGCAACTGCAAGCTCTGATATTAGCATAGAAAGCGTAAAAGTTCCTTATCTAATTTTAGGTGTTGCTTTTATTGCGGTTGCTATTTTCTTAAAATTATCTTCACTACCTGATAGACCAGCTTTGGTAGAAGCCACTACTGAAGAAGTTGGTGCTAAAGGTTCTGCTTTAAAATATCCACAATTAGTATTGGGTATGATTGCAATTTTTGTATATGTTGGTGTTGAGGTTTCTACAGCAAGTAATTTGCCCGCCTATATGGAAAAAGATTTAGGCTTCGCTTTACATGATATTGCACCATATATTTCTCTTTATTGGGCGAGTATGATGATTGGTAGATGGACCGGCGCTGTTGAAGCTTTTACAGATAATGTAAGCACACAAAAGATTTTAAGATTTGTTGCGCCATATTTAGCTTTTGGAATTTTCTTAGCCGTTAACGCAATTGCCGACCATGATTTGGCGCCGTTTTATGTTTATGGCTTAATTATCTTAGTATTAATTATTGCTGACATGGCAAGTAAAGGAAACCCTGCAAGAATGTTGTTGATCTTCTCTGCAATCGGGATCTTAGCTTTACTAATCGGAATGTTTACAACCGGAATGGTAAGTGTTTACGCAATAACAAGTGTTGGTTTATTCTGCAGTACACTATGGCCATGTATTTTTACTTTAGCAGTTAGCGGTTTAGGTAAGCACACAAGTCAGGGAAGCAGTTTCTTAATTATGATGATTATGGGTGGTGGAATTATTAGCTGGCTTCAAGGTGCAGTTTCTGAAATTACAGGTATCCAATACAGCTATGTTGTAGGTATAATTTGTTTCGCTTATTTAGCTTTCTATGCTTGGAAGGTAAGTGGAATTTTAAGGTCGCAGGGAATTAGTTTTGATAAAAAACTTTCTGGCGGTCATTAACATTTAATAAACTATTTTTACAGCCACAGAAGCTTTTGCTTTTGTGGCTTTTTTAATTTTAAGCATGACTGAAAAACCAAGTTTCGATTCAATATTCATGAATCTTGCCACAGAACTGGCAACGCGTTCGCACTGCGTACGTGCTCATGTAGGTGCTGTATTAACAAAAGATACCCGAATTATTTCTATCGGTTACAATGGACCGCCGGCAGGTACACACAATTGTGATGAGGAATGGCCAGAACATGGTTGTGCGAGGGATAGCAAAGGTAGTTGTTCTTTAGCCTTACATGCAGAAGAAAATGCAATTCTTTATGCTTCTAAAAATGGTTCAAAGATAGAAGGCTGCACTTTATACACTACGTTATCTCCCTGTATTGCTTGTGCCCGCTTAATTTTATCATCAGGAATAAAATTGGTGTACTATTCTAAATCTTATGCAGCCTACAAAGGTTTAGCGAGTGATGAAGGTGTAGATTTTTTAAGGAAATTTGGGGTAGAGGTGAAGTTGATTGAGCCGTAATAAAATCATTTGAAATAATGGTTTTTCTTTGAACTTTTGGCTTTTACCTTTCGGCTTAAAATCCTATCTTTGCCCATGCAAGAAAAAATCATTATCGTCGATTTTGGTTCGCAATTTACACAACTCATAGCCCGTAGAGTTCGCGAATTAAATATTTACTGTGAAATATATCCATTCAATAACCTTCCTGATATTAACACGCCTGATGTAAAAGGTGTTATCTTTTCTGGTAGCCCTTATTCTGTTCGTCAGGAAGATGCTCCACAGGTTGATTTAAACAACTTCCACTTTAAGTTTCCTTTACTGGCTGTTTGTTATGGCGCTCAATATATTGCTCATAAATCTGGTGGTCAGGTTCAGGCTTCATCAACCAGAGAATATGGCCGTGCAAACCTTAATTTTGTAAATCAGGAGAATAAATTGTTTAAAGGCATAAACATCGATTCGCAAGTATGGATGAGTCATGGCGATACGATTACTCAAATGCCTGAAAATGCAGAATTAATTGCAAGTACTGAAAGCGTAAAAGTTGCAGCTTATCACATTAAGGATTCTGATACTTATGCCATTCAATTCCATCCGGAAGTTACACACAGTATTGATGGTAAAATCCTTTTAGAAAATTTCCTTGTAGATATTTGTGGATGTAGCCAAGATTGGACTTCTGCCGCTTTTATCGATACAACTATTGAAGAATTAAAGCAAACTTTAGGTAATGATAAGGTTGTTTTAGGTTTATCTGGTGGTGTAGATAGTAGTGTTGCCGCAGTATTATTGCACAAAGCAATCGGTGCAAACCTGCACTGTATTTTTGTTGATAATGGTTTATTGCGTAAAGATGAATATACACAAGTGCTTGAGCAATACAAGCACATGGGTTTAAATATTAAAGGTATTGATGCCAAAGACCGTTTTTTAAGTCAATTAGCCGGTTTAACTGATCCAGAGTTGAAACGTAAAGCTATTGGTCGTGTTTTTATTGAGGTTTTTGATGATGCTGCACACGAGGTTACTGGTGTAAACTGGTTAGGGCAGGGTACAATCTATCCTGATGTAATCGAATCAATATCTGTTAATGGTCCTTCTGCTACCATAAAATCGCACCATAATGTAGGCGGTTTACCAGATTTTATGAAATTGAAAGTTGTTGAGCCATTAAAAACTTTATTTAAAGATGAAGTTCGCCGCGTTGGTAAAGCTTTAGGTATTGATGATGTAATTCTTGGTCGTCATCCTTTCCCAGGGCCGGGTTTAGGTATCCGTATATTAGGTGAAGTTACAGCAGAAAAAGTAGCAATTTTGCAGGATGCTGATGCAATTTATATGCATGAATTGAAAGCTGCCGGCTTATATGATAAAATTTGGCAGGCGGGTTCTATTTTCCTTCCGGTTCAATCTGTTGGTGTTATGGGCGATGAGCGTACTTACGAGAACGTAATTGCACTTCGTGCAGTTGAATCGGTTGATGGTATGACAGCAGATTGGTGTCATTTACCTTATCCGGTTTTAGCAAAAATCTCAAACGAAATTATAAATAAGGTTAAAGGAATTAACCGGGTAGTTTATGATATTAGCTCAAAACCACCGGCAACTATCGAGTGGGAATAGCAACCTGTTATGGGTTGTCTGTTGTAGGTAGCCTGTATGAGTTAAAGCAATTAATCCGTTCGGTTTAAAGTATAACTGAATTAAATCTAACTTATGCTAGCAAGGTGGAATAAACTTTGCTAGCATATTTTGTTAATATATCACTATGGTTGTAAAATTTAGGCATTGGTCTTTAATTCTTGTTATTGCTGTTTTGGCAGCGTGTTCTCCTAAAATAGTTCCAACTCCAAAACCTGAAACCGAAAAAAAGACAGAACAAGAAAAGGCGCCTGAGAAGAAAACTGTAAAAAAATTATCTACAGCCAATATTTCTTTATTACTTCCCTTTAATCTTAATGATGTTAAACTAAAATCGATGAGTAAGGCAGACGCAGAAAAGTATGCTATGCCGATTGATTTTTACCAGGGTTTTAAAATGGGTTTGGATTCAACCGCATCTTCGGGCTTAAATTTTAACTTAAATGTTTTTGATACACAGGATGATAATACGCAGATTGGTTCACTCTTTAAACTCGAACAATTTAGGAAAAGCAATTTGGTTGTTGGTCCGGTTTTCCCGGTTGGTGTAAAATACATCTCCAACTATTCAAAACTAAATAATGTGCCTGTAGTATCTCCTTTGGCAGCTTCTCAGCCATCAGAGTTTAATAATCCTAACCTAATATCTGTTGTAAATAATATCGATTTACATGCAAAAAAGATTGCAACTTACATTAACAAAGCTGCGAATCCGGCGAGTGCGATTTTAGTGATCATCAACACGAAGAAAACAGAAGATGAGGCTTTTGCAGCACCTATACGTGATTTCTTCAAAAACCAGCAGGGCAATAAACTTATTATTCAGGAATACAATTCTGCGTTTGCTTTCGAAACAAAGATGATTAAAGGCAAGCAATATATGGTTGTTGTTGCATCTTCTGATAGGGCTTTTGTTCTGCCAACAATCGAAAAGTTATATAAGCTAAAAAATCTGCCTACCGGAGGTTATGCTATCAATCTTTTCGGACATCCATTATGGAGTAAGCAAAATTACCCGGCCGATAAGTTACAAAACCTAAATACTATCATTAGTTCTTCTTATAAAATTGATTATAAAAGCTCAAATGTGATTAATTTTATCAAAAGGTACAGACATAAATATGGCTTTGAACCTGGCGAATATGCATTTAAAGGCTTTGATATTGCCTATTTCTTTGGTAAAGTGTTATCAACCTACGGAACAGATTATCTGGAAAACCTAACTAAAGAAAAGTACAAAGGTTTACACAACAATTTCTCCTTTATTCATGATGCGCAATATGGTTATATCAATACCAGTTTGATGCTGCTTCGCTATAAAAATTTTGCCTTAGACGTTGTTGAGTAACCTTTAAATTAATAGTTTCATGAGAGTAGAGCATCAAATTAAAGCTTTTGAACAAATTTTATCGAGTTACGACGGCTCAATTCCACTTCATCGTTTTTTACCATCTTATTTCAAACAAAATAAACAAATGGGCTCATCGGATAGGAGATGGGCAACCAGGCATTTGTATAGTTTTTTTAGGCTTGGTAAAGCGCTGCCCAGTTTAAGTAGCGAATTGCGTTTAAGCATAGCTGATTTTCTGTGTCACGATACTTTGAGCCTAATTGTAGAAAAGAATTTGCCAGGTCTAGTTGATTATATCCTTAGTCCACTTGAAGAAAAATTAGCCCTAATTGGAGCAGCGTACCCTGATTTTAATATAGCTGATGTTTACCCATTTCAGAATAATCTTTCAGAAAGCGTAAAAAAGGATGAGTTCAATTCATCGTTTTTTATACAGCCCGATTTATTTATTAGGGTAAAAGAGGAAGCTTCTATTGAAGTTAAAAATCAATTAGATAGCGCAGGTATAGGTTTTAAGGTGATTTCTGAAACGGCTATCGCACTAGCAAACGGTACTAAATTAGAAACGGTATTAACCAATGGTAAATATCAGGTTCAGGATTTATCCTCACAACAAACAGGCTCGTTTTTTAAGCCACAAAAGTGGGATAAATGGTGGGATTGCTGTGCAGCATCTGGAGGAAAAACCTTATTGCTTCACAGTTTGGAGCCAGTTGTTGAATTATTGGTAACTGATTTAAGAGAAAGCATTCTAACCAATTTAGATGAGCGTTTTGCCCAGGCCGGAATAAGAAAATACCACAAAAAAGAACTCGATTTGCTTAAAAATAACGATCAGATTTTGCATCATTACGCATTTGATGGAATTATTTTAGATGCACCTTGCACAGGTTCGGGTACATGGGGCAGAACTCCTGAAATGCTGACGTATTTTGAAGAAAAGAAGATTAATCAGTTCGCTTCTATTCAGAAATCTATAGTTAATAATGTTATAAAATATCTAAAGCCAGGTAAGCCACTTATATACATTACTTGTTCAGCTTTTGCTGCAGAAAATGAGGATGTTATTAAACACATTACCGAGAATTTGCCTTTAACGCTAGAATCTATGGAATTGATTAAAGGTTACGAAAACAAGGCAGATACAATGTTTGTGGCAAGATTAATTAGAAAAGAACAAGATTAAAAATAATCGCTAAGGAGTCAATAGAATTTTTGACTAAGAATGCTCTACCTTAGATTTAAGATTCTTTTTGATGTATTTTATGAGTTCAATAATTATTGAAAGCACACCAATTATTAAAGTATATTCTTCAAAGCCGTTCATTATTTAGCCTTTCTATTTAGATAAATATACTCATATTTTGTTACAAGTTGTATTACAGGCCTGTATTATTTCTAAATAATTTTATTGCAATAGCTAATAAAATCACCCCAAAAGCTTTACGTAAAATATTAAGTCCGGATTTGCCAAATAGCTTTTCTAATCGATTGGTATTCTTTAAAACGAAATAAACAAATAAAATATTAAGCAATATGCCCACTAAAATATTTTGTGTTTGATATTCTGTTTTTAACGATAAAAGGGTTGTCATAGTTCCTGCACCTGCTATTAGCGGAAATGCCAGTGGTACAATAGACACGGTTTCAGGCGCTTCTTCCTTAAAAATTGTTAAACCTAAAACCATTTCCATCGCAATAAAAAAGATTACAAAAGAGCCGGCAATTGCAAAAGATTCTACATCAAGTCCGATTACTTTTAATAAAGATTCTCCTAAAAAAAGGAACAAAATCATCAAACCTGCTGCAACTAATGAAGCTTTTTCTGATTCAATATGCCCAGCCTTGCGGCGTAACTGAATAATAACCGGTATCGATCCTAATATATCAATGATGGCGAAAAGCACCATTGTAGTGGTTAAAATCTGATTTAAATCGAACTTCATAAAATCAAGTTTCATATTGAGTTATTTTTAACAAAGGTATGGCATTTTGATTTATTCAATACAGTTAATCTAGAAATAGAATTGAGTTCTTAAGGTAAGTACGTTATCTCTCCTATCATTTTCATAACCAGGTATTTGGGTCGCCTCATTTTTAATCATATCGTAGTAAAGCACAGCTTTAAAGTGCGGATTAAAATGATGTAAAAAACCAAATCCAAAAGTGTCAAATCTAACATCCGCAGCTGATAAACCTTGTATCGAGTTAACGGCCATTCCTTTAACCTTAGCATTAGGATCGTAGTAATCGTACTTTAAAATAACTTGATTATCTGTACTGTTAAGCGTTTGCACAAAAGTAACATAAGCCCCGTTAAAACTTCTTGTATAATAAGGTAAGGCTATCGATTTATTATCTACGGGATAGGAACCAGGCGTAGTTGAGGTGGTTGAAGTTCCCGTTTGTAAACCAGAAATTACTTCTGCCCTTAGTTCTGATTTCCAGCTTTCTGATGTTGTTGAAAATTGAATATCAGTGCCATAATATCGTCTTGGTGCTATTGTGTTTATTGTTTTTGCCGAGGAATCTTTAACCATCGACCATAAATTATTAATGTTTTCCGTTTTATAACTTACAGGAAGGCGATGATTTAAACCGCCTTGCAAAGTGCTTATCCCTCCGGCAATTGATAGTGGAATGCTTTTTATTATGTAAGGCTTGTGACTTAATCTGAAAATAAAATCTTTGCTGTTATCAAATTCGGCTGGTCCGGATAATCCTTGCCCGTTGTAAATGCCTAAATCAAATACAAAGTTTTTCAGCTTTGCACCTTTCCATCTAGGGTTTAAAGTAAATGTTACGCCTAAATCACGTTCAGTTTTCATTAAAATTTGCGACATTCGTCCTCGTTCCGGTGCTTCACGCACAGATGAAGATAATTGAAGTTCGTTACCGAACGGGCGGCCGGATAAGCCTAGGGTGACATATAAAAACTTCCATTTGTTTTCATAGTATCTGCCCCAGAAATCTCTCACTGCAACACCTTGTTCTGTTCCATCAAATTGAAGTACAAAATAAGTTGATGGTGCGCCCTCATCTGTTAAAAGCATGTAATCGGCTCTAAGCCTTCCTCTTCTTAATCTAAAACGATTGCTTGTGTTTTCCCCAAAATTTCCACCTTGGTATTCGGCTTGTGTTCCATTGGATTGTGCAAGCTGAAATTGAGGTTGTAAATATCCGCTGAAAGAAAGTGAACCGTATTTTTTTGATATGATTAGCAAATGGTTTACCGTGGTAGAATCCATAACATCATTTATTGTTCTTTGCGCCAATACCCTGGAAGAAAACAGGAATACAGTAAGTAAAATGAGCAGGTAACGCATTTTGATTGTTAAATGATGATTCATCGAAAATTTTTTTCAAAGTTAGAGCAAATAAATCCCTAACGAAATTATTAGCATAAAAAAAGCCCCGATAAATTCGGGGCTCAAAAAATTTATTTAATTTATAACTGTGGTTTAGGTGGGTCTGTTGGTTCAACAACAATACCTTTTTTTCCTAATACCGAATTTTTCTTACCATATAAGAAGTAGATTGCAACACCTAATCCCATCCAAATTGCAAGTCTAATCCAAGCTTCAATTGGTAATGAAGACATTAGATAAACACATACAACAATACCCATAATTGGCACAAATGGAACTAATGGCGTTCTGAAAGGGCGAGGTCTATCCGGGTCAGTTTTACGCAATAACATTACGCCGATGCAAACTAAAGAAAAGGCGAACAATGTACCTATAGATACCATGTGGCCTAAATCTGTTACCGGAACAAAACCTGCAAAAATACTCACAAAAACCATGAAGAATAAGTTTGTTTTAAATGGCGTTCTGAATTTTGAATGAATGCTGCTGAAGAATTTAGGTAATAACCCATCTTTAGACATTGTATAGAATACACGTGACTGGCCCATTAACATTACTAAAATTACTGAAGTATAACCAGCAAGAATAGCAATGATTAAACCCATTTGTAACCAACCGTAACCTGTAACTTTAAATGCTGTTGCGGCAGGAGAAGCATCACCTTTAAATACTGAGAACGGTACTAAACCTGTCATTACGTGTGCGAATAAAACGTAAAGGATTGTACACACCACTAATGAACCCAAAATACCAATTGGCATACCTTTTTGAGGATTTTTAGCTTCCTGAGCTGCAGTTGATACTGCATCAAAACCGATAAAAGCAAAGAATACTAAAGCTGCACCGGCTGCAATACCTGAAATACCAAATTCACCTTTAACACCAGTGTTTTCTGGAATATATGGCGTGTGGTTAGCAGGATTGATGAATTTCCACCCAAGCGTAATAAAAATAATTACTACAGCTACTTTTACAATAACTAAAATGTTATTAAGGCTTGCAGATTCTTTGGTTCCTCTAATTAGCATTAATGATAAAAGGGAAACGATTACCACAGCCGGAAGGTTAATTCCACCGCCATCAACCTCAGCAAAAGATTTTGATAAAGAGAGGGGCATCTGCATTCCGAATTCGTGAAGTAACTTATTGAAATATCCTGACCAGGAAACACCTACTGTGGCAGCTCCAAGGGCATATTCCAGTACTAAATCCCAACCGATAACCCATGCCATAAATTCGCCCATGGTTGCGTAAGAATATGTATAAGCACTACCTGCAACAGGAATCATTGATGCAAACTCTGCATAACATAAGCCAGCGAAAGCACAGCCAACTGCTGCCAATACAAATGATAATGTTACCGCAGGACCAGCATGGTCAGCTGCAGCGATACCTGTTAAAGAGAATAAACCTGCCCCAATAATAGCACCGATACCCAACGCAACAAGGCTCGTACTGCTTAGTGTACGTTTGAGTGTGCCCTCACCACTTTCAGCAGATTCTGCTATAAGCACATCAATAGGCTTTTTTAGATTCATAATTTGTTTAGTGTTTGTTTGTTGATTTATGATAATAAGCGGTAAACCTAAATAAAAATTACCAAAAAGTAAAAGGGATTTTTTTAAAAAATCCCTTTACATTCCATTTATATCTACGATTTTACAACTAACGGCCTAAAGTGTCGGTTGTATTAATCAAAGTATCTGTTATTGTATTGCCAGAAGCATCAGTTTTTTGCTCAATTCTCATTTCCTTCCTAACTTCTAGCTTTTGTGTTGTATTTACGGCCTTAACTGCAATGTATGGTGCAATTACCAATGAAACTATCGACATTAATTTGATTAAAATGTTCATCGAAGGTCCGGAAGTATCTTTAAATGGATCGCCAACGGTATCACCTGTTACAGAAGCTTTGTGCGGTTCTGATTTTTTATAATGCATTTCTCCATTAATCATTACGCCTTGTTCAAAAGATTTTTTAGCATTATCCCAGGCACCGCCTGCATTACTCTGAAATATTCCCATTAAAACGCCTGTTACGGTAACGCCAGCTAACAATCCGCCTAAAACTTCTGGTCCGAAGGTAAAACCAATAATTACAGGAGTTATCAAAGCGATAGCACCCGGCATCATCATTTCACGAATAGATGCTTTTGTAGAGATGGCAACACATTTTTCGTATTCTGGTTTGGCTTTGTATTCCATAATTCCCGGAATATCGCGGAACTGGCGACGAACTTCTTGTACCATATCCATGGCTGCTTTACCAACAGCCTGAATACAAAGTGCAGAAAATATAAAAGGAATCATACCACCTACAAATAAACCTGCCAAAACCGGGGCTTTATAAATATCAATTGCGGTAATGCCTGCAATACCAACAAATGCAGCAAATAATGCTAACGAAGTTAATGCTGCTGATGCAATTGCAAATCCTTTACCTGTAGCCGCAGTTGTATTTCCTACTGCATCTAAATTATCGGTACGTTCACGAACTTCAGGTGGTAATTGGCTCATTTCGGCAATACCGCCGGCATTATCTGCAATCGGGCCGAAAGCATCAATGGCTAATTGCATTGCTGTTGTGGCCATCATACCCGCTGCCGCTATGGCAACTCCATATAATCCAGCAAAATAATAAGAAGACATGATACCGCCTGCTAAAACCAGAATAGGAATTACTGTAGATTTCATCCCAACAGATAAACCTGCAATTATATTTGTAGCATGGCCGGTAGAAGATTGTTGAATAATTGAATTCACCGGGCCTTTGCCCATTGCTGTATAATATTCGGTAACAATACTCATAATTGTACCTACAACTAAGCCCACCATAATTGCATAAAACACATTCATGCTCGAAAACTCATAACCACGCAGGTTTAGTGTTTCTGGCAACATCCATTTTACAATAAAAAATGATGAAACGGCCGTTATCAAAATAGATGACCAGTTCCCTAAATTTAGTGCATTTTGGACATTCGATTTTTCGTCTTTTATGGTTACAAACCAGGTACCGATGATGGAGAAGATAATACCTAAACCACAAATCACCATTGGCAATAAGATAGGAGACATGCCTCCAAAATTATCCGTAACAGAAATTTCCTGCCCTAAAACCATTGTAGCTAAAATTGTAGCAACGTAAGAGCCAAATAAATCGGCGCCCATTCCGGCAACATCACCCACGTTATCGCCTACGTTATCGGCAATAGTTGCAGGGTTACGCACATCATCTTCTGGGATTCCCGCTTCAACTTTACCCACTAAATCTGCGCCAACATCGGCAGCTTTGGTGTATATACCGCCACCAACACGAGCAAATAAGGCAATAGATTCAGCGCCTAAAGAAAAGCCTGTTAAAACTTCAATGGCAGTTTTCATATTGATTACGCTAACGGCACCATCTGCGCCAATAACATCAAAATAAGATAGAAATACAATAAATAAGCCTCCCAAACCCAAAACAGCTAATCCGGCAACGCCTAAACCCATCACCGTTCCGCCTGTAAAACTTACTTTTAAAGCTTGTTTTAAGCTAGTTCTGGCTGCTTGTGTGGTTCTAACATTTGCTTTGGTTGCAGCTTTCATACCAATGTATCCGGCAAATGCCGAGAAAAAGGCACCAATTAAAAATGAAATCGAAATAATCCAGCTCGAATGCATGGGTACCCCATTAATTTCTGTTATCGTTCCTGAGTAGGCTAATAAGGCTGCGGTAAATACAGCAAAAATACTTAATACTCTCCATTCGGCTTTCAAAAAGGCCATTGCACCATCGGCTATGTAACCTGCAAGCTCCTGCATGTTTTTGTCGCCGGCATCTTGCTTGCTCACCCAGGCACTTTTAATCATCATAACAATTATCCCGATAAGCCCAAGAACCGGGATGGTGTAAATAAGGTTCTCTTGTAAAAAATTCATAGTTTAATATTTGGTTATTGATTTAGTTGCATAATACTCAAATTTCAGATCGTTGCTTTCCTCATAAAAACACTAACCTTATCGTTTCATTTGGTTATTATTTAGCAAGTTAATAAATATTTTTTCTTATGATTAATAATTTCACAACCATATAGTATAATATTTTATCAAGCAAAATAATACATGTTTAAGCCCTTAGAATTGTTTTTTTTAAATAATTTAGCCACAACTAAACCAAAAACCGAAAAAACTAAAGATGGAAAAATTTGAGGGCAATGAGCCTGCTAAGAAAAAGCTTGGCCTTTTTGATGCCATAATGCTTGTTATGGGTTCAATGATTGGAAGCGGTATATTTATCGTAAGCGCCGATATCATGAGAAACTTAGGCTCTGGTTATTGGTTAATTGTAGTTTGGTTAATAACCGGTGTAATGACAGTTGCCGCTGCAATCTCTTATGGCGAACTCTCTGCTATCTTTCCAAAAGCGGGTGGTCAGTACACGTATTTAAAAGAAATTTTCGGTAAAATGATGGGATTTCTTTACGGATGGGGCATGTTCACCGTAATTCAAACTGGAACAATCGCTGCCGTTGCAGTTGCATTCGGCAAGTTTACCGCCTATTTAATTCCAGCCTTAAATGATGCTGCTCCTATATTTCAAAGCGGTAGTTACAAAATCACATGGATACAAATTTTAGCCATCGGCGTAATTTTACTGCTTACCTACATAAATACTAAAGGTGTGGAAAGTGGCAAATGGCTGCAAAATATTTTTACAGGCTCTAAAATTGTAGCCTTACTGGGCTTAATTATTTTAGGGTTTTTGTTAGTTAAAACCAACTTTTGGTCTGGCAATATGGCTTTTGGTTGGGATGCATTTAATAACCTTAAAACCGATATGGGCGGAAGTTTTACCAAAGCCGGTTGGGAATCAATCACTGGAATGACGGTAATGGGAGGTATAGCCGCTGCAATGGTAGGTTCTGTATTTTCAAGCGTAGCCTGGGAAAATGTGACTTTTGTTTCTGGCGAAATCGATAACCCTAAAAAGAATGTTGTACGGGCAATGGTATTGGGCACATCTGCCGTAATGATACTTTATCTATTAATCAACTTTGTTTACCTAAGTAATTTAGATAGAGATGGAATTGCCTTTGCAGTTAATGATAGGGTTGCTGTAGTTGTTTCTGAGCAGATTTTTGGTAGCGGAGTTGGTACAATTGTCATCGCCGTTTTGGTTATGATTTCTACATTTGGCTGCGTTAATGGAATTGTATTGGCAGGCTCAAGAGTTTTCCAGACTATGGCTAAAGATGGAATGTTTTTTAAAGCCGCTATTAACAATAATAAAAATGGAGTTCCGGCAAAATCGCTTTGGATGCAAGGCATTTGGGCATCGGTATTGTGTTTAAGCGGTCAATACGGTAATCTTTTAGATATGATATCTTTCGTTATTGTACTGTTTTATATGATAACCGTATTTGGCGTAATCTACTTAAGGTTCAAAAAACCAGATTTAGAAAGACCTTACAAAACATGGCTGTACCCGGTTACACCAATTATTTATTTACTAATTGGAACTGCATTTTGCATTCTGCTATTAATATATAAACAACAATATACTTGGCCCGGACTAATAATTGTATTGTTGGGCGTACCCGTTTATTTATTTATAAATAGAAAAAACACGTAAATCCTATTTCTTTTCTCGTCATTCCCGAGCATTCGGGAATCCTAAAGCACTATACAATTCGCTTTAAGATTCCCAATTAAATTGGGAATGACGACTGTCCGATATACAATTGGCCTAATCAAGCAAAACAAATCTTTTTGAGACAGCCTTTTTTTATTTTAAAATTTTTAGAAAAGCAAGGTTCTGTGTACATCGGTTTCGCTAGTCCCGCCCTTTGCTAAATGCCGAAGAAAAATCGGCATACCGCTGCCGGTCGGGTTTAGATTGGTTATTGTTTTGCAAGTAACTCAGTTTTAAAACCTGGCAAATGCGAAAGGTAAATCAAGTGAGTAACATTAATACTTTTATAAAATCATTTAAGCTTCAAATAATTTTAGTAGTAAATAAAGCCCGATTCTTATTTGTATTTTTGCGGCAATGGGAACACAAGTAGATTTAGGGATAAAAGGTTACAAGAATTACGGTATACATTTGCGGGAAAAATATAATGGGCAACGCGTATTTAAAGTAATTGTTGATGGTGGCTTTACTTGCCCAAATAGAGATGGAAGCAAAGGTTACGGTGGTTGTACCTATTGTAATGTAGATTCTTTTACACCCGAACCTTCCCGTAAAAATCCAAGTATAAAAGATCAGCTTGCTGTTGGTATGGATAGAGCTAAAAAAAACTATCGGGCCGATAAGTTTATTGTTTATTTCCAGCCAAATACAAATACCTATGCGCCAGTACATTATTTAAAGATGATGTACGATGAAGCCCTTTCTATAAATACCGAAGATATTGTGGGCTTTGCTGTTGGTACACGTCCCGATTGTATTGACGCCGAAAAGGTAGCTTTATTAGAAAGTTACACTGATAGGTTTGATGTAGATTTAGAAATGGGCATGGAATCTATTTATGATGAAACCTTAAACCAAATAAATAGAGGCTGTAGTCACAGCGAATTTGTAGAAGCGGTAAAATTGTTAGAAAACAGCAAACTTGATTTATGTGTGCATACCATTTTTGGTTTCCCATGGGAAACCCGGGAAATGATGAAAGGCTATATTAATGAAATAAACCGTTTTCCACAGATAAAATTTGTGAAGTTTCACCATTTACATGTTGTAGAAGGCTCAATAATGGGTGCTAAATATAAAAAGCAACCTTTTAAACTGTTTACACTCGAGGAATACACAGATTTGCTTTGCGAACTGATTCCATTATTAAGGCCTGACATCGTAATTCAAAGACTTTTTGGAATTTCTGACTGGGATTTGCTGATTGCGCCCAATTGGGGCTTAAATAAATCAGCAATTCAAACCTATATGGATAAAGAGATAGAAAAAAGAGGCGTTATTCAAGGTTCTCAATATTTAGAGAATATTTAGAATTTTATCGTAATAATTGATAAAACCCGCAAAATTTGCGGGTTTTTTTGTTTTAAAGATGTTTTTGATGATAATTTTTCACATAAATCTGTTAAAATTCTATAATTTATAAAAATAACTCGTTTTTATTTTTCGTAAAATACCTTGATAAAATTTACTCTTTTTTAGATATATATCATTTTTAACAACATTATTTAATTGTTTTTATAAAAATTTACAGTTTTTGTTAAAAATATTTGATTTAATAGTGTAAAAATTACAATATGTCGTACTTTTAGGGAAACGATTATGAAAATAATATAATATTTATTAAACCAAACAAAATAAACTTAAAACTATGGGTAAAATTTTAGTAAAACAGTATGCGCCATTCGTTATTCTAATGGTTTTCGCAGTTTTGTCGCTATTTGTTCCTCTACTTCCTAATTTTGATGAAGGAAAATACAGCGGACCAGATATCGCTTTCATTTTAATTGCTGCTGCTTTAGTATTTTTAATGACACCAGGCCTTGCATTCTTTTACGGAGGTATGGTTCATCGTAAAAATGTTTTATCAACCATGATTAAAAGTGTGGTTGCAGCAGGTGTTATTACAGTATTATGGATAGTTGTAGGTTTTAGTTTAGCTTTTGGAGATACTATCGGTGGCTTTATAGGTGACCCATCAACCTTCTTCTTCTTTAAAGGCGTAAATTCTGGCGCTCCACATCTTCAGGGTGGTGCCGATTTAACTATTCCGCTTTCTTTATTTGCAGTTTTTCAATTAATGTTTGCCATTATTACACCAGGCTTAGTTGTTGGCGCCGTTGCAGAACGTATCCGTTTTACATCGTATATTTTATTCATCGTTTTATTCGCAATTTTTGTTTATTCGCCTTTAGCGCACTGGACCTGGCATCCACAAGGTTTCTTGTTAAAAATGGGTGTATTGGATTTTGCAGGCGGAACAGTAGTACACATTTCTGCTGGTATGGCTGCATTAGCCGGAGCATTAGTTTTAAAACGTAGAAAATCTCATTTAGAGCATAAAGAAGTTCCGCCGGCAAATATTCCTTACGTATTAATTGGTACAGGTTTATTATGGTTTGGTTGGTTCGGTTTTAATGCAGGCTCTGCATTAGGTGCAGGTAGTTTAGCCGTTTCAGCTTTCTTAACTACAAATACAGCTGCAGGTGCAGCAGGATTATCCTGGATGTTTTTCGATGTAGCAAGAGGTAAAAAACCTTCAGTTTTAGGTTTCTGTATCGGTGCGGTTGTTGGTTTGGTAGCCATTACTCCAGGTGCAGGTTTTGTTAGTATTCCATCAAGCATTTTTATTGGTGTAATTGCTGCGGTAATTTCTAACCTTGTTGTTTCATGGAAGCAAAAAACCAGTTTAGATGATACATTAGACGTTTTCCCTTGCCATGGTGTTGGTGGTATTGTTGGTATGTTATTAACTGGTATTTTTGCAACCAAAACAGTTAATGCAGCCGGAGCCGATGGTTTATTATATGGTAATCCAGCATTCTTTATTACGCAGCTAAAAGGCGCCGTAATTGTAATCGCATTCAGTTTCGTTGTATCATTTGTAATCTTCAAATTAGTTAACCTTATCAATCCAATCAGAGTATCAGATGAGGAAGAGGAAATGGGTCTTGATGCATCTCAACACGATGAGAAATATACACAAGGTACATTATTGGTTGATGAAAGAGCAGCATACATTTCAAATCATGCGCCTGCTCAGGAAGCCCTTTAAAAAGCATTAAATATTATCTAAACACATTCATAGCTCAAACATGAAAAAATTATTATCAGCCATATTTGGTATGGCATGCACTACGTGTGCCCTGGCTCAAGAAACTCCCACGTCGCCACTAGAATTTTCAGGATCGGTAGATACCTACTATAAATACGATTTTGCGAAAAGACCAAACATTCCAACATCTTTTGTTTCTGATCACAATTCGGTTTCTTTAGGGATGCTAGATTTAGTGTTGAAGAAAAAAACGGACAAAGCATCTTTCGTTGGTGAGATTTCTTTTGGTCCCAGAGGTCAATCTCAATCTATTCCAGATGCAGCCGCTAATGGTTCGTCATTCCATATCCAAAATTTATACGTTAACTACGATTTTTCGGATAAGTTTGCCATGACTGCAGGTTACATGGGTACATTTATAGGTTATGAAGTTATTTCTCCGGTAGGAAATTTTAACTACTCAACTTCTTACCTTTTTACTAATGGTCCATTCCAAAATGCTGGTATTAAAGCAACCTATAAATTTTCTGATAAAGTTAGTTTAATGGCAGGTTTGTTTAACGATTGGAATTTGTACAGCGCAACCAGAGGTGTATCTAGTGTTGGTGGCCAATTAATGATTTCGCCGCTTGAGGGTTGGACCGCTTACATTAATGCTTTAACAGGTGCAGACCCATACGGTTATGGTACCATTGTAGATTTAACCACTTCATACCAAATTACAAAAGCTTTTAAATTAGGTTTAAATGCAGCAAATTATGATATGGCTGATGATGCAGGCGGTTATGCAGGTGTGGCTTTATACCCGCAGGTAGCAGTTGCTGATGCGGTAACCTTAGGTTTAAGAGGTGAATATTTTAAAAATAAAGATGTTGGCGCAACACCTGGTACAGCTTATACAGGCTTAACTTTAACAGCAAATATAAAATCTGGCGGTTTAACCTTTATACCTGAGGTTAGGTTAGATCATAATGGCGATAAACCATTTTTAAACAAAACCGGTGGTGCTGCTCCAAATGCTGGTCAGTTTTCTTTAGCTGCTGTTTACGCTTTTTAAAAGAATAGTTTCTCTCCAAATAATGCCGCCGGTTAATTTAAGCCGGCGGCTTTTTATTATCTTTATTTATTATGAAATACAGCCTGATTTTACTTTTCTCAATCCTCCTATCAAGTGCGTTTGCACAACAAAAACAATTTACTGTGGATGAACGCGGAAAATATGTGCACTATGAAGTTGTTGAAACGAAAGTTGGTAAGGACAGTTTGGTAAGCAGAGCTGAGCGATTCATAAAATCGAATAAAAGATCTTTTACAAAATTTACCAAAACAGATAGTTCTGTAACTTCAAATGGTAAAATGATAATTGATAAAACCATTTTGGTGGCTTCGCATCCAAGCGGAGAAGTTAATTATGTTTTTAATTTTGAGGCTAGAGAAGGAAAATACCGTTATTGGATTACGGATTTGGAATACATTCCTTATAATAGAAATAGGTATGGAAACTATGTGGCCACTACAAATATTGCCACACCATTAGAGAAAGCACCTGGAAAACTATCTGCCGGAACATGGAAAGATATTTTAGAAAGTGTTTACTCAAAAGCGACCAGCCTGGGCGAAAATTTTAAAAAGACTTTGGCTACAGTTCAGGTCGAAAATCAACCCAAAAAGGCACAAAGTATTTCTACTAAAAAATGGTAAAATCTTAAATTTTGCCAAATAGTTCTTCAACTTTCTTATAACGGAAGCTGAATATCTCGTTAATTTTTTTTGAAACCATTATTTCATTGGCTATTGTTCCAATAAAGCCATAACCAATTGCGTAGTGTAAAATATCATGCATTAAAACGCCGCCATCGATGGCTTCGAAACGATGAAGATGGTGCCAAAATGCAAAAGGACCAAAGCGCTGCTCGTCGATGAAGTATTCCTTATCTTTTACATGCGTTATTTCAGTCATCCAGTTTAGTTTTATACCCAATAATGGCGAAACCTTATAAGTGATAATCATACCCGGAAACATTTTTTCATCCTTCTTTATAGGTGAAGTAACATCAAATGTCATGCTTTCGGGCGTAATTTCAGCCAAATTTAAGGGCGATGAAAAGAAATCCCATGCGGTATCAATATCCACTGGGATTTTTTGAGTAAATTCTATGCGGTAAGTTTTCAATTTTAAATTTATAGCTAAACAGCAAAAAGTATATTTTGTTGTTGTTTCTGTAAATTTATGTTCTACTTATTTAGTGCACCATTTTATCTGCACATGTCGAGCTTGCAAATGCTTCTGGTTTCGCCTTAAAAATAAAACCCATACTTAATATGTAGCCCATTGCATCATTTAATGCTTTGTTCGATTTAAATGATGGATTGGTATTAATATCTGCATGCACTTCCAAAGCAACATCATAAATATCAAGCAAATCGCAAATGGAATAAGCCGTTTCTATTGATTTTTGAACTTCCATCAGCATGCGTTCTTTAATACTTACTTGCTGAGTAGATTTTTCCTGGTGGATGTACATGAAACCACCGTGATGTTCTCTCAATAAAACGATAACAGTTGCAAAATCGGTTGTTGTTCCTTTAACTTGAGAATCTGTACCAATACAAACTTTAAGTTTGTAGCCATTTTCTGTTTCTCTGATAATTGCTTGTTCTACTTCTTCGAGGATGCTCGTTTGGATTACTTCGCCACTAAATTTCTTCCAGGTCATAGTTGTGGTATTTTGAGTTTAATTCCAAAAGTTTATCTTCTGGAAGCAAATGGTAATCTGGTTTTTATAAAATTAAGAGATGAACGTTAAATTTGCATTAATAAAAAGTTGTTTATTTGCTAACAAAATATTAGTTATCAACAAGTTAGTTATTATTTTTAAGCCGTTTTAAAATATTTGCAACAATTTTATTTTAATAAGCGTTTGTATTATATAATACATTTTAAAATCTTATTGCCATGAAAGCAGAACTTATTCAAGAATTGCAATTGTTACAACACAGTAGGGCTAATAAATTTACTGGTGATTTAGCTGAGAAAATTAGGTCATCAGTTGATGCTGTTAATGAGAAAGTTATAAGCTCAATGTCTAAAAGAGGGCAAATGCTCATGTTGTTAGAAAAGAAACTCAGCGTTTCATTTATCAGAAGGTTAAAGAAAATTTTCTAAAACTCTTATCTGTAGTTAGCAAAATTGTAAATGCTTATCTTTGGCGTAATGGTAGAACATGCGCTAAAAAGATTAAACATTACCGCTTTAAATGAGATGCAAAAGGCAGCTCTCGAAGCTTCAAAATTGGCTAAGGATATTGTTTTGATTGCACCAACGGGTTCAGGCAAAACGCTTGCATTTTTGTTACCGTTAATTTCTAAGCTCAAGCCTACTGCGAAAGGTGTGCAGGCACTTATTTTGGTGCCATCAAGGGAACTGGCTTTGCAAATTGAACAGGTTTTTAAGCAGATGGGCACAGCTTTTAAGGTAAATTGCTGTTATGGAGGGCATTCTGTTCGAACAGAAAAAAATAATTTAAGTCATGCGCCTTCTGTTTTAATTGGAACACCCGGACGAATTGCCTATCACCTTGAATATCAAAATTTTGACGAGTCTACGATTGAAACTTTGGTTTTAGATGAATTCGATAAATCGCTGGAATTTGGCTTTGAGGCCGATATGTCTTACATCATTAAGTCTCTTTTATCTCTCAAAGAAAGAATTCTTACTTCAGCCACTAAAATGGATGAAATTCCCTCTTTCGTACAGATAAATGCGCCAGTTGAAATAGATTTTTCAGCGAATAAAGATGTTAAGCCTGATTTAAAATTAAAAAAAGTAACGGCGCCGGCGGCTGATAAGCTCGAATTCCTTTTTAAACTTTTAACTAAAATTGGTGATAAGAACACTTTGGTTTTCTGTAATCACCGTGAAACCGTAGATAGAATTAGTGATTTGCTTTTTGAGCAGGGTTTAGAACATGAGGTTTTTCATGGTGGGATGGAGCAAGATGAACGCGAAAAATCGTTACTTAAGTTTAGAAACGGTAGTTTAAGAATTTTGATAACAACTGATTTGGCCGCACGTGGATTGGATATTCCCGAAGTTGAACATATAGTTCATTACCAATTGCCATACACAGAGAATGCCTACATCCACAGAAACGGCCGAACAGCAAGAATGAATGCAAAAGGTACGGCTTACGCCATGTTAACTGAAGAAGAAAATTATAAATATTTACCAGAAAACATTGATGAGGAAGATTTAACTGATTCATACAGATTGCCAAAATCAAGTGAATGGATTACGCTTTATCTATCTTACGGTAAAAAAGATAAAATAAATAAAATTGATATTGTTGGTTTATTTTTGCAAAAAGGCAAGTTGCAGAAAGATGATTTAGGCCTGATTGAGGTTAAGGATACATCAAGTTATATTGCCGTAAAACGAGATAAAGTAGAAAATCTTTTAAATATACTTAGCGGAGAAAAAATTAAAGGCAAAAAAATGAAGATAGCTGTGGCGAGTTAATTGGTTCATTGGTTCATTGGTTCATTGGTTCATTGGTTCATTGGTTCATTGGTTCATTGGTTCATTGGTTCATTGGTTCATTGGTTCATTGGTTCATTGGTTCATTGGTTCATTGGAAAAAAAGACAAACAAGTTAGCGATTCAATCATTCAAAATTCATTCATTCAAAATTAAAACATGAGCAATAACGATATATTAAAAAAACTGAGAGTAGCACTTTCATTAAAAACTGAAGATATTATTACAATTTGCGATTTGGTAGGTTTTAAAGTAACCAAAGCTGAGTTAGGTGATATTTTCCGCAATGATGACCATGAAAATTTTAAGCCTTGTGGCGATCAGATTTTAAGAAACTTCTTAAACGGTTTGGTAATTTATAAAAGAGGTCCGAGAGAAGAAAAGAAATAGTTTTTAGCGATTCAATCCCAAATCATGAAAATAAAATTAGCGGTCATTTTTCTTATTCTCGCCATCAATTCCTCATTTGCTCAAACCGCAAAAGAAGATTTTTCTGATGATTGGGCTAACTTATCAAAATATAAAAAGGAAAATTCTGAAATTGGCTTGCCAAAAAAAGGAGAGAAGCGAGTTATTTTTTTAGGCAGCTCTATTTTTGAGTTTTGGAAACAGAAAGACCCTGAATATTTTATTAAAAATGCTTACGTAGATAGGGGAATTAGCGGACAATTATCGCCACAACTCTTGATTAGGTTTAGGCAAGACGTTATTGATTTAAAACCTAAAGCAGTAATTATTTTAGCTGGTAGTAATGATTTAGCAGGAAATAAAGGTCATGTTTCTAACAAGATAATTTTGGATAATATAAAAAGCATGACTGAACTGGCAAAGAAGCATCGCATTAAAGTTATTCTTTGCAAGTATTTGCCTATTTACGAATATCCCTGGAATAAAAGCTTAAAGAGTGTTGCTGAACAAATTATCTCTTTGAATGAAGAAATTGTTGCTTACGCCGATAAAGAAAATTTAACAATTTTAGATTATTTTTCGCCTTTGGCGGATGAAAGAAACGGACAAAAGGCAGAATATACAACCGACGGCGTTCATCCAAGTTTAGCAGGTTATAAGGTTATGGAAGTAATAACTGACGAAGCCATTAGAAAAACTATAGGTAAGTAGCATAAAAAAACTCCCGATTTTAATCGGGAGTTTTTTATTAACCTAATTTTTTATAGCGAATGCGTTTCGGTGTAACATCACCCAAACGTTTTTTTCTGTTTTCTTCGTAATCAGAATAATTTCCTTCGAAAAAGTAAACTTCAGAATTACCTTCGAAAGCTAAAATGTGGGTACAAATTCTATCTAAAAACCATCTATCATGACTAATTACTACAGCGCAACCACCAAAATTTTCTAAAGCTTCCTCCAAGGCACGTAATGTATTAACATCGATGTCATTGGTTGGCTCATCCAGTAAAAGTACGTTGGCGCCTTTTTTCAATGTAATTGCTAGGTGTACGCGGTTACGTTCTCCGCCAGAAAGTATGCCAACTTTTTTCTGCTGGTCGCCGCCATTAAAGTTAAATTTTGAAACATAAGCACGTCCGTTAACAGCTTTGTTGCCTAATTGGATGTTATCTAAACCATCGGTGATGTTTTCATAAACAGTTTTATCTGCATCCAAATCGTTGTGCATCTGGTCTACATAGCCTAATTCAACAGTTTCACCAACACGGAACGTTCCGTTATCGGCTTCTTCCTGGCCAGTAATTAAACGGAAAAGTGTGGTTTTACCAGCGCCATTCGGGCCAATAATACCTACAATTCCTGCTGGCGGAAGTGCAAAGTTTAGATTATCAAAAAGAACTTTATCTCCGTATGCCTTTGTAACATTTGTTGCCTCGATTACAACATTACCTAATCGTGGTCCGGCAGGTATGAAGAGCTCTAATTTTTCTTCTCTTTCCCTTCCATCTTCCGAAGCTAATTTATCGTAATTGGCAATACGTGCTTTAGATTTTGCGTGGCGGGCTTTTGGCGCCATACGTACCCATTCCAGCTCACGCTCCAAAGTTTTCTGGCGTTTGCTTTCCGTTTTTTCTTCCTGAGATAAACGTTTTGCTTTTTGCTCCAACCAGCTGCTGTAATTTCCTTTCCACGGAATACCTTCACCACGATCTAACTCTAAAATCCAGCCAGCAACATTGTCAAGGAAATACCTATCGTGGGTAACTGCAATAACTGTACCTTCATAATTTTGCAAGAACTGTTCTAACCAATCAATACTTTCAGCATCCAGGTGGTTGGTCGGCTCATCCAATAATAAAACATCCGGATGTTGTAAAAGCAAGCGGCACATTGCAACACGACGACGCTCACCACCTGATAATACGCCAATTTTGGTTTCAGGATCAGGACAACGTAAGGCATCCATTGCTCTTTCCAATTTCGAATCAATTTCCCAGGCACCTAAAGCATCAATTTTATCTTGAAGCTCTCCTTGTTTGGTCATCAATTTATCCATCGCATCAGGGTCAGAGTAGTTTTCCTCTAAACCAAATGCCTCATTAATTTCTTCGTATTCTTTTAAAATTGCGGTTACTTCAGCAACACCTTCTTCAACAATTTCACGTACAGTTTTTTCTGGGTCGAGGATTGGTTCCTGAGCTAAATAACCCACAGAATAACCCGGAGAGAAAACAACTTCTCCTTGATAAGCCTTATCTAAACCAGCAATAATTTTTAGTAAAGATGATTTACCAGAGCCATTTAAACCGATAACACCGATTTTGGCACCGTAAAAAAATGATAAATAGATATTTTTTAAAACCTGTTTTTGTGGTGGATAAATCTTATTTACTCCAGCCATTGAAAATATTATCTTCTCGTCAGACATGCTTGTTTTTTGTAGTATTTAAAATAAATATTCTTTTGATGCCATCTTTATTAATTTGAAGTGCAGAGTGGCTTCAACACCCACAAAGATAGAAACAACGAGCCTATAAAAAAGTAGTTTCTAAATCTATTTAGCTAACAATCTGATTTAAATGATATCCATAAAAAGAGCATGTTTCAGCTTATAAAACATGCTTTTTAATAAGTTGTGTTATTCGAAATAGCTTACTTCAATAATTACAACGTTATCTTAAAGCATAACCAAATTAGTGGCAGTCGAAGCCCCAAATTATGCCAATTTTAAAAAGCTATAATAGTGTTAGGCTAGTTGGTTTAATATTCCTTTCGGATAATATACGCTAAATAACAAGTAGTGATTTAGCAATTTTATTAATACTTTGCATTGTAAATCAATTACTTGTTATGAGCCAATCCCTAAAATTTTACTCTTTTATTTTTTGCTTAAGCTTAATTTTATCTTCTATTCAAACATTCGCACAAAAATTATCTGCTTACGATTTAACCATCGATATGTTGGATAATCCGCTTAATATTGATAACGCAAAACCCGGCTTCAGTTGGAAAATCAATTCTAACAAAAAGAATACATATCAAACCCGTTATGATATCCGTGTTTCAAATACGCCATCATTTAAAAAAATTATATGGCAGCAATCAAACGCAAACCAACAATCGGTATTTGTTCGTTATAATGGCGAAAAATTAGCATCTAAAACAAAATATTTTTGGCAGGTTCGTTTAAAAGATAATCATGGAAATACTTCGGCCTGGTCTGAAATAAAATATTTTCAAACCGGTTTAAAGCCCGAAGATTGGCAAGCAAAATGGATTACTGTTCAAGGAAAGGACACTTCTTCTATAATTCCGTTTTTACGCAAGCAATTTGCACTTAAAAAGGATGTAAAATCTGCTACAGCTTACATCACAGCAAAAGGATTATATGAAGCGAATTTAAACGGTGCAAGAATTAGCAGTGATTATTTCACACCCGGCTGGACCAGTTATAAAAATCATATCCAGTATCAGGCTTATCCAATAACTACCCTAAAAAAAGGGCAAAACGTTATCGCAGTTTCATTGGGAGATGGTTGGTATAAAGGCAGAATTGGTTTTTCTAACCAAAGCAAATTTTATGGTGATACAAGAGCTTTGCTATTGCAAATTGATGTAGAATATACCGATGGAACCAAAGAAATTGTGATAAGTGATGATAGTTGGAAAAGTACAAACGGGCCAATTCTGGCATCCAATATATATGATGGCGAAACCTATGATGCCCGAAAAGAATTAAATGGCTGGGATAACCTTGGTTACAAGGAAAGTGATAACTGGAAACAGGTGCGCATTTTAGAGAATGGGCCAGAAAAATTAGTTGGCATGAGCGGACCTGCTGTGAATAAACATGAAGAATTTAAAGCCTTAAAAATTTTTAAAACACCACTTGGCGAAACTATTATAGATTTTGGTCAAAACATGGTGGGTTGGGTAAAGGTTACCGCGAATGGTAATTCAGGAACAAAAATTACTTTAAGCCATGCCGAAGTTTTAGATAAAAATGGTAATTTTTACACAACAAATCTGCGTTCTGCAAAGCAGCAAAACAACTATATTTTAAAAGGAAAGGGTACAGAAATATTTGAACCTCATTTTAGTTTTCAGGGATTTAGATTTGTGAAAGTGGATGGCTATCCGGGCGAATTAAAGTTAGAAAACTTTACCGCAATAGCAGTTTATTCAAGCATGTCACCAACAGGAAACTTTACAACATCAAACCCTTTGCTAAACCAACTGCAACACAATATACAGTGGGGACAAAAAGGAAATTTTGTAGATGTGCCTACCGACTGCCCGCAAAGGGATGAGCGTTTGGGCTGGACAGGCGATGCCCAGGCATTCGCAAATACTGCTGCTTATAATATGGATGTTTCTTCATTTTTTACGAAATGGCTAAAAGATGTTAGCGCAGATCAGCTTCCTAATGGCAGCGTTCCGTATGTTATCCCAAATGTACTTAACCAGAGTGATGCCGGCTCTGCAGGTTGGGCCGATGCCGCAACAATTATTCCATGGTCTATGTACCAATCTTATGGTGATAAAAATATATTAGAAACCCAATATCAAAGTATGCAAAAATGGGTAGACTACATGGCAAGTCAGGCTAAAGATAATTTGTGGAATACTGGTTCCCATTTTGGTGATTGGCTTTTTTATCGCCCTAATGATGATAATGACGGTAGGGCAGCGGTTACTGATAAATACATGATTGCGCAAACCTTTTATGCAAATTCTGTTCAACTTTTAATAAATACCTCAAAAGTTTTAGGTAAAACCGAAGAAGTAAAAAAATATACTGCGCTTTTAAATAATGTTAAGAAAGCCTATGTACAAGAATATATGACACCTAGCGGAAAGCTTGTTTCAAATACGCAAACCGCTTATGTTTTAGCTTTACAATTTGATATGCTTCCAGAAAATCTGCGCCAGCAGGCTGCCAAACGTTTGGTTGATAATGTTAAAAGTTATGGTAACCACCTTACAACCGGGTTTTTAGGTACACCTTATTTATGTCATGTGCTCAGCAGATTTGGATACCAGGATGTTTCATATAATTTATTGTTGCAAGAAAGTTATCCCTCATGGCTTTATCCGGTAAAAATGGGCGCTACTACAATTTGGGAACGTTGGGATGGAATTAAGCAAGATGGTTCGTTCCAAACTGCGGATATGAACTCTTTTAACCACTATGCTTACGGTGCAATAGGCGATTGGATGTATAAAAACATTGCGGGTATTTGTTCAATTGAAGAAAATCCTGGCTATAAAGTTTTTGAAATTGCGCCAAAACCAGGAGGGAAGCTAACGAGTGCTACTGGTGAATTGGAAACCGTTTATGGTAAAATAAAATCATCATGGGAAATCGCAAATGGTGTATTTAAGCTAAATGTTACGGTGCCAGTAAATGCTACTGCAATAGTAACTTTACCGGGAAAGGATAAAAAAGAAAAAATTGGTTCAGGAAGTTATAGTTTCGAATCGAAATATAAATATTGAAAATTAGCTGTAAGATAATGCTGCAATTAAAATCCAGATAACAGAGAAAAAAGAACCAATATAAACCAACTGCATATTCTGCCTAATGTTTTTCTTAATTAAACCTGCATAAATTAACCAGCCAAATAAGGCAGCCAAATATAATGGAACAGCGAATAGTAACATAGTTTTTAGTTTTAATAAAGATAAGCATTTCAATATAAGATTATTGGATTTTACTGGTGAACTATATTTTTAGTAATGTTAGTAAAAACACTACTTTTGCGGAAATATCCTTTTTAATGAAAGCTAAAGCACCTTTTACTTTACCACCTGTTATGGCGGTAATTTTTTCTATATTAAGTGTACAAGGTGGTGCAGCAATTGCTAAAGGAATTTTCCCCGTTCTAGGCTCAGCTTCAACCTCTGCCTTAAGGATTGTTTTATCGGCAATTATCTTAGGCATATATAACCGTCCGAATTTAAGAAACCTGAATAAGGAGCAATGGAAAGCAGTTGCATTGTATGGATTAACCTTAGGTGCTATGAATTTAATATTTTACATTGCCATATCCAGAATACCGCTTGGTTTGGGTGTAACACTAGAATTTATTGGTCCGCTGGTTTTAGCAATAGCAGGTTCTAAACGCATTTTAGATTTTTTATGGGTGATTTTGGCCGCAATCGGCATTTCTTTAATTGCACCATGGAGTGGCAATGGTATCGATCTATTGGGCGTTTTTTTAGCATTATTGGCTGGCGGTTTTTGGGCATGCTATATTTTATTAGGCGGTAAAATATCTAAAATAATGGACGGCGGAAAAGCAGTAAGCATCGGGATGATTTTCGCATCGGCTGTGGTTTTGCCCGTAGCAATTTTCGATGGCCTCTTTCAGAAAATAACACCCGTATTTATGATGTCGGGTTTGGCATTAGCATTACTATCAAGTGCAATTCCATTTACTTTAGAAATGGGAGCGCTTAAAAAAATGCCGGCAAAAACTTTTAGTATTTTAATGAGCTTAGAACCTGCTGCGGCTGCACTTTCAGGTCTGGTATTTTTGCACGAATACCTTACGTTTTATGAATGGCTAGCAGTTGCTTTAGTGGTTATTGCCAGTGCTGGTGCAACTTTAACTGGCAAAAGGCAAGAGCAGCACGCTACTGTAGAATGTTAATATTAAGATGGCTCTGCCTAATAAACACGATATAGCGAAAATCCTTTTTGCTTGCAGTAACTTTAAAATGTTGTGAGCACGATATGTCCCGCAAAAAGATTGTAGCATTAGCGGGACTAACATAAATAGCAGCAATAGCAATGCTTTTCTAAAAACAAAACAACTTTTTACAGGTTATTTTCGTATAATAGTTATGTAACCTCAAACTTTATTTGGTTGCTGCTTTCGAGTTTGTTGGTTGTTTAGGTTTAATGATGTCATGCTGTTTTTATTTATCTGTCAAAATTTGTAAATTGCATTAGCCAAAAGCTACAATTTGTCAGTAAAATGAGTGCTAAAAATCCTTTACAATAAACCGACAAAATGATTTAATGATTGTGTAACATTCATTTTTTCTTTTCTAAGCCTGCAATAACAGTTTATAATCAGATTTATTTGTGCTGCTACAAGAGAAATCTGCTAAATAAACTGCCCGATTTTTTGGTATGTAAGCCGATACATGGGTTTTATTAACCTATATGGCGCAATTGTTGATAAAATAAACAAAATGGCAAGTGCTCTTTTTATAATATATTTTATAGTTTAGAGGCGAGCCGTTAAGAAAGGTATTATGGAAGCAAAATTTTCACCACAGGTTAAAGATGTAATCTCTTTTAGTAGGGAGGAAGCGCTACGTTTAGGGCATGATTACATTGGAACCGAGCATTTATTATTAGGCCTCATCCGCGAAGGCGATGGTATGGCTATAAAAATTTTACGATCGTTAGGAGTTGATACCGGTAAATTGCGCCGCTCGATTGAAGATGCCGTTCGCGGTACTTCGAGCGTTACCGTTAATTTGGGCAATATTCCATTAACTAAACAGGCAGAAAAAGTTTTAAAAATTACTTATTTAGAAGCTAAAATATTTAAAAGCGATTTAATTGGTACTGAGCATTTATTGCTTTCAGTTTTGAGAGATGATGACAACATCGCCTCGCAAATATTGTTGCAATATGGTGTTACTTATGATGTTTTTAAACAAGAGGTTGAAGTAAATAAGAATGGCTTTAGAGATGATATTTCAAACAGCGCATCTACGGGTGGCGATGATGATTATCGTGAAGAAGAAAGCTTTAGCACACCTAAAAAAGTTTCGGATATTAAATCTAAAACGCCGGTATTAGATAACTTCGGTCGCGATTTAACCAAGGCTGCAGAAGAAGGTCGTTTAGACCCGATTGTTGGTCGCGAGAAGGAAATTGAGCGTGTTTCGCAAATTTTATCCCGTAGAAAAAAGAACAACCCGATTTTAATTGGAGAGCCTGGTGTTGGTAAATCTGCAATTGCAGAAGGTTTAGCCTTACGCATAGTTCAACGTAAAGTATCGCGTGTACTTTTTGGTAAGCGTGTAGTTACTTTAGATTTAGCTTCACTTGTTGCGGGTACAAAATACCGTGGCCAGTTTGAAGAACGTATGAAAGCCGTAATGAACGAGCTTGAAAAATCTACTGATGTAATTTTATTTATTGATGAGATTCATACAATTGTTGGCGCTGGCGGCGCATCGGGCTCGCTTGATGCATCGAATATGTTTAAACCTGCATTAGCAAGGGGCGAAATTCAATGTATTGGTGCCACTACTTTAGACGAATACCGTCAGTACATTGAAAAAGACGGTGCTTTAGATCGTCGTTTCCAGAAAGTAATGGTTGAGCCGGCTACGCCTGATGAAACTGTTGAGATTTTAACCAGAATAAAAGATAAATACGAAGAACACCACGGTGTAACTTACACTGATGAGGCGATTCAGGCTTGTGTTACTTTAACTTCTCGTTATATTTCTGACCGTTTTTTACCAGATAAAGCAATTGATGCTTTGGATGAAGCAGGTTCGAGAGTGCATTTAACGAACATTCATGTTCCTCAAAACATAATTGATATTGAAGCTAAGATCGAAGATATCAAGTTAGAGAAAAACAAAGTTGTTCGTAGTCAGAAATATGAGGAAGCAGCTAAACTTCGCGATACAGAGAAAAATTTAATTGAAGAATTAGATAAAGCCAAAGCAGAGTGGGAAGCAGAAACTAAAACTAAACGTTACGAAGTTTCTGAAGATAATGTTGCAGAAGTTGTAGCAATGATGACAGGTATTCCGGTGCAACGTGTTGGGCAAACAGATAGCCAAAAGCTATTGAATATGTACGATAAAGTTGCAGAGAAAATTATTGGTCAGGATGATGCAATTAAGAAATTGACCAAAGCCATTCAACGTACCAGAGCCGGATTAAAAGATCCTAAAAAACCAATTGGTTCATTTATTTTCTTAGGTCCAACTGGTGTAGGTAAAACAGAATTAGCAAAAGAATTGGCTCGTTTCATGTTTGATAGTGATGATTCACTAATTCAAATTGATATGAGTGAATACATGGAGAAATTTGCGGTGTCGCGTTTAGTGGGAGCGCCTCCGGGATACGTGGGATACGAAGAAGGTGGGCAATTAACTGAAAAGGTAAGAAGAAAACCTTATGCAGTTATTTTGTTAGATGAGATTGAAAAAGCGCATCCGGATGTATTTAATATCTTGCTACAAGTTTTAGATGAAGGACAATTAACAGATAGTTTAGGTCGTAAAGTTGATTTTAGAAATACAATCATTATCATGACTTCGAACATTGGTGCCCGTCAGCTAAAAGATTTTGGTCAAGGTGTTGGTTTCTCTACTTCAGCAAAAAACAACCAGGCAGAATCACATAGCCGCGGTGTAATTGAAAGTGCATTAAAACGTGCTTTTGCTCCAGAGTTTTTAAACCGTGTTGATGATGTAGTTGTATTTAACAGTTTAGGTAAAGATGAAATCTTCAGAATTATCGACATTGAACTTAAAGCTTTATTCGGTCGCGTTCATACATTAGGTTATGAAATTGCTTTAACTGAAAATGCTAAAGATTACATTGCAGAAAAAGGATTTGATAGTAATTTCGGCGCTCGACCATTAAAACGTGCCATTCAAAAATATCTGGAAGATCCAATTGCCGAAGAAATTTTGAAAGGTGAATTAACCGAAGGTGATGTTTTAGAAATCGATTACGATAAAGAAACAGAAACCATTTCGGTAAATCACAAAAAAGGCGAAAAGAAAAAAGAAGAGCCTAAAGCAGAAGATTCTTCAAACTAATATCTAAAGCTCCCGATTAACTCGGGAGCTTTCTTGTTTAAGATGCTTGTGTGAAATAAATACATCACGATTTCGTTAATTATTGTAATAAATCGTCATTATTGCAATGATACAATCATCCCTAAATGAAAAAAGTCTACATCCCTGTTTTCGCTATAATTCTTCTATTTACGTCATGTAAAAAAAATACCGAATTAATTTCTGAAGAAGAAACTATTACAAAAAATACTATTGCAACAGTTTCTACTGGATTAAATAATGATTTGTTACTAAAACTTGTTAATGATGTACGCAGCAAAGGTTGCAATTGCGGTACAACTGCAATGCCTCCGGTAATAGTTTTAAACTGGAATAATTTGCTTGCTTCTGCAGCTTTAGGCCATAGCAAGGATATGAACACCAATAATTATTTTAGCCATACCTCATTAGATGGTCGTAGTGCTGGGAATAGAATAACGGCAGCTGGATACAAATGGACAACTTATGGAGAAAATATTGCCGCAGGACAATCTAATGAACAAGCTGTTTTTGATGCTTGGATAAATAGCGAAGGTCATTGTAAAAATATTATGAATGCAAATTTTAGAGATATGGGTGTAGCAAAAGATGGTCGCTATTGGACGCAGGAATTTGGTAAACAATAGGTTTCTTTGATATTTACTGGAATTACCATAAAAATGCTAATTGATTAAATCATTGCTTTTAAAGCATTATAATAATGCTCATAGTTCTGAGTAGAGGTATTTAAAAATAAAAATGGTTCGATAAGTTCTAATTCCATTAATAAAAATTTATTATTTACAAATGTGCCATCAACTCTGGCATAAAGACAATTTTTAGCAAAAAGCTTAACATATTCTGCTGCAATTTCTATTAAACCTTTATCTGGATTTTGTAAGTGTACAGAGCCACCATGTGCTGGCTGCACTCTAAAATCACCGGGTTTTGCTTTTTTAACTAATGTATGGCTATAAACACCATTAAAGAAAATAAACGACCATTCTCCGTTATCTAAAATTTCTGGCAGGAATGGTTGGATAATAAAATCTTCTTTTTGAATAAGCAACCTTAGCTTTTGATTAATCTCCTCAACATTATCAATTGTAACCTTAAATGTATTTTTAGCACCACCGCTAATACAAGGTTTTACAATAAGTTTATCCGTTATAAATTTTTCAAAAAATATATTAAGGTTTATTTCTTCACCTTTGGTAATAAAAATGCTCGGTGTAATATTTAATCCCGCCGACTCAATTTCTCGTAAATAATGCTTATCTGCATTCCATCTTACAACATCAATCGGATTTAGAAGTCTGATGTTTTTTTCTTCCAGAAGATTTAACCACGTTTTAAACTCTTCATATAAATCAAAATAATCCCAGGGCGATTTTAATATTGCAAGCTCATAATTCTCCCAGTTAATATTTTTATCATTCCAAATTACCATTTCAATATTTAAGCCTTTCCCTTTTAAGAATAGTAGAAGTTTTTCATCTTCACTTTCAACCGTCGGACTATCATAAGCACCTTTATCTTCGTATGTTATTAAAGCAATATTCATTTTTAAAACTAACTTTAAATCAACTAACAGACAAGTAAAAACTAGAATAATGATATTTGACTACCCGGAACGCAGAAAATACTATGGTCTAACTTAACTTCTTTTACATTAAGTCCGTTTAATCTGCAATGTAATTTAAAACTATCCCTAATCATCTGCGCAATATTTCCATCACCTTTCATACGCTCACCAAAACGGCTGTCATTAACTTTTCCGCCATGGCAACTTTGTATCATGTGCCAAACTTTATCAAACCTATCAGGGAAATTTTTGCGTAGCCAATCTTCAAAAATCTGCCCGATGGCGCCATTTAATCTAACAATTGTGTAACCCGCACGTATTGCACCGGCATTTGCTACGGCTTTTAAAACTGTGGGGATTTCATGGTCACTCAAACCTGGAACCAGCGGTGCAACCATAACTCCAACCGGAATGCCTGCATTACTTAATTGTTCTACAACCTTTAATCTCTGTTTAGCCGTTGCTGTCCTTGGCTCCATTGCAAGGCGAAGTTTATCATTTAAACTATTAATAGAAGAATAAACCATGCAAAGGTTTAGCTTAGCCATTTCTTGAAGAATATCAATATCTCTCAAAATCAATGCGTTTTTGGTAATCATCCCGATAGGTTGTTTATATGCCAAAGCAATTTCTAAAAGCTGTCGGGTTAGCCGAAATTTTCGCTCAGCTGGTTGATAACAGTCTGTATTACCAGAAAGTGAAATTGTGGTGGCATCCCATCCTTTGCGCTCTAAAAATTTTTTGAAAAGTGCAGGAGCATCCTTCTTTACAATAATTTTTCGTTCAAAATCCAAACCCGCACTATAGCCCCAATATTGATGCGCATTCCTCGCATAACAATACGTACAGCCATGCTCGCAACCCTGATAGGGATTTAAGGAATAGGCCATGCCCACATCCGGACTATCAACTTTATTAACGATGGTTTTTGAATTTTCAAAGATGAAAGATGTTTTTCGGTCGCTCTCTTCCCAATCATCAATTCCTTCATCATGCTCTTTTACATAACTATCTTTTAGGAATTTATTATGAGGATTAAACTGCGCACCTCTACCTTTAAAATACTGTCCTTCTTCCTCATTATTCATAATATAAAAATACTAAAAATATTAGTATTTTAAATCGATGTGAGTAAGTTGTTAATAGTATTATCTATTAGAGATTGGTACATAATCCATAGGAACCATATCACCAATTTTCTCGTAAGCCCAGTAACCTTCGTAAAGCATAGAACGGGAATCGTAAATGCTTCCGTTAGCATAAAAACGAACCGGTCCTTGAGATAATTTTACTATAGAAAGCTCATGTTCAGGTATATCTAAAGGTCTGTAAACCCAAAAACCAGTATTTGAATACGCTAAAGATTCTTTTTCACGAGTGTACTGAATACAAAGTGCATCGGTATAATTTATCCATTTTAAATTGTCATTTAAATAATGAACCAAAGTATCTGGATTTACTTCAGCTCTGCTAAATTTATCTATAAAGCGAGGCATTTCCTTTTGTTTTGTCCAAAACTCCAGCAACCCCGGGTCAATTTTACCTGCCTCTTTTCTAATCCCGGTTTTTTCGGGCAGAGTTTTAATCTTTATTAAATTTTCGTTGATATAATTTTCCGGGTAACGATTTGGGTTTGGCGTTTGTACAATTTTATTGATGATGAAACCCTCTTCCTTGCTTTTGTTTTGATATAGCGAGCGGAAAAAATGTTGCGAAGAACCGTAATAGGCCGTTTCTCTGGCATCAATATATTTCTTCTTTTTTGCTGCTGATGCTTTAAACTCTTCAAAAAACGGATGGCCTGAAAAGTAAATAATCCGCGTTCGGCTATTATATTCAAAGTAATCGAGCATGTATTTAAGGCGATATCCTAAAGCTTTATTTTCTACGATAAGAAATTCGGTTGTTTTAACCGTAAGCAGACTTTTAGTAACATCAAAATCTACATTTAAGACCTGTGGATTTAATATTTTGCACTGCTTGGAATTTGGTGTTGTGCCGATAAAATATTCTGTAAATTGCTTAATATATTTAGCACGGTTCGGGTCGGCCCGGATGGTAACTTCATTTAGTAGAACTGTATTTTCTTTTAATATCAAGTCTACCTTAACCGATTTATCTTCAATAATTACAGATTTTGAATAGGGTAGGTAGCCTACCATTTGAACCAGAATGCTATAACTACCGGGTTTTAAATTTGGTAAAAGGTAATTTCCATCATTATCGGCAACGGTAGCTAATTTATAACCACTTAAATAAACGCCTGCGCCGGGCAATCCGCCTTGATTATCTTTTACTTTTCCACTAATAGAAAATGTACCCTGACTAAAAGCTTGAATTGAGCAAATCAATATGAAAAATAACGTACAGGCGCTTTTATACATAAGTGCTAATGTAGCCAAATGGATGAGTATTTATAAAACTAAATGCTCTCTTTTAACAAATTTAACATTTACAAAAACATTATTTGCCTGGCTTTTGTGGTACGTAATCCAGCGGAACGCTGTCAGCAATTTTTTCCCAACTCCAATATCCTTCAAATAACATAGAACGCGGATTATAAGCACCGCCATTAGCATAAAAATATACAGGAGATACTAGTAAATTTATAAGTGAAACTTGGTAATCGGGCATTGTTAATGGTCGGGATATAGACAAGCCGATTCGGTTTAAATAAACCGGGTCTTCTTTTTCTTTCGTATAGATTACGTACAAAACATTTGTAAAATTTAAGCTTTTTATACTTTCGTTAAATGTTTTGACTAAGGTATCGGGCAAAACTTCTTGTTGATTTAAAATGGCAATTTGCTTTGGCTTATTTTTTTGTTTAGCCCAATAGGATAAAGAATCATTCCCATTAAGCGTTATTTTTAAATTCTCTGAAGAACTTATTGCAGCGGTTCTAAACTGCTTAAGTTTAGCATTAATCAAGCTGTCGGGTGGTCTGTTTTTGTCTGCCTGCCTAATTAATTTATTGATGATAAATCCTTCTTCTTTAGATTTTCCCGCATATAAACTACTTAAAAAATGATTGCTGGAACCACGGTATGCAATATCGCGTTTTGCAGCCCACTTTTTAATTTGTCCTTTGCTTCCTTTCAAATCTTCATAAGTTGGGTAACCTTCATAATAAATGATTTTGGTCTTATTATCCCATTCAAAAAGATTAATCTGGTATTTTATCCGATAACCTAAAGCTTTATTTTCTATGATGAGAAACTGATTGGTTTTTACCGTAAGCTTCGAATCATCTTTACTGTAATCAATTATTAAAACGTTAGGATTTATAATTTTACACTGTGCGGCATTGGGCGTTGTACCAATAAAATAATCAGTAAACATTCTGATGTAACCCGCACGGTTTGGGTCAGGCTTGATGGTTACTTCATCCAATTGCATCGCATCTTCTTCCAAAACCACGTCCAATTTTATGGCTTTATCTGCAACAATGATATTTTTGGTAACAGTTTTATAGCCAATCACCTGAAATAGTAAATCGTAATTACCGGGTTTTAATCCAAGGCTGTAAACACCATTGTTATTTGCAACAGTTGCTATTTTGTAACCACTAACGTACACGCCTGCACCAGGTAAAACTTCACCACGCTTATCTTTTATTATGCCGGATAGCATTACATTCTGAGCAAATGTGGCTATAAAAGATAAAGTGAAAAGAGAAAAAATAAATAATCGTTTCATTAAAACAAATATAAACTAATTATTTAGTTAAAAAAAATATTTGTCTCTGCTGATGAATTATTAGTTTAACAATTCCTTTGCATTTTCTATAGCAGAAGCACCTGGATTTTTACCGCTTAACATTTCTGCAATTACTTCAATTCTTTCTTCTTGTTTCAATTTTTTGATTCCGGTATTGGTTTTTCCTGAATCGTCAATTTTGTAAACAAAATAATGCGATTTACCTTTTGCGGCAATTTGAGGTAAGTGTGTAATCGAAATTACCTGCATATTTTTGCCAAGTGCTGCTATAACTTCACCCACCTTAAGTGCTGTTTCTCCCGAAATACCGGTATCAATCTCATCAAATATAATTGTTGGTAAGGATGTATGCTTAGCCAATAATGCTTTGATAGACAGCATTAGTCTGGAAAGTTCGCCACCAGACGCAACTTTATTCACCGGGGCAGGAGCTTGGCCAGCATTGGCGGTAAACAACAAGGTAATTTCATCTAAGCCATCTTTTGTTAAATCTACTAAAGTTTTCTGAGCTAATACAAGCTTTGCATTAGGCATACCAACTTGTTTTAAGGTGGCTGCAGTTTGCTCTTCAACCAATTTAATCGCAACCTTTCTGTTTTTACTCAATTTATTGGCCTGCTCAAAGAGTTTATTTTTTAGCAAGTCGATTTTCTTTGTTAGCTTTTCTATTTGCTCATCCGAAGATAAAAGCTGACTTAAATTTCTTTCTAGCTGATTTTGAATCGCAATTAGTTCGGTATTGCTATCAACCCGGTGTTTCTGCTGCAAAGAATATAATAAATCTAAACGCTGGTTAATGGTATCCAATCTTTCGGCACTATGCATTGTACTGTTCTCAATGATAGAAATCTCATCGGCAATATCTTTAACTTCAATAATACTTGATTTTAACCTTTCATATAATACGTTTACAGATGGATCAAATTTTTCAATAGATTGCAACTGCGTTTGAGCTTCTTTTAAAAGCAAAATGGCGGCAGGCTCTGCATCATTTAACAATGCATTTGCATTTAGCAGTGCTCGTTTTATGGTTTCAGCATGCGTAAGTTTCTCCAGTTCCGCTTCTAAATCAAGCTGTTCAGTTTCTGATAAATTTGCCTGTTCTAATTCATTAAATAGAAATTGCTCATAATCTTGCTTATTCCTTGCTTCGTTGGCTTCATCAATTAATTTCTTTAATAAGGCAGAATCTTTTCTCAATTCCTTAAAACCTCCTTTATATTGAGTAAGCAAATCTTGATGGTTTGCAAGTGAATCAACCATCAGAAGTTGAAAGTCAGCATTATTGATTTCCTGCGTAGCATGTTGAGAATGAATATCTATAAGTTTTTCGCCAATTTGTTTTAGGGTAGATAAATTTACAGGAGTGTCATTTATAAAGGAACGCGATTTTCCATCAATTGAAATTTCTCTTCGAAGTGTGCTTTCTTGAAAAAAATCGAGGTCGTTTTCTTCAAAGCTATCCCTCAAATGTTCATCAGCTAGCAGAAATGTACCTTCTATAACACATTTTTTATCTTGATTAAAGAAGTATTTGCTTTCGGCCCGCTGACCTAAAATTAGTGATAATGCACCCAGTATGATTGATTTTCCGGCTCCGGTTTCACCTGTTATTATGTTTAAGCCTTTATCAAATTCAATGTCGAGGCTATCAATTAATGCGTAATTACGAATAGATAGTTTTTGTAGCATAGCTATGCGAAAATACTAAAAAGTTATCTCAACAAAGGCTTAAAATAAAAACAGCGAAGATATTTCTTCGCTGCTAATGGATATTATTTATTTGGTTTTTAGTTCTCTTCATTTTCTCTACGTTCAGGTTTTTCCTGTTTTTCCATTTTCTCCCTCAGTTCTTTAACCTCTGTATCAAATTTTTGCTTTAGTTTCTTGTATTCAGCAGATTCTATAATTTTATCATTCTTATCAATCGATATCTTTAATGGAGTAGTGCTAGTATACGGAAATCCATGTTTTGCATTAAATTTCTTCTGAAAATTTATGCTCAATTCTTTCTGTTTTTTATCAAAATTTTTGTTTCCGTTAAATCTGTGCAACTCGTCGAGCTCTGTTTTCCATTCAGGAGATTTCAATTCCTTTAGAGCTAAACTCATATATTCTGTTAAAGATATTTTAGCAGTTGAATCAAGACTAATTTTTAGAGCATCAAAGTTTACGCTCGCCAGTGCTTCAGCAGATAATTTCCTCCATTTTTCCTGGGCTGCTGGCGAACCATATTCTCTCCCAATATCTTCACCAAATTTTTTCCATTTAGCCTGCGCTTCTGGCGATGAAAACTCTTTTGCCAATTTTACGTCTTCACCAAAGCTTTTCGATTTTAATCGTGCTAGGCCAAATTCTCTGTATATTTTTTCCTTAAATATCGAATCTCTAAATCTAAATGCTGAATCACTTCCTATAACAAAAGCTTTTCTTCCTCCAAAAAGTTCATCATCATATAAATCTCTCCTTAAACTATCGGGCACTTCTTTTAAAGAATTGTATTCGGTTTTTTTGCCACTAGCATCTATGGTTACAATTTTAATTTTATGTTTCTTAGTTGTATCTATAAAAACCATGGCATTTTTCGAAATGTTTGCAACCGATAGTAATTCAATTTTTTTTGTGGTTTTTTTGATTTCTTTTTTGGCCGGATTAATCCAGGCAACAGAAACTAAACATGCAATACCTAAGGTTAAGGCTGCCATTTGCTGTTTTGCATTTAAATAATTGGTCTTCATATTTGTGATTCTTTTAATTCGTTGATATAAATTTTGAGTTTTGCCGGTGGCAGCTAAGGCATAAGCCGGACTATTTTTATCTTTCAGCAACTCTAGCTTTAACAAAGCATGAGCATAATTCAGTGGCTTTCCGGTTAGCTTTAGTACCAAATCATCGCAAGCATGCTCACGCTCTATATGTATAAATCGGCCTGCCATCCAAACAAATGGGTTAAAGAACAAGAAAGTCTCTATTGCCGTTTTTATCAGATTTAATAAAAAATCATTTCTTCTGATGTGAGAAAGTTCGTGTATTAAAATTGCTTCAACCTGATCGCTATCTAATTCGTTAACCAATGCAACTGGAAATAAAACGATAGGTTTTAGATAACCAATAACTAATGGCACATTTACAATGGATGATAAATGGAATTTTATAGTTTTATTGATTTTTAGATTTGATGTAACTTTTTGAAAGATATCATTCCAGGCATCAGGTACTAAACTCAGTTTTTCTTTTTTAAACCGTGCCAATTTATTATAGCCTTTAATTATTACAAAAAGCTGTAGTGCAATGCCAATAATGTAAAATACCACAACAACGGGAAAATATTGTTCAATTTTGCTAGTTAGATTTTCGGGTATGGTATTTAAATATTGATGTGTATTAAGATTTTCTACATTTCCACTAGCTTTTTGGATAGCAATATTCTTGAGTAAAATGCTGGTTAGGTTATAGATGAAAAAACCGAACATTAGTAGGATAGAACCAAAAGCCAGGTTGTGCCTATATTTAGCAGCGAGCTTTGGCAGGCTAAGTAAAACGATAAATAAGATACCGTAAATAAGTGCACTTTGCCAGAGCGAATTTAAAATACTCCATCCAAAAGCTTTAATAAATTGTGGTAATAAAGTCTCCATGTTAATTGCTTTAATTTTTTAAATCACTTTATTTTTTTTCTGATACTATTCTTAATGCTAATCTGTTTTGACTAACGACTAACGACTAACGACTAACGACTAACGAGCTACTTAAGACTATCTAAATATTTTTTAATCTCATCTAATTCTTCACTACTGGCAGAATGATTACCCAAAGCCTGCATAACCAATCTTGCAGCCGAACCATTAAAAACGTTATCTATCATTTTATTCACCAATTGCTTTTCAGTTTTATCTTGACTTACCAAGGCTTTATATATGTGGGTTTTCTGATTAGTATCACGCTCAACCATACCTTTTTCATGCATTATTTGCATAAGCTTTAAAGTTGTGGTGTAGCCAGAATCTTTTTTATTTAAAGCTTCATGTACTGCTCTCACCGTGCAAAGACCTTTTTGCCAGAGCACCTGCAAAATTTCCATTTCACCTTCAGTTGGTTTGATATTGCTATTACTCATATATGTTACTGTTCTACGAATTATTTCGTAATCAAATGTACGAAGATATTCGTATTATCAAAATTATTTAACAGATTTTTAACAAAAGCCTTTTACTAACTGACGCAGTTTATTCAAAAACGTTGCACAATTATTTGAAATTCGAGTGGGAGGGAAGGATGTTTTATTTGCTGAATTATCTATCTAAACCTGATTGTAGCGAACATGGAGCGCAGCGGAATAAAGCGGAAAGCAGGACTTACAACAAAATGAATTACAGAAATTGCTTTACAAGAAATTATAAAACTAATTGGTTTTTAATCCTTCGTATTTACCAATATTTGCGGGGTCTATTTCCGATAGTAAATTGTAAGCCTTTAAACGCTCTTGCGTATTTAATTTAGAAAGCACATTCGTAATTTCTTCAGCTTTTGCAGCAAAGTAAACATTTGGAAATATAGAACCCAACTTTTGCTTATCCATTTTTTGCAGTTCGGTAAGTGCCGAAACAATGGGCATTAAGCCTTTATCATCATTAGTTAATTGGTCTAAACCCTTAAAATGATAATTGTATATAAAGTTTCTTAATTCGCTAAAAACCGGATTTAATGTATTTTCATTAAACCAAAAACGGTTTCGTAAACCATCTGCTGCACGCCAACCCGTATTGCCCGATACCTGCGCAAGGTTAATAATGTTTTGCGCTTTTTTAAAATAAAAGCTGCCGCCCATTTTGCCGAAGCTGTCTTTATCTAAACCAATTATGGTATATGCATAATAGGTTAGTAACGCACTGATGTTTGATATGTAATTCTGGTCAGAAAAATCTATTGTAGAACCATCATTATAGCTAAAATCGAAATTCTTATCACTCATATTTAGCAAAGTGCTATTATATGTTGAGTTAAAAACCGGTCGGCTGCTTTGTATTTGCGCTTCTGCCGTATAACCAGAACCGCCATCCCATGATGTTATGGTGATTACAAAATTGCAATCAATTCTTTCTTGCGCTTTATATGTTTCGGTGGTAAACTTGTTATTGTTTAAAAAGTCTCTCAACGTTCTTTGGAGTGCATCGAGCTGTTGTTTATTAATATTAGATACCTGCGGTGCCAATAACTGCACACGAGCATTTAACTCTTGCGCATGTAATTTTCCAAAACCAAGGATGAATAATAAACAAACAAGTCTTTTTATCATTTAATAAGTTTTAAAATTTCATTGCAGATATCTTTTGCAACATCGGCTTTTGACTTTACATCAAACGCTGTCTTTTGAAGCGCTTTGTTAAAAATAGTAATTTTATTTGTATCCGATTTAAAGCCTGCCCCTTTATCGTTTAGGGAATTTAGAATAACCAAATCAAGATTTTTTTTCTCCAGTTTTGCTTTGGCATAATTTTCTTCATCATTAGTTTCTAAAGCAAAACCAACCAAAATTTGATTTTGGGTTTTTACCATGCCAAGCGATGCTAAAATATCGGTAGTTTTTTCCAGCTCTAAATTAAATTCACTATTGTTTTTTTTAATTTTCTGAGTTGAAACTGTTTTAGGCTTATAGTCGGCAACAGCCGCACTCATAATGGTAATGTCGGTTTCTTTGAAAACAGATGTACATGCCTCAAACATATCCTTTGCACTTACTACGTCTATTCTTTTTAATGGTTCTGTAGCTTTTTGAGCGGTAGGTCCGGCAATTAAAGTTACATCGGCTCCTAGTCTGCTTAATTCATCAGCAATGGTAAAACCCATTTTACCAGATGAATGGTTGCCAATAAAACGAACTGGGTCTATAGCCTCATAAGTCGGACCAGCAGTTACCATTACTTTCTGCCCGTAAAAAGGCAGTCCTTTTTTAATCGAACTTTCTAAAAAAGCAACAATTTCTTCTGGTTCGGCAAGTCTTCCTTCACCATATAATCCGCTGGCCAATTCTCCACTTTGTGGTGCAATAATCGTATTTCCAAAACTTTTTATTTTCGAGATATTGCCTCGAGTGGTTTCGTGTTTCCACATATCCAGGTCCATTGCAGGCGCAACGTACACCGGGCATTTAGCCGATAAATAAACTGCAGTTAATAAGTTATCACAAATTCCGGTAGCAAGTTTGGCAAGCGTATTTGCACTAGTAGGCGCAATGATAATTAAATCTGCCCAAAGACCAAGTTCAACATGATTGCTCCAAACGCCGGTTTCTTCTTCAAAATATTGAGTATAAACCGGATTTTTAGAAAGTGTGGCTAAAGTAAGCGGTGTAATGAAATTAGCACCATCGGGAGTTAAAATAACCTTAACGTTTGCACCAGCTTTTACCAAAAGTCTAACCAAAATGGCCGACTTGTAAGCCGCAATACTGCCGCAAACGCCAAGTATTATGTTTTTATTTTTAAGCATCGAGCGAAGAGTTAAAACAGTTGCATTAACGCACAAGCGAAACGCTTAGCTCCAAACTCTATGCGCTATAATCGTTTTATTTTTGTTCTTTTGCCGGGTTTCTGTGGTAAACTTTTTCGTTCAAAAATTCATCCATAGCAACTAAAACTGGTTTCGGCATACGCTCATAATGCTTACTGATTTCGATTTGCTCACGGTTTTCAAAAATCTCTTCAAGGTTATCGTTACTCGAAGCAAATTCTGCTAATTTACCGTGCAATTCTTCTTTCATGTTGTTTGAAATCTGATTTGCTCTTTTAGCAATCACAACTAATGATTCATAAAGATTATCAGTAGTTCTGTCTAAATCGTGTACATTTCTGGTAACCGTAGTGTTCGGTATAGCAGGTTTGTTAGTATTCATGTATTAATTGTTTTTAATATTCGTATTATCTGCGTTAGTTGGTTTTTGAGAAACGGTATCTTTCACCTTACTCGTTTTCTTAATCATTTCCATGTACTTTGCCTGGTCGGCAGCATACATAGCTAATTCTGCTTTATTTTGTTTTATTCCAGTTTCAATATCCGATTTTAATTGCTTAGCATCGTTGGTAAACTTACTCTGAGGATATTTCTCCGTAAACTCTTCGTATAAAGAGGTAGCCTCATTGTATCTGTCTTCCTGGCGAATTGGGATACTTGTTCTAGCATACATATATTGTGCCCTAATCATCAAGAAATCCATTTCCTCAGCGTATTTAATATCCGGATAATCTCGCTGTGCATTTTTTAAAGCAATAACGGCTGCTCTATAATTTTCTACATTGCTTGGGCCCGTAGTTAAGTAAAGCTTTGCATTTTCAAAAACTTTATCCTCCAATTTAGTTCTTAATACACCAATATACTTTGCAGCAGCAGCAGCACGTTCACTGGTAGGGTATAAGTTTATAAATAACTGTAATGCATCAATAGCCTTATAGGTGTTTTCCTGGTCTAATGAAAAAACAGGAGACTCTAAATAATAACAATATGCGGCCATATAACGAGCCTCTTCAGCATCTTTACTGGCAGGATAAGTATCTGCGAAACTTTTAAATTGATACCTTGCAGTGGTATAATCCTGCAATTTATATAATGTATAAGCGTAGTAAAAATTCAAACCTTCAGCTTGCTCACGTCCACGGTATTTTTGAGATAAATCTTCAAAAAGCACCAAAGCTTTGCTAAAATCTCGTTTGTTATATAATCTAATAGCTTCTTGATATTTTTTTGCAACATCGTTACTGGCACGTAGCTTTTCAAAACGACTCTTACAACCCGCCATACCTAAAGCGGCAATAAATACTAAAATAAATAAGTGTTTAACTTTAAACATTCTGCAAAGATAATTAATAATACGATAACATCAATATAAAACAATTGGCCGCTAAGCTACTTATTGCAATTCAGTACATATATATAGTTAACAATTTTTAACATACTTATATAATATGTAAAGCATGTTCCTGTTTTCCAATTAACGTTCGTCCCGTTCTGCATTTCAAATCCTCGGTTCGCTGCGCTTCCCTGCGGGTTTTCCATTCCGCCCGGGTTTATTTTACTTCTGTCCGTTTTCCAATCAGTAATTAGTATCAAGTATTTAGTATCGAGTATCAAGACATAGAGCTTACACTCGCTACTTGGATGACCTTAGATTCCTTAGATGGTGAACCAGTCTTTAGTCGATAGTGCTTAGTATATAGTATTTAGTATCGAGTACTTAGACATAGAGCATACTCTCGCTACTTGGATGACCTTACATTCCTTAGATGGTGAACTAGTCTTAAGTCGATAGTACTTAGTATATAGTATTTAGTATCGAGTATCAAGACATGGAGCTTACACCCGCTACTTAGATGACCTTAGATTCCTTAGATGGTGAACTAGACTTTACTCTTTTATTAAGTGCTAACGATATACATCTTAAACTTAGCTGCCTTAGGCGGTGAAAACTTATGCATTAAGTTTTAAAATCCTTTTCAATCTGCGCTATTTTATCTGCGAACATCAGCGGGAAATGATAGGCGCCTTGCAATCACCACCAACCCTCAACTCAAAACCGACTTGTAGCGTAGATGATCTTAGATTCCTTAGATGGTGGATTTAGTTATTAGTTTTTCACCAGGTGCCAAAGACATATATCTTAAATTTAGCTGTCTTACGCGGTGAAAACTTATCCATTAAGCTTTAAAATCCTTTTCAATCTGCGCTATTTTATCTGCGAACATCAGCGGGAAACGATTGGCGCCTTGCAATCACCTGCAACCATCAACTCAAAACCGACTTGTAGCTTAGATGACCTTATATTCCTTGTATGGTGGATTTAGTCATTAGTCTTTTATTAAGTGCTAAGGATATACATCTTAAACTTAGCTGCCTTACGTGGTGAAAACTTATGCATTAAGCTTTAAAATCCTTTTCAATCTGCGATAATTTTATCTGCGAACATCAGCGGGAAACGATAGGCGCCTTGCAATCACAAGCAACCTAAAACCGACTTACAACGTAGATGACCTTAATTCCTTATATGTACAAACTGTTCCCTTAAAATCTATTTTTTAAAATAACTTAGCTGTCTTAGGCGGTGAAAACTTATATATTAAGCTTTAAAATCCTTTTCAATCTGCGATAATTTTACCTGCGAACATCAGCGGGAAACGATAGGCGCCTTTCAAATACCTGTAACCCTAACCAGTCAACTTACCACAGAAACCCGCCCTAAACAAACCACATCCTGAAAAAGTTTGCTTACAGACGCATTTTTTCTCCCTGAAATCCATGCAGTTACCACTGTCCATCCAAATAAAAGCGGCCCTGGCTTTGCGCAAGCGGATAATTTTTCTACTTTTGCATCCCGCTTCGGAGGAAGAGGAAAAGGTTGAAAAGATGAATTAAGGTTACCGGAATTATTTTCAAATAAAATTTGGTGATTGAGAAAAGTTTTCTACTTTTGCAACCCGCTTCGGAAGGAATCGGAGCTCTGAAAAGAGCGATATTGAAAGAGGGATTAAGAAGAAAAAGGCGACGAAGAAATAAAATTTATTTTATTTGGAAGTTAAAAAAAGATTCTTACCTTTGCACTCCCAACCGAAAGGAAGGGTAAAAAAATCAGAACGGCGGATGTC
>NZ_CAKLBO010000005.1:0-341690 GCF_920984695.1 Pedobacter sp. Leaf132 | reverse complement strand
GATCCTGACGTAATTTATTTAATAGGCTTTCTCCTCGTCTAGATAACCTAAGGTCGTTAAAAAGTTTACTGTAATCTGTTCCAAACATGAAACAAAAATAAAAATAAAGATGTGGGTACACGGTAGGGGTAAAGCGGCATACTTTTAACAAAATTGAGCGCAGCGAAATGCAGTTAAAAGATATAGCGAAACACGGGACTAACTTTAATAGGAATTGGTCAATTGCTTTTCAAAACAATATTAAATCTGACAAAATTACGACTACCAGGGAAAACCACTCCATTTTTAAATTGTTGACCTTTTATAACATTTCACATCATGGAGAAACGAATTTTAGGAAAAACAGATTTAAATATTGCACCCATTGTATTTGGAGGAAACGTTTTTGGCTGGACAGTTGATGAACAAAAATCTTTTGAGATTTTAAATCAATTTATAGAAAGCGGCTTCAATTTTATTGATACTGCCGATGTTTATTCTCGTTGGATGCCAGGAAATAAAGGTGGAGAATCGGAAACAATTATTGGAAACTGGCTAAAAAAACAAAATAAAAGGCACGATGTAATTATTGCCACTAAAGTTGGCTCAGATATGGGTAATGGCAAATCGTTAAAAAAAGATTACATCATTAACCAGGTTGAGCATTCTCTTTCTCGCCTGCAAACTGATTATATAGATTTATATTTCTCTCACTTTGATGATGAACAAACGCCGGTTGATGAAACCTTGAGCGCTTATGAAACATTAATCAAAGCGGGAAAAATCCGATGGATTGGCGCATCAAATTTTTCTGCAGAAAGGCTGAAAGAATCTTTGGTTTATTCTGCCAATAATAACCTTCCTCGCTACGAAGTTTATCAGCCAGGTTATAATTTATTCGACAGAGCTGAATTTGAACAGGAACACGAAAAAATTTGTCTGGATGCAGGTTTAGGAGTTGTAACGTATTATTCTCTGGCTAGCGGATTTTTAACCGGAAAATACCGTAGTGAAGATGACTTGAACAAAAGCCAGCGTGGTGGTGGCATAAAGAAGTTCTTAAACGAGCGTGGTTACAGAATTTTAGACGCACTTGATAAAGTGGCAGGTCAACATCATGTTGAACAAGCATCTGTAGCTTTAGCCTGGTTAATTAATCGCCCATCAGTTACCGCACCAATTGCAAGTGTAACGGATTTAACTCAGCTAAAATCCTTTACAGAGGCAGCCAATTTGAAATTATCAGCTGATGACATTTCTCTATTAGATAAAGCGAGCATATATTAAAAGATTAATTATATATTTAAAATCCCGATGAACAAAACATTTATCGGGATTTTTTGTATTATTCTGGATTTTAATATTACGATGAAAGATAAACTCTCTTTTCTACCCAAATTAGCACTCGTGCTGTTCTGTTTAATCAGTTTAACGTACATTGCTATTTTAGGGCATTCGCTACTTGCTCCCTTACTTTTTTCTTTCTTGATGGCGATTTTATTATTGCCTTTGGCGAATACTTTAGAGCATAAACTAAAATTAAAAAGGAGTTTTTCTACCATTCTATCTGTAATTGTGATGGTGGTTATCATTGGTGGTATAGTTTATTTTTTCGGGAATCAACTAAGCGATTTATGGCAGGATTGGCCGCTTTTAAAACAAAAGGCCGGTGTTTCATTTAACGAATTACAACAATGGATTTCGAAAACCTTTAATGTAAATACTCAAAAACAGTTAGCTTATTTAAACGATAGTACAGAAAAGGCGCTTGCTACAAGTGCAACCATCGTTGCAACAACATTAGCTACATTGTCTTCTACCCTATTATTCTTAGGTTTTACATTATTATTTACTTTCTTTATTTTAAACTATAGGCGCATACTTTTCACTTTTCTAACTTCCGTTTTTAAAGAGGAACACAAAGAAAAAGTAGGCGAAATTGTATCGCAAATTCAATACATAATCAAAAAATATATCATTGGCTTATTTTTACAAATGCTGATTGTTACTGTTTTAATGATGGCCGTGTTAAGTTTATTAGGCGTCAAATACGCTGTCCTTTTAGGTTTGGTTGCCGGCATTTTCAACGTGGTTCCTTATTTGGGTATTTTCTTTGCATTGCTGATAAGCTGTTTAATTACCTTTGCTACCGCTGGTGCAGGTAAAGTTTTGCTAGTTTTAATTGCCTTTGTTGGGGTGCACGCTATCGATGGAAACATTTTAATGCCATTGGTTGTAGGTTCAAAAGTTAAAATTAATGCTCTGATAGCCTTTTTAGGTATAATTGTTGGCGAAATGGTTTGGGGCATTTCTGGCATGTTTTTATGCATTCCTTACTTAGCAATACTAAAAATAATATTTGATAGAGTAGATACTTTAAAACCGTGGGGCTTGTTAATGGGCGAAGAACACAAACCTGAAAAGAAGAAGCGGGTATACCGATTAACAAAGAAAATTCAACTTCAGGAAAAGGATTAATTCAAATCTTTTTACAATAAAGGCTTTTGCTAAAAGCAATTGATTATGTGTAATGTGCTTACCAAAAGCCTTGCTAATTTCTACCTTCCATATAGTTTATTTCAAAGCATTCAATTTTTCTTAATCAAATGGTATTGGTAATTTAGCAGCATAAAATAAATACCATGCCCAACAATCCAATTCCTGCCGCTGCACATAACCCTGCTGATGCTTTTAATCGTTTACTTACCGTTTTAGATACTTTAAGAACGCAATGTCCGTGGGATAAAAAACAAACCATGGAAACCTTGCGCCATTTAACAATCGAAGAAACTTACGAGTTAAGTGATGCCATTTTGGATGGTAATTTAGACGAAATTAAGAAGGAACTTGGCGATGTGATGATGCATCTGGTTTTCTATTCAAGAATTGCTTCAGAAACGAATGATTTCAACATAGTTGATGTACTAAATGGTGTTTGCGATAAATTAGTAAATCGTCATCCGCACATATACGGCGATGTTGAAGTTGAGAACGAAGAAGACGTTAAGCGAAACTGGGAACAAATTAAGCTAAAAGAAGGAAATAAATCTGTTTTGGCGGGCGTTCCGGCTTCGCTACCGGCTTTGGTAAAAGCTGCCCGCATTCAGGAAAAAGCCCGCGGTGTGGGTTTCGATTGGGAAGATAAAAGCCAGGTTTGGGAAAAGGTAGAAGAAGAATTACAAGAATTCAAAAATGAGTTTAATGTTGCCGACAATACGGCTATTGATGTAGAAAAAGCTGAATCTGAATTTGGCGATGTACTTTTCTCGTTAATCAACTATGCCCGTTTCATAAACATTAATCCAGAAAACGCCTTAGAAAAAACCAATAGAAAGTTTATTAAACGTTTTCAATATTTAGAAAACAAGGCAAAAGAAAATGGTAAAGCTTTGGCCGACATGACGCTTGCAGAAATGGATATTTATTGGAACGAAGCGAAAAAACTGTAGTATGATTACTGAAAACGACGATAGCCAACAACCAAAAAACTTAATATATATCATCACTTTTAATGTTAGGGCAACTAAAACCGTTGGAGATGATGGCATTATACCCTGGATAAATATTGCCCGAGCGAATGAAGAAATTTTGAATTTAGTTGATGCTGATGAACTTGTGATTGCAGAAAAAGAGGTTAGCATTTCCATTGATTATCCATTTGAAAGACCCGAAACTTTTTTCTTAACATCGCCAATTGGATTTACCAGAACCCACCTTTTAATAGCAATAAGAGAAAAATTTATAGCCTTATCTAAAGTTCAAAATATAGAGATTGATGCTTTAGATTTAGTCTCTTTGGATGTTTACAAAACCGATTCAGGCTCCATAGAAATTACTTTGGATATTGATTTATAAATTCAAGCAAAGAAGAATCCGTCATTGCAGGTCAATAGCCTTTAAGATTGCTTCGTGCCTCGCAATGACGACAGTCTAAGAAAATTTCCTTTTACCTAATACCTAAAATAGAAGAATCCGTAATTGCGAAGTACGAAGCAATCTCTGACAAATTCAGGCAAGTCAAAAAGATTGCTTCGTGCCTCGCAATGACGACAGCCTAATAAAATGTCCTTTAACCTAATACAAAAAAATTAGAAGAATCCGTCATTGCGAGGAACGAAGCAATCTCTGACAAAACTCACGCAATTAATAAAATTGCTTCGTACCTAGCAATCACGACAGTGTAATAGAATTTTCAGTAAATTAATACCTAAAATCAAGCAAAAATAGAAGAATCCGTCATTGCGAGGTACGAAGCAATCTCTGCCAAACTTCAGGCAATTAATAAGATTGATTCGTGCCTCGCAATGACGACAGTGTAATAGAATTTTTCTAATTAATACCTAAAATCAAGCAAAAATAGAAGAATCCGTCATTGCGAGGCACGAAGCAATCTCTGACAAAATTCAGGCAATAGCTTTAAGATTGCTTCGTGCCTCGCGATTACGACAGCCTAATAAAAAACGCCATCTACATAATACCATTTACCATCTTCCAACTTAAAATATGATTTTTCGTGCAGAACTTCGGTTTGGAACTTATGGTTCAAATAAAACGCTTTAAACTCAACCTTATCAAACTCAGCTGCAACAATTTCCAATTTTAACCACTTCGTATTTTTAGCACTTTTTGTATAAGAATCTGCTGAATTTCCTTTGCGTTTGCTAGGATGAGTGGTTTCAAAAAGGTAGTTTCCATTGGCCAAAACAAATGCCGAATACCTCGAACGCATTAAAGCTTCGGCTGTTGGTGCGTTAGATTTATTTAAATGATAAGGCTGACAACAATTTGCATATTCAAGTCCGCTTGCACAATAACAATTCATTCGTTATAAATTAGTTTTGAAGCACAAAAGTAGGATTTAATAATTTTGGAGCTAAAATTTCCGTAAAATTGCAATGAATAATGAGGTACTTTTTTCACATTGCATACAACGGTCAGTATTTTAGCGGCTGGCAAAAACAACCAAAAGTTAAAAGCGTTCAGGAAGTTTTAGAACATTCGCTTGAACAGATTTTTAAAGTTACCATACCAATTATTGGTTGTGGAAGAACGGATGCACACGTACATGCGAGCCAGTTTTTTTTCCATGCAGATATTGCAATCGATTTTGATTTTGATTTATTGTTTAGGATGAACAAAATACTGCCCTACAACATTGCGGTTTTCGATATTATACAGATGGAAGGGCTGCCTCACGCCCGTTTTGATGCTGTTCAAAGAAAATATGATTATTTCCTTCATACCTATAAAGATCCTTTTCTTAGTCAGCAAAGTTCCTTTTATTTATTGCCCAAGTTAGATTTAGTGCAAATGAAAGCCGCTGCAAAACTTTTACCAAAATACAAAGACTACAGGCCGTTTTGTACACACCCTGATAAATACGAACACACCATTTGCAATGTAATGGATGCAGACATTTTTATTAATGAGCGTGGCGACAGAATCCGCTTTCACATTGCCAGCAACAGATTTCTGGGCAAAATGATTCGGATTTTAATGGGTAAAATTTTGAAAATTGGCAAAGGAGAATTAACAGTTTCTGAATTTGAGCATCATTTAGCTACGCTAGAAATGCCAAAACTTTTAGAGCCTGCTCATCCAACAGGTTTGTATCTATCTAAAGTAACTTACCCTTATTTAAATTTAGCACCACGTACCGAATTTCTTTCGGCCTTAGAAGGCACAAAGTGGATTTCTGTTTAAGCCTGGGTTTTTTGAGTTTTTGCAGTGTTTTTGCCTTCTAAGCGTGATTGCAGCGGTATCCTTTTTGGTTGCAGAAACCTTGATTACCCTACCATTTTGAAGTTCAAAAAGATATAGCGAAAAGCAGGATCATCGTAACCGAAACGAACCACACCCTGCCTTACAAAAATCTATTTAAACCTGATGGCTTTTAGCGGCGAAACTTTACTGATTAACAACGAAGGGATAATTAATACGGTTAAACAAACCACAACGGTGATTACGTTCAATGCTAAAACATCAATAAAATGAAATTCTATTGGCGCATAAGCGAGGAAATAATTGGCCTGATCTAGCTTGAAAATATGCGTAGCCTGCTGAAAAAACCCTAAGCCCAAACCTAAAATATTGCCTAAAAGCAAGCCAATTCCGATAAGGTAAGCTGCATTGTATAAAAATATTTTCATAATGCTCCAGTTGCTTGCGCCGAATGATTTTAGCATTCCAATCATATTTGTGCGCTCTAAAATCATGATAAGCAAAGCGGTTATCATGTTTATTACGCCTACAATTAGCATTAAAATCAGCAATACATTCGTATTTACATCAAGCAAACCGAGCCAGGTAAAAATATTCGGAAAGTTTTCTTTGATAGAAAATGAACGTAAATTTTGAGGGAGTTGCTCAAAAATTTCATCTGCAACGGGCTTTAACTTTGAAAAATCTTTAGTTCTGATTTCTACACCGCCAATTTCGTCAGCTTTCCAATTATTTAAGCGTTTTACAATGTTTAAATTGCCGAGTACAAAGCCCTTATCAATGTCTTCTACCCCAATATCGTAAACACCAACAATTTTAAATTTTCGTGGGCGAAGCTGATTTTGAACAAAATACATGATAAAATCGTCGCCAGTTTTTAGCTTTAAGCGTTTAGCGGTGTAATTCGATACCAATAATTCTTGCATGGCCGCCGTAGAATCGGCAAAATCAATCACTCTACCACTTATTATGTGTTGTTTTATATATGTCCAATTGTAATTTTTATCTACGCCCTTAAAATTAATGCCTTCAATTTCTTCATTAGCAGATAAAATTGCCGGTTTGGTTGCAAATGGATAAAAATACTCTATATTTTTATTGTTCTTGAGCATTTTCTGAGTTTCAGCATCAAGGGTAAAAGGTGAATGCTCAAATGAATTATTTAAATCGTAACGGGTAATTTGCACATCGCCCAAAAAACCTCTAACCTTATCTTGAATTTCTGTTTTAAAACCTTTAATTATTGCGATAGAAAGTATCATAACGGCCAAACTCAGCATTACACCTGCAATGGCAATACGTACGATGAGCTTAGAAAAAGTACGTTCTGATTTTAAAGAAATGCGACCGGCTATGAAATATTCGAAATTCAATTTTGATAAATTTGATGCTACAAAAATGCTTAATTACTATTTAAAAATGGCATTTTTGAAGATAAATTACCAGTTTGAAATGAGTATCTAACTATCTATAATTAAAAAATTGCTAAATTGTTTGTTTTGACATAATAACACAACAAAAACCTATTGAAATGAAAAAATATATCAGCTTTGCTTTAACAAGTATAATTGCCCTTTCTGCATGCGGGCAAACACCTAAACCAGAAAAAACTGAAGAAAATGAGCCTGTAACTGCAACTGAAACAAATGTACCTGCAAACGCTATAAAAACCGGAGCAGAACAAACCGAAAAATATTTGCCATTATTAAAAGGCAAACGAGTTGGTATGGTAGTTAACCCAACATCAATAATTGGTAAGCAAACCTCTGTAGATAGTTTGTTAAAGAGAGGAATAAAAATCCAGAAAATATTTGGTCCGGAGCATGGTTTTAGAGGCAATGCTAGTGCTGGTGTAAAAGTTAGTGATGATGTTGATGAAAAAACAGGTATAAAAGCAGTTTCACTTTATGGAAAACATAGTACGCCAACTAAAGAGGATTTGGCTGATATAGACATCATGGTTTTCGATATCCAGGATGTAGGTGTTCGCTTTTACACGTACATAAACACCTTGCAACACGTAATGGAAGCCTGCGCAGAGAACAACAAACCATTATTAATTTTAGATAGACCGAACCCGAACGGATATTTAATTGATGGTCCGATTTTAGACCCAAAATTTAAATCGGGCATTGGTATTCAACCCATTCCAATTGCACATGGTTTAACCATTGGCGAGTATGCGCAGATGTTAAACGGAGAAGGTTGGTTAAAAAATAAATTGAAATGCAAAATCACCGTGATTAAAAATGCCAATTATAATCATAATATGGAATATACTTTGCCCGTTAAACCATCACCAAATTTAAATACGCAGCAATCTATTTTACTTTACCCTTCAACTTGCTTATTCGAAGGCATTTACCTTAACCATGGCCGCGGTACACAGTTTCCTTTTACTGTAATTGGTGCACCATATTTAAAGGGCATTTATAAATTTTCTTATACACCTACCGGGATAAAAGGAATGGCAGAAACGCCAATTTTTAAAGATGAAGAATGTTTCGGTATTGATTTGAGAAACTACGATACTTCTATCTTAAGAAAAAAAGGACAAATTAATTTAGGATGGGTTATAGAATTATACAAAGCATCGCCTAAAAAAGAAGATTTCTTTAATTCTAAATTGAGCAACCAAACCATGCCAGTAGAAAAGTTAATTGGCGTTGGAGATTTCAGACAACAAATTATTGATGGCAAAAGCGAGGCAGAAATCAGAGCAACCTGGGAACCAGGATTAAGCAGTTATAAAACCATGCGCAAAAAATACTTATTGTATAATTAATGATTGAATTTTGAATGAGTGAATTTATCAAACAATAGTGGATAAAACTTTGTTCTTTAGTTAAAGATTGTTATTTATTCAATGCATAAAATTCATTTATTCAATCATTAAACCATGAGCGGCAAGAAAGAAAAAAGTGATAAACCCGGAAGTAATTATGAGCAAGAAGTACCAAAGGGCAGAGAACCAGTAGATAATAAAACGGTTAGAAAGGCGAATGATAGTAGCCCGCAGAAACCGGTAAAGACTGAGGAACCAGCAAAAAAGAGAGAAAACGAAGAACAACCTGTTCATCCGATAAAAGAAGCACCTAAAGAATAAAAAAAGCTTTCACTGAAAAAAGTGAAAGCTTTTTAGCTTTAATTACTCTTCGTTGCTTTACAATATAAATAAGACCGTCATTCCCGTGAAAACGGGAATCTTAAAGCGAAAAAACAATTGAAAAATACATGTTTATTTAGGCTTTAATATGCCCAGTCAAGCTGAGCATGACGATAGCATATGAACTCTAAACATGCTCATTTAAAAGACTACTCCAAAAATTTAGTTGCTATTCGTAGATTTTAGGAAAGATAGCAACACTTTTTCATCGTGTTCTAAACCTAATTTACCTATACCATTATTATTATCCATTTTCTTCAAAAACTTTTCTAGTTTTTCCTCCTCGTAAGCAGTAATAAGCAAAGGATAAACGTAAGAACTTTTACACACAGCCCTTGTATTACCAAGCTTTTTTGCCACACAATCCAACACGTTTACAATGGTTTTTTTTGTGTTGATTTTTATATCTCCATCTTGTTTACACTTAGAAAATTGTCTTAATGCTTCTAAGGTTCCACCCCAGGTTCTAAAATCTTTTGCAGTAAAATCACTCCCGGTTATTTCTCTGATATAACTGTTTATCTTGCCCGAATCGATACTTTTATGTTCCTTTCCGTTAGTATAAAATTGAAACAAATCTTGCCCAGGAATATCGCGGCATTTTTTAACCAACTTGGCCAAAGAGCGGTCGTTTAGTTCTACGTTTTGTTTAACACCCTTTTTACCAATAAAATCCATGCTAATTTTACTGCCATTTATTTTAACATGCTTATCTCTTAAAGTGGTTAAACCGAAAGAACCATAAAGCTGCTTATAGTTTTCGTTACCAATACGGATTAATGTTTTTTGTAAAACATCAACAGAAATAGCCAACACCTTTCGCTCGTCTAAATCTTTGCGTTTTAAATCTCTGGCCAGTTTCTTTCTGGCTTCAGGTAAGGCTTTGCCAAATTCATATAATCTAAAATATTTATCTTCCGAGCGGCGTGAAGTCCATTTTGTATGGTATTTATATTGCTTCCTTCCTGCGGCATCTGTGCCTGTTACCTGCAAATAACCATTGGCTTTATTGCAAATCCATACACTTTGCCATGCCGGTGGAATTACCAAAGTTTTTATTCTTTCTAAATGCTTCTCGTCGGTAATTTTTGCGCCGTTCTTATCTTCATAATGAAATTTACCAGGTTTCCCTTTTCTGTAAATACCAGGCATCGAATCGGTAACATAAATTAGTCCGCTTGCCTTTACAACGTCTTTACCTTGTATCATTTTAAACTATAAAATAGGGTTAATTTTTAGTTATTTTGTAAAACCTAACGGGAGCATTTCACGTTAATTTACTACACAACATATTCCAGATGAAAATAGTTTTTATGGGCACGCCCGATTTTGCAGTTGCTTCTTTAGATGCTTTAGTAAGGGCAAATTTTGATGTGGTTGCCGTTGTTACAGCCGCCGATAAACCTGCTGGCCGCGGACAAAAATTAAGCGAGAGTGCTGTAAAAAAATATGCTGTAGAAAAAAATATTCCTGTTCTACAGCCCGAAAAACTAAAAAATCCTGAGTTTTTAGCACAGCTTAAATCTTTTAATGCAGATTTACAAGTTGTTGTTGCTTTTAGGATGTTGCCCGAAGTTGTTTGGGCAATGCCATCTAAAGGAACAATTAATCTTCATGGTTCTTTACTGCCACAGTATCGCGGTGCTGCACCAATTAACCATGCCATAATCAACGGAGAAAAAGAAAGCGGTGTTACTACTTTTTTCTTAACCCACGAGATTGATACCGGAGACATTATTCAAAGTGCAAGTGTTGCTATTGAAAGTACCGATACTGCCGGAGATTTACATGATAAACTGATGAACGTAGGTGCAAGCCTATTGGTTAAAACGGTAACTGCAATTGCTGAAGGAAACTACCAAGAACAGCCACAACCACAAAGTGATGTATTAAAACATGCTCCAAAAATTTTTAAAGAAGATTGTAAAGTTGACTGGAATAAACCATCATTAGAAGTTTTTAATTTTATTCGTGGTTTAAGCCCCTATCCTACTGCTTTTACTTTATTAAATGATAAAACATTAAAAATTTTTAAAGTGGATATCGAAGAAAAAGAACCTGCAATTGCAGCCGGAGGCTTTTTAACGGATGGTAAAACTTTTCTGAAATTTGCTACTAAAGATGGTTTTATCAAACTTCAGGATATTCAATATGAAGGCAAAAAACGTATGCAAATTGAAGATTTTTTAAGAGGAATGCGGTTGTAACTCAACCCAAAATTTCCTTAAAACTTCTAATTTAATACAAATTAAAACCTTTCAACTTTACAACATTACAACAATTTTGAAACAACAATTGCTTAAATTCGCCCCATGGCAAAAATATCAATTAACCTTGCTACAGGTTCGTTTCAAAAGGAAGAAATTATAGTCGGAATCGATTTAGGCACCACTAACAGTTTGGTTGCGTTTATTAATCCCGATAAAAATCCGCAGGTTATTAACGATGCCGGTAAAGGAATTTTGGTGCCATCTGTTGTGTATTTCAATAACCAAAATGAAACCGTTGTAGGTAATGAGGCGAAAGAGTTTTTAACAACCGACCCAGCCAATACCATTTTCTCTGTAAAACGATTGTTAGGTCGCTCTTATAAAGATGTAGCCGAACATGCAGCTATTTTTTCTTACAAAATTATTGATGATGATACAGATTCATTGGTAAAAATTCAGGCTGGAAATCGTTTCTATACACCTATTGAATTATCAGCAGAAATTTTAAAGGAGCTAAAGGCCAGAGCCGAACATGCACTGAAAACCCCGGTAAATAGAGCAGTTATCACAGTTCCGGCATATTTTAACGACAGCCAACGCCAGGCTACGCGTGATGCAGGTAAACTTGCAGGCTTGGATGTGATGCGTATCGTGAACGAGCCAACGGCGGCAAGTTTAGCCTACGGAATTGGTTTAGATCCATTGCAGCAAAAAACAATCGCAGTTTACGATTTAGGTGGCGGAACTTTCGATGTTTCTATCCTTCAAATTCAGAATGGAATTTTTGAAGTTCTGGCAACAAATGGAAACACTTATTTGGGTGGTGATGATTTTGACAGAGCCATTCTAAATCACTGGATAGAGAAAAACAACCTTGATATTAAAACTTTAGCTAATGATGCGGTACTGATGCAAACTTTACGCTTACAGGCAGAGGCGGCTAAAAAAGCATTATCATCACAAAATTTATATAACGAAAAGGTTGGCGAAATTTGGTGTACTTTAGATAAGCAAACATTTGAACAGCTTATCGCAAGTAAGGTTGAGGAAACTATAATTGCCTGCAAAAATGCATTGAAAGATTCAGAATTAACTGCGGCAGATATTGATGAAGTAATTTTAGTTGGCGGTTCTACCCGTACACCATTTGTAAAACAACAAGTAGAAAATTTCTTCGGTAAAAAACCACAAGATAATATCAACCCTGATGAAGTTGTAGCTTTAGGTGCAGCCATCCAGGCTGATGTTTTGGCTGGAAACCGTTCTGATATTTTACTACTAGATGTAACGCCACTTTCACTTGGTATTGAAACCATGGGCGGATTAATGGATGTAATTATCGCTCGAAACAGTAAGGTTCCAACAAAGGCTGGTCGCCAATACACTACTTCAATTGATGGTCAGGTAAACATGAAAATTTCTGTTTACCAAGGTGAACGCGATTTGGTTAAAGAAAACCGTAAGCTTGCCGAGTTCGATTTAAAAGGAATTCCGGCTATGCCTGCAGGTTTGCCAAAAGTTGATATTAACTTTTTGCTCAACGCTGATGGTATTTTGACTGTTCAGGCGATTGAATTACGCTCAGGAGTGAAGCAGGAAATTGAAATTACGCCAAGTTACGGTTTGAGCGATGATACCGTAGAGAAAATGCTTTTAGACAGTATTGAACATGCAAAAAGTGACGTGGAACAAAGGATGCTGATTGAAGCTCGAAGTGAGGGAGAACAACTACTTTACACCGCCGAACGTTTCATTGAAAAACATGCAGAACACTTAACTGAGCAAGAAATTACAGAAACTAAAGTTCATATCGAGGCTTTGAAAACAGCTTTGGCTTCGCAAGAAAAAGATACAATTTTGAAAAAAGCCGATGAACTTAATGAGTTTACTCGTCCGTTTGCAGAACGCGTAATGGATGCAGCGATTTCTACAGCAATGAAGGGAAAGAAGATAGAATAGAGTCAGAAGTCTGAAGTCCAATGATATTATCTGATACGCATTTAACCGTCATTGCGAGGCACGAAGCAATCTTACAACTACGGGTTTTTAAATAGCGCTTTAAGATTGCTTCGTGCCTCGCAATGACGTGAGTGTCAAAAAAGCCAATCCAACCATAAAACCTCCTTTTTCTTACCATACATCAAAAATTCTCTACTCCTAACCTATTAACTTTGTTGTATAAATTACAGCGATTATGGAATTAGGTATTGGCATGTTTGGCGATTTGCAAGTGAATGCAAAGGGAGAAATTCAACCAGCACAACAAAGATTACAGGAAATTATAGAAGAAATAAAGCTCATGGATGAAGTGGGCTTAGATTTTTATGGTATCGGCGAGCATCATCGGCATGAATATGCCGTTTCTAGTCCTGAGATTATTTTAGCCGCAGCATCTACAGTTACCAAAAATATAAAATTAAGCAGTGCCGTGTCGGTTTTAAGCTCATCAGACCCAGTAAAACTATACCAGAATTTTGCAACGGTCGATTTACTTTCAAATGGAAGAGCTGAACTTATGGCCGGTCGCGGAAGCTTTATCGAGTCATTCCCGTTATTTGGTTATAACCTTCAAGATTATGATGAACTTTATGAAGAGAAGTTAGAACTTCTTTTAAAAATAAATAAGGAAGCAAAAATTACCTGGAAAGGAAATTTCAGACCAGAATTGGTTAATCAAGAGGTTTTGCCTCGTGCAGTAAACAATAATTTAAAAATTTGGGTTGCCGTGGGTGGTACACCAGAATCAGTAGAGCGTGCCGGCAGATTAGGTTTACCTGTAATGTTTGCTATAATTGGCGGTCAGCCTATGCAGTTTAAGCCACTTTTTGATTATTATAAAAAAGTATATCAGGCTTATGGCCATGATATGAATAAGTTTGAAGTTGGTGTTCATATGCACTCATTGTTTGGAGAAAACAGTAAGGAAATTGCCGATTATTATTATCCATTATATTCAGCACAAATGAATAGAATTGGCAAAAGTCGTGGCTGGGCACCTTATCAAAGAAACCAATTTGATGGTGGAATAAGTGAAAGCGGCGCCTTAATTATTGGTAATGCAAATGAATCAGTAGATAAAATTTTATCGATGGAAGAAACTTTTGGCTTAACACGTTTCTCAGCACACATGGATGTTGGAGGTCCATCACACGCAGCCATGATGAAATCAATTGAGATTTTTGGGACAAAGATTGCTCCAAAAGTTAGGGAAGCATTAAAGAAATAATTATGCTTTCTCTTTTTTAAGCATTTGTAAAAAAGAATAAACATAGCAGCCAACGCAAACGGCAAAAAGGCTTTCTAATAAAGCAAAAATTATCATTGTAGATGTTAATATCAGCGTTGCGGTAGTAAAATTTAATATAAAAGTCGCGGTAATTAAAAGGCAAAAAATAAAGCCCAAAGTTGCCGCGAATTTTTTTGGAGCCAAATCTTTCATTTTTGAAGTAATGTTGAATGTTTTAACAACTTTAACTGCAACCATTTTTAGCAAACTAAACTTTCCATCGGTAAATGCTCTAAAAGAAAAATCAATAAGTAAAAACAATATTGCCCAGTAGTTGGAAGATATAACACAAGCAATGGCAATTAAAGCAACCATAAAAGCAATTATTCTAACTACGTTTTCATTAACTCTTTCTGCTGATACTGGGCAAGACAACTCCATGATTTTATTTTTGGCGAATCTATTAAAATTTTTTGCTAATAATTATCATCTAAAAACTTTTACATCAATTACATAATCTTTTAACCTTTTAAAAATTCATTCTTATATTTATTATTACAACATTTATAAGAATGCAATGATGGTAAAATCCTAACCGAAAATTATATAGGCTTTGATTTTATATCACATTAATTATGGTGAGTTTCTTTTAAATAATTGAAAATTTAAATATAAAAATGAAAAGATTAACGATTCTAATTGCGTTAATCATCCCATTTATTTTCTGTACTTCCTGGGGTTTCTTCGCACATCAAAGAATAAATAATCTTGCTGTATTCACTTTACCTTCCGGGATGCTTTCTTTCTACAAGAAAAATATAAAATACATTACCGAGCATGCTGTAGACCCTGATAAACGGAGATATGCCGATACACTAGAGGCTCCCAGACACTATCTTGATGTTGAAAACTACGAAAAAAGCATAGATAGCATCCCTGAAAAATGGAATGTTGCTGTTGCTAAGTATGGTTTAAAGAAACTTAATCAGGATGGAATAGTTCCCTGGCAAATTCAGCGTACTTATTATAGTTTAATTAAGGCTTTTGAAAATCGAGATTCGATTAAAATATTGAAATACTCAGCAGATTTGGGTCATTATATTGGAGATGCACATGTTCCATTGCACACAACAGCTAATCATAATGGTCAGTTAACTAATCAGGTTGGCATTCATGCTTTTTGGGAGAGCAGATTACCAGAATTATTTTCTGCAGACTATAATTTTATTGTTGGTAAGGCAACATACATAGAAAATCCTTTAAAAGAAACCTGGAAGATTGTTAAACATACCAATACTTTGGTTGATACTGTTCTAAAATTTGAGGCTCAGCTTGCTGCAAATTTTCCATCAGATAAGAAATACAGTTTCTCTGAAAGGAATAACACCGTTTTAAAGCAATATTCGATAGCTTATTCAAAAGCTTATCACAATAAAATGGAGAATATGGTTGAGAAGCAAATGCGTTCTGCCATATTAAAAATTGGTTCATTTTGGTTTTCGGCATGGGTTGATGCCGGCCAGCCAGAATTAAAAAATCTACTCAAAATAGAACCAAAACCCGAAGAAAAGAAATCTGATACAGATACGGAAAAGAAATATCTAAAGGGAATACCTATTGGAAGAGAAATTTGATAAAAACCAAAAGGCAAGAAATAATTTCTTGCCTTTTGGTTTTTTAAAGATTAACAGATTCTATTTTGAATCGTCACCTTCTATTATTTTTTCTATTTTTTTAGGTTGTAGTTTACTCTTTACAGCCGCCCATATTGCTGGCACAAACGTTACTACAGCAATGAAAACAATAACCAGTTCAAAATTATTTTTTATAATTGGAATTTGTCCCAACACATAACCGCCTAACAATAAAGCTACAATCCATGAAACACCACCAATAATATTAAAATAAGTAAAACGACCGAAAGGCATTTTAGCAATACCAGCTACAAATGGTGCAATAGTTCTAAAAATCGGTAAAAAACGACTAAAGATAATAGCCTTTCCTCCGTGTTTTTCAAAAAACTCGTGAGATTGTTCGTAATATTTAAGCTTTAGAATCTTATTATCTTCTTTAAACACACCAGCACCTAATACACTGCCCAGTTTAAAATTTACGGTATTGCCTAAAATTGCTGCAACAATTAAAATTAGCAGCATTAGCCAAATATTCAAACCGGTTTCATGCTCTCCAGCAATTAAAGCACCCATTGCAAATAGCAAAGAATCGCCAGGTAAAAAAGGCATCACAACTAATCCAGTCTCTGCAAAAATTATAAGGAATAAAATTAAGTATGTCCAGGTTTGATAATCATTCACGATTTGAGCCAAATGAACATCAATGTGAAGAATGAAATCTAAGAGTTGTTGTAGTAATTCCAATTGTATATGAGTTTGGGCAAAAGTAGGAATATCAATTTGATTTAAAGACTAATCTAAATTTATTAGTAGAAATTTAATTACTACTGACAATTACCCGTTTTTGTAATTTACCTGCATTGGTACCTTTATTTACACCATCAATCATGATTGTATAGGTATTTCCTTTGACGAAATTTGTATTCAGAATTGTATCTGTAACATTAGGCGAAGCCAAAAGATTTAAATAAATATTGGCATCAGCATCAACAGGGAGCTTTATATAACCTGAATTTTCTCCAGGACCTAATATTTTGACAACACTTGACGATTCATTTCTAATATTAACGTTGGAACTTAAATTATAACCCAGATTAATAAAAAACAATCGAACACTAGATGCATCACGGGCTAGATCATCTTCCAAAACAGTTAAAACAGAATCGGTTGCTGACTTTTTAGTATAGTAAACCGTATAATTCTTACCAACACTAAATAAATATTTAATAGAATCGCTTATACTAGATGTACCAGCGCCTCTTGCATAAACATTATATTCTTTATCGCCCGCCGCAGTTATATAGCTACTGCTTGAGCCATAAACAACAGCTGGTGCAACTTTCAATCCATTAAGATAAAAATCTTGTGCACCCTGGTCAATCGCATTTAAAAACCTAACTCTGGTATCGTAATCATTATTATCATTCTTTACACAAGCAATTGAAAATGAAGCAATAACTAAGACTAAAACAAACTTAATATTTGAAGATAATTTAATTTTCATTGGTGGTTGTAAAGATTATTACAAAGATAGGCTTTGTATTGCAAATATTTGAAAGCCTTGATTTCTTAGTTATCGACTATTAAATGTGCCTCTAATGTTGCAGTAGTTAAACCACTGAGCCAAATCGTATAAATTTTTCCTGGCAATAAATCTGTGGCCGCAATAGTTTTAATATTCCCAGAGCCCACAACGTTGTACCTTAGCGCTGCGCCATTCTCTATGGTATAGTAATTAGAGGCCTCTTTAAACATTAAAGCATTTATAAAAGGTGAACCTGTTTGGATGCTAACATTAACACCTGTATTAAAAAATGGCGTTAAATTAACCACTCTGATTTTCGCCATCGACATGTCTGATATGCTCAGATTATCCTCAAAGTTGATAATCTCTTTTTTTCCATCTCTATCTGCAATTAAAAATGTGCTGTAAGTAAGAGCAGGTGTAAAATTCAAGTTTGTATCTGTATTAAAACTATTAGAACCCATAAAATTAACGCTTCTGTTACCAGAGAGGATTTTAACATATTCACTGGTTTCGCCAAATGCCAGTGGGGCAATAGTCATTTTTGAATTGTCAACAAAAACATTTTGTTTAACCTCACCTTGTACAGCATTAATTACTTTAATTTTTGCCTCACCTTTCGCTACAACGTTTGGATCGTGTTTTTTACAATACATGAAAAATATCGAACAACATATCAACAAAAAAATATGTGTTTTGAAAGATGAAGGATTAGAGCTTTTCATGAGATGGTTTATTTGGTTTAAACAAAAATGGCTTGGTTCAAAAACCAAGCCATTATAAATATGTTTAACTAAAATGTTAGTAATTAGTAACTGTTGTTTAACATTACTGGCATTACAAGCATCAATACATCTTCGTTTTCATCATTTGTTTGAGGAATTAATAATCCTGCCCTATTCGGGGTAGATAGTTCTAAAGTAACTTCATCTCCACTTAAATTATTTAGCATTTCAATTAAGAAACGAGCATTAAAACCAATTTCCAGGTCTTCACCATCATATTGGCAACTTAAACGTTCGTGTGCTTCGTTAGCAAAATCTAAATCTTCTGATGAAATATTTAATTCGCTTCCGTTTATTTTTAACCTAACCTGGTGCGTGGTTTTATTTGCAAAGATTACCACACGACGAAGCGTATTTAAAAACAAACTTCTATCAATAACCAATTTATTAGGATTATTTTGAGGGATAACTGCCTCATAATCAGGATAGCGCTCGTCTATTAAACGACACACTAAATTTATATTCTCAAATTTAAAGAAAGCACTTGTTGCATTATAGTCAACTGATACATTAATATCATTGGTTGGTAATGCAGCTTTTAATAATGTAAGGGCTTTTTTAGGTAGAATAAATGATGTCGCTTTATCAGCTTTACTATCCATACGACGATAACGTACAAGCTTGTGCGCATCAGTTGCTACAAATGTAATGTGCTGAGGTGATAACTGGCAAAACACACCTGTCATTGCCGGTCTTAATTCATCGTTACTAACCGCAAAAATTGTTTTTGTTATTGCTTCGGTTAAAACAGAGGCAGGCAAGTTAACAGATGATGCATTTTCAACTACAGGGATTTTAGGGAAATCATCACCGTTCTCACCGCTAAGTTTATATTTTCCATCGCCTGCGCTAATTTCTATAGCAAATGTTGTATCATCAATGTTAAAAGCAATTGGCTGATCTGGTAAAGTTTTAAGCGTATCTAACAAAATTTTAGATGGAACAGCAACTTTTCCTTCTTCTTTCGATTCTACAGCCAGAGCAGTAGTCATGCTGGTTTGCAAATCGGTAGCAGAGATTGTTAAATTGCCATCTTTAATTTCAAAAAGAAAATTTTCTAATATAGGTAAAACTGTGCTGCTGCTAGATGCACCATTAACAGTTTGCAGGTGTTTTAATAAAGTTGATGTGGATACTATAAATCTCATGATATCTTTTAGTCTTCTTCAAAAATATAAAAATTATTTAGCGTACTTGTACTTGCGGTAATAATGTTGAAAAATTGCAAAGAATATTAACACTAATAATGGAAAAACAACATTAATAATCTGCCATTTAGTTTTTTCGAGCTTGATTTTGGCTTTATCCAATAACCGAATTTTAACTTCCTTGTTTCTTAGATCTATTAGGTTATCATCATCAGTAAAATAATCGGCAATATTTAAGAGCAAAGCTTTGTTACCATAAGTACGTTGAGTGTATCTGTCAAAACCTAATGGTAATGGAGAATTATCTTTAGCTACAACCTGATTTTTAAAAATATCACCATCCCCTATTACAATCATTTTAGCGCTTTTGCCCACATTTGTATTCGTAAATGCACTTGCTATTTGAGCTGGCAAAGGTCTGCCGGCAAATACTGAAGGAAATTCCCCTTCTAACAAAACGCCCGCACTTTGTAGCGGATTTTGAAACGACTTAGGATCTGGCTGTTCGGCAACCATTCGCAAAGAAAACAACTTTGGTGCGTTAAAAACCTTATTAAACGATGATGTGGTTAATATATAGGTTTTCTTTACACCTTTAGCGCCAATCGTATCAACGGTGCTCGGAAACTCGGCTTTAATACCATCTAAATTTTTAACTAAACTGGCGGCGGTATCTGGTAACAAAATTGGATAATAAAGCCAAGGCACAAGTTGTATTTGCGGCTGGCCACCCACAACACCTGTCGAAACCGGAATTTCAGCAGAATTTTTATCCGCTATGATATTATAATTGATTCTTGCCCCATACATAAAAAGCATGTCATCAAGATTAAGATTTTTATTAAAAACCATTTGCGAGCCTTTCCCCTGCAAACTATCCAATTCGGCAGATACCTGATCGATGCTCCAAAGCACCCTGCCCCCATTCATTACAAAATAATTTATTTTATACTTTTCAGTTTCGGTATATGCTTGCTGAGGTTTTATGATAACTAGCATTTTCAACTTATCCAACCCTGCTTTATCGATGGTGTTTAAATTTACTCTTCCAACTTCATAACTATTAGAAAGTGTATGGATTGCATCATAAAGTTCTAAATCGCTTGGTTCTCCATTGGCTTCAGTGAAGCCTATTCGAGGATTATTGCCGTTAACTACTTTTTTAATGCCCGAAGTAAATGCATATTCCAGGTTTTCTATCGAACGGTTAATATTGTCTTCATAATTTCCGCTGGCATCAAGATTTTGAAAAAGTTTAACCGGTAATTCTTTCCCGTCGCTCTCAATCATTGCCATAGGGTAAACCAACTTTTGCGTTAAGCCACTTTCTGTTTTAACACTTAAATTTGTGGCTTCAATACCGTGCATGTATAAATTATTGATAACCGTATCTTGGTCTGCAACGCTTAATCCAGCTAATGGATCAACAAAAACAACTTTTAGATCTGCGTTAGAATATGCCTTATAATCGTTAAGCAAATCTTTTACAGATGTTTGCAAACGCTTAAAAGCTGCAGGCAATTCTCCATTTAAAAAAACTGTTATAGTTATAGGTTTTTGGCTTTTTGCTAATGCATTTTTAGTTTTATCGGTTAAGGTAAAACGCTTATCAGCTGTAAAATCAAAGCGATGAAAAAAATATCTTCCAGTAAGATTTAGTGAAATAAGAATTAAGAAAACGACAATTATATTTAACCAGTTTTTATTGTTTTTCATTATTTCTTTCCTCCCGCAGCCAACATTGTAAATAATAGAAATATTGATGAAAAACTAATAAAATATATTAAATCTCTGGTATCTAAAACGCCTCTACTTATCGATTGGTAATGTTCGTTAATCCCTAAAGATGATATAATAGTTTCGAAACTTTTTAAGGCAAAAAGTTGACTTGTGTAATCAAAGCCCAAGAAAGCAAAAGCACAAAGTGCCGCTGAAACAGCAAAGGCAATAATCTGGTTTTTGGTGAGCGATGAAGCAAAAATTCCAACCGAAGTGAATGCGGTGCCTAATAAAAAGAGCCCAATGTAGGAGCCTATAACTGCCCCTGAATCTATATTTCCTTCAGGTAAACCAAGTTTTGATATTGAAAAATAATAAATTGTTGTAGGTATTAAAGCAAATAAAACCAAAACCAAACATGATAAATATTTAGCAAAGATGATTTGCCAAAGCGTAATTGGCTTGGTAATTAACAATTCGTAGGTACCTTCCTTTTTTTCTTCGGCAAATGAGCGCATGGTTATCGCCGGAATTAAAAACATAAAAAGATATGGAACTAAACTAAAGAAACCACCCATTTCTGCGTAGCCGTAATCGAGAATTGATGTATCAGGAAAAAACCACAGCAAAAGTCCAGAAACCAATAAAAAAACGCCTATGGTTATGAAAGCAACCATCGAACTTAAAAAACTATTTAATTCGCGTTTAAAAACTGCGTACATAACTAAATTTAAATGCCGAAGTTAACAAAATAATAAAGTAATTTATAGATGTCTTACTGTTAAACTAAGTGGTTAAAAGACTTTGAAATACATTATTTTTAAAATGATATAAAGCATCTGTGTATAAAGGAAATATCTAAAGTTCAAAAGCATAAGCTACTTTTAAGCCTGCAAAACCTTTTGTATTTGAAGAATTTAATAGTTGAATATTATCATTTTTTCCCGTCCAGCCTTCGTATCTTAAACCAACATCCAACAATCCCTTATTTCTCAGTTTAAATATATTTCCAATTCCTGGCGACCAAATCGCTAGTGTTTTTTGTGTTTCATTTATTGGGATTCCTGCGCCTAATTGCGCTTCTGCGTAAAAACCTTCGCTTAGGTAATATTTTAAACCAGCTTTTAATGGGATGTAAGTTAAATCTTTAACCATCAGAACTTGGTTTCTTCTGCCAAAAAAATTCATAAAACCGCCGTTTAAACTTATAGCAAGTTGATTTGAAATCGGTAAATCAAATTTTATGGAGCCACCTGTTCCTATTGCCGAAATACCTGAGAAATTTCCGGATGGAAGCCCGATTTCTGCACCAATGCTTAAATTAGTTGTATTTTGAGCTTTTAATATTGTAGCATAAAATGATAGTATGGCAAATAGTAGTAACCGAAATTTAAACATGAATTAAGCCGTAAGTTTTCTAAAAATATCCTCTAATGAATTGTGATTATTTGCCATTTTCAAACCTTCCAACGTATCATTGGCTACAATTTTGCCTTTATTAATGATGATGATATCGTCGCAAATAGCTTCAACCTCCTGCATGATGTGTGTAGAAATAATGACAGTTTTATCTTTACCCAACGTTTTAATCAAGGCTCTTATATCAACCAATTGATTTGGATCTAAACCTGATGTAGGTTCATCCAAAATTAAAACTTCCGGATTGTGAATAATCGCCTGAGCCAAACCAACCCTTTGTCTGTAACCTTTAGATAGCATTCCAATTTTTTTGTGCTGTTCTGGTGTTAAACCAACCATTTCAATCACATCTGCTACACGCTTAGAAATATCTGCAAGCTTGTAGATTTGCGCAACAAAACTCAAAAATTCCTTTACGTACATTTCGGTATAAAGCGGGGTATTTTCAGGTAAATAGCCAATATGCTTTTTTGCATCAACAGCCTCCAGACTAATATTTTTACCAGAAATTTTTGCTTCGCCAGATGTAGCTTCTAGGTAGCCGGTTAGCATGCGCATTGTAGTAGATTTACCCGCACCATTCGGACCCAAAAAGCCCAAAATACGGCCAGGCTTTGCTTCAAAGCTTATAGAATCTACTGCTTTTTGATTGCCGTAATGTTTAGAAAGGCCTTTTACTGAAATGCTCATTGTGTTTCTTTATAAATCGGTTGCCATTGCAATGCACAAAGCAATGACGATATTGTTAGTTAATATTTGCCGAACTTATCTTTTTATTGTATCGAAACTTATCAAGTTGTTCTGCAGCTTGCACAATATTATCTGATGATAAAATATCGGCCCCATTACTTACCAGATGATAATAAATATTCTTCGCAGGATTTGCAACAGAGCTTTTATCAATGTTACCCATGGTACCTAAAATTGTAGTAATACCCTTATTATGCAGGTAATTGTATAGTTCCTTTTCAGGAGCGCTAACACCTAAAAATGCTACAATTCTATTATTTGGTATACCTAAATCATTAAGTCTTTTTAATTCAGATTTTTTCTGCACTGATGCCGAAATCATTAAATCCGGCGCCAGTTTATGAACTTCCTGAGCCTGATTTGCATTGTATGTAATAATGATTGAGTTGCTCTCTACTTTGTACTGCTTAACCTTTTCAATTACTTTAGCGTAAGAAACACCTCGTTTTAAATCTATCGTTAGTAACACTTTCCCCTTACTCCAGCTTAACACGCTATCTAAAGTCGGTATCTTAAATTTAGTTTCGTTTCCTTCATTATCCTTTAAATTAAAAGTTTTAAGTTCATCGTAAGTATAATCTCCAATCAGCCCTTTTCCTGTTGATGTTCTGTCCAGTTTATCATCATGCATAATTACCAAAACAGAATCTTTACTATAAGCGATATCGAATTCGATAACCATTGGATTGTAGGTGGTGGCATTTTCAAAAGTTTCTATGCAATTTTCTGGATAGCCGGGCATCGGACCACCGCGATGCGCACTGATTAATGGATAACGATTATCAGGCGACCATTTTAAGAACCGGTAAAGTTGGTTTGTGGTATCAAATTTAATGTAATGATGAACTTTTTCTTCTTGTTTGCAGGATAAAAAAGCCAATAAAACAGAGAAGAAAAATAATAAGTGAAATTTCATGATTCAAAAGTAGAAAAAAATGGAAGATGGTAAAGGTAAAATGGAGGATTTTTGGTTGAATGTGTTTATTGGTTAATCGTTAAACGGATACATTGAGCATGAACAATTCAACAGTCTACAAATTCTACAATTTAAACGACTAATTAATTCAGCAATTGAAACAATTAATCAATTTAACTAATTAACCGATTCAACAATTCAAATAATTCAAATAATTAACCTTCCGCTACGCATATCCATTTTTAATGGCAAAAACGGCCAAACCAACTCGTGTTTTTAGCTCTAACTTTTCGCAAAGATTGTCGCGGTAGCTTTCTACAGTCCGTGGGCTACAAAACATTTTATCAGCTATTTCCTTGTAATTAAGTTCAGTAACCGTGTATTTTAAAAATTCTTTTTCCCTATCGGATATTTTAATTTCGGCTTCTTTGGCTTTATTTAAACTAAAAAATATAATTTTTGATGCCCATTCTGGATAGAAAAATCCATTTGCTGCCAATTTTGTTAGTGCATTTTCTAATTCTGCCGGATGCGCATTTTTTAATAAATAACCGGTTGCGCCATTGGTAACCATTTTAATAACACTTTTTTCTTCGCCTTGCATGCTCAAAGCCATCACTAATATTTCAGGATGATTTAATTTGACCCAGGTTACAGTTTCAAAACCATCCATTAGGGGCATGCTAATATCAAGAAGTAAAATATCCGGAATTTTACTTCCATTAATAAACCTATCTATTAAATCTTTACCGTTTTCGCAAACGTAGATAACTTCAAAATCTTCAAAATTATTGATGATGCCCTGCAATGCCTTGGCTATAAGTACATGATCATCTACAATAACAATGGTTTTTTTCATGATTAGTTATTTAAAATCACAGTAAGTGCTGTACCATGATTAGGTTTACTTTCAAAGCTGAATTTGCCACCAATAATTTCGGCTCTTTTCTTCATGTTTTTAAGTCCTATTCCTTCTGCATAATTTTTCTCATAATCAAATCCAACACCATTATCCTGAATTTTTAACCTTAAAAAGGCTTCATTATCAGATTGTAAATCAATTTTAATCTCATCACAATTGGCATGCTTTAAACTATTTTGAAGAAATTCTTGCGTAATCCTCAGTAAAACATTTTTACGAACAAAGTCTAAATCAAAATAATCACAATTGTAATTGAACAAAACCTCACACTTTTTCAATGCATTTAAATGATTTACTTCATCTTGTATTAAAGTTACAATTTCATTTCTACTAACATTATCATTTGTTAAATTTTTCGATAGGCTTCGTAAATCCTGTAAAGAGGAATTTACAATTTGATATATCTGTTCAATTTTATCACTCGCCTGTGGCACTTTTTTTTCGTAAACGAGTTGCTGCGCATACAAGCTTACCAAAGTTAATTTTTGCCCAATGTTATCATGCAGTTCTCTACCGATTTGTTGCATGGTATCTTGCTGTATTTCTAATTGAGTTGATAAAAGTTCTTTTTGATGTATTTCATTATTGATTTTTATTTCATTTAAGTACTCCTTTTTTCTCGATTTATATTTCCTGATGTAAACCATAATGGCAACAGTAAAACTCACAAAAAACAGGTTAAATAAAATAACCGTAATTAATAGCTCTGTTTTCCCCATATAAATGAAATTGAAAATAATAAATACATAACTACACCTGAAATTAAGAAGTAATTGTAATAAATATCCCAAATGGTTGAATAATCTTTTAGCAAAGAATAAAATGTAAAAAACGGCAAAGTACCGATGTAAAAAAGTGTTACACCTAAGTTTATGTAAAACATTTTATTTTTATGAAAATTGAGGATGTTTATAGAATTAACCTGATTATAATATTCTTTAAGCACTAAAAACATTAGCAATAAGCAACCTAAAGTGTAGTTGAAGGAGAAATAGATTTTGCTCTCTCTAAAAAACAATTCGCTTACTAAAAACGAAGAGAAGTAAATTGTAGAGCATGAATAAAATAGAACTTTACTATTAAAACATTTGATGGCATAAAGCCAATAAAAAAATATAAATTGAAAAGGAATAATGAGGTAGTTATAATATTTTGCCTTTGAGAAGCTGAAATATAAACCACCCCATTTGCCAATAATTTCACTTAAAAAGATGATTACTAAATAATAGATAAAAAATCGCCAATATTGATTTTTTAATGATGCATAATTAAGCAAAGCGATAATTGCAGCTAAGCCTTCTACCCAAAGAAAGCTATCGCTCAAAAATTTCTGGAAATTACTTAATTCCATTTTTACTAATAATTTTCTACAACGGTAACAGCCGGTGGAATTGTTTGTCCGTGGTTTTGGGCCATTACCTGCATCGCTTGCGTTTCGCCGTCATCACTAATTTTCATCATACGCATGCTTTGGCCTTGCGTTGCTCTATCGGGTGAGTAAGTTCTTTCATCCAGCGGATTAAAGTCAAAGTCTAAATACCCATCAACACTTTTCATTTTTAATGTTGGTATCATTATCAATGTATGTTTTTCGGCAGATTCTTTTGGTATGTTATTATTCTTTCCAAAAATGTCCCAATTATCTGCTTTTGGGTAAGCTGCGTAATAAAAACGTAAGCCCAGGCTATCATCGCTAATGTCTTGTTTTACTCTTTTACTTTCATTTTCGATATCCTGAATAAATTTTTTCAAGGTTTTTAAATCAAACCAAACAGAGTGTGCATCATTTATACCGAGCGTTTTATTAATCAATTCCAGCTGAATATTACGGTAGTTATCAACCATCAGTTGAATAGCTTTTTGGGGCATGGTGTTGGGTTTTCCCGTAGGTGTATCCTTAACTGAGCCTCTAAAAAATTTTTGAATTAAATAAAATGCAATTGCTCCTAAAACAAAAGCAATAATGTAACTGAATGTTGGGTTCGATTCCATAGTTTTTTGGTTTTTATTAAAGTTAACTTTTATTCTCAAATGTGGTAAATCTTTAAAGCATAAAACATGGGGTTTTCCCCATATTTTTTTAGTTGTTTTCACCAATAATCGATTTGTTACTTTTCCCACTGATTTTTAGTGATTTACCTGCCAGTTTTCTACTCAAACTATAACAATTTAGGTGGTGTTAAACGTCGACGATTTTAAAGGAATAAACCGAAAATCCTAAACAGAGTAGGTAACCATTCAATAAAACTAAAAATCATGTCAAAAACTTTAAAAAAAGAAGAAAAGGTAGAGTACACTGGCCGATATCTTGTACTATTACCTGAAGGATCGAATACATCAGATTCTATCAACCAAATCAACTCAATTAGCGGACTGAACCTTAAAAGCTCACTTGAATTTGAAAACGAATTTTTTACAGATAAAGACCTTGCCAAAACAGATGGAATTATCTTAGATAAACTTGGAATTGCCATTGTAAATGAAAAACCAAAAATTGAAAACAACATTAGCAGTTTTGGCGACAACCAAATGATTGTGGAAAAAGAAACGGTTGTTTATGCCATCGGCATGCTTGATGAAAGTACCCAAAACTACGTTGAAGGTTACAGAGATGCCATCAATCAGATTGCAAATGTTTTGGTTGGCCAGGAGATGGACGAATCGAGCTATGCCGAACAAGAATCAGAAGTTGAATCTGTTGGTGCAACCTGGGGATTAAAAGCAACCAACGTAGTTCCAACAAATTTCTTAAGGTACAACCCATATAACGGAGCTGGCATAAAAGTTGCCATTTTAGATACAGGTTTTGATTTTAATCATCCCGATTTTGCTGGCCGACCTGTGGTACACCAAAGTTTTATTTCAGGAGAAACCACGCAAGACGGACACGGACACGGAACACATTGTACCGGTACTGCTTGCGGTCCTTTGAGTTCTCCATCAGCTTCTGAAAGATATGGAATTGCTTATGCTGCAAGCATTTACATCGGCAAAGTATTAAGTAATGGTGGTTCTGGCGGCGATGGGGGCATCCTTGCGGGCATTAACTGGGCAATTGCGAACCGTTGCGAAGTTGTAAGCATGTCGTTAAGAGGCTTTTTAAATGGCTCGGGTTATTCAGCTGTTTTTGAAACCGCTGCAGCCAGAGCTTTAGCCCAAGGAACTTTGATTATTGCTGCTGCCGGTAACGATTCTGCAAGACCAGGTACGGTTAGACAAGTGATGCATCCTGCAAATTGTCCGTCCATAATGGCGGTTGGTGCTGTAGATGTTAATATGAATGTTGCAAATTTCTCTAACGGTGGCTTATACCCTACTTATGGCGCTGTTGATATTGCTGCGCCAGGTGTAAGTGTGTATTCATCTACCAAATTGCCAACCAAATATGCAACCTGGAATGGTACCAGTATGGCTACACCACATGTTGCGGGCATTGCAGCACTTTGGGCACAGGCAACAGGTTTACGCGGTATTAACTTGTGGCGCAAATTAACCTCAACTGCAAAAGTATTATCTTCGCCAGCTAGAGACGTTGGTGCAGGTTTAGTGCAGGCACCTACAAAAACCAGGTTAATTAAATTTCCAATTGACAGGATTCCGATTGATAGATTTCCGCTTGAGAAAGTGCCAATTTTGGTCAACCCAAGATTCCCTATCGACCCAATTGGTCCAATTGAAAGAATAATAAGATGAAATCAAAATGGTTAATATCTGTTAAGGATGGTAGTTTAGACACGGTAACTGCCGAGCTCAGAAAACTTGGTGTGAAAAGTGTTGAAACACTTGAAGCCATAGGTGTGATTATTATTGTGCCAACAAGCCAGAAAATAACAGATGTAAAGAAAATTAAAGGTGTTTTAAGTGTTGAGGAAGAAAGGGACGTTAACATTTAGCCAAACCATTTTTTTATAAAATTAGAACGATGTTGCAAGCAGCAGCATCGTTTTTTTTTGTTAGCAATGCTGATGAAACTTTAATAATTGAACAGCCTTTGCAATTTAAACCCGATCCTCAAACATCTAGGATAATTTGTTTAGGCAATTTTATAACGTCAAAACGCTTGTTAAAAACCTTTTACCTTTTACCTCTTACCTTTTACCTTATTTATTATCTTTGCCTCCATTATGGCTCAAAAGAATAACGACGAACAATTTAAAAATGTAATATCACACGCTAAAGAATATGGTTTTGTGTTCCAAAGCAGCGAAATATATGATGGCTTAAGTGCCGTTTACGATTACGGCCAATTGGGTGCTGAGTTGAAAAACAATATTAAAACTTATTGGTGGAAAGCCATGGTGCAAATGCATGAAAACATTGTAGGAATTGATTCTGCAATTTTTATGCACCCTAAAGTTTGGAAAGCAAGCGGACACGTTGATGGTTTTAACGACCCGATGATTGATAATAAAGATTCGAAAAAACGTTACCGTGCCGACCAATTATTGGAAAATAAAATTGATGAGTTATATTCTGAATTAGCCAATTTTAGCACAGATAATAAAGCTAAATTCGAAGAATTTCAACAAGAAATTTTGGGTTTAAGCGACGAAGGGCAAGCGGCATGGATTCCGGGCTTTAAGGAAGAAAATTCGATTTTAGATAACGCCAAATATCCATTTGTTGATGAGGCAAGCTGGAGATTTGTGAAAAAAGGATTGGCGCTTGAGGTTGAAATGAACCTGGCCCTTAAATCTGAAAATTTAGCACAGCTGAAAGATTTAATTGTTGATTACAAAGTAATTTGTCCGATTTCAAAAACTTCAAACTGGACTGACGTTCGCCAGTTTAACCTGATGTTTAGCACGCAATTTGGTGCAATGGCCGAAGGTAGTGATGAAGTTTACCTTCGTCCGGAAACGGCGCAAGGTATTTTTGTAAACTTTTTAAACGTTCAAAAATCTGGAAGGATGAAAATTCCTTTCGGTATTGCACAAATTGGTAAAGCTTTCCGTAATGAGGTAATTGCCCGCCAGTTCATTATGCGTATGCGTGAGTTTGAGCAAATGGAAATGCAATTTTTTGTTCGCCCTGGTGAAGATAAAAAATGGTTTGAATACTGGAAAGAAGCCCGCCTAAAGTGGCATAAAGCTTTAGGAACTTCGCCTGAAAAGTATCGTTATCACGACCATGTTAAATTAGCGCATTATGCAAATGCTGCAACAGATATCGAATTTGAATTCCCGTTCGGATTTAAAGAAGTTGAAGGTATTCATAGTCGCACAGATTTCGATTTAACACAACACCAGGAATTTTCTGGCAAGAAAATGCAGTATTTTGATAACGATTTAAATGAAGCAGGTAAACCTTATGGAAATTACGTTCCTTACGTTATCGAAACGTCAATAGGTTTAGATCGTATGTTCTTGTTAACCATGATTAATGCTTTTGAAGAGCAAGATTTAAGCACAGAAGATAAGCAAGACAGCCGTACTTTACTACGTTTACATCCTGCCTTGGCACCATATAAAGTTGCTGTTTTCCCATTAACTAAAAAGGATGGTTTACCAGAAAAAGCACGCGAAATTATGGATACTTTGAAATTTGATTTTAATTGTATTTATGAAGAAAAAGATGCAATAGGTAAACGTTATCGCCGTCAGGATGCGATTGGAACCCCGTTTTGTATTACAGTTGACCACCAGAGTTTAGAAGACAACACAGTTACAATTCGCCACCGCGATAGCATGGAGCAAGAACGTGTTGCCATTGCCGATTTAGCTAACATTGTAAATAAACAAGTTAGCTGGAAGAATTTGTTAGCCTAGATTTTACAACCATAGACATCTAAGTTTTGATTATAATATTAAAGTCGCAGGTTTTTTAGCTTGCGACTTTTTTTTTATTTAAGCTTCTTGACCATAATTTCAATCGGTTATTTAGATGTAAAAAACTGAAGATTATGTATTTCAAGCCATCATCACAACTATATTTGAAATCAGAAAACTGATTGAAAATGAAAATCCCTCAAAAATTCTTTGCCCGCCAACACGAAATTGCAGCCGATTATTTTATAGAATTAGATAAACATCTAGCCGATATCGTTTCTGGCAAAGCCACCGAAATGTTCGAGGTAAGGGATTTTGCCGAAATATTGCATGTTCACCCAACTCATTTCAGCAACACCATTAAGTCAGCAACCGGCCATTCGCCATGCTATTTCTTTGAAGAACGTTTAATGGAAATTTCTAAATCGATGTTACAAAATGTTAGTACTCCAATTTCTGAAATCGCAAGGATTTTGACTTACGATCCATCAAATTTTACTAAGTTTTTTAAACACTTTTCAGGGCAAACGCCTAAACAATACCGCGAAGCATATTTTCAATCGCTGGCAGAAAAAAAGGAAATTATCACCATATAAAACTTAATTACTCACCATTTTTCCTTAACGTATCACCATTTTTGAAGCACATTTCCATTTAATTTTGTTTATCAAATTAAAAGAAAAATGGAAATACAAAATAAGATTGTACTAGTAACCGGCGGAAGCAGAGGCTTAGGTAAAAACGCAGCTATTCATTTGGCTAAAAAAGGGTTGGATGTTTTAATAACTTATCAATCGAAAAAAGATGATGCAGATGAAACCGTAGAAGCGCTTAAAGCAATTGGCGTAAATGCAACAGCATTACAATTAAATGTTGGCGATGTAAAAAGCTTTGATGGATTTGTTAACGATGTTAAGGCCATTCTGCTGTCGAATTTTAATGCTGAAAAAATTGATTATTTGGTAAACAATGCAGGGATTGGTGTTCACGCATCTTTCGAAGAAACCACAGAAGAACAATTTGATACTTTGTTAAACATTCAATTTAAAGGCGTATTCTTTTTAACACAAAAAGTATTGGCCATATTAAATGATGGTGGCGGCATTATAAATGTTTCTACCGGCTTGGCTCGTTTTGCTTTACCTGGTTATGCGGCTTACGCATCTATGAAAGGTGCAATGGAAACACTTACCAAGTATCAGGCTAAAGAATTAGGTTCTAGAGGTATTAATGTAAATATTGTAGCACCGGGTGCAATCGAAACCGATTTTGGTGGTGGTGCTGTTAGAGATAACGAGCAATTAAATAAAATGATTGCCTCTCAAACTGCTTTGGGCAGAGTTGGCTTACCAGATGATATTGGTGGTGTTATTGCCTTTTTGTGCACAAAAGAAGCCAAATGGATTAATGCACAACGTATTGAAGCATCAGGCGGTATGTTTTTGTAGCTATTAAATAGAAGCCCTCAACATTGTTGAGGGCCTTTTGTTAAAAAATTTAACACTTTTATCAACAGCAAAAAATAAATACAACTTCAAGGCGTTATCATGTTATCATTGTAAAACCAAACATGTTTCGCCTTTTTTTTATCTCCGGCATATTTTTATTTCTATACGCTAATGCTGCAATGGCGCAACGCTGGACAGATGCTGAATTTAAAAAAGCAAATACGGGTGTATATGCAGACTATTTAACCAGCGAAGAAAAGAATACACTGCTATACATGAACCTTATACGCATTGATGGAGAGAAATTTTATTACACCTTTCTAGAAGATTACATTAACAACTACAACGAGAAAGTTAAAAAATACCGCAATTATAATGAACTTAAAATTTCGCGAAATAATGCTTATTACTTATCATTATTAAAACATGTAAAAGGCATTAAAAACCTGCCAATGTTTTACCCAAATGAACAGTTAAGTGCAGTGAGCAGAAGCCATGCAATAGATTTGAATCGGAATAATATTGATACGCATGAAAGCAGCAATGGCGATTCTTTTTCTAAACGCGTATCAAAATATTTCCCTAAAAAGGCAATGAGTGAAAATATAGATTTCGGCTATTCGAATAGTTTAGATATTGTTTGCCATTTGCTACTAGATTGTGGCGTGCCATCACTAGGGCACAGATTTAACCTGTTAGATCGAAAATATAAATTAAATACAGTCGGAATAAGCATTCAACCTCACCCATCTTACAGTTGGTGCGCAGTTATCGATTTTGTTGCAGAGCCAAACACCCTTTCAAAATAACTAAATCTAAAATTTTTACACGCAAAAAGTCCCTAATTAAAAACAAACAATTAATCTTTATATATTTAAGAGTCTTGGTTTAAAACCCAAGACTTTTTTGTGCCAATCCACAATAAATATTTAAAAAAATTACCTTTGCAACTTAAGTTAATCTAATGCGAAAATTCATCCTGGCTTTTATCGATTTTTTCTATCCTCCATTTAAAGGCTTTATTTCTCAGCATAATTTTAGGTATTTGGCAACCGGTGGCAGTACATGGCTTTTGGGTATTGTGGTGTATTGGTTGGCTTTTCACTATCTTTTTTTAGCTGAAGATGTAAATATTCTGTTCTTCACCGTTAGAAGAGAAACCGCAGCATTAATAGCCGATTTTATGGTTGTAATTCCATACAGTTTTTTACTAAACAGGTACGTAATTTTTACGCATAGTGAAGTAAAAGCACATATTCAGTTGCTACGCTTTTTAAACTTAAACTTTATAAACATATTGCTAACCTACGTTATGCAGAAGTTTTTTATCGAGTATTTAGGCGTTTATCCAACCGTTTCAAAAGTTGTAGTTTCAGTTTTAATTGCCGCATTTAGTTATTTATACCAACATTATTTCACTTTTAGCGTTAAAAAAATTGGTGTTAAAAAGAAAGATAAAAAACATTTGTAAAGCAATTTTTTAGCTTTTGGCAAACAGCAGTCCCGCCCCCGTTTCAAGTCCGCAGTTCGTTCCTCACCTTGCGGGCTTTCTCACTTCGGTCGGGTTTAAATGGCGCAGATAATTCAACTATTTTCGTTTCATTTTGCAGGTGCTTTACCTGTTTTTAGCAAAACATACAATGTTTCCTGAGCGATTAAAAAAATAGACTTCGTAAGTTTAGATTGGTTATTGCACAAACTTTGTTTTTAAACGGGATGGACGCGATATCCTTTTTCGTTTTAGTTAAAACCCACAAAGTATCTTAAGCAGTTTCTTTAATATGTGTGGTTATTATGCCTTGCGGCGAAAAAGATTTAGCAAACAGCCCGACTGAAGGACCCAAGAATGTTGGACCTTCATTTTCAAATCAAAAGGGAAATTATTATTTAATATCATAAGGAGTTAATTTGTAGGCTTAATTCTTGCTAAGGTAAAATCAACATCATAACTTAGCCACTAACCAACTTATTTTTATAATACCTATGAGCCATTTTAACGATTTTAATAATGCGCAAGTAGCAAAATTGCCCAATCATTTAAAGCAATTTATTGTTGCCCAGAATTACGAAAAATACACACCGATTGACCAAGCAGTTTGGCGTTATGTAATGCGCCAAAATTATAGTTATTTAAAAAATGTAGCCTATTATCCATACATAAAAGGCTTGCAAAGAGCTGGCTTAAGCATAGAATACATCCCCGATTTACAAACCATGAATGATAATTTAGGTAAAATTGGTTGGGGTGCTGTAACGGTTGATGGTTTTATTCCACCTGCAGCTTTTATGGAATACCAGGCTTACCGAGTTTTGGTTATCGCGGCAGATATTCGTCAAATTAATCATATTGAATACACGCCTGCACCCGATATTATTCACGAAAGCGCCGGCCATGCGCCAATCATTGCCGATACAGATTACAATAATTATTTAAGTTATTTTGGTTCAATTGGCGCAAAAGCAATGTTTTCGGCAAAAGATTTTGAGCTTTATGAAGCCATCAGGAAACTTTCTATTTTAAAAGAAGCTTCAGATGCTGACGACGCTCGAATTGCGAAGGCCGAAAGAGAATTGAAATTTATAAGCGAAAATATGGGTGAGCCTTCAGAAATGGCTTTACTTGGTCGTTTGCATTGGTGGACGGTAGAATACGGATTAATTGGAACGCTTGAAAACCCAAAGATTTATGGTGCGGGTTTACTTTCTTCTATAGGTGAAAGCGCATCATGCATGCAAAAAGAGGTAAAAAAGTTATGGTACACTATTGATACAATAAATTACCAATACGACATTACAAAAACACAGCCGCAACTTTTTGTAACGCCAACTTTTCAAAATCTGATTGATGTTTTAGAAAGCTTTGCCGATACGATGGCATTTAGGCGTGGCGGCACTGAAAGCATTATGAAAGCCATTGCCTGTAAAAATATTGCAACTGCAGTGTACAGTTCGGGCCTTCAAATTAGTGGGGTTTTTACCGATGTTGGTGTAGATGCTAATGACGAATTAACTTTTATTAAAACAACGGGCCCAAGTGCTTTGGCTTTAAATGGCAAACAGTTAAAAAACCATGGAAAAAATTATCACGCCGATGGTTTTTCATCGCCGGTTGGAAGGTTAAAAAACAGTTTAAAACCGCTTGAAGATTACAACGATAATGAACTTAAAGCTGCTGGTATTGGGTTAAATAAACAAGTTTCATTAGTTTTTGAGAGCGGTATTTCGATAGATGCCCTAACGCAGAAAATTTTAAAAGCTGATGATAAAATTATACTCATAACATTTACAAATTGTACAGTTACCGAAAGCAACGGCAACATATTATTTAAACCGGAATGGGGCAATTATGATATGGCAGTTGGAGCTAAAATTGTTTCGGTATTTAATGGAGCGGCAGATAAAGAGGCTTTTGAAATAATTGCGCCAATTAGTATAGAAAAAACCCACAAAGTTGTTTACGATGATAAAACCATTAAATTACACGAATTATATAAGCAGGTTAGAGCAGTACGGGAAACAAATATGGGGTTTGAAAAATTAAGCAATATTTTCGGTCAGCTTAAAACGCAGTATCGCCAGGATTGGCTTTGTGCCTTAGAAATTCTGGAGCTGGTCTTTCATAAAAAAATCTTTCATCAACTAGAAAAAGAAATTCTGGTATATCTTGAAATTAAAGCCGGAAAAGAGCCAGAACACACCAAATTAATTTTGGATGGATTGCATGTTATTAAAAATCCGGTTTCGCAGCTTATAAGCGATTAATTAACTTTGCACTTTAACTAAAGAATTAAGATGAACATCATTATAACAGGTGCAAGCAGCGGCATTGGTTTTGAAACTGCATTAGAGCTCAGTTTACAAAACAATAATAAAATTGTTGCCATTGCCCGTACGGCAGATAAATTGCGTAAACTTTTAGAAATTGCAAAAAGCATTAATCCGGATTGTACATTACTACCTGTAGAATTTGATATTGCTATTGATGATTACGCGGCCTTAATTCCTTTTTTGAAAGAACGTTTAGGTACGATAGATATTCTAATTAACAATGCTGGAACATTAATTAATAAACCATTTTTAGAAACCACTGAGCAAGATTTAGGTGAGATGCTTCAAAGTAATGTGATATCGCATTTTAGAATGATACAAAATACTATTCCATTAATGCAAGCTGGTACACACATCGTTAACATTGGTAGTATGGGCGGTTTTCAAGGGAGCATTAAATTTCCAGGCTTAGCGGCTTACTCGGCTAGTAAAGCAGCATTACACACGCTTACAGAATGCCTTGCTTTCGAGCTTGCAGAAACTGGAATAAAAGTAAACTGCCTGGCTTTAGGTTCTGCACAAACAGAAATGTTAGAAGCCGCTTTTCCTGGATACCAAAGTCCTGTAATGGCTTTTGAAATGGGTAAATATGTAGCAGATTTTGCCAGAACCGGACATAAATTTTTCAATGGAAAAATTATTCCAGTTGCAGTAACAACGCCTTAAAACTTTAAATCTTAAAAATTATTTGTTAATTAGAGTATTGATAATCAATAATTTAAAATATGGAAACAAATAATCCTTTTCAAACAAATCCGGCATCAGCAGACAATGGTAAAAGCGCTTCTATTGTAAGCTATTTCTGGTTTATTGGCTGGTTAATTGCCTATTTTGCCATGTATAAAGATAATAAGACCGACCTGGCTCGCTATCAATTAAGGCAAACGCTATTATTTCATCTTGTAACTACGGTTATAAGTTGGGGTTTAGGTATTTTTATTGGCCTGGCTTTATTTTCAACAGGAGGTACGGCCATTTATTATTTATTAAGAATTATTCAGGTTGTTTTTCTTGTATTTTGGATTATAGGTTTAATTGGCGCCTTTAACGGCGAAAAAAAACCAATACCATTTATCGGAGAAAGGGCACAAACCATGTTTCCGAGCATATAATTACGCTGTAAAAAATTAAATATAACTGAAGCCCAAACTTAGTTGGGCTTCTTTTGTTTTAACTGGTTTTCAACATTTTAACCTGCTTAAAAATATTTTTCTATCTTTGGTAACAACATATGAAGAAAATATTAGCTGTAATTTCGTTTTTCATTTTGTCTGCAACTGCAGTAAATGCCCAAACTCAACTGCCTGCCCAATATCAGGAATTGGTTAAAAAGTTGAGCGAAAACCTTCCGAAAAGTATCGAGGAAGCTCAAAAGGAGCCTAAATCTACAAACTCAACAAGCCTTATTGATTTTGCTAAAAGCATGTTAGGTATTCCTTATCGCTACGCTACCAGCAACCCAAAAGTTGGTTTTGATTGCTCAGGATTTGTGAGCTATGTATTTAGCAATTTTGGTTTCAAAGTACCACGTTCATCAAGAGAATTTAGTTCAACCGGTAAAGCAACCACCCTTGCCAGTGCAAAAGTTGGAGATGTAATTTTATTTACAGGAAGTAATTCGCGAGTACGTAGAATTGGCCATGTTGGAATTATTTATTCTATCGATAATGATGGCATAAAATTTATTCATTCATCTTCAGGTAAATCAAAAGGCGTAACTATTACTGATTTGGATGGACATTACCGCACCAGATTTATGAAAGTGGTTAGTATTTTATAACAACTATTTCTTAATATATTTCCACATTCTGGTTTTTCCATCTGCAATCCATTCTATTGCAGTTTCCAATCTACGCTGCCTGGTTGCTTCGGTTTTAGCTTCCTCTAACCACAAAACGTAATCTTTTTTATTAGAATTACTAAAGTTTTGAAATACGGCTAATGCCTTCGAATCTTCTTGCAAAGCATCGATAAAATACTGTGGTACAATAAGTTCTTTAGGAGTAGCTTTAATTTTTGCTGGTAATTTTATTCCATCTTCATTTAACTGTGTGGCTTGTTGTATATAAGCCATTAATATATCATCCTCTGGTAAGTCATCAAATGATTTTATTTTACCCAGCAAGCCCATTGCTTCGCTACGCTCTTTAAAAACCCCTAATTCATCTTCAATTAGTGAACCTTTCCAAAAGCCAAAAACGCAATGGTTTTTAAATGCAGCCATGTGGCAAACCGTTCCTTTATATTCAAAAAATGGCATGCTCCATTTCATTCGCTCTTCTATCCTGGCATCTGCCCTATGCACCAAATCTCTAAGATGCTCTAATATTGGAATAGCAAATTCAGCCGAATTCGCAATGTATTGGTCTACTGCTACAAGAGTTTTCATATTAAAAATTTTTAGAGTAAAACAATTTTTAGAGCGAGCTCTACATTACCTTTCTGCAACTGCAATTTTGCTAAATCATGCAATTCGCGTTCGCGTGTGTAAGCATCGCCAATAGTCGCATCTAAAACTTCTTTAACCTCGGGTAATTGACTAACCAAATCGATTTCCTCATCTGCTGGCAAATGTTCAACATTTCCAAGCATACCTAAATCATTGCCGGTTAATACTTTTGATAAGCGAACCGATTGCGGTAAACTATCTACACCAATACCCAATTTTGCTAAAGGTTTTGCTACTTTAAACAAATTTTCGGCAGTTACCCTACAATACCAATCGCCGCCTAAACGAGCAACCAAATCAATTTTCTTCTGGTCAATTTTTCCAGTAGCATCTAAAATATCTTCATTGATGTGGATGAGTTTAACTTCCGCCAGAATCAAATTTCCCGCTCCATGATTTTCTCCCAGTGGGATAACCTGATTAATTACACATTCAAATTGAACAGGTGCCTCCGCAACTCTTGGTGGCTTTACCAAATCGGATGGTAGCATGGTAAAACCTGCCTTTTCAAATTCGTTAACACCTTTTGCATATTCGGTGCTTGCCAAACTCATTTGCTGCACCATATCGTAATTAACAATATTAATAACACATTCCTTCACTTGCAATACGTTTTCGAGCGTATGTTTGGTTGTATTATCTCGTACACGTCTCGCCGGCGAAAAAATACAAATCGGTGGCTTGGTGCTAAACATATTAAAAAAGCTAAATGGACTTAAATTAATATTTCCATCGCTATCAATTGTAGATGCAAAGCAAATTGGCCGTGGCGCAATGGCATATTGCAAATAATCTTGAAGCTGTACAGCAGATAAATCTTCGGTTTTGAGGGTTAGCACGGTTGAAAGGTTTTAAAAAATTACATTCAGGAAATTAGTATTATAAACAATAATTGGCAATCAAAGCCGTCATTGCGAAAGCGATTTTTCATCGATTGAAGCAATCTCATTTACGAATTTATTTACTCAAATGAGATTGCCATGTTCCAATGAAAAATCGGAACTCGCAATGACGATCGCCATAATTGGTCAATAAGCATAAACAACAAATGCTAATAAAAATCCACCAACTTTAGTTTGCCGTCATTGCGAAAGCGGTTTTTTATCGATTGAAGCAATCTCGTTAATGAATTCATCAACTCAAATGAGATTGCCACGTTCCGATGAAAAATCGGAACTCACAATAACGATCGACTTAATGGGTCAATAAGCATAAACAACAAATGCTAATAAAAATCCACCAACTTTAATTTGCCGTCATTGCGAAAGCGATTTTTCATCGATTGAAGCAATCTCATTTACGAATTTATTTACTCAAATGAGATTGCCATGTTCCAATGAAAAATCGGAACTCGCAATGACGATCGCCTTAATTGGTCATTAATATGAAAACCGAAACCTGCTTTTCAAATTATCTTATTTCTTCAAAGCCAATATCGAAAAATCTGTGTTTGCCTTTGTAATTGTATTTGTTAGCGCTCCTAAACCGGTGATTTCCATTTCTACAACATCACCTGGCTGCAACCATTGGCTTGTGTAATTAGGGTCGTTGAGTAAACCTGTGCCATTAAGCTCAAGAAAACAGCCCGTACCCACCGTACCAGAACCAATTACATCGCCTGGAAGTATATCTACACCGTAGGCACAACGTTCAATAATTTCGGCAAATGTCCAATCCATGTCGGCGGCGTTGCCTCTAGAAACTTCGATTCCATTTACGTGGCAAGTCATTTTTAAATTATAGGCGTTACCAACATGCCCATCCTTTGGCGCAACTTTGTATTGCTCCAGTTCATCTGGTGTAACCAACCAAGGGCCAATTACGGTAGAAAAATCTTTGCCTTTCGCCGGACCTAAATTCAGCAGCATTTCTTCCATCTGCAAAGTTCTGGCGCTCATATCATTCATTACCATGTAACCTGCAATGTAATCATCAGCTTCTGAAGCCTTTATATTTCTACCTTTTTTACCAATCACGATTGCTAATTCTAATTCAAAATCCAGCTTATCGAAATGGTCGGGCATACATTCGATATCACCAGTTCCCTGAATGGCATTATGATTTGTAAAATAAAAAATCGGATACTCATCAAACTGCGGAATCATATCTACCTTGCGGTTTCTACGGGCCGCAGCAACGTGTTGCCTAAAAGCATAACCATCTCTGCAACTTGTAGGGTGCGGAACGGGCGCCAAAATTTCGTAAAATATCTCTTCTTTAGCTTGTATGGTGCCATTTTTTATGTCAGCATCTACCTTTTTAGCTCGTTCCATTAACACTTCGCCACCTTCCAGAAATTCCTTCATATTATCCGGGATAAGCTTATCGCAACTATTAAGATTATAAATATGTCCGTTATTGAAAATGCCAAGATGCTCCTGGTCTTCGGTTTTGTAGGATACAAATTTCATATACGATTTGGTTAAAATACGTGGTAAAGCTAATGATTTAGGGCAGTAATTAAAATGATGAAAAAATTATTTAATCTCAATACATTCTTTCGAAACCGGGTTTATGAATTGTAAACCCTTTAATATTCTTTGGATACTATTCATAAAATTAAAATAGAGATTTCCAGAACAAAAAAAGCTCAGCAATTGATAGAAAGAACTAAATGTAAAGAAATTTTATCTTCGAAATAAAATCTGTAATTTAGCAGAATCAAAACCATGATTTTAAAAGCATTACATATTAACTTAGTGAACGACGCGATTGCTGCACGTCGCTATAAGATGCTATCTAAATTAATCATGGCTCAGTATTCTCTGTAATTTTCCGCAACTACCTTTTTGATTAAAACGCCTTGCCGTTTTAATAGTCGATTATTAAGATTTTTTTCTAACCTAACATAAATCAATATGCCTGTTTATCATAAATTGGGGCAAATTCCTGCAAAGCGGCACACGGTTTTCCGTAAACCTGATGGAAATTTGTACGCCGAAGAGTTGGTATCAACCGAAGGTTTTTCTAGCCTTTACTCTTTAGTTTACCATTGCCACCCGCCTACTATTGTAAAACATTTGGGCGAGCCTTACAATGTTGAGCCAAAAATAGCTCGCGAAAAGCACCTTAAACACACCAGTTTAATAGGTTTTAAAATTAAGCCCGAAGATGATTTTTTAAAAAGCCGTAAGGCTGTTTTGGTGAACAGCGATTTACATATCGTTTTGGCGGCGCCAAGAAAATCTATGACAGATTACTTCTATAAAAATAGCCAGGCTGATGAAATGATTTTTGTGCATGAAGGTTCGGGGAAACTAAAAACCGGTTTTGGCGAAATTAAATTTGTTTATGGCGATTATTTAATTATTCCGCGTGGCACTATTTACCAAATGGAATTTGACACGGAAGATAATCGTTTGTTTATTGTAGAAAGTTTTAGTCCGTTGAGGCCACCAAAACGTTATTTAAACCAATACGGACAATTAATGGAACATGCCCCGTATTGCGAGCGAGATTTAAGATTACCAGAAAATTTGCAAACGCATGATGAATTTGGCGATTTTAAAGTGCTCATTAAAAAGCAAGGCCTGATTTATCCGTATACATACGGCACGCATCCATTCGATTATGTGGGCTGGGATGGTTACCACTACCCATACGCATTCTCTATACACGATTTTGAGCCTATAACCGGTCGCTTGCACCAACCGCCACCGGTTCATCAAACTTTTGAAGGACACAACTTCGTTGTTTGTTCTTTCGTTCCACGTAAATATGATTACCATCCAGATTCTATTCCGGCGCCATATAACCATAGTAATGTAGATAGCGATGAAGTGCTTTATTATGTTGATGGCGATTTTATGAGCAGAAAAAGTGTGGTAAAAGGACAAATCACTTTACATCCCGGCGGCATTCCGCATGGGCCACATCCCGGAACGGTTGAAAAATCGATAGGAAAAGAAAAAACGGATGAACTTGCTGTAATGATTGACCCTTTTAAACCTTTAATGTTAACGCAGGAAGCTTTAGATATTGAGGATGAAAATTATCATAAAAGCTGGCAGGAAAATATAGAATAAGATAAGTCTTTAGCCGGAAGTTCGAAAACTTATCACATAAAAGAATTATTGAATAAAATTAATTGACTTCGGTCTTAAATAAAAAATCTTCGGATACTTAATTCGGCATCCGAACACAATACAACAAAAATGGAAGCACTAACATTCGCAGAAAAAATATCTAAAGCACAAGATTTTCTGCCAATTAATGGAACAGATTATATAGAATTTTATGTGGGTAATGCTAAACAGGCGGCTCATTATTATAAAACCGCTTTTGGTTTCCAAAGTCTGGCCTACGCCGGACCAGAAACTGGTGTTCGCGACCGTGCATCGTATGTTTTGCAGCAGGGCAAAATCAGGTTAATATTAACTACGGCTTTAAAATCAGAGCATCCAATTTCTGAACATGTAAAAAAACATGGCGATGGTGTTAAAGTTTTAGCACTTTGGGTTGATGATGCTTACAGTGCGTTTGAAGAAACGACTAAACGTGGAGCTAAATCATATTTAGAGCCGCAAACTTTAACCGATGAGAATGGTGAAGTTAAAATGAGTGGCATATACACTTATGGCGAAACGGTGCACATGTTTATCGAAAGAAAAAATTACAAAGGAACTTTTATGCCGGGTTATCGCGTTTGGGAAAGTGATTATAAACCAGCTGATGCCGGACTTTTATACATTGACCATTGTGTTGGAAATGTGGGTTGGAATAGAATGAATGAAGCGGTGCAGTGGTATGAAGATGTGATGGGTTTCGTTAATATTTTATCTTTTGATGATAAACAAATCAACACCGAATATTCTGCTTTAATGAGCAAGGTTATGAGCAATGGTAATGGCTTTTCAAAATTCCCGATTAATGAGCCTGCAGAAGGCAAAAAGAAATCGCAAATTGAAGAATACCTTGAATATTACGAAGGCGAAGGCGTACAACACATTGCCGTTGCTACAAAAGATATTGTTAGTACCGTAAAAGAATTAAAATCGCGTGGTGTAGAATTTTTAAGCGCTCCACCAGAAGCTTACTACGATATGATGCCGCAAAGAGTTGGCAAAATCGACGAAGAAATTAAAATTCTTGAAGATTTAGGCATTTTGGTTGATTGCGATGAGGAAGGTTATTTATTACAGATATTCACCAAACCGGTAGAAGACCGACCAACTTTGTTTTTTGAAATTATTCAACGCAAAGGCGCTCAAAGCTTTGGCGCAGGTAATTTTAAAGCGTTGTTCGAATCTTTAGAAAGAGAACAAGAATTAAGAGGAAATTTGTAATTAATGATGAAAGTGCATGTTATCTTTCGTTTAAAGGCATTCTTCACTAAAACTTCATAATTGAAGTGCACCTTTGAAATAACAAAACACGAAGCGATTTCTATTTTGTTAAATTCTAAAAAATCATAATTAGTTTTTTAGTTTTCCGGTTACCCTTATCTGATACCTCCTGTATTGCAAAATACGGGAGGTTTTTTTTACTAACCGAGCTTCTGTCGTTTAATTAAATAGGCCTGTAATATTGGATAAAATCCTTCACTAATATCAGCATCAATTAAATCAATTTTATATTGTGCACACTTTAATGCAATATTTTGCCTGTAAGCAGCTACTGCATTTGTATAATTTTCTTTAACCTGGTTGGTATGAACTTTAATTGTATCGCCGGTTTCCATATCTATAAACTGATAAGGGCGATTTTCGAACTCAAAATTAACTTCTTTTGATTTATCAACTACGTTGAAAACAACAATTTCGTGTTTGTTAAATTTTAAATGTTGCAAGGCATCAAAAAATTCATCGGTTTTTTGAGTGTTGGTTTGCGTATTAAATAAATCGCTGAAAATTACTACCAATGATCGTTTATGTATCAACTCTGCCACCTGATGCAAGGCTTCACTCAAATTTGTTTGTGCATTAACTTTGGGTTTTTGCAATAACTCATCAAGCTTGGTAAATAAATATTTTTGATGAACAGTTGTAGATTTTGCGGGTGTATTTAATAAAATTTCATCCGCGAAAAGACTTAAACCAAAAGCATCTCTTTGTTTTTTTAACAAGTACATTAATGATGCCGCCGCTTGAATTGCAAAAGTTAATTTATTGTTTTTTGGTTCGGGGAAATACATCGACGAAGAAACATCGATAACAAACTGACAACGAAGATTGGTTTCTTCCTCAAACCTTTTACTGTAGAGCTTATCGGTTTTGGCGTATAATTTCCAATCAATATTTTTAACATTATCGCCATTGTTATATTGCCTGTGCTCGGCAAATTCTACAGAAAACCCATGAAAAGGACTTTTATGTAAACCTGTAATAAAACCTTCAACAACCTGTTTTGCTAATAATTCGAGGTTTCCATAGCCCGACTCGTTTTCATAATTAAGTTCCTGCATAGAGTAAAGCTAATAAAAGATATATGAAGGGCGAAGCAATTTATTTTTCGTAAATCACATCATAACTGTCACATTGAGCCTGTCGAAATGTTTTTAATAAATTCTTCGACAAGCTCAGAATGACAAATACTATAAGAACTTCAGATATTGATTTTGGCTAATCTGTGCTACTATCCACAGTTCATAAACCCAATGGCAGTGGCAGCCTCCGATTTTTCATCGGAGCTATAACGGACAGTGGGACTGAAATTGCGAAGAATTGCTGAACATTCATTTCCAAAAAAAATAAATTTAATTCAAAAGAGAATTTATCATAAGACCTTTCATTCGGCTGTGGTTGTCACGTTGAGCTTCCCCAAGTTTCGGGAAGCTCAGGATGACCGTGAAGTCTTATAATGATTCTTTTATTTCTTCGCTATTTTATAAAGTTTTCCATTGTCGGTAACGCTGTACATGGCGCCATCTTTACCTTCAACCATATCTCTAAAACGTTCGCCTTTGCCTTCGAGCAAGCGCTCTTCGCCAACGATTTTATTATCTTTAATTACCAATCTGATAATATGAGAACCGCTTAATGCGCCTACAAAAAGATTTCCCTTCCACTCGGCTATAGCGCTACCGTTATAAAACGCAATGCAACCAGGTGAAATACTTGGGTTCCAATAATAAACCGGCTGTTCCATTCCTTCTTTTTGCTGAATGCCATCCCCTACTTTCTTACCGCTATATTCTGTTCCGTAAGTAATAATTGGCCAGCCATAATTTTTACCAGGTTTAATTAAATTTACTTCATCACCACCTCTTGGTCCAAATTCAGCTTCCCATAAATCGCCTGTTAGAGGGTTAATAGCCAAACCATCAGGGTTACGTAAACCTAAAGCATAAATTTCTGGTCGGGCATCTGCTTTACCAGCAAAAGGACCATTTGGAACAGGTTTACCATCTTTAGATAAATGCAGAATTTTTCCTAATGATGAGTTTAAATACTGTGCCTGAATTCTGATATCGCCGCCTGAACGCTCTCCTGTACTCACAAACAAGTTACCGTTTTTATCAAACACAATTCTTGAACCATATTGAAGTTTACCTCCGTAAGCTGGCGTAGCACGATAAATAATGGTTTGATTTTCGATTGAAGTTTCGCTAGCCGCTAATTTGCCTTTTGCAATGGCTAGTAAAACGCCCTTATCTTGCGGCTCGGAATAAGCCCAATAAATCATTCTGTTTTTAGCAAAATCTGGATCTAAAGTTACATCCAACAAACCGCCCTGGCCAGAATCATCTACCTTCGGCAAACCTTCTATCGTTTTACTTAATTTTCCATCTGCTGTTAAAATTACCATGTTACCGGCTTTTTGAGTGATTAAAAAACCACCTTTTGGAAGCTCTGAAATTGCCCAAGGGCGATCAAGTTTATCGTTAAGGATAGAAATATTGAGTTCTGTTTTCGTTTTAACACCTGCAATTCTGGTTTGACCATCAAAAGCGGGTTTAAAATCTGCCGTTGCCTTTTGAGTTTCTACAGGAGTTTGTGCCGAAGCAATTGCTGAAATGCCTAAATTAATAAGGCAGCAAGAAATTATAAATGTTGATGTTTTACAGTTGGATAGTTTCATTAGTTATGATTTTGTTAGATAAAAGAACAAAAAATATCTGTAATAAAAAACCCGAACTCTGTAACGAATTCGGGTTATATATTTTAATAAAGCAAGCTTTATTGAATTAAGCTAATTGCTTATTTAATTTTTCAGCTAATACTGATTTTGGAACCGCACCAACTTGTTTATCAACAACCTGACCATCTTTAAAATATAGTAATGCAGGAATGTTACGGATACCGAATTGCATAGAAATTTGAGGGTTGTTATCTACGTTAACTTTACCAACGATAGCTTTGCCATCATATTCTTTAGCGATTTCTTCTACTACCGGACCCACCATGCGACAAGGGCCACACCATTCTGCCCAAAAATCTACTAATACTGGTTTATCTGATTTTAATACAAGCTCCTCGAAGTTTGCATCTGTGATTTCTAATGCCATAATCTATTTTTTTATGTTCAAATATATATATTCAATTCTAATGCCACCAATAGTGTAATGCCAATTTGACATTTGCGTGGTTTGTCTCACACTTTCTTCATTGCAAGGCACGAAGCAACCGTTATAGTTGAGATTGTTTCGTGCCTTGTAATGAGAATGTTTATCTTAGTTTAACTTATAATTTACAACATTCAATCCGGTTATTTGTTCTAAGAACTTGTTGTTAGGGTTTATCTTTAAATTTTTAGAAGGCAAATCTAACATAAACTCCTTTTCTCTATCGTAAATTGCAAAATTTAGCTGACAGTTTTGCTGTTCGGAATTTGCCTTATTGTCTGCTAATATTTCTTCAATCTGGCGCATCAATTCGTCATTAACCTTTTCTATCGGAACCTGAATGGTAATTGTTTTTGCTAGTTTATCTCGCAGCTCAGACATTAAGTTTATTGAAGTAACTTTAAATTCCCAATCGCCGGCTTTTCCAAAACGCTCGCCTACTCTGCCTCTAATTTGAAGGAAATAACCTTCGGTTAAGAAAGATTTAAACTTCAGGAAATCTTCTCCAAAAAGTGCCATTTCGCTGGCATCATCATAATCTTCGAAAACGAAAGTACCAAACGGCTTGCCGGTTTTAGTTATACGTTGCGAGGCTGTTACAACCAAACCACCTACACAAAGTTCGCGGTTTTTTAATTTTTCAAATTCAGCTAAAACATCTTCATTCGTATCGCCCATGCGTACTTTATTAATAATGCTTAACTGGCGAACGCCATGCGTACAGAATTTATCGAGCTCTAACTTATAATTATCCAAAGGATGGCCCGAAAGAAAGATACCGATAGCATCTTTTTCGTATTTCAACCTATCCATTAAAGCCCACTCTGGCGATACCGGTAAAGATGGTTCTAAAATCATATCTGCCTTTGAGCCACCAAATAACGAACCTTGAGATGTGTTTTCATTATTCTGAAAATCGTTAGCGTATTTGATTATTTTCTCGATACCATTCATTTTATCATTTGGCCCGATGTAAAAATATTGCGCTCTATGATGCCCGAAAGCGTCAAAGGCACCGCTATATACAAAACTTTCGTAAGCTTTTTTATTTACAATTCTTGTGTTAGAGCGTTTCGCGAAATCGTAAATGCTGTTGTAAGTTCCTTTTTCTAATCTTTCTTCGATGATACTTTCTACCGCTTTTTCACCTACGCCTTTAACCGCCGACATGCCAAAACGAACCTCTCCGTTTGTATTAACAGAGAATTTTAAGTCAGATTCGTTTACATCAGGACCCAGTACAGTTACGCCCATTTGCCGACATTCTTCCATAAAAAAAGCTACTTGTTTAATATCGCTCATGTTATTGGAAAGTACAGCTGCCATATATTCTGCCGGATAATGTGCCTTTAAAAACGCAGTTTGATAAGCAATCCAGGCGTAACAAGTAGAGTGAGATTTATTGAAGGCATAAGATGCAAAAGCTTCCCAATCCTTCCAGATTTTTTCTAATGTATCCGCGGCATGTCCTTTTTCTGAAGCTTGCTTCACAAACTTAGGCTTCATCTTATCCAAAACATCCTTCTGTTTTTTACCCATTGCTTTACGCAACACATCGGCCTCACCTTTGGTAAAACCTGCTAATTTTTGCGATAAAAGCATTACCTGCTCCTGGTAAACGGTAATACCATAGGTTTCCTTTAAGTATTCCTCACAGGCATCTAAATCATATTTTATATCTTCTTCGCCGTTTTTCCGCCTAACAAAACTTGGAATATATTCCATCGGTCCTGGTCTGTACAAAGCATTCATGGCAATTAAATCATCAAAAACCGTTGGCTTTAACTCCTTCATGTATTTCTGCATACCCGGACTCTCGTACTGGAAAATACCAATGGTTTCTCCACGCTGGAAAAGTTCGTAAGTGGCTACATCATCTATCGGGAAGTTATCCGGATCTAAATCTATATTATGTCTTTTCTTAACAAGTTTAACCGTGTCTTTAATTAAAGTAAGGGTTTTTAAACCCAAAAAGTCCATTTTTAATAAACCAGCGCTTTCTACAACGGAGTTATCAAACTGGGTTACATATAAATCAGAATCTTTTGCGGTTGCTACCGGAACAAAATTGGTGATATCGCTTGGAGTAATAATTACACCGCAGGCATGAATACCAGTATTTCTTAACGAACCTTCTAAAACTTGCGCTTGTTGAATGGTTTCGGCGCTTAAATCTTTAAGCCCGCCCATGTTTTTAAGTTCAACAACACGTTCGTATTCATCCGGACGTAATGCATCTTTTAGCGCTTTTTCATCAAGATTGAAGATTTTTGCAAGCTTCATATTCGGAATCAGCTTTGCAATTTTATCTGCTTCAAAAAGTGGTAAATCTAAAACCCTTGCCGTATCTCTTATGGATGACTTTGCAGCCATTGTACCATAGGTAATAATTTGAGCGACCTGACTAGAACCGTATTTATTAATTACGTATTCCATTACACGCCCACGACCTTCATCATCAAAATCGATATCGATATCGGGCATGGAAACACGATCGGGATTTAAGAAACGCTCAAAAAGGAGGTCATATTTAATAGGGTCGATATTGGTAATCCAAAGGCAATAAGCCACTACAGAACCTGCCGCCGAACCACGACCCGGTCCTACTGAAACATCCCTCCTTCTGGCCTCTGCAATAAAATCCTGAACAATTAAAAAATATCCCGGGTAACCGGTTTTCTCAATCGTTGCCAATTCAAAATCCAACCGCTCGGTAACATCAGGCGTTAAAACACCATAACGTTTTTTTGCACCTTCGTAAGTTAAGTGCCTTAAATACTTATTCTCTCCACGTTTACCACCGTCAGCTTCATCTTCAGCTACTAAAAACTCCTCAGGAATATCAAATTTTGGAAGTAAAACTTCTCGGGCAAGTTTGTAGGTTTCAATCTTATCTACTATTTCCTGTATGTTTAAAATCGCCTCTGGCAAATCGGCAAAAAGCGATTTCATTTCATCGGCAGATTTGAAATAATATTCTTGATTTGGCAAGCCATAACGGTAACCACGTCCACGACCAATTGGTGTTGCCTGCTTCTCACCATCTTTTACACAAAGCAAAATATCATGCGCATTTGCATCTTTTTTGTTGATGTAATAAATATTGTTTGTAGCTACCAGCTTAACATTATGTTTTCTTGCCAGTAATATCAGTGATTCATTTACACGATTTTCATCTTCCTGATTGTGGCGCATTACCTCAATGTAAAAATCATCGCCAAACTTCTCTTTCCACCAAATCAATGCTTCCTCGGCCTGGGTTTCGCCCATGTTTAAAATCTTACTCGAAATTTCTCCCGATAGATTTCCGGAAAGTACGATGATATCGTCTTTGTATTGCTCAATTACGTTCCTATCGATACGTGGAACGTAGTAAAAACCTTTCGTGTAAGCAATAGACGACATTTTGGCCAGGTTGTGATAACCATTTTTGTTCTTTGCCAAAAGCACCATTTGGTAACCATTATCTTTTGCAGTTCTGTCCAAATGATTATCGCACACAAAAAATTCGACACCAACAATTGGTGTCATAACCATTTCAGTTGGTCTTTCACCAGCTTCTATAGCTGCAGCATTTTTAGCTTCTGCAGCTTTATTATGGTTTAAAACATTGTTCACAAAGTGAAAAGCGCCCATCATATTGGCATGATCGGTCATGGCAACGGCAGGCATTTTATTTGCAGCCGCAGCTTTAACCAAATCGGGTATACTGATGGTACTTTGTAAAACTGAAAACTGTGTATGATTGTGTAAGTGCACAAAGGTTGCCGCAGCAAGTTCCTGCTTATTACCTTCTAATTCTTGTTTAGAAATCCCACCACCTTCAGCTTTTTGAATGCGTTTACGAATTTCATCAGACGCGGCCTTTAAATTGATGTGTTTTAAGCCAATTCCTTTAATTGTTGCAGGATTTACCGCTCTAAATTGCGGGAAATATTCGGCATCAACTAAAAGTTCTTCTTTCTTAAATACTTCGCGTTTTACCAGCTCCAGAAAACAACGTGTGGTAGCTTCTACATCGGCCGTTGCATTGTGTGCTTCGTTAAATGGTTCGCCAAATAAATAGCTATGCAATTCGGTTAAAGTTGGCAATTTAAATTTACCACCTCTACCGCCCGGCAATTGCAAAAGTTGCGCAGTAACTTCTGTACAGGTATCTAAAACCGGCATTTCTGCCATTCGATTTGCAACACCAAAGCGATGAAATTCGCAACCCATTATATTCACATCAAAGCCAACGTTTTGGCCAACAATGAACTTTGCTTTGTTCAGTACTTCGTTAAATTTAGCGAGCATTTCATCAAAAGAAATGCCTTGTTCAACGGCTAAATCGGTCGAAATACCATGAATTCTTTCAGCATCATAAGGAATATTAAATCCTTCCGGTTTAACCAGATAATCCTGATGCTCAACCAATCGCCCCATCTCATCATGCAATTGCCATGCAATTTGAACACAACGCGGCCAGTTATCGGTATCGGTAATTGGTGCATTGTAGTTACGCGGCAAACCCGTGGTTTCAGTATCAAAAATTAAGTACATACGCTGGTTAAAGAATTAGCCGTTCAGAATAATAACGGTTCTTCAAAAATAAGGATTTTGATAGGCTGATTTGTCAAATTTTATCAACAAAAAACTCAAATTATTATGCACAAAAAAAGCCGAAATAAAATTCTATTTCGGCTTTGATTTCACGAAAAAATAGGATATTATCCTTTCAAAGTTTCTAAAAGCACATTTGCAGCTTCTTCTGATGAACCTGGGTTTTGTCCGGTAATTAACAAACCATCTTTTTTAACATAAGAACTCCAATCTGCACCTTTACTATAATGCCCACCAAGCTTTTGCAATTCATCTTCCAGCAAAAACGGCACAACATCTGTCAACTTAACAGCTTCTTCTTCAGTATTTGAGAAACCGGTAACTTGTTTATCTTTTACTAAAGGATTGCCATCCTTATCCTTAACTTTTATTAAAACTCCAGGTGCATGGCATACAAAAGCAACAGGTTTTTCAGCATTGTAAAAAGATTCAATTAAAGAAATTGATTTCTCGTCGTTTGCCAAATCCCAAAGTGGTCCATGTCCGCCCGGGTAAAAAACAGCATTGTAATCGGCTTCATTTATTTCAGCCAGTTTATGTGTTTTGCTAAGCTTATCTTTTAATTCTTCATCAGCTTTAAATCTTTTTGTTGCTTCGGTTTGCGCATCCGGAGCATCGCTTTTTGGATCGATAGGCGGCTGACCACCTTTTGGCGATGCAAGGGTAATTTCTACTCCTGCATCTGATAAAACATAATATGGAGCCGCAAATTCTTCAATCCAAAAACCTGTTTTTTCACCTGTATTTCCCAATTCGCTGTGGGATGTTAAAATCATTAATACTTTCATTATTTATTTTATTTATGTTGATGCTGGCTCTATATTAATGCCAGAAAATGGTTTCTTTATTAAAATGACAAATGCAATACGTTTGGCTAAAAATGTTCCTGACTTGTCAATTTACTTACATCATATCCTTTTACACGGCATCTTTCAATTATATCAGTTAACAAATCAGCTTCCATTCTAGGTGCTCTTGCCATAATAAAAAGATATTTTTCGTCGGGATGACCTACCACAACATAACTGTAATCATCTGCCAATTCTATAATCCAATAACCAATTTTGAAAGGCCACAAAAATTGAGCTTTCATATCGCCGTCAGCTTTCTCATCATAAAAAAACAATTTTGAAGTGATGGATTTTTCTTCCGGATTACCTTCTTTATGGTAAGTTGTTAAAACATCGAAATGATCATCATCTTTTAATGTATAAGTTTCTGTTGTTTGTTTCCAATTCTTATCCATTAAAGTTGGGATAGAATATAATGAATACCATTTTCCGGCAAAGGCATTCAAATCGATATTAGAGATTGGTTTGTTTTCCATATTTATTTGCGTATTAATTAAATTATTCATGCTCCTGACTAACCAATTTGCTCACATCATAACCTTTATTTTTACATCTTTCTACAATTTGCTGCATTAGGTTTTTATCAAGATTTGGTTTGCGAGACATAATAAAAAGATACTTTTTATCTGGGTGACCTACTACTAGATAACTGTAATCTTGGGGCAGCTCGATTACCCAATAACCAACCTTTATAGGCCAAAAAAATTGCGCCTTCATCTTTCCATCCGGTTCATCCGAATAAAAAAATAATTTAGATTTTATAGATTGCTCTTCAGCTTCACCTTGTTTATAATAAGTGGTAAAAACATCAAAACGATTATCTTTTAGCGTGTAGTTTTCTATTGTTTTACGCCATTTTTTATCTAAAAAAGTTGGTATGCTGGTTAATGAATACCATTTTCCCTGAAATTTATTAAAATCTATTTTAGCTATTGGCTGATTTTTTAAATCTTCTTTATGTTGATTTTCTAGAATAGAAAAAGCGAACAATGCTGGAATGGAGATGGCTAAAAGAAGAAAAACTTTGTAGGTATTTAATCTCATAATGTGTTTAAAGTTTTAACAGACTAGTAGTCATAAAGTTTTGAAAAGCATTTTTAAACCTTATATTTATTTATACCTTCGATAGGTAATTAACAGCAAACCATAAAAAATATAGATATATGAAAGTAACGGTTGTAGGAGCAGGCGCTGTAGGCGCAACTTGTGCAGATAACATTGCACGCAAAGAACTGGCTAACGAGCTTGTATTATTAGATATTAAAGAAGGTTTCGCCGAAGGTAAAGCCATAGATATGATGCAAACGGCTACCCTTTTAGGCTTCGATACAAAAATTTCGGGTGTAACAAATGATTACAGCAAAACAGCTGGTTCGGATGTGGTAGTTATTACATCGGGATTACCACGTAAACCAGGCATGACCCGTGAAGAACTTATTGGAATTAATGCCGGCATTGTAAAAGGTGTAGCAGAAAATATATTAAAATTTTCGCCAGAGGCGATTATCATTGTAATTAGTAATCCAATGGATACAATGACCTATTTGGCATTGAAATCTTTAGGTTTACCAAAAAATCGCATTATTGGTATGGGCGGCACTTTAGATAGTTCTCGTTTCAAATTCTATTTATCTCAGGCTTTAGATTGTAACCCAAATGATTTACAAGGTTTTGTTATTGGCGGACACGGAGATACAACTATGATTCCGTTAACTCGCTTAGCTACTTACCAGAGTTTACCTGTAAGCAATTTATTGGATAAAGCTACGCTCGATAAAGTGGCTGCTGATACAATGGTTGGTGGCGCAACACTTACTGGCTTAATTGGAACATCTGCATGGTATGCACCCGGTGCAGCCGGCGCCGCTTTAGTTGAAGCTATTTTACGTGATGAGAAAAAACTTTTCACTTGCTGCGTTTCTTTGGAAGGTGAATATGGCCAAAACGATATTTGCTTGGGCGTACCAGTTATTATTGGCAGAAATGGTTGGGAAAAAATTATCGATTTTAAATTAACTGATGATGAGCAAACTGCATTTAACAAAAGTGCCGATGCCGTTAGAAACATGAATAGCGTATTAGCTGATATGAAATTGGTTTAATATTTAGAGAATTGAAGCAACGCAGCTAGAAGTTTAACGTCTTCTGTTTTAAGCCTCAATGATTAAATTATTATGAAAACAATTTCTATTCCACTTAAACTTATAAACTTACAAGATGATGGCTTCCACCTTTTGGTGGAAGTTGTTGTTTTTAAGGAAAAGCATTTTGCCGTTCTGGATACCGGCGCTTCGAGAAGTGTTTTTGATAAATCATTAATTGAAAAGCATCTTGCTGAAACCATTACAGTATCTGAAGAAATTAATGCCGCAACACTTTTTACAACTACAACAACCATACAAGCTACTATTCCTGAGTTAAAAATCGGTAGGTTGAAAATTCCTTACTATGAAACTGTAGCATTTGATTTGCAATCGGTAAGCGATACCTACCAACAATTTGGGCACCCGCCAATTGGCTGTATCATTGGTGGCGATATTTTAATGAAGCATAAAGCCATCATCGATTATGAGAATTTGCATCTTATTCTTCAAAGATAATCTTCAAACTTATTCATACCATATTTTAAAAGTCCGTATAACTCCATATTTGCATCAGCATGAAAAGTGATATTAGAGATAGAAAAGACATTATACTTTTGGTTGATACTTTCTATAAAAAAGTGGAGCAAAACAATAAAATCGGACCAATTTTTACGGATGTTGCAAAAGTAGATTGGTTGCATCACCTGCCTAAAATGTACGATTTTTGGGAAAGTATTCTATTTGGGAAAGCAATTTATAAAGGCAACCCAATGCTTACACATTTCGATTTGCACAAGAAAGTTGACTTACATCAAGCTGAATTTGAAGAGTGGAAAGGCTTATTTTATAACACTGTTGATGATTTATTTAAAGGAACAAATGCAGAAGCCATTAAGCAAAAAGCTCAATCGATTGCTGATTTAATGCATTTTAAGCTCAACAATCCTAAACCCAAAATTAATATCGTTTAAAAAATTTGTGTCGTTAGGTTGAATATTTTAAATTTAGGTAACCAAACTAATAGAATATGAAATTTTTAAAAGTATTATTGGGAATTATTGTTGTATTGGCAATAATTCTGGTGGTAGGAAGTTTCTTTTTACCCAAAACTTATTCAGTAAGCAGAAGTACAACTATAAATGCTTCAGATAGCGTAGTGTACAGAAACATTGCTGATTTTAATCAATTCTACACCTGGAACCCATGGGCAAAAATGGAACCTACAGCCAAAACAACCTTTGAAGGAACGCCATGCGAACCTGGACATGTTTACGCATGGGTGGGCAAAGAAACGGGTTCTGGTGAAATGAAAATTTTAAAAGCAGAGCCAAATAAACAAGTAGATATAGATTTATTTTTTAAAGAACCATTTGAAAGCCATGCAGATACAAAATTTGATATTGCACCTGATAATGGTGGCAGCAAAGTAACCTGGACCATGAGTGGCGAAAATAATTTTATAAGCAAATGGATGTGTTTGGTTATGGGTGGTATGGATAAAATGATAGGAAAAGATTTTGAAAGTGGTTTAGCATCCTTAAAAGAAAAATCAGAAAAGGGCATCTAAATTCATTTTTTTATAATTTAGCCTTTCGTTAAGCGAAAGGCTTTTTTTATGTTATTTTTTTGTTGATAAACTTTAATGTTTATTTTACGATAATCTAATCAATAAAGATTTGTTAATTCCCAATCCTTTAAATTAATTACTGAAATATGAATTTGTTAATTGTTGAAGATGAGCCAAATGTGGTTTCAGTAATTTCAAGAGGTTTAACTGAAGAAGGTTTTGAAGTGAGTATTGCTCCTGATGGTTTAATAGGCAAGCAAATGGCTTTAAATAATGATTTTAGTTTAATTATACTTGATATTATGCTACCCGGCATTAATGGATTAGAATTATGCAAAATTATAAAAGAGCAAAAGCCCAATACACCCGTAATTATGCTCACGGCATTAGGTACTACAGAAAATGTGGTAAATGGACTAGATAACGGCGCCGACGATTACCTGATTAAACCATTTAAGTTTGCCGAGCTTTTTGCCCGGATAAGAACCTTATTAAGAAGATATAGCGGCGCTCCTGCTAGCGATCAAATTATTCATATTGCTGATTTGAAGATAAACGTAAGCGCCAAAACCGTTCAGCGAAACAATGAAGATATTATTTTAACTGCTACTGAATACAGGTTATTGGAGTTTATGGCTAAAAATAAATCGAAAATATTATCTCGGATTGATATTTTAGAGAGTGTTTGGGATATTGATTTTAACCTCGGCACCAACGTTGTTGATGTATATGTTAATTATTTACGTAAAAAAATCGATAAAAATTACGAACCTAAATTAATCCGTACTGCTGTTGGTTTGGGTTATGTTTTAAGAGAACAATAATGTCTATCGCCAAAAAAATCACCTTACTTTTCGTAATACTTTCTGCAGTAATTATTTCCCTGTTAAGTGGTTTTGTTTGGTATTTTTCTAATGAATTTGCTTTCGAAGATTTTTATAAACGTTTAGAGGCAAGGGTTAACATTGCAGCCCAAATAAAACTTTACAAAGATGTTAACAATAGCGCATACGCTAAAATGCGTAACCAATATTTAGAGCGCCTTCCATCAGAAAGAGAATATATTATTGAAGCCGGGAAAACCGAAAAAAAACTAGACAGAGAGCTTCCCTCAAGTTTTTATAAAAGAATTAATGCTGGTTTAACTGCAAGGTATAGAACCGATAATCATTTTTATGCAGGTAAATTTTTTAAAAATACTTCCGGAAGTTATATAGTAATTGTATCAGCGAATGATCCGGTAGGTTTTAGAGAGCTGAAAGACCTGCAAAAAATCCTAATCATTGGTTTTTTCCTATCGGTATTTTTATCCTTTATTGTTGGGTGGAAATTTTCTGATTACATGCTTCGCCCTTTACGGAAAATTATTAAAAGCGTAAAGCACATGAAAGCTGAGAATTTACACATGCGCCTTGATGTTAAGAAAGGCAAAGATGAAATGACTCAGCTTGCTGAAACTTTTAACAATATGTTAAATCGTTTAGAAACAGCTTTCGAAACACAAAACAACTTTATAAGCAATGCTTCGCATGAGTTACGTACACCATTAACGGTAATTAGTGGTGAACTTGAGCTTGCCATAAACACCAAACAGGATGCAGAAAAGCAACACATAGCCTTAACAAAAATTAAAGATGAAGCCGATAGATTAGAGCACATTCTAACCAGTTTACTAGGCTTGGCACAATCTGGCTTTAATGGCAAAAACCAACCTTGGGAATTAGTTAGAGTGGATGAAATTGTTTGGGAAGTTATAGAAGCCGTTAGCCTGGTTCATCCGGAAAATAAAATTGAAGTGGATTTGAGTAAACTACCGGATGATGAAAATCAATTGGTAATCAGAGCAATCAAAAACCTGGTAAAATTGGCCATTTCAAACATTGTAAGTAATGCCTGCAAATATTCAAATAATAATATAGTCACCGTATTAATAGAGGCCAATCAAAATACTGTTTCTGTGGCGATTACCGATAAAGGTATTGGTATTCCACAATCTGATATTCAGCATATTTTCGAGCCTTTTTACAGGGCATCAAACACCAATGAATTTAAAGGTTATGGCGTTGGCTTACCACTCTCATTAAATATTATCCGCCTGCATCGAGGCAGCATTGGCATCAAATCTCAGGTTGGTGTTGGTACTGAAATTAAGGTAATGATACCAATACATTCCTAAAAGGGATAAATTTAGGCAGATTTATTCTTGCAAAGAATAAGTTTTTCCAATTCTAATCTCGTTTTAATCCTGCTCTTATTTCGCTGTAATCTCTATGGCTTAAAATTGTAATGTAATATTTATCAATTTAAAAAGCACAGCCATGAAAACAGTATTAGTACCAACAGATTTCAATTTAGAAAGCACTAAAATTATCGATGCGCTTGTTCAAGACCAACCGCATGAAAAATTAAACATAATCTTTTTACATGCATTTAAACTGTCAGATTCTATTACTGATATGTTAATGTTAAGTCGCCGCAGCCGTGATTACGAAAATGTGAGCGACGAATTTTATCAAACTCTAAATCAATACCGAGAAAAGTTTCCAAATCAGGTTGCTACAACTGGAGTAGAATATTTCTATGGAAGTACAGTTGCCGCCTTTAAAAATTTTATCGAAGCTTTTGACGTTGATTTCATCGCCTATCCAAAAGCATACAATTTTTGTCCGATTAATAAGTACAGTATCAATCCAAAATTTTTAACAGAACGTTCTGGATGTGCTGTTCTGGAATTAGACATTAACAACATTCGTGTTCCGGAAAACTTAATTGACACCAAAATCCCGGAAAAAGAGCTTATAGAGGCAACCGCCTAACCACTCATCAATTTAAATCAAATTACCATGCTGTTACGCAATAATATTCCGCTCACCTATATATTTGGAAAGATTAAAACAGAATTACTTTTTGTAATAACCTACTCCGTAGGTATTGTTGTACTCTACCAAAATTTTCACATTACACGCATCTCCATTCCGGTAGCAGTTCCCGCACTTTTAGGTACCGTTATTTCACTTTTATTAGCATTCAGATCTAACCAGGCTTACGATAGATGGTGGGAAGCCAGAATACTTTGGGGTGCAATTGTTAACGATTCACGATCAATCTCCCGTCAGATATTATCTTTTGTAGAAAATCCATACGGGCAGGACGACATTGAGCATTTTAAACAAAAATTTATTAAACGACAAATTGCATGGTGTTATGCTTTAAGTCAGTCTTTAAGGGGTTTTAATCCACGCAAAGGACTTGAGCAATATTTATCTCCGGAAGAAATGGCTTTTTTAAAAACGCGTAAAAATGTTACGGTTACCATTTTAGAATTACATGCGATGGATTTGAAAAAAGCCTTGCAAGAAGGATGGATTAATAAATATCAGCAAATTGAAATTGATAAAACCATTACTGCCTTATGTAACCACATGGGCGGCTCTGAAAGGATTAAAAACACAGTGTTTCCGGTAACTTATAGCAAATATATAAGCATGTCTATCCATTTATTTATCGTTTTGTTGCCATTTGGTTTGATAGAATATTTTGGATACATGGAAGTTCCGCTAGTTGTTGCCATTGCTGCATTTTTCTTATTGGTTGAAAAAATGGCTGTGCATTTGCAAGATCCATTTGAGAATAAGCCAACAGATACACCCACAACAACCATTTGCAGAACTATTGAAAGGGATTTATTACAGATGCTGGATGATAACAAATTATATGAGGATAAACCTCAAACCGAACTTGCACCTATGGGCTCGTACTATATTTTGTAAAAAGATAGTTTTTAGTTACATCTCATAATTTGGGATGGTTAGTTAGCCAGCGCCTTTAATCCGGATGGAGAAATGGCAAAGCAAAGTTTGATAGTTGACTCTACAATTATCAATGTAAATGTAAAAACCTCTTCAAGTATAACTCGAAGAGGTTTTTTATTTTCTGTGCTTTTGAAATTCCCTTTAAAGATTTAAGGATTAAGCATCAATTTTAGCATATTTTGCATTACGCTCAATAAATTCTCTACGTGGTGCAACTTCATCGCCCATTAGCATAGAAAAAGTATGATCGCATTCTGCAGCACTTTCAATTGTAGCCTGTAATAAAGTACGCGTAGCCGGATTCAAAGTTGTATCCCAAAGCTGTTCTGCGTTCATTTCACCTAAACCTTTATAACGTTGTATGTGTACGCTATCTTCTTTACCTGCGCCTTTTAAGCGTTGTACAGCAGCATCGCGTTGCACATCATTCCAGCAATATTCAAATTCTTTACCTTTTTTAACCTGATAAAGTGGTGGAGATGCAATGTAAACATAACCAGCCTCAATCAAAGCCCTCATGTAACGATAGAAGAAAGTTAAAATTAAAGTTGTAATGTGCGAACCATCAATATCGGCATCCGTCATGATTACGATTTTGTGATAACGAAGTTTCGTCATGTTCAAAGCCTTATCATCTTCAGGAGTACCTATGCTAACACCAATGGCGGTAAACATATTTTTAATCTCGTCGTTTTCGTAAATTTTATGCTCCATCGCTTTCTCTACGTTCAAAATTTTACCTTTTAAAGGCAAAATTGCTTGAATGTTTCTATCGCGACCTTGCTTTGCAGTTCCACCTGCCGAATCTCCCTCTACTAAATAAATTTCACATTTTTCAGGATCACTGTCAGAGCAATCGGCAAGTTTACCTGGTAAACCAGAACCGCCCATTACACTCTTACGCTGAACCATTTCGCGAGCCTTACGAGCCGCAGCACGAGCCGTAGCAGCCAAAATCACCTTATTGATAATCATTTTTGCTTCCTTCGGATTTTCTTCCAAATAAGCACCTAACGCTTCGCCAACAGCAATATCTACTGCACCCATTACCTCACTATTACCTAGTTTGGTTTTGGTTTGCCCTTCAAATTGTGGCTCCTGTACTTTAACAGAAACAACAGCGGTTAAGCCTTCTCTAAAGTCATCACCAGTAATTTCCATTTTCAGGTTTTTTAACAAACCCGATTTATCTGCGTAACTTTTTAAGGTACGCGTTAAACCTCTACGAAAACCAGCAATGTGCGTTCCGCCTTCGTGTGTATTAATGTTGTTTACATAAGAGTGAACATTTTCCGAATAACTATCGTTGTATTGAAAAGCCAACTCTACCGGAACACCATTTTTAATACCATCAATGTAAATTGGTTCTGGTAAGAAAGATGCTCTTGTACCATCTAAAAAGGTTACAAATTCTTTTAAACCACCTTCTGATTGGAAAACTTCTGATAAAAACGAACCGTCTTCTAAAGTTTCACGCTCATCCGTTAAGGTTAATTTAATGCCCTTATTAAGGAAAGCCAGTTCGCGTAAACGGCTTGCTAAAGTATCATATTTGTATTCAGTTGTTTGCGTAAAAATTGTAGCATCCGGACTAAAAGTTACAATCGTACCACGTTTATCGGTAGTACCAACTTCTTTAACATCGTATTGCGGAACACCAATTTTGTATTCCTGCATCCAAATTTTACCCTCGCGGTGTACCTCAGCTTTTAAATCAGTAGAAAGTGCGTTAACGCAACTTACACCCACACCATGCAAACCACCAGAAACCTTATAAGTATCTTTATCAAATTTACCGCCGGCGTGTAAAACCGTCATTACAATTTCCAGTGCCGATTTATTCTCTTTTGTGTTAATACCGGTTGGAATACCACGACCGTTATCTTCTACTCTGATTGAGTTTCCTACTAGAATCCTTACATCAATTGTATCTGCATGACCGGCCAAAGCCTCATCAATAGAGTTATCTACAACCTCGTAAACCAAATGGTGCAAACCTTTTACACCAGTATCACCTATATACATCGAAGGGCGCTTACGCACCGCTTCCAAACCTTCTAAAACCTGTATATTATCTGCCGAATAATTTGACTTTAAATCTTGTTCTTCGCTCATATTTTATTTAAAACTATAATCCTCAAAAATACGGAAATTTCGGCACTTTAACTAATATGTGGATAAGTTTTGAACTGTTAGAAAAACGCCTTCTGCAAGGTTTAAATAATGATTTTGAAAAGCAAAACCTGCAAATCAGTTTAACCCTCGCCCCGCTTTTTATTACAAGCCCCGAGAAAATCGGGGGCTTTCCATTTCAATCGGGTTTAATCTACAAAAACTGTGGTTCTTTTGTTAGTTCTGCACCCTGCAAGCGCCAATTTTAAAACTGCATTAGCCAACTAAACCCCAGCCTGCAGGCTGACAGGCGATATCAGCGAAAATACTTTTGTTTGCCTTAACAAAAAGATTGTAATGGTTAGCGGGATGAGGCTTTAAAATGAAAAACTGTTACTGCTTTTCAAATAATTTAAACTACTTAACGTTTTATTTGCGAGTGCGTAACTCTTAAATTGCATATAAAAACTAATTTATATAAGTTTGCTAAAATTTATTAAACAATAATGGAAAGAAGAACCTTTAAAACCTTTGGTTTATTTGCTACAGCAGCATTAATTACTGCTTTTTCGGCATGTCAAAACAAAGACGCTAAAACAACTGAAACTAAAAAAACAGATAGCACAACTGCTGCGGTATCTCCAAGCGAGAAAATTGTATATGTTAACTCTGATTCTTTATTAACAAAATACGATTACTTTAAAGACCTTAAAGTAAAATTTGAAGGCAAAAGCAAAAGCGCTCAAGCAGATATGCAAGCTAAAGGTCAGGCTTTCCAAAGAGAGGTTACGCAATACCAACAATCGGCACAAACTTTATCTGCCGACCAAAGAAAATCTACTGAAGAACGTTTAGCACGTAAACAACAAGAGTTACAAACCTACCAACAAAATGCCGGCGGTGCTTTGCAAAACGAGCAAGCTGCAGAGAACGAAAAGCTTTACGATAAAGTGGCTGCTTATTTAAAAACTTACGCTAAAGAAAAAGGCTATAAAATGGTTTTAACTTACTCAAAAGGCAACAGCGCTATATTATTTGCCGATGAAAGCTTAGATGTAACTGCAGAAGTAATTAAAGGCTTAAATGCTGATTATTCTAAAAAATAATTAAACAATATTTAAACTGAATGCCCTGAGTAATCGGGGCATTTTTTTTGCTTAAAATTTAATATGGAAAACATCGAAAAACATGCTGAATTTATGCGTTTGGCAATTAGCCTTTCAGTAAAAAATGTAAAAGAAAATATTGGTGGCCCTTTTGGTGCAGTTGTAGTTAAAGATGGCGAAATTATAGCTGGTTCGGGAAATAAAGTTACTTCCACTAACGACCCAACCGCACATGCAGAGGTTTCGGCAATTAGATTAGCCTGCACCAAATTAAACACTTTTGATTTAAGCGGTTGTGTTATTTATACCAGCTGCGAACCATGCCCAATGTGTTTGGGTGCAATTTATTGGGCCAAAATTGATACAATTTATTATGCAAACACTAAAGTTGATGCAGAAAACATTGGCTTTAGCGATAAATTTATTTACGAGGAACTTGATAAAGCTATGGACGACAGAAGCCTCCCTATTGTACAGTTAATGCGTGATGAAGCCCTGGAAGCTTTCAGGCTTTGGGAGAAATCTCCATTGAGATTGGAATATTAAAGAGGCGTAGTGGCAAAACTGTCATCCCGAGCTTGTCGAAGGGCTTAAGAAATAAACTTAAGGCATTTCGACAAGCTCAACGTGACATATATTATAATGAAAAATTAACCTATTTACTTGCTTCTTTGCTCGTTAATAAGCCAATCATTGAGTCTATTTCTTTTACCACTCCATCATCAGAACCTGAAAAACCAACCGCTTTGAAGCGAATATTTCCATCACCATCGATAATAAATTTGGTTGGTATTCCTTCTACCTTGTAGGCACTTACAATATCAAATTTGGAAGGATCTTTCACATTTTTGGTATCGTACAGAACATTAAAGTTTAACTTTTTTTCAGCGATAAAATCGGTTACAACTTTTTCTCTATTTTCTTCTGTTTGCCATGTATTTACATATAAAAACACCACATTAGGGTTGTTTGCATATTTAGCCATCGCTTTTTGCATACCTGGAAAAGATGCTACACACGGACCACACCATGTTGCCCAATAATCAAGTATTACAATTTTACCTTTTAAATCACTAAGACTAACTTTTTCGCCTTTTAAATTTGCCAATGAAAAGGTTGGAGCCGGAATGTTAATCATTTTTTTAGTCCACTCTGCTTTTGCTTTTGCATTGGCTTCTTTTTCCAAATCAGCCATAAATGTTTCGTATGAACCGGCCTTTTTAAGGTTTGCGTAAAGCATTTTAAAGTCTTTCTTAAGCGAATCAGAGCCTTTTCCTTCTCTGATTAATTTTTCGGCCTCCGTAAATGCTTTTTCATTCTTACCGTCTTTAATTAAATACGTAATGTAGCGTGTGTTAACATCTGGAGGTATTACTTTATAATATGACACCGCTTTTTCTTGTGTTGCCAAGGCTTCCTTAAATTTGCCATCATGATAAAGCAGTAAAGCATACGTGTCTGCGTACATACCCCAGCTTTGGTCTAATGCTTTAATGTAATCTTCTTTTGTTTGATAGAAAGCAGGTTTTTCATCATTCTTCGCCAATTCTATCAAATCGAGCGATTGTTTAGAAATCTTTGTAGCGAAGGCTATATTTTCATTTTTCTCTGCCAATGGCCAGGCTAGCTGATTGTACAAGCCGGCACGAGTGGTTTTTGCATCAACTTTGTTTGCATACAATTCAAATTTTGCATCATTTTTAACACTTGCAAATGCTTCGGCCACAAGTGCATAAACAGAATTTAATTTAGCTGCATCGGCTTTATTAGCCTTGTCTAATTTGAATTTAGTAATCAGATCGTTTGCTTTCTGTTCTAAAGTTGGAGGGTCTTTTTCTGCGTACAAAGCATTCATTGCTTGTCCGTAAGCATAATTCCCAGTCGAAAATTTCTTTAAAACAATTGCCTTAACCGAATCGGCTTGCGCTTTTTTCTTTAAAATATTATATAAGTTCAAATTCGTAACTAAATCTTCCTCTTTCGGATCATTAATTTTAGAAAGTGTTTTAATATTTTCTTCAATCAATAGTGCACCAGTTTCTTTATTTGCTTTATATACGTTAGATAAATAGTTTACCAGGTATTTCTTTTCCAAAGCAGGTTTGATGGCGAAGGCTTGTTTGTAGCTTGCCGCACTTTTTGCATAATCTAAGGTTAAGCCCAGATAAAATTTACCGGCCAAACCAAACAAGAAAGCTTCATTTAGGTAAGCCTCTGCAGGTATTTTTCCATCTTTGGTAAATTTTAACATATAGCCATTTGGCGACTCATCTTTCTGTTCATCTACAGAAAATGCTAAAGCAGCCAATGTAATACTGTCTGAGGTTACAATTTCCCCCTTGTAAATATCTCCTTCTTTTACCAAATCCACTTTTGCGCTTTTAGGATTTGTAGTAGAAAAAAAACTTAATGAGGTACATTTAACATCAGCCAGATTTTGCAGGTTTGTACCTTTGGGGTCGTAAGTAAATTTTACTGTTGTGCCTGCCACCGGATTTTCAGTTGAAAATTTTACCGATTGAGCTCCTGCTAATTTTGCTATAAAACACAAGAGGAGAAATAATTTTAATGGTTTCATATTTAAAAGGTTAGGTTTAGGAATAGAATAACTAAATATATAGTTTATAAATTTAAATCACAAATTATTTTATTAAAATTTAAGGTATAATTATTGCAAAGGTATTTGCATGACCTACGAACAAAAAATTACAAATGAACTTGAATTTTGGAAGTTTAAAACCTTGCAAAAACCATCTCTGTTTAACAAGGTAACGGATAATGTTCAAAAGAAAATAAATAGCTACATACCAGATAAAGTACATAGTGCAATTACGGTTGCAATAAAACAAATGGTAAAGGCTGTACTTTTTGGTTCAACATTTACAACGGCTAAGCCTGTGGAGGATTTTACTTTCATGCATCGCGAAGCGCTGATAATGCAGAAAATAGATAATTATAAAAAAACAGGTGCAGCAGAAGGTGGAATTACCGGAGCGGGTGGTTTTTTAATGAGCCTTGCCGACTTCCCCATCCTTTTAGGTATTAAAATGAAAATGCTGTTTGATATTGCGGCAACCTATGGTTACGATGTTAAAGATTATAGAGAAAGATTATTTATACTACACATTTTTCAGCTGGCATTTTCCAGTAAAAAAGAGAGCCAGAATGTTTTTGCAAAAATGCAGAATTGGGATAACCTGGCTCATAAACTTCCAACCAACATTGATGAGTTTGATTGGTTAACCTTTCAACAGCAATATCGCGATTATATAGATTTAGCAAAACTTGCGCAAATGCTTCCTTTTGTAGGTGCAGCTGTAGGTGCCGTTGCCAATTATAAACTTATAGATAGATTAGGCAAAACTGCAATGATGAGTTATAGAATGAGGTATTTCAGTATGCAATCGGTAGTAATTGCTGAAAAGCAGGTTAAGGATTTACGACTGGAAACTAACGAATAATTTAATCTTCTTCGTTAAACAAGCCTCCTATCAAATCGTCTGTTTCCCTGCGATCTTTCTTGGTTGGTCGCCCGGTTCCTCTATCTCTTTTTAAACTTGGCGAATGAAACGCAGATTTAAATGCATGTGTTTCTTCAACGGGTGTTAAATCTTTGTATTTGGTTAATGCCGTTGGCGAATCGGTTCGGTTGTAACTAAAATCTACAACTTCAATAACTTTTTTTTCTATTCCTTTTGATACCTGATAAACATCGCCAATTTTAACAATTGCTGATGCTTTAATATTTTGGCCCTTAAGTTTAACCCGGCCGGCTTTACAAGCATCTGTTGCCAGGCTTCTGGTTTTAAAAAGTCTGATTGCCCACAAATATTTATCAATTCTAAGTTTTTCTGCTTCTGCCATGTGAGTGTGTTTGTTGCCTGGGTTTATAACTGATTGGTTTAGAACCTAAGCTTACAAATGTAAAAAACCAAAGTTAAGCAACCCAAAGCCAAAAAACCAAGCATCCAAAAAACTAAAAAACAAAATTAAAAACCAATTTTTTTAAGTTATTTTGCATAAAATTTAAAAACATAATGTATTCAGATTTAAAGAAATTAATTGAAGCCGCTTGGGAAGATAGAACCCTTTTAAAATACAGTAATTATTGTGAAGCTATTGAAGCCGTAATTATGGGTCTTGATAAAGGAGAAATCCGCGTTGCTGAACCAGTTTTAAACTCTTGGGGCATTAACGAATGGGTAAAGAAAGCCGTTATTTTATATTTCCCAATCCGTGAGATGAAAGAGATTAAAAGTGGTCCTTTTGTTTATCATGATAAAATGGATTTAAAAACCGACTATAAATCTACTGGTGTACGTGTTGTGCCTATGGCAAGTGCTCGTTATGGTTCATTTTTAGCTAAAGGCGTAATCATGATGCCATCGTACGTAAACATTGGTGCTTATGTAGATGAAGGTACAATGGTTGATACCTGGGCGACTGTAGGATCTTGTGCTCAAATAGGTAAACGTGTACATTTAAGTGGTGGCGTTGGTATTGGCGGCGTGTTAGAACCGGTACAAGCTGCTCCGGTAATTATCGAAGATGATGCATTTTTAGGTTCGAGAGCAATTGTTGTAGAAGGCGTAAAAGTTGAAAGAGAAGCGGTTCTTGGTGCTAATGTTGTTTTAACAGCATCAACTAAAATTATCGATGTAACAGGTCCTACACCTGTCGAATATAAAGGAATTGTACCAGCTCGTTCGGTAGTTATTCCGGGTAGTTACACCAAAAAATTCCCAGCGGGAGATTTTCAGGTTCCTTGCGCTTTAATTATTGGTAAACGTAAAGAAAGTACAGATAAGAAAACTTCGCTTAATGATGCATTAAGAGAAAATAATGTAGCTGTATAAGCCGAAAGCAAAAAGTTGAAAGCTGAAAGCGAAAATAAAATACAAAAAGCCGAAAGTCGGGAACTTGAGCAATCAAGCTTTGGTCTTTCGGCTTTAAGCTTTAAGCTTAAAATCGGTTTCGATGGCAAGCGTGCTGCAAATAACTTAACCGGCTTAGGAAACTATAGCCGTTCGTTGATTGAGAATTTAGCCATCCAATTTCCAGAAAATGAATACTATGTTTATGCTCCAAAAGTTAAGGTAGCTAAACAAATTCAATCCTTCTTTACATTAAAAAACATTCGCCTAAAGCTTCCACAAAGTGGAAAATTTTTATGGCGAAGTTTTAATATTTTAAAAGATTTAAAGAAGGATAAAATTCAGCTTTTTCATGGCTTAAGTCATGAAATACCTTTAGGGATATCTAAAACTCCAATTAAATCAATTGTTACCATCCACGATTTAATCTTTCTTCGTTACCCAGAGTATTATAAGTTTATCGATAGAAAGCTTTACGAATGGAAAAGCAAATCAGCTTGCAAAAATGCCGATAAGGTAATTGCCATTAGCGAAAAAACTAAAGATGATATTGTTGAACTTTACGGGATTAATCCTGATAAAATTGAGGTGATTTATCAAAGCTGTGATGATATTTTTAAAAGCCTGATTCCTGCAGATTCCTTATCAAGAATAAAAAACACCTATCATCTTCCTGAAAAATACATTTTAAATGTTGGAACTATTGAGCCTCGGAAGAATCTGAAATTAATTGTTCAAGCATTAAAAGATGTTGATAAGGATTATAAATTAGTAGTTATTGGTAAGCCAACGCCATATTTCGAATCGGTTAACAATGAAATCCAAAAACTGGGTTTAGAAGAAAGGGTAATTTTCCTCAGGAACATTCCATTTGCAGATTTACCAGGAATTTATCAAATGGCTGAAGTTTTTGTATACCCCTCATTTTATGAAGGCTTTGGTATACCAATAATTGAGGCTTTGTATTCTGGAGTGCCTGTTATTGCAGCAACTGGTTCATGCCTGGAAGAAGCCGGTGGCCCTGATAGTTTGTATGTTAATCCTAACGATTCAAAACAACTTAGCCAGCACTTAAATCAAGTTATAAACGAGCCAGGGTTAAAGGACAATATGAAAGCAAAAGGGCTGGAATTTGTTCAAAAATTCAACAGCCCTTTTGTTACTAAGCACTTGATGGATTGCTACCAGAGTATTTTAAAATAATTACTTCGAAGCTACAGCTGGCGGATACTGAGCCAAAATTTCTTTAATACCTGTATTTAAACGTTCTTCTCTCTTATTTAAATTATCAAGATTAAAGCCACTACCGCGGCCATGCCAAACTAAAGTTTTTGATTTTGGATCTAAGAAATCGATAATTACGGTGCCTTCCATGTATTGGTTAACGTTGGTCATGCCGCCGCCGCCCCAGCCGCCCCATCCCCAGCCCCAACCCCAACCTGGTCCATAAAACCCTGGGCCGTAGTTGTAAATCTGGGTACGTTCTCTGGCTACCACAACTAAATTTACCAATAAATCTGGTTTGGCAGATTTACTGAAGCCTTTAGCTGTTAAATCAGCATCAATAGCTGCCAACATTCTACGCTTATCCAAATTATTCATTTGTAATCTGTTTAAGCCTTTTTCATAAAAATTGTAAGTTTTGTAATTACCGAAATTAGCGGTTTTGTCGTAATCAGATGCTGTACGAAGCGACGAGCAGCTGCTAAATGCTATTACGATCGCGAATAGCATAAATAATTTGGTTAAAGTTCTCATATACATTTTATTTGCGTGTTTCTATTTTTTATAACCTAACTAAAAATACGAATAATTCGGATAATTAGATTACATAACAGCCTAATTTTTACACTATTATTGTTATTCTAACAACCAATAGAAAAAGCCATTGTTTTGGTTTAAATGTTAAATATTGTTCGGTTGAGCGAATTTAACATCTTATCTTTGTACATGCTTAAAGATGAAATTAACAAAGCTTTAGAAGTTTTAAAGGCAGGTGGTGTTATCCTTTATCCAACAGATACAATTTGGGGACTTGGTTGCGATGCTACAAACGCTGAAGCAGTAGATAAGCTCTTGGCCATCAAAAACAGACCAGCTGAAAAAAGCCTTATTATTCTTTTAGACACAGAGAACAAAATTCAAAGCTATGTAACCGAAGTTGCAGATGTAGCTTACGATTTAATTGAGTATGCCGAAAACCCCTTAACTATTGTTTTTTCTGGAGCAAAAAACTTGGCTCAAAATGTAATAAATACTGATGGAAGTGTTGGAATCAGGGTAGCTAAACATGATTTTTGTACACCATTAATTCAAAGATTTAGAAAACCCATTGTATCAACCTCAGCAAATTTAAGCGGAAATCCTTCACCAAAATACTTCGATGATATTGATAGTAAAATTGTGGATGCTGTAGATTATGTAGTAGATTTTGAGCAAGAAAATCGCAGCATAAAAAAGCCTTCAACCATAATGAAACTATCGGCGGGTGGTCAGTTCGAATTTATTCGCAAGTAATTTTATAAATTTTAAAAAATTTAATCAGGTTGTTAACCAAATAGAAAAGGTGTTTTTTCGTGATGAATTCATCATCTTAAAAAAGCTTGTGCTAACAACTCCATTATTATGCAACAACATTTACATAACCCCATATTTAAAATACTATCTACAATTGCAGATAAAAACCAAACCGAAGCTTACGTAATTGGTGGTTTTGTACGCGATTTGTTCTTATATCGTTCTTCAAAAGATATTGATGTGGTGGTGTTAGGCAGCGGAATAGAATACGCAGAAGCTGTAGGTAAAAAATTAAATACTAAAGTAGCCGTGTTTAAGAGTTTTGGTACAGCCAATATAAAATATAACGATTTAGAAATTGAGTTTGTTGGTGCCAGAAGGGAATCTTACCGATCTGATTCTAGAAAACCAATTGTAGAAGATGGTACGTTAAAAGATGACCAGCTTCGCCGCGATTTTACAATAAATGCATTGGCAATAAACTTAAATGCAGAAAATTTTGGTGAATTATTAGATCCGTTTGGAGGCATTAAGGATATTGAAAATAAAATAATCAGAACGCCTCTTGATCCTGAAATCACATTTTCGGATGATCCATTAAGAATGATGCGGGCCATTCGCTTTGCTTCTCAATTAAATTTCACTATTGATGAGCAAGCAATTGAAGCCATAAAAGCTCAAAAAAGCAGAATCAGCATCGTTTCTAAAGAACGTATAACGGATGAAATGAATAAAATTATTTTATCGGCGAAACCATCGGTGGGTTTTAAACTTTTGTTTGATACTGGACTACTACATATAATTTTCCCTCAAATGGCTCAACTTTACGGAGTAGAAATCATCAAAGGGAAAGGTCACAAGGATAATTTTTATCACACCTTGGAGGTTTTAGATAATATTTGTAAAACCACCGACGATTTGTGGTTGCGCTGGGCAGCAATTTTGCATGATATAGCAAAACCGGCAACTAAAAGATTTGAAGAAGGCCACGGCTGGACTTTCCATGGGCACGAAGACAAAGGCGCTAGAATGGTTCCAAAAATTTTCAACGATTTGAAGTTACCCCTTAACGAAAAAATGAAATTCGTTCAAAAACTAGTGCAATTACACCTTCGTCCGATAGTTTTAGCGCAAGATACGGTAACAGATTCGGCGGTTAGAAGATTACTATTTGACGCCGGCGAAGAAATTGAAAGCTTAATGTTGCTTTGCAACGCCGATGTAACCACTAAAAACGAATACAAAAAAGCAAAATATAGAAACAACTTTGAGTTGGTTAAACAGAAGCTTAAAGATGTTGAAGAGCGAGATCAAATTAGAAATTGGCAACCACCCGTTACCGGAAATGATATTATGCAAACTTTTGCTTTGGAAGCTGGCAAGGAAGTCGGAATTATAAAAAGTGCCATTAGAGAAGCCATTTTGGAAGGAGAAATCGCTAATGATTATAATCAGGCTTTTAATTTTATGCTGAGCTTAGCCAAACAAATGGGTTTGAAACCCGTTAATAAATAATTTAATTGCCGAATTGATAAAACAAACAACCTTTTTGTTGCGTTTGTTGTTTTGTGATGAAACAAATTAACTTTATTTTTACGGCTCCAAAAGACAATAATGGCTATTTATAAATTTAAAATTACCTTCGAAGATTTTGATGATGTGGTACGTGAAATCGATATCAAATCTAATCAGACATTTGAAGATTTGCACAAAGCAATACATAAATCAACTGGTTATAATGCAGAAAAACCATCATCATTTTATGTAAGTACCGATAATTGGTTAAAAGGTGATGAAATTGCTTATTTACCTAATGATAGAAAAAAAGATCGTGTTGTTTTAATGGAGAATTCGAAGCTTAGTGGCTTTATTGAAGATCCTCATCAAAAATTTTATTACACCTATAATTTTGATCGCCCTTTTGATTTTCACGTAGAATTGATAAAAATCATTTTGGATGCCGATCCGCATATTGAATATCCTTTTCTGGCTAAAAGCACTGGTGAAGCCCCTAAAATTCTGGAACAGAAAAGCGGTCAGATCGTAGATGCCGGCTCTACAGCTGTATCGGCTGGTGAATTTGATTTCCTTAATGAATTAAATTTTGTTCCTGAAGATACTGATGAATTAGAAGCTATGGGAGAAATGGGCATTAATGAAGAGGAACGAGACGAAGATGATGAAAAGGAAGATGACGAATTTGGTGATGAATTCTCTGACGATGATAATTTTGAAGACGATACACAAAAAGAAGATTACTAATTAAATAAAATGATATTATTAAACTGTCGGACATACATCCGACAGTTTTTTTATGCAAACAAAATGGCTACAAGCAAAAAATCCAAAACATTAGTTGTTATTGTTGGACCAACAGCAATTGGAAAAACAGCTTTAGCTATACATGTTGCCCAACATTTCAAAACAGAAATTGTATCTGCCGATTCCAGACAATTTTTTAGAGAGATGGAAATTGGTACGGCAAAGCCTGATGGAAATGAACTGAGCGCTGCAAAGCATCATTTTATAAATTCTCATTCGGTAAAAGAATTTTTTAGTACCGGAGATTTTGAACAAAGTGCATTAAAAGTAATTGATGGTATTTTTCAAGAGCATGATATTGCTATTATGGTTGGTGGCTCAGGCTTATATATAAATGCCCTTATCAATGGTTTGGATGAAATGCCTGAAATAGATTTAGCCATACGTGCTAAACTTAACCATCAATTTGAAACAGAAGGATTGGAATCTATCCAAAATCAATTAAAAGCATACGACCCCGAATATTTCGACAAAGTTGATCAAAATAATCCTCAAAGGATGATAAGAGGTTTAGAAGTTTTTCTTTCTACCGGAGAAAAGCTTTCTTCAATGTTATCCGCAACTAAAAAAGAAAGACCTTTTAACATCATTAAAATTGGTTTAAACACAGATAGAGCCCTTTTGTACAACCGAATTAATGAAAGGGTTGATAAAATGATGGAATCTGGACTCGTGGATGAAGTAAAGTCTCTTATTGAATATAAAAATTTGAATGCCTTAAACACAGTTGGTTACAGCGAAATATTTGATTTTATGGATGGGAAAATCTCACTAGATGAAGCCATTTCTGCCATAAAACAAAATACCCGTCGCTTTGCGAAAAGACAGCTAACCTGGTTCAGGAGAGACGAAGAAATAAATTGGTTCGAACCCAATGAAAAACAAGCTGTTATCAGCTTAATTGCTCAAAATATTGGCGTATAAAAAAAGCTCTCGAAAAAATCGTGAGCCTACCGTTTAATTATTGATTTTCAGTAAAATAAGACCTTCATTACCAGGGACGAAGCAATCTTAAGGCGATAAATATGACTTTATCGAAGGATTGCTTCGTGCCCCGCAATGACGGAAAAAGTCATTAATTCTCCTTAATTAGGAAATTTAACGCCTCTGTATTGTGAAACATCAACCACTGGAATATTTGAACCGTATTTATTGTTTATCGCATCTATAAATACATTAGCAATAACCGCATTTCCTCTCGGCGTTAAATGCACACCATCCAAAGAAAAAGCGCCACCCGTAATAAAAGATGAATTAATACTTACACCCTGAATCACAATACCAGTTTTAACCTGATTTAAATAACTATAAGTATCAGCAATGGCTAAACTTTTGCTTTCTGCTAACGATTTAATTGTACTGTTGTAACTCAAAACATAATCCTTAACTCTGGCAACTTCATCTTTATCTAAAACCCAATTATTTGCTATCGGATTTAAAGGGTGTAATCCATAAGGCAATCCGGCAGCATTAGGTACACCAAATAAACCTGAAGATTGAAAAGGTAAACGAATTAAATCTTCAGCAGTTGCGGCTCTAACTGTTCCAGCACCTGTTTGAATATAAACTGCGCCAGCAGCAGGATTTATTGCCTTTGCTGCATTTAATAACGCAGCTACGGTAACAGTATTAAAATAGGGAATTGAAGTTACATCGGGTATAGTGGCAACTACACCCTTTTGTCCGTTTGCAGTTAATAAATTAATCAGATTAGAGTATAGAAGCGCAAAGGTTGATTTATCTGTTAGCACATTGGTGGCATCAGTAGTTACACCGCCATTTGTTGCATAACCTAAAGCATCATTATTTCCTAACCAAAGGGAAAAAAATGTATGATTTCTTCCTTGTATAAATTGAAAATAACTAACCGTTCCTACTTGTGCATCAGTTAACAAGCGCTCGAGATAGGGATTTGCAGCGCCAAATGGTGCAGCAAAAGCTAAATCTACTCGCATACCAGGTACACCTAAATTTTGAACCTCGCCACTAAATTTTGTTAACTTACCCGTAGCATCTCTTAGTGCCAGATTTGTGGTTACAGGCGTAAGTGTGGGTGTTCCGTTTATCAAAGCTGTTAAAGATAAATATCCTGAACCATTAGCCTGTGCATCAGTAAAAAAAGGAGAAGTAAAACTTCCGCCTCCTACAGTAGCCATTTTTGCAGCAATTAGATTTGGGTAGGCCACCTTTTGTCCTTCTAGATAGAGTCCACCATCTGCAAAACCTGCTGTAAGAGAGTTTCCTATAGAAATATATTTGCTAAAATTGGCTTGTCCTGCGGTAGTAGCAGCGGTAGATTCAATTTCAGGCTTACACGCAGCAGCGAAAAACATTGCTGCAATCGCCAAACTATTTATTATATATCTTTTCATATAAATTTCTCCTACCATTTGTATGTTAATGAAATGCCTGGTGCATAAACCAATGTTTTAAAGGTACCATCCAAACCTGTTTCTATATTTTTTTGCTTACGCGATTGAACATCTTCAAAAAAGAATGATGCATTGACTTCAAACCTTGAAGTAAAAGAATAGCCAGCGCCTGCACTCAAAATGTAGCGGTTAGCATCTGGTGCCTCTGGTGTTACAAAACCATCCTGAACGGGAGTAAGTGCATAACCAACACCAGCACGTAACGCTAACTTTTTGCTAGCTTTATGATTTACACCAAGCTTAAAGGAAGAACCATCACGGTAATTACGGGCAGATTTTGTATCTGCTAATGCTGATGTATTTACAGCATAATCAAAAGCCAACTCCTTATAAACTCTCCACTGCACCCAACTTGCATCAAAAGCTAAAGTTGTACTTTTTGATAATGGAATACCAATACCTAAAGTTGTTGTAGAAGGTAATGGCAATTCTGCAGTAAATTTATTTCCATCAGGGAAAGAAGGTTTTAATGATGCCGGCACATCGAATATCGCATCACCATCATTCAATTTTGTTATAACTTCTGAGCGGTGAACCACAGCAAATGTGATATTACTTAAGGTGTTGATGTAAATACCTGCATTCCAACCAAAACCTTTACCAGTTCCTTCCAATGTTGCATGACCAGATCTTCCATCAGGAAAATTTACAGGTAAAGCACGTTGTAGGTTCACTTCGCCATGGTTATAAACAAAACCGGCACCTATGCCTATCCTGTCTGTAATTTTAACACTTAAAGTTGGCTGTATATATATTGCCTTCAGATTTAAAGAGGTTAACGCATATTTGCCAGACCAATCATTACCCCAATCTACCAGTCCACCAAAAGGTGTATAAACGCCTAAACCTAATTTCCATTTGTTAGATTTAGTGCCCCATAATGCATAGGCTTCAAAAGGTGGAGCAATTTTATTTTTTACATTTTCAGATATATTTGAACCATTTTGTTGGAAAACAGATTTAAATAGCAGAGGATTAACACCTGCCGAAATTGAGTTTTTTTCTAAAAAACTTACGGCACCCGGATTAAAAAAGATTGAAGCTTCATCTAAAGCTAAAGCAGAACCTGCTCCAGCCATGCCAATTTGCTTCTGTCCTTGTAAATTAACTTGAAAACCTTGCCCCAATACCCAAAAAGGAACGGAAAGTAACACGCTCAATAAAAATTTTTTCATAAAATATATGGTTATAGCACAAGTGCGTACTATGCTAACATAGCAACAAATAATTTGTTTAATAATAAACTGAGAAAATTATGCTTGCGCAGTTGGCCCGCCAAAACCCATCGGGAATGGTGGTTCTTCTTGTGTTTTGATACGCCCGTTCGCTGCCTCAAATTTTTGGATATTATCATCCAATGCAGTTAATAAACGCTTAGCGTGTTCTGGAGTTAATATAATTCTTGATTTTACTTTTGCCTTCGGGATTCCTGGCATAACACGAATAAAATCTAAAACGAATTCGGTATTTGAGTGCGTAATGATTGCTAGATTAGAAAAAATTCCTTCGGCAATTTCTTCTGATAATTCTATATTCAGCTGGTTTTCGTTTTGTTGCTCGTCCATAAGTTTATAATAATATTCGGTAAATAATGCGTTAAAGTTAAGGTTTAATTACAAGCTATAAAATTATTGCTTAACAAAAAAGGGTTGTTCCTATTAGAAACAACCCTTTCTAAAATAAAATGCTATTTTAAGCTTCTACCTCTTCTTGTTTCGAAGCTAATAATTTATCGTACTCTTCTTGAGAACCAACAATGATACGCTCATAACCACGAACACCAGTTCCTGAAGGAATTAAGTGACCAACGATTACGTTTTCTTTTAAGCCTAACATGTTGTCGCGTTTACCTGCAATAGCTGCTTCATTTAATACTTTAGTAGTTTCCTGGAACGAAGCCGCAGAAATGAACGATTTAGTACCTAATGACGCACGAGTAATACCTTGTAAGATAGAACTTGCAGTTGCTGGTCTGGCATCTCTAACCGTAATCTGTTTCATATCTTTACGTTTCAACTGAGAATTTTCATCTCTTAATCTACGTAATGATACAATCTGACCTGGTTTGAAGTCAGCCGAATCGCCTGCATCTTCAACAACTCTCTTATCGTACATTGCATCGTTTTCTTCTGCAAAATCCCAACGGTCAACAGCGTTATTTTCTAAGAAAATTGTATCACCCGGATCTTCGATGTGAACTTTCTGCATCATCTGGTGAACAATTACCTCGAAGTGCTTATCGTTAATTTTTACACCTTGCAAACGGTAAACCTCTTGAATACCATTTACTAAGTATTCTTGAACCGCTGCCGGGCCTTTAATTGATAAGATATCTGCAGGAGAAATTGAACCATCTGATAAAGGCATACCAGCTTTCACAAAGTCATTATCCTGTACAAGGATGTGCTTAGACAATGGAACAAGGTATTTTTTAACTTCACCATCTTTAGATTCGATTGTAATCTCACGATTACCACGTTTAACACCGCCTAAAGTTACAACACCATCAATTTCAGTAACAACTGCCGGATTAGATGGGTTACGAGCCTCGAATAATTCGGTTACACGAGGTAAACCACCCGTGATATCTCGGGTTTTACCAGTTGCACGTGGAATTTTAGCGATAATCTGTCCAGTTTGGATAGCCTCACCTTCATCAACTGAAACGTGAGCACCAACCGGAATGTTATATCCTTTAATAAATTCACCTTTCTTATCAACGATTTGAACAGAAGGGTTTTTAGTTTTATCACGTGTATCGATAATTACTTTTTCACGGTGACCAGTTTGTTCATCTGATTCTTCACGGAAAGTAACACCTTCGATAATTGCATCGAATTGCGCTTTACCACCAAATTCAGAGATGATAACCGCGTTGTACGGATCCCATGAACAAATTTTATCGCCTTTAGCAACTTTATCGCCTTCTTTAACAAATAAGAATGCACCGTAAGGAATGTTATTGGTTACAATAACTCTACCGCTTCCTGGCTCAACAATTCTAAACTCACCAGAACGGCCTAAAACAACCTGTACTTTACCGTCTTCTGTTTGCGTATCAACTGTACGGATGTTTTCGAATTCGATTACACCATCAAACTTAGCAACGATGTTTGATTCTGCAGCAATGTTTGATGCAGTACCACCCACGTGGAAAGTACGAAGTGTTAACTGCGTACCCGGCTCACCGATTGACTGTGCAGCAATTACACCAACAGCCTCACCTCTTTGAACGCGTTTACCAGAAGCTAAGTTACGTCCGTAACATAATGCACAAACACCACGTTTAGCTTCGCAAGTTAATACCGAACGAATTTCGATACCTTCTAACGGAGATTCTTCGATAGCTTTAGCTACATCTTCGTTAATATCTTCGCCCGCACCTACTAACAATGTGTTATCCAAAGGATTATAAACATCATGTAATGAAGTACGACCTAAAATTCTTTCATATAATGGTTCAACGATATCTTCATTATCTTTTAATGCAGTTGTGTACATACCTCTTAAAGTACCACAATCAACATCATTAACAATCATATCCTGAGCAACATCATGTAAACGACGAGTTAAATAACCAGCATCAGCTGTTTTTAACGCCGTATCTGCCAAACCTTTACGAGCACCGTGAGTAGAGATAAAATACTCTAATACCGATAAACCTTCTTTAAAGTTTGATAAGATTGGGTTTTCAATAATATCGCCACCTGAACCAGATTTTTGAGGTTTCGCCATCAAACCACGCATTCCGCAAAGCTGACGAATCTGCTCTTTAGATCCACGTGCACCCGAATCAAGCATCATGTAAACTGAGTTAAAACCTTGGTTATCGCTAGATAACTGGTTCATAACGAAAGTAGTTAACCTGTTGTTGATACGAGTCCAGATATCGATAATCTGGTTGTAACGTTCGTTGTTTGTAATGAAACCCATGTTATAGTTGTTTCTTACTTCTTCAACTTCGTTAGCGGCCTGCTCTAATAATGTATGTTTCTCTACCGGAATGTTTACGTCTTGTAAGTTGAACGATAAACCTCCTTGGAAAGCCATTCTGAAACCTAATTCTTTAATATCATCAAGGAACTGAGAAGAACGAGCCATACCAGTCATTTTAACTACCTCACCGATAATATCTCTTAACGATTTTTTAGTTAATAACTCATTGATATAACCAACTTCTGCAGGTACCAACTGATTAAATAAAACTCTACCAACAGTAGTTTCCGTTAATTTATTAACGATAGAACCATCATTTTGCTTAACATTAACTCTTACTTTAATGAATGCATGTAAGTCTAATTCTTTCTCGTTATAAGCAATGATAACCTCTTCCGGAGAGTAAAAATTTGAATCCTGTCCTTTTACAACTCTAGTTTCATCAGTTCTACGGCCTTTAGTAATATAATAAAGACCCAAAACCATATCCTGAGAAGGTACTGTAATTGGTGTACCGTTTGCAGGGTTTAAGATGTTATGTGCTGCCAACATTAATACCTGGGCTTCCAAAATTGCTGCGTTACCTAGTGGTAAGTGAACAGCCATCTGGTCACCGTCAAAATCGGCGTTGAATGCAGTACAAACTAATGGGTGTAATTGGATTGCTTTACCTTCAACCAATTTAGGTTGGAAAGCCTGAATACCTAAACGGTGTAACGTAGGTGCACGGTTTAATAATACCGGGTGTCCTTTCAATACATTTTCTAAGATATCCCAAACTAATGGATCTTTTCTATCAACAATTTTCTTTGCTGATTTTACTGTTTTTACAACACCTCTTTCAATCATCTTACGAATAATGAATGGTTTGTAAAGCTCAGCAGCCATATCTTTTGGCAATCCACACTCGTGTAATTTAAGGCTAGGCCCTACAACAATTACAGAACGAGCAGAATAATCCACACGTTTACCTAATAAATTCTGACGGAAACGACCTTGTTTACCTTTCAGGATATCTGAAAGAGATTTTAGGGCACGGTTACCTTCAGTTTTTACCGCATTAACTTTACGTGAGTTATCAAATAACGAATCTACAGCTTCCTGTAACATACGTTTTTCGTTACGTAAAATTACCTCTGGTGCTTTTATCTCAATTAAACGTTTTAAACGGTTGTTACGGATAATTACACGACGGTATAAATCATTTAAATCTGAAGTAGCGAAACGACCACCTTCTAATGGAACTAAAGGACGTAATTCTGGTGGAATAACCGGAACGATTTTAACAATCATCCACTCCGGACGATTCTCAATACGTGTATTAGCACCACGGAAAGCTTCAACAACCTGAAGACGTTTTAAAGCCTCATTTTTACGTTGTTGAGAAGTTTCGTTAGCAGCCTGGTGACGTAAATCATAAGATAAAGTATCTAAATCAATACGTTTTAATAAATCTTCTAATGCTTCAGCACCCATTTTGGCGATGAATTTATTAGGATCTTTATCATCAAGATATTGGTTTTCTTTAGGTAATTTATCTAAGATATCTAAATATTCTTCTTCGGTTAAGAAGTCCATATAATTGATACCTTCTTCGGCCATTAAGCCCGATTGAATAACTACGTAACGCTCGTAATAGATAATTAAATCTAATTTTTTAGTAGGTAACCCTAATAAATAACCGATTTTGTTAGGTAAAGAACGGAAATACCAGATGTGCGCAACAGGAACCACCAAAGCGATGTGCCCCATACGTTCTCTACGTACTTTCTTCTCAGTTACCTCAACACCACAACGATCACAAACGATTCCTTTGTAACGAATACGTTTATATTTACCGCAATGACATTCGTAATCTTTTACCGGACCAAAAATGCGCTCGCAAAACAAACCATCACGTTCAGGTTTGTAAGTACGATAGTTAATGGTTTCCGGTTTCAACACCTCACCGCTAGAACGTTCCAAAATAATTTCCGGAGACGATAAGCTAATCGTGATTGATGTGAAATTGCTTTTTAATTTATTATCCTTTTTGTAAGACATATCTCTTTCTTAAGTTTTAAGTTTTAAGTTTTACGTGATAAGTCAACATATAACTTACCACGTATTACCTATAACTTTTAGTCTAACGTAATATCTAAACCTAAACCGCGTAACTCATGTACCAATACGTTAAACGATTCTGGAACACCTGGAGTTGGTAGGTTTTCACCTTTAACAATGGCTTCGTAAGTTTTAGCTCTTCCGATAACATCATCCGATTTAACGGTCAATATTTCCTGAAGAATGTTAGCAGCACCAAATGCCTCTAATGCCCAAACCTCCATCTCACCAAAACGCTGACCACCGAATTGAGCTTTACCACCCAATGGTTGTTGTGTAATTAATGAATATGGTCCAATTGAACGGGCGTGCATCTTATCATCAACCATGTGACCTAATTTCAACATGTAGATAATACCTACAGTTGTAGTCTGATCGAAACGCTCACCTGTTAAGCCATTGTATAAGTAAGTTTTTCCTGATGCAGGAACGCCAGCTTTAGCAATCCATTCTTCTACTTCGTGGTGGGTAGCTCCATCAAAAATCGGTGTAGCGAATTTCACGCCCAATTCTTGTCCGGCCCATGCCAAAATAGTTTCATAAATTTGACCAAGGTTCATACGTGAAGGTACACCCAGTGGGTTCAACACAATATCAACCGGAGTACCATCAGCTAAGAAAGGCATATCTTCATCACGTACAATACGTGCAACAATACCTTTGTTACCGTGGCGACCAGCCATTTTATCACCTACTTTTAATTTACGTTTTTTAGCAACATAAACTTTTGCCATTTGTACAATTCCCGATGGAAGCTCATCACCTACACTAATCGCAAATTTATCGCGTTTGTAAGCACCAAGTTCTTCGTTAACACGGATACCGTAGTTGTGAAGCAACATTTTAATTAACTCGTTTTTATCATCATCAGTAGTCCATTTGTTTGGATTAATGTGATTGTAATCAAGTTCTGCTAAAATTTTCTGAGTAAACTTAGCACCTTTAGCCACTAATAATTCTTTGTAGATGTTAAATACACCTTGCGATGTTTTACCATTTACAATTGTGAATAATTTATCAACTAATTCGGCTTTTAATTTCTCAGTAATATTGTTATATCCTTTGTCTAATTTCTCAATTGCCGATTTTTCTTCAGCTTTTGTAGTTTTCTTAGCACGGCTGAATAATTTAGTATCAATTACTACACCTTGGATTGAAGGAGGAGTTTTTAAAGACGCATCTTTAACATCTCCAGCTTTATCACCAAAAATTGCACGTAGTAATTTCTCTTCAGGTGAAGGATCAGATTCACCTTTTGGCGTAATCTTACCAATTAAAATATCACCTTCTTTTACATCAGCACCAATACGGATAATACCATTTTCATCTAAATCTTTAGTAGCCTCTTCAGAAACGTTCGGAATATCTGGAGTTAACTCCTCTTCACCACGTTTTGTATCACGTACTTCTAACTCAAATTCTTCAATATGTAACGATGTGAAAATGTCATCACGTACAATACGTTCGTTAATAACAATTGCATCCTCAAAGTTGAAACCTTGCCAAGGCATAAATGCCACTTTTAGGTTTCTACCTAATGCTAATTCACCATCCTGAGTTGCATAACCTTCGCAAAGCACTTGTCCTTTAGTAACTTTCTGACCTTTTTTAACAATAGGTTTTAAGTTGATACAAGTATTCTGGTTGGTTTTTTTGAACTTAGTTAAACGGTAAGTTTTGCTATCACCTTCAAAAGAAACTAAACGATCATCTTCGTTACGTTCGTATTTAATAGTGATTTCGTTAGCGTCTACATTTTCTACAACACCATTACCTTCAGCATTAATAAGTGTTCTTGAATCGCGAGCAACGCGACCTTCTAAACCAGTACCAACAATTGGCGCTTCAGGACGTAACAAAGGTACGGCCTGACGTTGCATGTTTGAACCCATCAAAGCCCTGTTCGCATCATCATGTTCTAAGAACGGAATTAACGAAGCAGCGATTGAAGTAATTTGGTTAGGAGCAACATCCATCAAGTCTAATTTCTCAGGCTCAATAATCGGGAAGTCGCCCTCATAACGTGCTTTAACGCGTGGTGTTATAAAATTACCTTTATCATCATATTCTGCATTAGCCTGAGCGATGGTTTTACCATCCTCATCTTCTGCTGATAAATAGATAACGTCTGAATCTACTACAACTTTACCATCTTCAACACGCTTGTATGGTGTTTCAATGAAACCTAAATTATTGATTTTTGCATGCACACAAAGTGATGAAATTAAACCAATGTTTGGTCCCTCTGGTGTTTCAATTGTACATAAACGACCGTAGTGAGTGTAGTGAACGTCACGTACCTCGAAACCAGCACGCTCACGTGATAAACCACCTGGGCCTAATGCTGATAAACGGCGTTTGTGTGTAATCTCTGCTAATGGATTGGTTTGATCCATAAACTGAGATAACTGATTTGTACCAAAGAAAGAGTTAATTACTGACGATAACGTACGGGCGTTAATCAAATCAGTTGGTGTAAACACCTCGTTATCGCGAATGTTCATACGCTCACGGATTGTTCTAGCCATACGGGCTAAACCAACACCAAATTGTGCGTATAATTGCTCACCTACCGTACGTACACGACGGTTTGATAAGTGGTCAATATCATCCACCTCTTCTTTAGAGTTAATTAATTTAATTAAGTATTTAACAATTGCGATAATATCAGCTTTTGTTAAAACTTTTACATCATCAGGAGTATCCATTTTCAATTTACGGTTGATGCGGTAACGACCAACATCTCCTAAATCGTAACGTTTATCTGAGAAGAATAAACGATCAATGATACCACGAGCAGTTTCCTCATCAGGTGGTTCTGCGTTACGCAAAGCACGATAGATGTTTTCAACAGCCTCTTTTTCTGAGTTTGATGTATCTTTTTGTAATGTATTATAAATAATGGTGTAATCGGCCTGGCTAGCACCATCTTCTTTAGAAAGAATGATAGTTTTAACACCAGCTTCGATAACCATATCAATGTGTTCGTCTTCTAAAACGGTTTCTCTTTCAAGAATCACTTCATTACGGTCGATAGAAACTACCTCACCTGTATCTTCATCTACAAAATCTTCAACCCATTTCTTTAAAACTCTTGCTGCAAGTTTACGGCCGATGTATTTCTTTAAACCTGATTTACTAACTTTTACTTCGTCAGCAAGATCAAATAATTCAAGAATGTCTTTATCAGAATCGTAACCAATTGCACGTAATAAAGTGGTAACCGGGAATTTTTTCTTACGATCGATATAAGCATACATTACGTTATTAACGTCTGTAGCAAACTCGATCCATGAACCTTTGAAAGGAATAACACGAGCAGAATACAATTTGGTTCCGTTAGTGTGACGGCTTTGGCCGAAGAACACACCAGGAGAACGGTGCAATTGAGAAACGATAACACGTTCTGCACCATTAATAACAAATGTACCTTTTGGTGTCATATACGGGATTGTACCTAAATACACATCCTGAATAATGGTTTCAAAATCTTCATGTTCAACATCGTTACAAGAAAGCTTTAGCTTTGCTTTTAATGGAACATTGTAGGTTAAACCACGCTCGATACACTCATGAATATCATAACGCGGCGGATCAACAAAATAATCAAGAAACTCTAATACGAAGATATTTCTTGAATCTGTGATTGGAAAGTTTTCAGCAAATACCTTAAACAAACCTTCGCTCGAGCGATCGTCTGACGTTGTATCTATCTGGAAAAATTCTCTGAATGATTGCAATTGCACATCCAGAAAATCCGGATAGTCTATAATGTGCTTACTAGTTGCAAAATTTACTCTTTGTTCGACTGTCTTTGCCAATGGACTAAAAGATTTTAGTTTAAGAATAAACTATTTGTTTGGTTTTGGTTCAAGCATTCTCATCAACCAAGCAAAATGAGATGATTATAAACAGGTAAAGACACCGACATTTTCAGTCGGTGTCTGATACATTTTTAGCTTAGCTAAATTAAGTGATTACTTAATTTCAACTACTGCTCCAGCCTCTTCTAATTGTTTTTTAAGAGCTTCTGCTTCGTCTTTAGCAACACCAGCTTTTAATTCTTTTGGTGCACCATCAACTAAGTCTTTAGCTTCTTTCAAACCTAAACCAGTTAAGTCTTTAACAAGTTTTACAACTGCTAATTTCTGACCACCAGCTTCTTTTAAGATAACATCAAAAGATGTTTTTTCTGCAGCAGCAGCAGGTGCATCACCACCAGCAGCAGGACCAGCAACTACAGCAGCAGCTGCAGGCTCAATACCATACTCGTCTTTTAAGATTTGAGCTAATTCGTTAACTTCTTTAACTGTTAAGTTTACTAATTGCTCAGCAAACGATTTTAAATCTGCCATTTTATTAAGATTTTAAAAATTTACGTAAAATAATTTTATTTAATTTGCGAACTTAAGGTGTTCGTTAACCTTCTCTTTCTTGAAGAGTTTTAACAATTCCTGCAATTTTGCCTCCACTTGATTTAAGCGCAGAAACAACATTTTTAGCTGGTGATTGTAATAACCCAATGATATCGCCAATAAGCTCTTCTCTTGATTTTAAGCTTACTAAGTTATTCAATTGGTCATCGCCAACATAAACTGATGAATCTATGTACGCCGCTTTAAGTACTGGTTTATCAGAAGTTTTTCTCAAAGTTTTAATCAACTTAGCCGGAGCGTTAGCTGTTTTTGAGAATAATAATGATGATGAACCTTTAAGGGCTTCGTATATCTCAGAAGCATCGCCATCTAAACCTTCAATCGCTTTGCGAATTAAAGAGTTTTTAGCAACCTTCATTACGATATCACCTTCAAAACATTTGCGGCGGATGTTATTGATCTGCTCAACAGAAAGGCTAGAAGTATCAGCAATATAGAAATTGCCAAACTCTTGCATTTGTCCTTGTAGTTCTAAAACTACTTCGTTTTTTTCTTCTCTGTTCATGATTAGATCCCCGCTACTGATTTAGTTTCAATTGCAATCCCAGGACTCATTGTAGAAGACACGTGAATGCTTTTAAAATAAGTTCCCTTTGCAGCAGATGGTTTTAATTTAGAAATAACAGAGATAATCTCCATAGCGTTTTCATAAATTTTATCTGCTGGGAATGATACTTTTCCTATTGAGGCGTGTATGATACCCGTTTTGTCTACTTTAAAATCAATCTTACCTGCTTTAACCTCTGTTACAGCTTTACCAACTTCGTTAGTTACTGTACCTGATTTTGGGTTTGGCATTAAGTTACGCGGTCCTAAAACACGGCCTAACTTACCTACCTTAGCCATACAAGCTGGTGTAGTGATAATAATGTCTACATCGGTCCAACCACCTTCAATTTTAGCAACATACTCGTCTAAACCTACAAAGTCTGCGCCAGCTGCTTTTGCTTCTTCTTCCTTATCAGGAGTTACTAAAGCTAAAACACGTACAGTTTTACCTGTTCCGTGCGGTAAAGTAGCAATACCACGTACCATTTGATTGGCTTTACGCGGATCTACACCTAATGAAACATCAATATCTACTGATGCATCAAATTTAGTTGTAGTGATTTCTTTTACCAAAGCAGCAGCATCCTTCAAAGTATAAGCTTTGCCAGCTTCTATTTTAGCATGTGCCTTTTTTTGATTTTTAGTTAATTTCGCCACTGTTGTAAACTTTTTTTAATTAATTGTTCCAGGGTGCGTCACCAGAAACGGTGATTCCCATACTGCGTGCTGTTCCAGCAACCATACTCATTGCAGATTCGATTGTAAATGCATTTAAATCAGGCATTTTATCCTCAGCAATAACTTTAATTTGGTCCCAGGTCACCGACCCAACTTTTTTACGGTTAGGCTCAGCAGAACCACTCTGTAATTTAGTAGCATCTTTTAACTGGATAGCTACCGGAGGGGTTTTGATGATGAAATCGAATGACTTATCAGCATAAACAGTAATTACAACTGGCAATACTTTACCTGCTTTATCTTGGGTACGAGCGTTGTACTGTTTGCAAAATTCCATAATGTTAACACCTTTAGCACCTAATGCAGGTCCTACTGGTGGCGATGGATTTGCCGCTCCGCCTTTGATCTGTAATTTGATCATTGCACTGACTTCTTTTGCCATTTTGTGTTTTTTGTTTATTTAAAACTCAATGTTAAATATTGGAAGCATGTAACATTTATTTTCCTTTCAATTCCTATAAAAGTAAAAGGACTGCAAAGATATGAATAATCTTGCAGTCCTACAATATATTATGTAAAATAAATTTTACTCTTTTTCTACTTGCATGTAGTTAAGTTCAAGCGGCGTTTTACGACCAAAAATCTTAACCATAACTTTTAATTTTTTCTTCTCTTCGTTAACTTCTTCAATAACTCCAGAGAAACCATTAAACGGTCCATCCATAACTTTGATGTTTTCGCCAACGTAGTAAGGAACATTCATTGTTTCACCTTGCTCACTCATTTCATCAACCACACCTAAAATACGGTTAACTTCTGCCTGGCGCATTGGAATTGGATTGCCTGCTTTATCGCCTAAGAAACCAATAACACTGTTAATTCCTTTAATGATGTGCTCTAGCTCTCCATCTAAAGTTGCTTCTATTAAAACATAACCAGGATAAAAGTTACGCTCTTTGGCAATTTTCTTACCGTCTTTCATTTGGTAATATTTTTCCATTGGTATTAATACCTGTGGAACCAAATGAGAGAAACCTAAACGGCTAATCTCAGCATCAATATACTGTTTTACCTTTTTCTCTTTACCGCTTACTGCTCTTACAACATACCACTTTAATTCGCTCATTATAGTATATTAATTAGAAAGTGATTTGTAAAAAGTATCTAGCACAAAAACAGAACCTTTATCCATTGCAAAAATTATTAATGCAATAATTAAAGAGGCTACCAAAACAAGAACTGCAGAGTTTTGAAGTTCTCCCCAAGTAGGCCAAGTTACCTTTTGGGTCATTTCATCGTACGATTCCTTTACAAATTGAACTACTTTAGCCATATTTCTTTTTAATGATTAAATGATTGAGTTAGTGAGTGATTGAGTTTTAAAAACATCCAATCATTAAAACAGTCACTAATTCAATCATTATATTTTGGCACGGGAACAAGGATTCGAACCCTGATCAAAGGTTTTGGAGACCTCTATTCTACCGTTGAACTATTCCCGTGTGTATAAAAAAGAGCTAGCCGAAACTAGCTCTTTTTATATTATTGTAGCTTAAATTAAGCTAAGATTTCAGTTACCTGACCAGCACCTACTGTTCTACCACCTTCACGGATAGCGAAACGTAAACCTTTTTCCATTGCAATCGCGTTAATTAATTTAACTGTGATTGTAACGTTATCACCTGGCATAACCATTTCAGTACCTTCAGCTAATGAAATTTCACCAGTTACGTCTGTAGTACGGAAATAGAATTGAGGACGATATTTGTTGAAGAATGGAGTGTGACGACCACCTTCTGCTTTTGATAATACATAGATCTCAGCTTTGAAATCTGTGTGAGGAGTTACTGAACCTGGTTTACAGATTACCATACCACGACGGATATCAGTTTTCTCAATACCACGTAATAATAAACCTACGTTATCACCAGCTTCACCGTAATCTAAAATTTTACGGAACATCTCAACACCAGTTACAGTAGATTTTAAGTTCTCAGCACCCATACCTAAGATTTCAACTGGATCACCTGAGTTGATTACACCACGCTCAATACGACCAGTAGCAACAGTACCACGACCAGTGATTGAGAATACATCTTCAACAGGCATTAAGAAAGGAAGTTCAGTTAAACGTGGAGGGATTGGAATGTAGTTATCTACAGCTTCCATTAATTCCATGATTTTACCAACCCATTTAGCATCACCGTTTAATCCTCCTAAAGCAGAACCTTGGATTACTGGAATATCATCACCTGGGAATTCATAGAATGATAATAATTCACGAACTTCCATTTCAACTAATTCTAATAATTCAGGGTCATCAACCATATCCACTTTGTTCATGAATACAACTAATGAAGGAACACCTACCTGACGAGCTAATAAGATGTGCTCGCGAGTTTGTGGCATTGGACCATCAGTAGCAGCAACAACGATAATTGCACCGTCCATTTGAGCAGCACCAGTTACCATGTTCTTTACGTAATCCGCGTGACCTGGACAGTCAACGTGTGCGTAGTGACGGTTAGCTGTTGAATACTCAACGTGAGCAGTATTGATTGTAATACCTCTTTCTTTTTCCTCTGGAGCAGAGTCAATAGATTCGAATGAACGTGCCTCAGATAAACCTGCATCAGCTAAACATTTTGTAATAGCTGCTGTTAAAGTTGTTTTACCGTGATCGACGTGACCGATTGTACCGATGTTTAAGTGCGGTTTACTGCGGTCAAATTTTTCTTTTGCCATTTTATTTATAACTAATTAGTAGGTTAACTTTTTATTAATTTTATTTATTGTTTTTGCAATGCAACACAAAAAACCTTGTCTCTTCTGTTTATTTAACAGATTTAACAAAGCTAATTTATTTTAGAGCCAAAGATGGGACTTGAACCCACGACCTCTTCCTTACCAAGGAAGTGCTCTACCGCTGAGCTACTTCGGCTTATTACCTTTAGCTCATAGTTCATTCGTCCATTTGTTCATTAGGCTACTAGTGAACCATTGAACCAATTTTCCAATGAACTGCTAGGAGCGGAAGACGAGGTTCGAACTCGCGACCTATAGCTTGGAAGGCTATCGCTCTACCAACTGAGCTACTTCCGCTTTCGATTTCGGATGGATGATTTACGAGTTACGATTTGTATCGTTAATCTAAATCTTTAAATCTAAAATCTATTGTGGGGAGAGAAGGATTCGAACCTTCGAAATCTTGCGATAACAGAGTTACAGTCTGTCCCATTTGGCCGCTCTGGAATCTCCCCATCTTTTATTTACGATTTTGGATTTACGACATACAATTTTTCAATCGTAAATCTAAAATCTTCAATCTAAAATAAAAAAGAGCCTCCTATCGGAATCGAACCAATGACCTACTGATTACAAGTCAGTTGCTCTACCAGCTGAGCTAAGGAGGCTTTTAATTTTGTGCAATGATACGAAAAATCTTCATTTTTCATATACCTAGCGTATTTTTTTAAATTTTAACTTTTTAAAGAACTAATCATTTCTTTTCGGGCAGCCCCTCTCCGAAATGGAATGCAAATATACACACTTATATTTCAGTTCAAAATTAATTTTAAAAAAAAATAGCGGGTTTAAACACCCGCTATTCCATATTGTATTTTTATCAAAAATAGATGCTTAATAATCAGATATTTCGCCTTCGATTAAAACATTTTTAAGCTCACTATTTTTTTTCCTGGTTTTCTCTTTATGTTTAGTTATTTGCTTTCTTAACGATTCAATTGCTAAATCTGTAGCTTCTTCAAATGATTTACATTGTTCTTTAGCAAACAATGTTCCACCTGGTACAATCAGTTTTATCTCACTTATTTTATTGGCCTCATCTTCTACATTCTCTAATTTTAAATACACTTCACCACTAATAATCTGATCAAAAAACTGATCGAGCTTATTTGCCTTCTTCTGTATAAAATCTAACAACTTACTGTCTGCATTGAAATGGATTGATTGAACTCCGATTTTCATTTTTCCTCCTTTTTTTTACGCCTTTGGATGGGCTTGTTTATAAATTGTTTTTAATCTTTCGATTGAATTGTGTGTGTAAACCTGTGTGGCAGCCAAACTTGCATGACCCAAAAGCTCTTTAATCGCATTTAAATCTGCACCGGCATTTAGTAAACTTGTTGCATAACTATGCCTTAGCACATGCGGGCTCCTTTTATCGCTTGTTGATACCAGTTTTAAATAAGAACTAACAATACGGTATATTAACTTTGGATAAGCTTTACTACCTGTATTGGTAACGATTAAGTTAAACAAATTGTTATTAAAGTTTTGCAACTTTTTTAACTGCAAATAGCTATTTAACTGATTTATAAGCTGTTTATTTATTGGTATAATCCGCTCTTTATTTCTTTTTCCCAATACCTTTATAGTTCCGCCGAAAAAATCTATATCCGTTTCTTTGAGTTGTATAAGTTCTGATAAACGTATGCCAGCACCGAAAAGCATTTCGATAACTAAATGATCTCTTGTTGAATCAAAACTTTCATTAAATACACCATCGGTATCCAGGAGATGATTAATTTTTTCGGTTTCGATAAATGCAGGTAAACGCTTTGGAATTTTTGGTGCTTTTATAACCTGCATCGGATTATTTGAAATCTTTTCTTCGCGAAGCAAAAATTTATAAAAACTGCGTAACGTAGATATTTTTCTGTTGATGGTGCTTTCTGAAGTATTATCTTCTATTAAAAAAACCATGTAACTACGAATGTGTGTGGCTTTAGCCTCTGTAAGCAGAATCTCGTAGGTGACTTTAATATACTTTTCAAAGCCTAACAAATCTGTTTTATAAGAAGTTACGGTATGTTGCGAATAACGTTTTTCGTGTTGTAGATATGTTAGAAAACTATTCAGCAACATATAAGAGATCATTTTTTGTGGAATGATTGAAGTTACTAATTGTTTTAATATTAAGAAATTATTAAGGATTTTTTTACAAAAAAAATGCCTTCAGAAAATATTCTGAAGGCATAATTTATAATTTATCGTTTAACAACTAGATAGTTGTATCTTGATTCATGTTTTGAATATAAACAGCATGTTTAATTTCAGTACGACGAGCTACAGATTTTTTCTCGTATGCCTGACGGCTACGTAGTTCTCTTAAAACTCCAGTTTTTTCGAATTTCTTCTTGAAACGTTTTAGGGCTTTATCTAATGATTCGCCGTCTTTAATGTTGATAATGATCATAACGCTGAAATACCTCCTCTCATTTGGGATTGCAAACATAAGGATTTTATCTGAAAATTGAAAACTTTTTTAGTGAGCACTAAAAACAAAAAAGCAGTTTAAGATTTTTGCCTTAAACTGCTTTAATAATTTGATTAAAAACCTTTTAATTATCTGTCATTAATCTGTTGTACAATAATTCGGTTTGTGAAATAGGGAATATGTACCTTCTATCGCTTGATGGCACCGATGAAACAGTTCCTTTACCTGGCAAATCCAACCCTAACCTTAATAAATCGGGGCTTCTTAAGCCTTCGCCCAGAAATTCGATGTTACGCTCTTTTAAAAAAGCATCGTACAAAGCTTGCGGCGTAGCAAAATTTGCTGCTGTAAAAGTTGTTGTTGCATCAGACCTTTGTCTAACAGCATTTAATAAACTTATTGCTCTCGCATCAACACTATTTGTACTGCGTGCTAAAGCTTCGCCCAAGCTTAACAGTACTTCCGCATAGCGGATAACAGGTACATAATCGCTATATGGTGAGCTTGTAAATTTACTCATTAATTGACTTGGCACGTTTGCTACAGTTGCAGAGGTTACCAATGCCCTTCTCGCATCTGTCGATTTCCAACCTGCATCAGCTACAATTCCAGCATCATTTAATTTATATTCTCTAACAGAAAAGAAATAAGAACCTAGAGCGGTTTGGCCACCTACGATATCGGCGCCAACTACCATTGGCGATGATAATATTGATTCTGTTGTAGTATAAGGCGTTTTATACACGTTTGCCACATTTGCCTGTAAGGCATTAGCTACTCCGGTGGTTGCAGTAAAAGGTGCGGTAGCACTTACAATTTTGTTTGCCTCGGTAATTACATCAGCATAACGCTGCATGCTTAAGTACACCCGGGTTTTAAATGCAATTGCTGTATTTCTATGTCCGCGAACAGTATTATCATAAGCTGTGGTATAAGTTAATGGTAACCCGCTTTCGGCTTCATTTAAATCTGTAATAATCTGCGTATAAACTTGTGCTACGGTACTTCTTGCCAAATCGAAATCGCCTGCTCCGGAGTTCCCTTTTAAGCGAAGCGGAACACCAGGCTTACTTCCATTGCCATCCCAATACGGGCGGGCATATAATTGCAATAAGCTATAATAGGCAATTGCTCTAACCATTTTAGCTTCGGCTATATAGTTTGCCGCAAGCGTTGCACCTACGGTTGCAGAACCGCCAGCAGCCATTCCATCTAAAAATAAATTACAACGGTTAATTACAGAATATGCAGCGCCCCATAAGCCGGTAACTTCTTGGGCATTGTTAGAAGTTGTAAAATTCCAAACCTGGTAGGCGGTAACAGCGTTTGTTGTAAGGTTGATGTAATTATCTGCCCTTACCTCGTTATAAACGATGTAACGACCGCCATAAAAATCACCAGCTTTTAATCCAGAATATATGCCCAAAACCTGAGCTTTAATACGATCTGGAGTGCTAAAAGAAGAAGTAAAATCAACAGCATTTAACGATACCGGATTTAAAGCCCCCTCCTTTCTGCAAGAGGTTGCCATAACAGCAGCCAATGCAAGTGTATATATAATTGATTTTTTCATGTTAATATTCTTAAAATTTAAAGTTTAATCCTGCTGTAAATACTCGACCGTTCGCCACCGAATTTCGCTCGATACCTTGAGATGCGTTAGCACCACCATTTGATGAAACCTCCGGATCGGTACCATTATATTTAGTTAGAATTAGTAAATTTTGCCCGCTAACATAAATCCTGGCGCTTGTTATTTTTAATTTAGCAAGCAAACTATTTGGAAGTGTGTAACCTAGTGAAATATCTCTAAGCTTAATAAAATCTCCTTTATAAACATTGATATCCAGCGGAACTGCTGAACCATTAGACATATTATCGCCGGCTACAACCCTAGGTACTGATGTTATTTGACCCGGTGTTGTCCATCTGTTTAAAATGTCTACAGAGTTGTTCCAGAAACGTTGATCCATGATGGATGCCTGGGTACCGTTGTAGATATAAAAACCAGCCTGATAAGTAAGTGTTAAACCTAAATCGATATTCTTATACCTGAAACTGTTTGTAAAACCACCAAAAAATTTCGGCTGTGAATTGCCATAGATGGTTTGATCTTGAGAAGTGATACCTGGTGCAATCGAACCATCTTCATATCTCCACCTGCTTGCTACAGGAGAGCTGTGATCATATAACATTTTTCTGCCATTGGCTGCAACAAAAATTCTACGTCCAGTTGCCGGATCTACACCTGCTGTTCTGGCGACATAAATCATCCCCAAAGATGTCCCTACTTTAGAAATACTTGCAGTTTCTAAAGATGAGGTTGCCGATGTAAACTGATCTATTGTTGGCGTTAGTGATGTGATTAAGTTTTTATTATAAGTGATGTTGAATGATGGTGACCAGCTGAAATCTTTGGTATTTACAGCTTGTGCATTTACTGTAAACTCAAAACCTTTATTATACATTGAGCCGATGTTTGTTTGCGGCGAATTAGGCAAACCTGCTGATGGCGCTTGAGGTACGTTATAGATCAATCCATCAATATCGTTGTGATAATAAGCTGTTTCGAAAGTAATTTTATCATTAAGGATACCAAAATTGATACCCACATCAAGCTTTTTACTGGTTTCCCAACCTATCATTAAGTTACCTGCCTGACTGAAGTTTAAAGTTGGTGCACCGCCAAACAAACCAGCGCTATAGTAAGAATTTGGCGCATAATTATCTAAGCCATTAAAGTTACCCACCTCACCATAACTACCTCGCAAACGGAAACTGCTGAATATTTTGCCAATTCCACCATTTTTCCAGAAATCTTCCTGTGCAATTTCGTAACCTGCACCAACACTGTAAAAGGTTCCGGCTTTTTTATCCGGACCAAAAGCAGAATACTCATCCTGACGAATGGTTGCATTTAAGATATATTTCTTTTTAAAATCATAGCTTAAACGTGCAAAGAAAGAAACCAGATAGTTTTCGCCGTAGCTACCAGAGTTTGAAAACTGAGCATAACCAGCGGTATAATCATTAAAAGCCTGATCAGATAAACCAGTTCTGGTTGCACCAAAAGCACGACCTACAGTTTTCTGTTGCTCCGTTCCTAATAACAAAGAGAAAGAGTGCACTTCATTAAACGTTCTATCCGCTTGCGCTGTTGTAGTCCATACCCAACGCTTATTCTGACTATAGCTCAAAGTGGCCGAACCCGCATTCGCAGGGTTAGCATTATAGCCATCACCATTAAAAGGATTTGCGAAAGAATCGTTGGTTGAATAAAGATAATCGATACCAAAAACACTTCTTAAGTTTATCCAGGAAACTGGCTTGTATTGAGCATAAGCATTTGATTGAATTCTGTTTAAGTAGTTATATGAACGATCTAAATCAATTTGCACAACAGGGTTGTAGAAACCCACTTGCGAAACCTTATTATTCATCAAACCCAGGTTGTTTCCCGTTAGGTTGTAACCACCAGAATTTAAGTATGGCGATACGTTTGGTGCATTTACCAACGCCACACGACCTAAACCAGCTGTTGCAAAGGCCTGTCCAGACAATGAACCTGAACTGATAACAGCCAAGTTATCTTCATTTGAATATTGAAGTTTCGCACCAATACTTAATGATTTACTTATTTTATGATCGATATTAAAAATCGCCCCTAATCGCTTGTAATCATTCTTTACAATAATACCTTGCTGATTAGTGTAGTTTAGAGACATATAATAATTTGTAGATTCTGAACCACCAGAAACACTTAAGGAGTTACTGTAAGATGTGCCTTGGCGATAAGCATAATCATACCAATTGGTATTAATGGGCTGCCCATCGGGACCATTTGTTAAAGCATAGGCCAGCGTTGCAGCATTATACGTACCGGCATTTCTTAAACCTTCATTTTTTATATCAGTATACTGGAAAGCATCCATCATATCTGGCAAACGCTGTACGTTGGCAACACCAACCCAACCATCATAAGTTACAATTGCTTTACCTGTTTTACCTTTTTTAGTGGTGATAACAACAACCCCATTAGCCGCACGACTACCATAAATAGCTGTTGCCGATGCATCTTTCAAAATATCCATTGATTCAATGTCATTTGGATTGATGCTGGCAAGCGCATTTCCCGCAGCATTTGTACCACTTGCATCACCGGTAAATGTTGCTACACCATCAATTACTATTAAAGGATAAGAACTTAATGAAATAGAGTTTGTACCGCGAATACGCAACACCGGAGGATTGTTTAACACACCATTTGGAATTGAAACCTGAACACCGGCTGCTTTACCACCTAAAGCCTGATCGAAACTTTGAATTGGCTTGTTCGCAATCTGGTCGCCTCTTATAGAAGTTACGGAGCCAACAAGATCTCTTTTTTTCATTGTGCCATAACCGGTAACAACCACGTCATTTAAAGTTGTATTATCTTCAGTTAATGCTGCATTTACTACACCAGATTTAATGCTTATGGTTTTAGGTTCGTAACCAACAAAGCGAAAAATTAGTGAAGTTGTGTTATTGGGTACCGAAATAGAGTACACACCATCTGCCCCGGTTTGGGCGGCTATCCTTACACCCGGAACACTAACTGAAACACCTGGAAGTGGAAGTCCGTCTGAAATTGAAGTTACCTTACCGGTAATCTTCTTTTGTTGCGCCAAAGCCGATAAGCTAATGAAGGCGAGAAGGAATAAAACGAGTAGTTTTTCTTTCATACTTGTAATTTTAGGTTATTGATTAATTATTTAGAGAAAATTGTATTCATTTTTTACAATATCAACCCTAATATAATCGATCAATAAGCTAAAAAAGCTTAAAAAACTCCACATTACGCCCTTCTGAAACGATTAAAAAACACAATAAATAAAAAAATACCACAATATTACTTGAAAATACATAATATTTCCATGCAAAAAGTGATATCTGGTTAAAAATTAGTTTGTTTTAGGTTTTGATTCCCTAAAAAAACAAAAAATTATGATAAATAAGAAATAAATAATAAGTTTTTTTGATAATTATTAACTAAATAATGAATTTATAAGATAAAATGAGTTTATAAACCTAAATATCAATTAAAAAATACCAAAAAGTGTAATTTATAAGATATTTAGACATGATTATGAACTAAAAAATTATTAATATTAAAAATCATTAAAATTATTTACCTAAATAAGAGTTTTTATTACATTTATGCTTATAAACTGTAAAAAATGACATCAGGAAAGAAGGTAATTAGCATAATTTCTATCGTAGTGATATTAATTTTAGCTGCAATTGGTTATTATAGATATTTTTTTGTGTTTGGAGAAGGCGTAAAAGCGGGAGAGCTTAATTACGTTGTTAGAAAGGGATATCTGTTTAAAACTTACGAAGGAAAACTCATTCAAAGCGGTATTAAATCCCGACAAACCGGAACACTGCAAAATAACGAATTTGAATTTTCTATTGGTAATAAAGCGATTGCAGAAAAGATGATGGCAAATAGCGGAAAATTCTACGAACTTCATTACAAAGAATATAAAAACACTTTACCATGGAGGGGATTTTCAGTTTACGTAGTGGATAGCATTATCTCAGTTAAAGAATTGCCACAATAGTTGGTTGGTTAGGTGAAACTACTATCAATTGATAGTGTTTTAGTAAAATTAACTTTTTTACCAGTTTAACTCTTTTGCACAACCCATAGGCTTTTATAATTAGACATAAAAAAATCCGGTGGTTATTCACCATCCGGATTTACTCATAATATATTTGGTTTGTTTTTTCTTTACTTTACAGGCCAGCTCGCCTAGCTTTTAAATTTAGCTTAATATTTCTCTTGCAATCACTATTTTTTGAATTTCTGAAGTCCCCTCGCCTATTGTACACAGTTTGCTATCGCGATAAAACTTCTCTACCGGAAAATCTTTTGTATAACCATAGCCTCCAAAAATCTGCACAGCTTCTGTTGCAACTTTTACTGCAACTTCAGATGAAAAATATTTAGCCATTGCCGATTCCTTTGTCATTGGCAAATGCCTGTTTTTTAAATCAGCCGCCTGGCGAATTAACAATTCAGAGGCCTCGATTTCGGTAGCCATATCGGCCAGTTTGAAGCTTATAGCCTGAAAACTGGAAATCGGTTGCCCAAATTGCTGACGCTGTTTTGAGTAATTAACCGCAGCATCAAAAGCTCCTTTAGCAATTCCTAATCCTAATGCAGCAATTGATATCCTACCGCCATCCAAAACTTTCATTGCTTGCTTAAAACCCTCACCAACATTCCCCAGCAAATTCGCTTTTGGTACACGGCAATTGTCAAAAATCATTTCAGTTGTTTCAGAAGCACGCATCCCCAACTTATTTTCCTTTTTGCCTGCAGCAAATCCAGGTGTTCCACGCTCTACAACTAATGCAGAAATTCCTTTCGAACTTCCCTGATCTCCAGTACGCACCATTACTACTGCAATATCACCACTTTTACCGTGAGTTATCCAATTCTTCGACCCATTAATAATGTAATCATCACCATCTTCAACGGCTGTAGTCATCATCCTTAATGCATCCGAACCGGTATTCGCCTCTGTTAAACCCCATGCACCAATCCATTGTGCAGTTGCTAATTTTGGCAACCATTTCTGTTTTTGTTCTTCATTACCAAAAGCTAGTATATGCCCGGTACAAAGTGAATTGTGTGCCGCAAGCGATAAACCGATTGAACCGCATACCCTCGAAACCTCAACAATAACATCAACATATTCCTGATAACCAAAACCTGAGCCTCCATACTCTTCTGGCACTAAAACACCCATTAATCCCATTTCCCCTAATTGTTTAAACAATTCTACCGGAAAAGTTTGTTCCTCATCCCATTGCATAATATTCGGACGGATGTGTTTTTCGGCAAAATCCCGAACCATCGTCTTAACATTTATCTGCGTTTCAGTTTCTGAAAAATTATAGCTTACGCTCATGAATATATATTTTTTAGTTAGATGCGGCAATGATAAACAATTATTTTTGAGTTATTTACCATCAAATATTTGCGTAGATGTAGAATGAATTGGTATTTGGTTCAATTATTACATACGCTAATTTTAAACCTTAATAAAGACAGTTTTAAAATTTTGATTTTTTTTCATAAGATTTTTGAAATGAATCAATTATTGATAAAAATCTATTATCAGCTAAAAAACTAAATATGGAGCGATCTTATCGATTACTTGCGGTGTAAGAATTTGGATTTTTCTTAAATCATCGATATTTGAATAATTACCATGCTGCTTACGATATTGGATGATGGCGTTAATTTGTTTATATGATAAGTAAGGAGCGCTTTTTAATGCATTAAAATCAGCCGCATTAATATTTATAGTTCTTATTGCATTCGCATTAACCGAAATCTGGTCTTTCACTTCTGCGTATTTAGCCGAGTCTAAACCATACACCTCCATTAATTGCTCTTTTTTGTAAAAACCACCTAAACGCTCCCGATACTTTAAAATCCGTAATGCAAAAGCTGGCCCTATACCTTTTATCTGATCTAATGCTGCTGAGTCTGCCCGATTAATATCTACAACAACCAATGCCTTTTTAACAAATTCCTTTTTTTCATACTGAAAATCCTTTTTTGGAAAGTCAATCTTTTCAATTTCAACATAAGGTAAAAGCTTTTTATACATCTCAGGCGAAATCGTATACATGCGTTGTAAATCTTCGGCCTTAAAAAATTTACCGCCTTTGTTTCTATAGTTTACTATAGATTGAGCCTGTTTTGCTGATAAACCTAAGGTTTGCCAATCTTCAGCATCAATTTTATTTGGGTCGAACTTGAATAACCTATGTGTAATCTTTTCAGATGCATTTTCAATATATTCTTTAGTATAACTAAAGCGTTTTTGATCGCTTATCTCAATCTTCTGTATGGAGGCAAGCATGTTTTCATTGTCTTTTTCTACCTATAGAAAAGAGGAAAGGTTTTAAGAAGGATGATAATAATGATTAAAAGCAGCAATCCATTGAATTCGCTTTTGCTGAAACCGAAATGTTTGTTTAGCCAAATTCTCATTGTGCGATATGACATGTGTATTATAAATATAAATCTTATTTTTGGGATTGCAAAGCACTTGGCGTTTCGCAAATCAACAAGCCCATTATTTTTTTATGAAGATTATAACTACCTCAGAATTTGCAAAGGCAACGAAGATTGATAAATTGGGTGTACCGGGACTAGCCGGCTTGCTGATGGAAATTATGAAGCTGAACGACATTAACGATGTGTTCTCTCAAAATCAGCATTTTAAAGGTTTAGAGTTTGTAGATAAAATATTAGAAACAATTGGTGTTTCGATTGATTTTGATGAGGATGAATTAAACAGCATCCCTAAAACCGGACCATTTATAGCTATTGCAAACCATCCGTATGGCGGTGTTGAGGGTTTAGCATTGGTAAAACTTTTATGTACCGTTCGCCCGGATGCGAAGGTTATGGTAAACTTTATTTTAAAGAAAATCCCAAACCTGGATGAATTTTTTGTTGCGGTGAATCCTTTCGAAAATGTACAACATTCATCAAGCATCAGCGGCTTAAAAACAACTTTCGATTTATTAAGAAATGGAACGCCAATAGGTATTTTCCCTGCGGGAGAAGTATCGACATTTAAATTAGATGCCCAGCAAGTTACGGATAGAATGTGGCATCCGGTGGTTGGAAAACTTATTGCCAAAGCAAAGGTGCCGGTTGTACCAATTTATTTTCACGGCAATAACGGTGTATTCTTTAATATTTTAAGTTTCATACATCCTACGCTACGTACCGCTAAATTACCATCCGAATTTTTAAATAAACATGGCAGAACCATCCGAGTTAGGATTGGAAAGGCTATTGGTTTAGATGAAATTTCGAACATGAACAAAAGCAATAAATTAATGGACTTTTTGCGTGCCCGTACTTATGCCTTAGGTGTGGGTTTAGATACTGAAAAAAAGCTCTTTAATCCTTTAAATTTATTCAAAATCAAAAAGAAAGCTGCTGATGTTATTGAGGAAACATCAAGAGTTTTGATTAAAGATGAGGTAGCAACGCTTGAAGATTTTAAAGTTTGGACTGAGAAAAACTACGAGGTGTATATTGTACCCACTCTTAAAATTCCGAATGTGCTAAGAGAAATAGGACGTTTAAGGGAAATCACTTTCCGTGAAGTTGGCGAAGGCACAAACAAAAAAATAGATTTAGATAATTACGATATTTACTATAACCATTTATTTATTTGGGATAGAGATTTAGAAAATATAGTTGGCGCTTACAGAATTGGTAAAGGTGATGAGATTTTAGAAAGCATGGGCCGCCGTGGTTTTTATTTATCAGAGCTTTTTAAAATGAAGGATCAGTTTTATCCAATCTTAAGGCAAGGGATAGAACTTGGCCGTTCGTGGATTAGAAAAGAATATCAGGGTAAACCATTGCCACTTTTCTTACTTTGGAAAGGGATTTTAAAATATCTGATTGATAATCCTCAATACAGATATATGTTTGGTCCGGTGAGTATTAGCAATAGCTTTTCTAAATTTAGCAAGGCTTTAATTGTAGATTACATCACAAAAAATCATTTCGATTATGAAATGGCCAAATATGTTAAGCCAAGAAATAAATTTAAAGCTGATTTATTGCCAATTTCTACCGATACACTTGTAGATAGCAGTGATTCTTTTAAAGATTTAGATAGTATTATTGGAGACATTGAAAACTCTCACATTAAGGTTCCGGTGCTGTTAAGACAATACATGAACCTAAATGCCAAAATTATTTCGTTTAACATCGACCCTAAGTTTTCTGATTGCTTAGATGGATTTTTGGTAGTTGATACCCACAACATCCCGGCAGAGATTCTTGAAAAACTTGGTAAAAATCTTTAATAAAAAAACCCGGACATCCATCCGGGTTTTTTATTATCAACTAACCTAAACTTTTATAAATACTAACCAAATATTTACATCGGCAAAGGTGAAGTATTAATGTTAAGTTAAAATCAATAAATCGTTATAAAAACACTTTTTTAGAGCAAATTGCATTGATAAATTTACCTTCTTAAGAATAATTTATCCGGTAGAATATTAAAATTATCACAGAGCTGCTATCATTCAAAATTAACTAGAAGTTAAGTTTGTACCCACTTGTTAACATTAAATAATTGTTGATTTTACATTAAATAATATTAAATTTAATGTTACCAAATATTTGAAATTGAAAAACGGTATAAACAAGTTTTCGTTTATTTCTTTAGTCTTGTTAAGCCTATTTTCGTCGCTTAATAGTGCACAAGCTCAATCTTATGCTTTTGAGTTTTTTGATGGCACTTTCAATTTCAATATAGATTCTGGCTCCATTATTAAAACACCATCGCTGGCAACTGCCCAATCGGTTAAAGATTTTTACAATAAAGCCAATACATACAATTACAAACCTCTAATCTCCTTGTTATCTGATTATAAGAAAAAACATAATTTAAACGATTGGATTTTTTATCAACTAATCAGAAAAACGGCTGAACAGATTAGTCCGAAAGCGGAAAATTACAGTCAATACACCTTGTACAAGTGGTTTTTATTAACAAAATGTGGTTATGATGCGAAAATTGCCGTGGGCGATGGACAGATTATTTTTTATGTTAAAAACGATGAAGACATAAGCGACATTCCATTCTTCGAAATTGACAGCAAAAAATATATGTGCTTAAATTACCACGATTATGGCAAACTTTTTAAGCAAGCAGGAGCCTATAAACAGGTAGAAATCTCAGTTCCGGAAGCTACACATGCATTTTCTTACAAAGTAACCAGCATGCCTGATTTCAAACCTGATAATTACAAAGAAAAAGATATACAGTTTAGTTACAAACAAAAAATCAATCATTTTAAACTAAAGGTAAATGATGATGTGGAATCCATTTTTAAAAATTATCCAATAGTTGATTTTGAAACTTATTTTAATATTCCTTTAAGCAGAGAAACCTATAGCTCTTTGATTCCGGTTTTAAAAAATAATTTGAAAAACATGAACCAAAAAAAGGGTATTGATTATTTGATGCAATTTACCCGATATGCGTTTTTATACGAAGATGATGCTCAGAATTTTGGTAAAGAAAAACGTTATTCACCAGAACAAACATTATCCAATACAATAAGCGATTGTGATGATAGGGCTGCGCTTTTTTTCTTTTTAGTGAAAGAGATTTATAACTTACCCATGCTGGCCGTTTTATATCCAAAACATTTAACAATTGCTGTACAATTTGACCAACCTATCGGAAATTCAATTACTTATAATGGCAAAAAATATTCTTACTGCGAGCCCACTCCGCAAATTCAAAACTTAAAAATCGGTCAAATATCAAACAGCCTGAAAGATAAAAAGTATGAAATTGTTTACGCTTACGAACCAATTAAGCGTTAATGTTAATTTTAAGTTAATTCAAAATTAAGGGAAGGTTATCTTATCTGTAAATTTAAAATTGAGTTAAGTTTTTGTTTACATTTAAGTTCTAATTAAAATTTTGAAAATTATCCTCTACACATGGCTGCAATCATTTATTCGGTTTTAAAAGAATTTTTTGTAGAAATTCATAATCATCAGGTTAAGGCCAGAATTCTTTCTCCCGTACATGATGAAAATCTATTTACATTTCAGGTAAATTTATATTTCAAAAATAAGAGTGATGCAGATGCGAATGACCCGACATCAACTTTCAATTCTTATGCAAATGCCGAAAGACACCTTTTAGGTTATTTAGAGGCATTTCAAAACACACTTGATTTAGGTGGCGACATCGCCGAAGGTGCTAAATTTTAAACCAACATTTGCCATCAACATTTTGCGATTGCTACAAGGGGATAGACGACAATTAATCTATATACCAGCTGTTTATACAAAACAAATAATTTGGTGTTAACTCACAATCAATTGGTTAACATAATCATAATATTGATTTCATATTCACATAACATATCTTTGGGAAAATCCATTATTGTTAGATGAAAAAGAAAAAAACTTCAAAGAAAACCCAAGGTACAAGCAAGACACTAAGAAAAGAGATAGCATCTAAATTGACTTCTGCATTTAGCGAAATTGCAAAGGTTTATGGAAAAGAGAAGAAGGCAGAAAAATCAATTGAAAAGCTGGCTAAGAAATTATCAAAGAAGGTAAGCATTAGCACAAAAAAAGATGCAATAGAACCTTTTATTAAGGAAGATGAGCTTCTAACTATCGTTAATGATGCTAAGCCAATCGTAAATAAAACAAAGCGTAAACCAAAGGTTGAAGAAACCACAGAAACTGCATCATAAAAAAAGGGTTTCAGAATTTTAGTTCTGAAACCCTTTTATATTTTACTACTGATTTAACTATTTTACTGCACCTGGTGTAGTGTATGGTAAATTTTGTGGGTCGAAATGAGCCCATCCTGCTGCCCAGTTCTCAGCACCGAATGCACCTTTGTAAGCAACGCTTGTAAAACCTGCTGTTAATTTAGAGTTTGTAAATGCTGCACCTGCGGCTGCTGCCGAATTAACAACTACCGTAAAGTTTGGTACTCCAACTCTTGCTGCTGCAACTAAATCTGCCGAATATTTGTAAGGGTCTGTAAAAATACTTGCGGCCAACGCTGCTGCATCAAAAGTATTTGTTGCGGTTAATAATGGTGTAACAACACCCAAAGCCGTAGCGTTAGAAGCTTTGATTTGATTGCTTTTGCTGTTTGAATTATAAATCAAGTTATTAGCAAAAACAGATCTTCCGGCAACTAGGTTTCCTGATGCATTTAAAGTTCCACCTGCTGGTAAAGCATCATCAAAGAAAACACCTTCAGTGTAACCAACTATTACAGAGTTGAAAATACTGATTGCAGAATTACGACGGATTTGAGCTCCATGTTGGAAGTTAGCATTGATACTTGAACTACCAGAACCCACAGGACCTAAAATTGTCATATTTGAAAATACTGCTGAAGTTTGCGGAGAAGCATTGTCACCAGCTGCGTTGTTATCTGATTCAAATCCATTTGAACCTGATACGTCTGCTGTAACTGATAAACGCTGTGCTAAACCAAACTGAACTTTACCTGAGAAACCATTATCTGTATCAAAATCATCATCCCAAGAATCGATAGCAACTAAGTGAGAACAATTAACAGAACCTCCAAACCATTCGAAAGCATCATCTCCTGAACGATAAACTTCAACATAATCTACAACAGTACCAGAACCAACCGAACCAAAAGTTAAGCCATTAATTTCGTTATCCGGACTTAAAGCAATACCTGCATATTCAATGCGGATGTATTTTAAAACTCCAGAGTTATCTGCGTTATCAGTACCACCGTGCTTACCTTTATCTGTAGCATCAGAGATACCTTCGATAGCTACCGAAGTACCAACATTATTTTGTGCTTTACCTAAAATAATTAAACCACCCCAATCACCTTCTTTGCGGGCACCTGCAGCCACACTCGAAGTAAATACAATTGGCTTTTCTACTGTACCGGTAGCATTGATTTTAGAACCTCTGGTAATTACAAGTGCACCTTTTGTTGCTTTATCACCTTTTATAATTGTTCCTGGCTCGATAGTTAAAGTAGCATTATTTGTTACAAAAACATTACCTTTTAATAGATAAATCTTATTTGCTGTCCAAGTTGTAGATGCAGTAACATCACCTGAAATTTCAACTGTACCTGCATCAGTTGGTGGGTTAATCTCGCCATCATCACCACTTTTAGAGCAACCTGCTAAGAAAACCAATACGCTTAATGCGCATAGTAATAATTGTTTTTTCATTTTAATTAATTTTACTTTTTCCAAAATTAGGATTTGAATGTAATTTGAATATTAAGCCTTGTTTAACAGATCATTAATCCAGCTTTAAATTAATGTTAACCTTAAAATGTGTATGAGAATGATAACGAATAATTGCTACCTGGTTTGTAACTCGCTATCGTTTCATCAGATGTTCTGTTGTACTTTTTGTTTACATCAATATCATAGTATTGAGTAATGCGGTTACCAAGAATATCACCAGCATTGAATTTTATTTCACCTTTGTTTTTAATTACTTTTAAGGCTAATTGCAAATCAATAACATCTCTTGGAACTTCCCAAATTTCAGGGAATAACACACCACCGGCAACTACTAATCTACGTCCAACTCTATTGTATAATGCGTTAAAACTTAATTTATCGCCTAAGAAATTATGTTGTAAACCCGCATTAACAATGTATGGCGCCTGTCCAACCATTGGTCTGTTTGTTTGTTTTAGATTGATGCCTGTATTTGCGGTTACAACTTTAGATTTTATTAAAGATAAGTTTGTGTAAAAAGTTGTTTTCTTTAGAAAATCAGTTTTAGCGATAAAATCTAAATTTTTGCGGAACTCAAACTCAACCCCGTAAACATCTACATTATCAGAATTGATGTAAGTAATAATTCTGGTCGAACCGGCATCCTGATTGTAAGATTCTATTGCATTATGAAATTTTTTGTAGAAACCAGATACAGAAATGATTTGGCCAGCCTCTGGGAAGAACTCGAAACGTAAATCTGCATTATCAATTTTAGCTTCCTTTAAGTTTGGATTACCTTGTTGTAAAGCAAGTAATTCGTAATCATAAATAGCGGCAGAAGATAACTCTCTAAATTCTGGTCTTGCTAGCGTACGATAGTACGATGCTCTTAAGTTAACTTTAGGAGTTAAGCTGTAAGTATAATTAACAGACGGTAAAACATCAACATAATTATCGTTTACTGATGTTTGCGGAGTTGGAACTTTGGCATCTAAAACAACATTAAATTGCTCTACCCTTACACCCCAAACTAATCTCGATTTTTCGCCAAATTTATTATCAAGCATTAAATAACCGGCATTAGTTATCGAATGTGCTTTATAGCTATCAGCATCTGCCGAAATATCATCTAATGAATATGCACCACCGTTTATTGCATCAGCACCATATAATGTACTTAATGGGCGCTGGCTTATTAAATCTGCGTTTGGCGCACCAGTATTCGCTCTTAAACCTACAAATCTTGCATCAAAAGTTCTATCGCGATATATTGAACTTAAACCCGTTTTAAAGGTTGCCAACTGACCGAACATTTTTAATGGAAGCGTATAGTTTAAGCCACCGCTAAAATTGTCTTCACTCAGTTTAGAAAATAACCTCGAGTTTTCTTTACTTAAAGTTCCTGTGCTGGCAGTGTAAACATAATTTGCAGTACCGGCATCAGATGGATTTCTCTGGTAAGAAATTTTCTTTTGGTCTGGTTGATCATTTAAGATATTAGCATAGCTTAATGACCAGTTAATTTTCGAGTTATTTTCTCCTAAAGCATGATTACCTTCAACCGTAGATTTAAATAATTGCTTCTGCATTAAATCAAAAGCGAAAAATTTAATATCTCTACCTCTATCGCTATTAAATCCATCTCTTGTTAAATATGCATCATCATAAGCTCGGTTATAAATATTTTTGAAAGTGATTTTACTCTTTCCATACGTGTATGCAAAGTTTGCAATGGCTCCTAAACTTGTAGAGAATCTGTAAATATCATCATGGTAATCATAATTTACATAATCACGAATTACATCATTATTTATAGTTTGCGAATTTCTGTATGTAAGAGAGAATAGAGCACCAAATTTATTGGTTGTTTCTTTAAACTCTTTAACTCTGCCTAAAGTAAATTGATAATTCTGAGTTGGTAAAGCCGTATTGGTATAAATTTTCCAATCCTGAGATAGCGATTTCATTGCTGAGATTTGCTGAGCAGATGTTAAACCGCTGCTAATTCTGGTACGCGAAGGAAAGTTGGCAGGTAAAGCTTTATCGCCATTATCAAATCCTAAATAATCAGTTGCATTTCTTTTGCCACTTTTAAAATCTTTAAATGTAGATTCTGTATTATAACCTGTACCTACACCAAAACTAATAAAGTTTCTGTCTGGAATATCTTTAGTATTAATTTGTATTGCTCCACCTGTAAAATCGGCAGGTAAATCTGGAGTAGCAGTTTTGCTAATCACTAAATTATCAACCAAATTAGATGGCACAATATCAAAAGAGAATGCTTTACGGTTTGGCTCTGTACTTGGAAGTGATGAACCATCTAGTGTGGCGTTATTGTAGCGATCACTTAATCCTCTGATGACAACAAATTTGTTATCCTGAACAGTTGCACCACTCACTCTCTTTAAAACGTCTGATGTATTTCTATCAGGTGATTTTTTAATCTGATCGCTGGAAACACCATCAGAAATTACGGCACTGTTTTTTTGTTTAGCATATAAAGAGTTAACAGATTCTTGTCTGAAACTAGCTTTTACTACAACTTCACCTAAATTTTGTCCGCCAGATTCACTAAGCACAACATTTAATGAAGTAGTAGCTCCACTTTTAACCTCAACATCAGAAATTTCTTTGGATTGATATCCGATAAAAGAAAATTCTAAAGTATGCTTCCCATCAGCCATTGGAAGAATATATTTTCCATCCACATCTGTAGAAACACCTTTGTTTGTACCTTTAATTCTAACCGTTGCACCGATAATGGTTTCACCCGTTTTTTTATCTGATACTGTACCTGAAATTTTTCCGGTTTGTGCATAAGAAATTATGCCGAAGAATAAAATCAACATCGTTAATGCCGATTTTCTAAAAATTGTAATTGAGTTCAATTTGCCTACGTTTAATTTTAGGCAAAGCTATTACCACAATGTTAGCTACATGTTAGGTGTTAATTAAGCTTTTTTTAGCTAAATGTTAACTCAGTGTTAATTGGTAAAAGATTAATATCTCAAACCTATTTTCTTACAAATAAAGTGCAATAACCATATCGGACCAATTAACAAGAATTTAACATCATCTAAAAACGATGGCTTTTTTCCTTCGATTTTATGCCCGATAAATTGACCAATCCACGCGATAACGAAAATTATTAAGCAAACTAACCATAATGCCAAACCACCAGCCTTTTCCCACTGCTCTAACGCTACAATACCATAACTCATAGCAGCAATAATTAAAAGCATGAAATAAGAAAGCACAGGCGACAGACGATAATAATAATACACTGAAAAGGCAATTAAAAAAGAAGCCCAATTCAAATACATATTATACTTACCTAAAAAAGAAATTTGCGGAAATGGAATTGACCAGACTAAACCTAATAAACTAAAAATAATCAATGGCACACAAATCCAATGTATAACCTCATTTGTATGGTTGTTATGACTTTCCTGATATTTATCGAAATAAACATCTACAGGACGTTTTTGTACAATAGTTTTGGTTTGCTTGCTCATCATGTAAAAATAAATAAAATATTTAAAAGGCAATTAATATCAGGGCTTATACAACATGAATCTGCTTAAATCATTGCAATCAGCAGGCATGAAATAAACTTAGCCATAAAATGCTGTGTATTCCGTGTTTTCTTGGCAAACAAAAAAAGCGATGAAAACTCATCGCTTTAAAATCTATATAACCACATAAATCTGTGGAATCTTTCAATCTGTGTAATCCTCTATTTAGCAAAGGCTACAGAACGGGTTTCTCTAATAACCGTTACTTTAATCTGTCCCGGATACGTCATTTCTGTTTGAATACGAGTTGAAATATCTGCTGCAAGCAATTCTGCCTGAGCATCAGTAATTCTTTCGCTTTCTACAATAACGCGTAACTCTCTACCTGCCTGAATTGCAAAAGTTTTTTCTACGCCAGGATAAGAAAGGGCTAATTCTTCTAAATCTTTTAAACGTTTGATATAACTTTCTACAACTTCTCTACGTGCCCCAGGGCGAGCGCCAGAAATTGCATCACAAGCCTGAATAATTGGAGAAATCATCGATGTCATTTCAATTTCATCGTGGTGAGCACCAATTGCATTACAAATTTCCGGATGCTCTTTATATTTTTCTGCCAATTGCATACCTAAAATAGCGTGTGGCAATTCAGGATTATCATCTGGCACTTTACCTATATCATGTAATAAACCAGCACGTTTTGCCATTTTAGCGTTCAAGCCTAATTCGGCTGCCATGGTTGCGCAGAAATTAGCAACTTCACGAGAGTGGTGCAAAAGGTTTTGACCATAAGATGAACGGTAACGCATACGTCCAACCATACGGATAAGCTCCGGGTGTAAGCCGTGAATGCCTAAATCTATAACCGTACGCTCGCCGATTTCTACAATCTCGTCTTCAATCTGTTTTTTAGTTTTGGCAACAATCTCCTCAATACGAGCCGGATGTATACGGCCATCGGTTACTAAACGGTGTAAAGCCAAACGAGCAATCTCTCTTCTAACAGGGTCGAAACCCGATAAAATGATGGCTTCTGGTGTATCATCAACAATAATCTCAATACCTGTTGCGGCTTCCAAAGCACGGATATTTCTTCCTTCTCTACCAATTACCCTACCTTTAATTTCATCACTTTCGATATGGAAAATAGATACAGAATTTTCGATTGCGGCTTCGGTAGCTGTACGTTGAATGGTTTGAATAACCACTTTTTTAGCCTCTTTGCTAGCCGTTAATTTTGCTTCATCAACAATATCTTTAACCTGCATCATAGCCTGTGTACGGGCTTCTTGTTTCAGGTTTTCTACCAATTGCTCCTTCGCCTCTTCGGCAGATAGCCCGGCAATAGTTTCCAATTGTTTTAAATGCTGATTTTTTAGAACCTCAACTTCTTCTTGCTTTTTAACTGCAATTTCAGTTTGTTTTTCTAAATGAACCTTTTGCTTATCTAACTCTTGTTCTTTCTTGTTGTAATTTTCTAAACGCTGATTTACCGATTGTTCTTTTTGTTTAATCGTATTTTCACGTTGATTAATAGCATTGTTTTTAGCATTAACTTCCTGCTCATGCTCAGCCTTTAGCTGTAAAAATTTTTCTTTTGCTTCTAAAAGCTTATTCTTTTTTAAAATTTCAGCGTTATTCTCTGCGTCTTTTAAAATTTTCTTCACTTTACTCTGTGCAGCAACTTCTTGTTGTTTTAGCAAGTTGCGTAACAGGAATCTACCAACCACAACACCGATGGCTACACCGGCAATTAAGGCAAACACGTATCCTAATATTTCCATTTTGTTTTGTTTGTAAAAAAAAACCGCAGCTAATTTTTAAAGTCTCATCTTTTTCAAACCTCAACTAAGCATAATTAGGGTTTAAGCCATTTTCAGATACTAAAAGCAAATGAAATCCGCCCTCTTAACCCTATAGATATTGAAGTGTTAAGTTTTATAAAATTTGAAACTCAAAAAATAGCTACGGCTATATTTTTGTGCTAATTGTAAAAAGTTTTCATCAGGTTAAATTTATTTCAGCATCTGATAAATCAAATTCTGGTTAAAACCAAAATAACGAATACTTAAAAAGAACGTACCTTATTTTGAAAAGAAATCGTTTAATAAAACATCCAATTCTTCAACTTTATCAGCAACAGCAGTATCCTGGTTTTGCACTTTATTCTCCGTTCTTAGCACAGCGGTTGCGTAATGCAACACAGCCATGGAAAGTAAATCCTGCTTATCTCTAACCGCATAATTTTCCTGATAGTCTTTTATGCGCTCATTAATCATTTTTGCTGCCCGTCTCACAATCTCTTCCTCTTCCATATTAACCTTTAGAGGATAAATACGGTCGGAAATGGTTATTTTAATAGAGATTTCTCCCATTTTTTAGCTTAGTTTCGATTTTTTGCTTTACTTATTTTTTAAGCAATGCAATACTTTTGTCTATCTCCCGCACAAAATCGTTAATTTTTTGTTTAATATCAAGCGACTTTTCGCTTGCTCCTTCAATACTCTTGGCAAGTTTTGTAACCCTTAATTTTTCTTCAAGGTCTACATGTTTTACTTTTGAAGTATCAAGCGCAACTTTTAACGATTGATTCTCAAGCTTTAATAAATCATTTTCTTCTTGTAAGGCATTGCACAACTCGATTACCCGGGTTGTTTTTTGTATTACTTTACTTAATTGTTCTGCAACAGAAGTCATGAATTTATTTTTTAAAAATACAAAATAATATTTTATTTCCTAATTTCTGCGCCTGCTTGAGCTGTTATATTTGTAATTAATTTATGCATAGTTTGCTCAATCTGCTTATCTGTAAGGGTTTGTTCCTCATCTTGCAAAATGAAATTTAATGCATAAGATTTTTTTCCCTCCGGTAATTTATCGCCCTCATAAACATCAAAAACACCAACATCTTTTATTAGCTTTTTGTCGGTTTTGTAAGCAATTGCCTTTAAAGTATCAAAGGTTATATTTTTATCAATTAATAAAGATAAATCTCTTCTTACCTGCGGATATTTTGAAACCTCTTTATTTACAATTTTATTTTTGCGAACAATATCCAGTAGAACAGCCCAGTCAAAATCAGCATAAAAAACCTCTGCATTAACATCAGCAATTTTTCTATCTGCTTTTGTAACCGCACCAAAACGTACTAAAGTTTTATCGCCTCTAAAATATTTAATACCATAGGCGAAATCTTCATCCTCTAATACATCCGATTGATAAGCCGTGATACCCAAACGCGAAATTACTGCATCAACTGCTGCTTTTAAATTATAAAAGCTTGAAGTTTTAGCCTTTTGATTCCATTGCTCATTTTCTGTTGCACCAGAAATCAGTAACAATAACCTCGGACGCTCTACATACTGCTCATTAATTAAATGGTAGGTTTTACCATATTCGTAGAATTTAACATCAGCATTTTTACGGTTCTGGTTATAAGCAACACTCTCCAATGCCGGCATCAGTAAACTTTGGCGCATTACATTTAAATCACTACTTAAAGGATTTAAAATAAAAACGGCTTCATCTGTATTTTTAGAATATGCAGATTTAGTTAAAGAATTACACCAAATTTCTGAATAGCCATTTGCGCTAAGCATATCTGCAATTACGTTTTGTGTATTTTCTTTATCAGGTTTTGATGTATAAGAAAGCGAAGCATTAATTTTAGAAGGAATTTCAACGTTGTTGTAACCGTAAATTCTTAAAACTTCTTCAGTAATGTCGCACTCACGGGTAACATCAACTTTAAATGATGGCACTCTTAGCGCTAATTTATCATCAGATGTATTGGTTGCCGAAATACCCAAAGCCGTAATAATATGCTTAATTTCTGCAGCCGGAATGTTTGCACCAATTAATTTATTAATGCTTGTGCAACTCACTTCAAACTCAAATGGTTTTATGTGTTTTGGATAAATATCAGAAACTGATGAAGAAATTGTACCGCCAGCAAGCTCCTTAATTAAAAGCGCAGCATATTTTAATGCGGTAACCGTCATTTCAGGATCTGTTCCTCTTTCAAAACGGAAAGATGCATCCGTTTTTAAGCCATGCCTTTTAGCTGTTTTACGAACGGAGACAGCGTTAAAGTATGCACTTTCTAAAAATATATTTTTTGTTTCTGAATCAACTCCAGAAGTTTTTCCACCAAATACGCCTGCAATACACATAGGTGCATCTGCATTGCAAATCATCAAATCTTCTGAACTTAATTTGCGCTCAACATCATCAAGTGTTAAAAAAGATGTGCCTTCTGCAACTTTTTTAACAATTACCTTTCCGCCAACAATTTTATCAGCATCAAAGGCATGTAATGGCTGTCCGAGTCCATGCAATACGTAATTTGTTATGTCTACAACATTATTTATCGGCCTTAAACCAATAACCTTTAATTTATCTTTCAACCACTCAGGAGAATCTGCAACCGTAACACCAGAAATGGTTACACTGCTATAACGCGGACAAGCGTCTAAATCTTCAACCTCAACCGGGATAACCAGATTTTCGTTCTCTGTTTTGAAAGCAGATAAATCAGGCATTTCAAATTCACTTCTGAAATAAGCAGCCAAATCTCTGGCTACACCTAAGTGCGAAGCTGCATCAGCACGGTTTGGGGTTAAACCGATCTCGAACACGAAATCATCTTCCATTTGAAAATGCTCTTTCGCTAAAATCCCAATTTGGGTTTCTGCCGGAAGAATCATAATTCCATCGTGAGATTTACCTAAACCAATTTCATCTTCAGCGCAAATCATACCTTGCGATACCTCTCCCCTGATTTTAGATTCTTTGATTTTAAAAGGCTCGCCTTCTAAGGGATAAACCGTTGTACCAACGGTAGCTACAACAACTTTTTGCCCGGCGCCAACGTTTGGAGCTCCACAAACAATCTGAAGATTTTCTTTGCCGCCAACATTAACAGTGGTAACACGTAAACGATCGGCATTTGGATGCTGTATACAAGTTAAAACCTCACCAATAACCAAACCCTCTAAACCGCCAATAACTGGTTGCACTTTATCTACACTTTCAACTTCCAAACCTACGTTTGTAAGGATTAGCGAAAGTTCTTGCGGGGTTTTATCTATTTGAATGAATTGCTTTAACCAGTTGTATGATATTTTCATCTTTTAGTATCAAGTAGCGAGTATCAAGTCTCAAGATTAATCCTGATTGATAATCATATTTTATAAAACGCAAAGATATTATTTAATGGTTAAAGCAGAAAGCTTATCGAGAAATCTCGGTGTAATAAATATGACTTAATTGTTCATTATAATTGAAGCAAGCCTATCTCTAACAAATTCCTCCGTCATCTCGACTGAAGCGCAGCGAAACGGAGAGATCTTTGAACCATAAAAATCGAACTCACAGTTCGGTTTACCACATAAGTATATCCTGGCATAAATCTGTCCATTCATTGTTTTTGATTGCTATTAAATGCTCTTTCTTTAACCTACTCCACTTTTTCAATTGTTTTTCTCTTGCAATAGCTTCTTCAATAGATGGATACATCTCATAATAAACACAAATACTTAAATTATATTTAGCGCTAAAGGATGTTGGATCATACTTATCGCGATGCTGTTTCATTCTTATTTGTAAGTCAGAAGTTACTCCTATATACAATGTTGTTCTTTGGTAATTAGTCATTATGTATACGCATCCTCCTCGTTCCATACTATTTTTTTAAAAAATTTTATATTGAAAGTAAGGATAAATTTATCTGAGATGCGATATACTCCTTCAAAAAACTTTCAAGCTAACTGAATACTTTATCTTGTTTATCAACAGCTGAAATAAAGGTGATAAATAAATAAAAATCATATTTAACGGAAAAGATTTCTCTGCTACGGTCGAAATGACGATGTAGACGAAATGACTACGGCTATTCCTGCGTCATCTCGACTGAAGCGTAGCGAAACGGAGAGATCTTTGAACCACATAACCATTATTAAAAGATTTCAGCTTCGCTGAGCACTTCGTGGTTCTCTGCTACGGTCGAAAAAATGACGACCACAACTAATCTCTGCGTCTATCAGCGCAAACAACTCCATTAACCATCCTAAAAGAAAAGGCGAACAAAAACAGGTAAATGATCTGATGGGTATCTTTTGTCTTTACTATCACTCAACACTGCAAATTTTTGAACTTTAAAACCTTTATTAACGAAAATATAATCGATCCTGTTTTTTAAATCGCTATTAAAATCAAAAGCATTAAAAGTTCCATTCGGACCATAAGGTACTTCGACAGTAATTTCTTTAGCATCTTGCAGAAAAGATTTTATGGTTGAAATTGCTTCAGTTTCAGGCGTAACATTTAAATCGCCAGTGTAAACAACAGGCAATTTTGGGGCAATTTCCTGTATTTTCTGCTTAATTAATTTTGCAGATTCTATGCGGGCTTTTACACCAACATGATCGTAATGCGTATTAAAAACAATAAATTCTTTCTTATTTAGCTTATCATACAACTTTACCCAGCTACAAACCCTTGGCAAAACCGCATCCCAACCTTTTGATGGAACATTGGGGGTTTCTGATAACCAAAAAGTACCACCATCTTTTTTTGTGAACCTTGTTTTATCAAAAAATACGGCAGAAAATTCGCCTTTACGCTTACCATCATCTCTGCCAACGCCAACAAAGTCAAAATTAGAATTTGCTATTAAATCATCGAACTGGTCGGCCAATGCTTCTTGCACACATAAAATATCTGCATCATAAAACTTTACCAAAGCTTTAACATTATCTTTTCGATTTGGCCAAGCATTTACTCCATCGCCTGGATTATTATACCTTATATTATAGGTGATAATATTTATTGGTGTGGTGCTTTTTTGAGCAAAAACTGGTACAGATAACAATGCACAGATTGCAATGGCTATTAAGTTTTTCATGCTGCCAAATTACAAAATTGTTAACTGCCTGTTGTTCATTTTATGTTAAGTAACAATTGTTTTATCTTAAATAATGCCTTCATCGCGATAGCTGTAATAGCCATTATCTGTAAAAATTAGATGGTCAACAATAGGAATACTGAGCAAATTACCCGAAGCAACCATATTTAGGGTAAGTTTATTGTCGCTATCGCTTGGTTTTAAATTCCCTGATGGATGATTATGCGCCATAACAATATAGGCTGCATTTTGCTCTAGTGCAACTTTGAAGATAATTTTCGGGTCGGCAACAGTACCAGCTTGCCCACCTTTACTAATTAATTGTTTGCCAGTAATTTTATTTGCCCGATTGAGCAACAAAATCCAAAACTCTTCATGGTTTAAATGTGCAAAAGTTTGGTAGAGATATTTGTAAACATCACTTGAGGTAGAAACTTTCACAATATCTTCGATGGCAGTTTCTCTTCTGCGCAAACCTAATTCGAGTGCGGCAACAATCGAAATTGCCTTCGCCTCTCCTATCCCTTTAAATTTAGAAAGTTCGGCAATGGAGGCCTGCCCTAACTTAGTGAGATTATTATTAAAAGAATTAAGAATTCGTTTACTCAAATCTACCGCACTTTCGTTTTTATTACCCGAACCAATTAGTATTGCGATAAGTTCTGCATCGGTTAAATGCCTTCGCCCATTAAGTAATAATTTTTCTCTTGGCCTGTCTTCCTCGGCCCAAAGTTTAATTCCTAATTTCTGCTCGTAGTTTTCCATAATTTTTTACCCAAAAAAAAGGCATCCCAACTTGCGGTTGGGATGCCTTTTACTAATATCGTAAAAAATTAGCTTATTTTAAACCGTTAACGAATTTCGTTAATTTTGATTTATTGTTAGCTGCTTTGTTTTTGTGAATAACGTTTTTCTTCGCTAAACGATCTAACATAGAAATTACTTTAGGCAACAAATCTGATGCAGATTTTTTATCTTCAGATGCACGTAATCTCTTAATAAAAGTACGTGTAGTTTTTGCCTGATATCTGTTACGTAAACGTTTTGTAGCGTTTGCTCTAATTCTTTTTAATGAAGATTTATGATTTGCCATTGTAATTAGCCTTTATTTTTTTCTTTAATCGTTTCCTATAATTCGGGTTGCAAATATAGGATTTATGTTTTTAAATTACAAAACACTTTAAACTTTTTTATTTTATTTTTTTATCCCCTTATTATTGGCACAAAAATACTCATAATTTTTAATTCTATATACTGTAAATCACATTATTGAATTGTTTTCTATTAAACCTGCCTAAAAATGCTATTTTTGGACAAAACGACTTTTGAGTGAAAAAACGAATAGCCATATTTGCTTCAGGTTCGGGCTCTAACGCCCAAAAACTAATGGAGCATTTTAAAAGAAGCACCGATACGGAAATTTCATTAGTTTTAACGAATAATGCAGATGCTTATGTTTTGCAGCGGGCGGATAATTTTGAAATCCCCAGCCATGTATTTGATAAACATGAATTTTATAAAACAGATGAAGTAATCGATTTATTAAAAAATCTCGACATAGACCTTATTGTTTTAGCTGGCTTTCTTTGGCTAATCCCTAAAAATTTAATTGCCGCTTATACAGGCAGAATTGTAAACATTCACCCGTCTATTTTACCAAAATTTGGCGGCAAAGGCATGTATGGCGATAACGTTCATAATGCAGTTATCGCCGCAGGCGAAACAGAAGGCGGAATTACCATTCATTATGTTAATGAAAATTACGATGAAGGTGAATACATTTACCAGGCCCGTTATAAAATTGATAAAGCTGATAACCTGGAAATGATAAAGTTTAAGGGTCAACAGCTTGAGCATTTACATTACCCAAGAATTGTAGAGAGCATTGTAAAAAAGATTAAAAAGTAAGTTAATTTAGTTTGTATACTTATCTATTTTAATTTTCTTAGCGATGACTTGCATTTATAATAAGCTATCGCAGATTACAATTATGCAGGCAATAAATCGGTTAACAAAACATCTACAATATTTTAAATCAGTATTAAATTGTGATAAGGGATAAAAATTAAGCTACAACTATCCATAATAAGATAATGTATTTTTTACTCCTTAATCGTATAAAAAAACATTCTGTTTTACTACCTTTGCGGCTCAAAATTTATAGTAAAATGAGTCAACCCATTAAAATCAAAAACGCTTTAATTTCAGTATATTATAAGGATGGTTTAGCGCCATTAGTTGAGTTGCTTGCTAAGCAAGGTGTTCAATTATTTTCTACAGGTGGCACTGAGCAATTCATTAAAGATTTAAACCTACCGGTTACAGCGGTTGAAGATTTAACGGGTTACCCTTCTATTTTAGGTGGTAGAGTTAAAACCTTGCATCCAAAAGTATTTGGCGGCATTTTAAATCGTAGAGGTTTAGAAGGCGATAAACAACAAATTGCCGAATATGAAATTCCGGAAATTGATTTGGTAATAGTTGATTTATACCCATTTGAAGAAACGGTTAAAGCTGGTGGAACAGCAGAAGAAATCATTGAAAAAATTGACATAGGTGGAATTTCTCTAATACGAGCAGCGGCTAAAAACTTTAACGATGTAGTAATTATTGCATCTAAAAACGATTACCCGACTTTGCAGGCTCAATTAGAAGCCCAGGATGGCGAAACAACTTTAGCTCAGCGTAAAGCCTTTGCTAAAACAGCTTTCCACACTTCTTCTCATTACGATACCGCAATTTTTAACTATTTCAATCAGGAAGAACCACTTGATGTTTTTAAACAAAGCGTAACTGAGGCGAAAACTTTACGTTATGGCGAAAACCCTCATCAAGGTGGTGTTTTTTATGGCGATTTAGATGCCATGTTTACAAAGTTGAACGGAAAAGAACTTTCATACAATAACTTGGTAGATGTTGATGCGGCGGTTGCGCTGATTGATGAATTTGAGGAACCAACTTTTGCAATTTTAAAACATACAAACGCATGTGGTATTGCCTCTCGCTCTACTGTAAAACAAGCATGGCTTGATGCACTGGCCTGCGACCCGGTTTCTGCTTTCGGTGGTGTGTTAATTACCAACCGCGAGGTTGATTTGGCAACCGCTGAAGAAATTAATAATTTATTTTTCGAAGTTTTAATTGCACCATCATATCAACCAGAAGCAATTGAGTTATTCAGTAAAAAGAAAAACCGCGTTATTTTACAACGTAATGAGGTTGAACTTAGCAAAAAACAATTCAAAACTTTATTAAATGGTGTAATTGAGCAGGATAAAGATTTAATTATCGAAGGTCCGGAGCAAATGACAACCGTTACGGATAAAGCACCTACTGAACAAGAATTGAAAGATTTATTTTTCGCAAATAAAATTGTAAAACACACAAAATCTAACACTATTGTTCTGGTTAAGGATGACGTTTTAATTGCAAGTGGCGTTGGTCAAACCAGTCGTGTTGATGCTTTAAGACAAGCGATAGAAAAAGCAGCTTCATTTGGCTTTAGCATTAAAGGCGCTTCGATGGCATCGGATGCATTTTTCCCTTTCCCTGATTGTGTTGAAATTGCTGCTGAAGCAGGTATTACTGCAGTTTTACAACCTGGTGGCTCTATTAAAGATGCAGATTCTGTTGCGAAAGCAAATGAAAAAGGTATTGCAATGGTAACCACAGGCGTTAGACACTTTAAACACTAATCGGAAAGAATAAAGTTAAAAGCTGAAAGTTTAGCTTAAAATGACTGTCATCCTGAGTTTGTCGAAGGACAATAGTTAGAAGTTTAATAAAGGGTTAAAACTTAAAGGCCTAAGGGTTACATGCTCCTCATTACGGAGGCACAATAGTTTTTATAGAAGCGTAGGAATTTTTGCAACGGCAAACCCGAGTAAAATAGACCCGATTGCAGTGGAAATATTTTTTGATTTGCAGGTCTTCCATAAGTTCAGCCTGACTAACACAAAAAGATTGGAACAAAAAGCGGGACTGGTTTAACCTAAGAATTACCGCTTTTGATTTTCAATAAATATTTTAATTGCAACAAAATCAATTAAATGAAGAATGAAAATAAAACATAAAACAATAAAAATCCTATTTTTACATTAGGAATAGTATAGATTTAAACAAAATTAAAATAAAGACACCTTTTACATGGGATTATTTAACTGGTTTACGCAAGAAGTTGCCATTGATTTAGGCACTGCGAATACCCTGATTATACATAACGACAAAGTTGTGGTAGATGAGCCATCTATTGTAGCTTTTGATCGTACTACAAATAAAGTAATTGCAATTGGCCGTCAGGCGATGCAAATGGAGGGTAAAACCCACGATAATATTAAAACCGTTCGCCCATTAAAAGATGGTGTTATTGCCGATTTCAACGCTGCTGAAGCAATGATTAAAGGTATGATTAGAATGTTGAACGGTGGTAAAGGCTGGATGTTTCCATCATTACGAATGGTAATATGTATTCCATCGGGTATAACCGAAGTTGAGAAACGTGCCGTACGTGACTCTGCAGAAATTGCCGGTGCTAAAGAAGTTTACTTAATACATGAGCCGATGGCTGCTGCAGTTGGTATTGGTATTGATGTAGAAGAACCGATGGGTAATATGATTATTGATATCGGTGGTGGGACAACTGAAATTGCAGTTATCGCTTTATCTGGTATTGTTTGCGATCAATCTATCCGCGTTGCGGGAGATAACTTCGACTCCGATATTGTAAACTACATCCGTCGTCAGCATAATATTATGATTGGTGACCGTACCGCTGAGAAAATTAAAATTGAAGTTGGTGCAGCGCTACCTGAATTGCAAGATGCGCCTTCTGATTTCGCGGTTCAAGGTCGAGATTTAATGACGGGCGTACCTAAGCAAATTACGGTTTCTTATACTGAAATTGCGCACTGTTTAGATAAATCGATTTCAAAGATTGAAGAAGCAATTTTAAAAGCTTTAGAAATTACTCCTCCGGAATTATCGGCAGATATTTACCAAACCGGCATATATTTAACCGGTGGTGGTGCATTATTAAGAGGCTTAGATAAACGCGTTGCCGCAAAAACTAAATTACCTGTTCACGTTGCAGAAGATCCACTTCGTGCTGTAGTACGTGGTACTGGTATTGCCCTTAAAAATATTGGTGGTTATAAATTCTTAATGCAGTAATCAGGTAATACGTTGTAAGTTTTGCGTTCTACGTTATCAACTTACAACGTATTACCTTTAACTTATAACATAAATGCGTAACCTTTGGACTTTCATAAGCAGATATAACGCATTCTTCCTGTTCATTATTTTTTTTGTTATAGGGATTTACCTTACCATTAAAAATAATGCTTATCCACGCAGTGTAACCTTAAATTCATCTAACGAAGTTGTTGGAAATGCTTATGAGCAATTAAATGTGCTTAAAAGATACCTAAACCTTGGAATGGTAAATGATAGTCTTGCCGCTGAAAACGCAAAATTAAAATCGCAATTATTGGCTCTAACAACTATCGATTCTGCAAAAGATGTGAAGGTTAACGATACGCTTACCAACCAGCAATACACTTACCTTGCAGCAAAGGTTGTTAAAAACTCCATCACACTTAGAAATAACGTAATGACTATTAATAAAGGTTCAGTAGATGGTATTGAAACTGGAATGGCAGTTATTTCTCCCCAAAAAGGTGTAGTCGGATTTATCAGAGATGTTTCATTGCATTTAGCAACCATTCAATCCTTATTGCATAAAGACACTAAAATTAGTGTAACCATTAAAAAAAGTAATGCATTGGGCTCTTTGGTTTGGGGCGATAATAACTTCGACATCAGGAAAGCATTTATTAAAGAAGTGCCAAACCATATTAAGATGAACGTTGGTGATACAATAGTTACATCGGGTTTTGGAAAATTTCCGGCTGGTGTTCCTGTTGGTAGATTAAGTAAAACCGGTGTGGCAACTAATGATAATTTTTTATCGGGCGAACTGAGCTTATTTAACGATTTTGGTACATTACAGTATGTTTACGTTATTAAAAACAAATTGGCAAAAGAACAAGAAATTTTAGAAAACCCTGTTACTCCGAAATGAACAGCAGATTAATTATAGTAAACCTAATCAGGTGGTTCATCCTTTTATTTGTGCAGATATTTCTGCTTAAAAACATGGGCTTTTATGATTTATCTACGCCTTTTATTTACGTTTTGTTTATTCTTTTGCTGCCATTTGGCATCCCGAACATATTGTTGTATGCCTTAGCTTTTGCCACAGGTTTAACACTCGATGCTTTTTATGACACCATGGGCGTACATGCAACAGCTTGTACGGTAATGGCTTTTGTTAGAATATCTTTTATTTCAATCAGTTTAAACCGCGACGCTATTGACGATCCGGAACCATCACTAAGCTATATGGGCTTTCAATGGTTTGCGTTATATGCCTTTCTTTGTGTAGTATCGCACCATTTGGTTTTATTCTTTTTAGAAACATTTAAGCTAACTGAAATTAACTACACATTAATGAGATGCGGCTTAAGTTGTATATTTACGCTACTCATTATTTTACTTGTAGAGTTTATTTTCTATAAAAGAACATCTCGCTAATGGAGCAATTATTTAACAGGAAGTATATTATTCAAGGCTTATTTATTGTAGTTGCCCTAATTCTTCTGGCAAAGCTTTTTTATATACAAATTGTTAGTGATAAAGCATTCGTTTCGGCAGAAAGTAATGTATTAAAGAAAAAGTTTAAATACCCGGCTCGTGGTGCAATTCTGGATAGAACTGGTAAAGTTATCGTACAAAACGAGCCTGTTTACGATTTAATGGTTATACCTAATGAAGTTAAAGCTTTTGATACACTTGCACTTGCTAATGCATTAGAAATTTCGCTTGCAGATGCCCGCAAATTTATGCGCAAAGCGAGGGCGAAATCGCCATACCAGGCTACGCCTTTTGTAAAGCAAATCTCTGTTCAAAGTTATGCTCGTTTGCAAGAAATTATGTACCGCTTTCCGGGCTTTTCTACGCAAGACAGAACCATTCGCCACTATCCTGATAGCGTAGGCGGACAATTATTTGGTTATGTAAAAGAGGTTAGTCAATTAGATATTGAAAAATCAGAAAACTATTACCGCTCTGGAGATTACATTGGAAAAAGTGGCTTAGAACGTTCTTACGAAGAGGTTTTGAGAGGAGAAAGAGGTGTTGTAAATACGATTTATGACGTTCATAATACACCTCAAGGCAGTTATGCTGATGGTAAATATGATATTAATGCCATAGCTGGAGAACGTTTAATTTCAGGAATCGACATTCAGGTGCAAAAGCTTGGCGAAGAGTTAATGCAAAATAAAGTGGGTGCTATCGTTGCCATTGAGCCATCATCCGGTGAAATTATATCGATGGTAAGTAGCCCGGGTTACGACCCAAACTTATTAGTTGGTAAAGATCAAGGAAATCATTATATGGATTTAATTGGTAATCCATATCGACCATCGCTTGTGCGACCAATTCAAGGTTATTATCCTCCGGGTTCTGCTTTTAAACCCATTGATGCTTTAATTGGTTTGCAGGAAGGTGTTATCGACCCAAATACTACATTCTTTTGTCCACATTATTATCAGGCAGGAAATAGAAAAATTAAATGTGAGCACTTTGATGGTTCAATAAGTTTAAGGCGAGGTATTGCCAGATCTTGTAATACCTATTTCTGTTATGTTTTTCAAAAACTGATAACTAAAAATGGGATGAAAAATCAGCGTCAAACTTATCAGGAATGGCGGGATAAAGTGTCTAAATTCGGTTTTGGTGTTAAATTGGATATAGATTTACCTTTTGAAAAGAAGGGATATTTCTACAACAGCGACCATTACGATAAACTTTATGGTAAAAGATGGGGCTACACTAACGTGATTTCACAGGCTATTGGCCAGGGAGAAATTACAGCTACCCCACTTCAAATTGCCAATGCAATGGCTGTAATTGCCAATCGTGGATATTACATAAAGCCGCACTTAATTAAAGCCATAGGCGATAGAATTAAAAAGGAATATGTTGAGAAAAACTACGTTGGCGTAGATGCAAAACATTTTGAACCGGTTATAGATGGAATGCAGGATGCAGTAAATACTTCATGGGGTACGGCAGTACTTTCTCGCATACCAAATATTTTAATGTGTGGTAAAACCGGAACAGTGCAAAACTCAAGAGGAAAAAATCACTCTGTATTTATTGGTTTTGCGCCTCGTGATAATCCTAAAATTGCCATTGCTGTAATTGTAGAAAATGCTGGTTATGGCAGTACATACGCTGCTCCGATAGCGAGTTATATGGTAGAAAAATACATTACCAGACAGGTTTCCGGTGCAAGGGCTAATCAGGTAGAATGGATGAAAAGCCAGAATTTACTACCATTGATAATTGATAAATCGAAGAAACCTAAATTAACCAAAGCCGATAGTCTTTCTATTAAAAAGGCCGATTCTGCTAAAAGGATTCAAGATAGTATTCGCATAAAATCAGCTTCATCAAAAGAAGTGATTTCGGTACAATTAAATAAAAAAACAAAAGTAAATACCAATAAATAATGCAACAGCAGGGCAATCGCTTCTTTTTTAATGTAGATTGGATATCGGTGTTAATCTACATCTGCTTGTGCGCAATCGGCTTTGTAAATATTTATGCATCTATACCGCATCCAGAAAATTCTTCTGCCTTTGATTTTGGAAGCAGTTATGGTAAGCAACTGATTTACATCATAACCGGTTTAATATTAGGTTTATCTATTCTACTTTTTGATGGCAGATTGTTTAATGTTTTTTCTCCATTTGTATATGGAGGCACATTATTATTGCTAGTTGTTGTTTTGTTTGTAGGAAGAAATGTAGGAGGAAACCAAGCCTGGATACCATTAGGCTCTTTCAGGTTACAACCTTCAGAATTTGCAAAGTTTGGAACAGCACTATTTTTAGCGAGATATGTAAGCTCATTTAATCCAAAATTCAGAGATTTTAAATCGATATTTTTTGCTGCAATAATTGTTTTAGCACCTCTGGCCTTAATTATGCTTCAGCCAGATACCGGTTCGGCACTTGTATTTTTAGCCTTTATGTTTCCACTGTATCGCGAAGGTTTGTCTGGTTATTTTCTATTAATATTTTTAGGAATGATTGTACTTTTCGTGGCCGACTTTTTGGTTCCAAGTGCAATATTAATTGGAATTATAATCGCCGTTGCCGGATTATTTATTTATGCTAATAAGCGAAAACAAACCATAATTATAACTACAGTTATGGTTACCGTGATTGCAATAGCCTACCTGTTTTTGGTAAAAGTTGCCTTCAATAATATTTTGGCACCGCATCAGCGTACTCGTATTGAGCTAATGCTCGGATTAAAAACAGATAATAAAGGTGCCGGGTATAATGTAATTCAATCGCAAATTGCTATTGGCTCCGGACAAGCAACCGGAAGGGGCTTTTTGCAAGGTACGCAAACAAAATATGGCTATGTGCCCGCTCAAAGTACAGATTTTATCTTCTCTACAGTTGGTGAAGAATGGGGATTTGTTGGCTGTTTTGTTATTATTGGCTTGTTTATTTTTTTATTATTGAGGTTAATAAATCTTGCCGAGCGACAGCGCTCTACTTTCTCCAGGGTTTACGGATATAGTGTTGCTTGCATTCTATTTTTCCACGTATTTATTAATATTGGTATGACGATTGGAATAATCCCCGTAATTGGCATTCCATTACCTTTTATAAGCTATGGAGGTTCTTCTCTGTGGAGTTTTACAATCTTACTTTTTATTTTTCTTAAGCTGGATTCGAACAGAATGGGATTTATTTAATCTGTTATGAGTTTTCTACTTATAAATTAACTGTTATAAGTTGCCTTTTGTGATGCTCTACCCAGGATAATGTTGGATTATAATTATTTTTACTGCATTTTTTATAGTTAATGCTCTACTCCTAAACGGGTCCAAAACAGACAACTGAACCTAACTAAACCTTCTGTTTAACAATTCATAAAACTGATCTACCGTTGCTTGCTTTGCAGCCCAATTATTTTTGCCGGCATAGTTATTCTGTAAAAAACTATCAGCTGATTCAAAATTTGGCATTTTATTTACGATATCAATAGCTTCAGAATAAGCAAGGTTGTAGCCTCCAAATAAATCCTTAATAAATAAAAGCTTTTCGTTTAAGTTTATAGCCTGTTTCAAATCCAAAACTGGTGCCTTTGCTGGTTCTGCTTGCTGATTTGTTTTTGCCAAAAGATCATTCAATGTAGGTGTTTTTACTTCCTCAACTGGTTTAGGTTTTACCGGAACCGCTTGCGGAAAGAATGCAGGCTTTTCTTCAACTGCCGGAGAAATGATTGAATCGTCAAACAATTCTACTGGCTTAAATGCTTCAATTGGTTTTTCTACATGCGGTTCTTCTGCTACAGTTTCAATTTCTGGAGGTGCTTCAACAGGTTCATCATGTGGCATTAAGAAAGGTTCAGGACCAACCTCATCCTCATCTCCACCAGTAGGCTCATCAACTTGTTGCTCATCTTTTTCATGAATACGTTTCTTTTGCGCTAAAATCTCTTCTTCAGCTCTGCTTAATGGTCTGTCGAAAATCTCATCTGTCGATTTTTGTTCATAATCAAATTTATCATCAGAACTATGATTATTCAAAACAAACTCAAAAGTATTCTCTTCATTATCAGGCTTAAAGAAATTCTGACTTAAAATTTCATCAGCCTTTTCTTCATGAATTTTCTCCTCATCAATAATTTCCTGCTCAGGTTGAATATCTACACGTTCTTCTTCTTCCTCAGCAGTAATAACTTCAGGTAACTCAGCAGGGTCAAAACATTCCTCAGCTTCTTTATAGCTTTTTACGTCAGGCAGAATTATCGTATTTTGCTCATTTAAAAGAAGTGACGAATCTGTTTCAATAAAAGTAGGAGAAGGCTCAGTGTGGTTTAGCTTTTTTATAATTCGAACATGGTCGGCCAAAAAATCGGCATTAGCTAAGAAAAGTTCAACCTCAAGTTCATTTAGCTTTTCAGGATTTTGGCCTAAAAATTCGTACTGTTCATTAAGTTCTGCTAAAATGCTTCCTATCTTTCTGAATATATCTTGTTGATTCATCATAAACTATAAACGATTTTTTAACTGATTTATGTTTGTAACTAAACGTTCAAAAATAACACTTAATTAATGATAACGAAGCGTTATATTTAAAAATCAAGCATTAGAAAGAAACACAACCAGATTTCGAATTTGTTTTATATTTATTTATAAGAATTATTTTCATGTGTTGCAGAAATAGCATGTTCAACATTTTTTTCTAATGTTTTCTTCCCTTTATTCCAGGTTTGAGGTGATGCTAAATCTTCAATAATATGTTCGTACTGTATTGGTAGTTCTGGTAAAACATGCTCAAAATCTTTAAGGTCATTTACAAATTTAAACGAGTTCATGTCACCATATCCCCTAAGTTGTTTTACCTTCAACAATAAGTTATCTAAAGTCTGTAGTTTATCGCTATTCTCCATAAATGGGCTTAAAATGTAATATAAATCGATTAACGTTAGGCATTTTGTTGGCGATTTACGCAAATGATTAGTCCTTAGATTTTCAGAAATTTATTTTTTGAACGATTATTGCAACCATATTACAAAAGCAATTTTCTGATTAATTGGCAACTGGCTTCTTATCGATTCAGATATTTTAATAACTTTGAAACTCATTTAAATAAATCTAAGCGCATATATTAAACCATGTTATTTAGCGAACAAAATTTTAGAAGAAGGGGCGAATTTTCGGGCAGTATTGAAGTTGTTTGCGGTTCGATGTTTTCAGGAAAAACGGAAGAATTGTTAAGAAGGTTAAAAAGAGCGCAGATTGCAAAATTAAACGTAGAAATTTTTAAACCACGAACGGATACACGCTACCACGATTCTGCAGTCGTATCTCATGATTTAAATTCAATCAATTCAACACCTGTAGATAATGCCTCGGCAATTTTGCTGCTTGGAACAAATACGCAAGTGGTTGGTATTGATGAAGCACAGTTTTTTGATGATGAACTGCCTGCTGTTTGTAATAAACTTGCAATGAGAGGAATAAGGGTTATTGTTGCCGGTTTAGATATGGATTTTACAGGTAAACCTTTCGGTCCAATGCCTGCATTGATGGCCATAGCAGAACATGTAACTAAAGTAAATGCGGTTTGTGTGTGCTGTGGAAATCCTGCACTTTATAGTTATAGAACTGTTGAAGATGAATCGACTGTTTTACTCGGCGAAAAAGAGAGCTACGAACCACGCTGTAGAGCTTGTTACTATACAGATAAAAGCTAAGTACCCTTATGCAATCTACACCGTTTAAAAATATTTCTATTTTAGGTTGTGGCTGGTTTGGTTTTGCATTTGCAAAAAAGCTGGTTGAATTAGGTTTTGCTGTAAAGGGCTCTACCACTACGAAAGAAAAGTTGGAGTTATTATCTGCTGAAAAGATTAAGCCTTATCTGGTAAATTTTACAGCAGAACATATAGAGGCAGCCGAAGATTTTTTTGAAGCTGATGCCTTATTCATCTGTATTCCACCGAAACGAAATTCTTTGGAATTAAATGATTACCCGAATAAAATTAAACTTATTCTCGAATCAGCGAAGCATAAAGTTAAAAATGTAATTTTGGTTAGTTCTACCAGCGTTTATGGCGATGAAAACAAAACCCTAAACGAATATGATGATACACATCCAGATACAGATTCAGGGAAAGTAGTTTTACAAGGCGAGCAGATTATTCGACATGTTTATCCATCCAATTTCACCATAATTCGTTTTGCGGGATTATTTGGCCCGGAGCGCAACCCAGGTAGATTTTTTGCAGGTAAAACTGCAGTGCCAAATGGTTTAGCACCAGTAAATTTAATTCATCAAGATGATGCAGTTGGTATTGCTTTGGCAATTATACAAAAGCAAGCTTTCGGCAGAATTTACAATGCTTGTGCACCGCAGCACCCATCAAGAAAAACATTTTACACTAAGGCAGCTACAGATACAGGTTTACAAATACCAGGATTTCTGGAAGAAAAAACCGATTGGAAAATTATCGAAAGTGTAAATGTTCCAAGATTTTTGAAATATGATTTCAAGGTTGGAATTTAATTAAACCGAAAAGACTACCAATCCAACTCCTGTTTTTTAACAAATTGTAGCGGCTTATGAAATATGGTTTACTGTTGTCTTGCAAACTCAAACTGCATTCAGGCATAAGCCTATAATTCCTAACAAAACAAAATAAAATTTGAAAGGGAAAAGTATTAACTCAACAAACCGAGCAAGTCTTTTTTCGTTAAACCTTTGAAAAAACTACCATCGCTTTGAATTAAATTTTTAACCAAATCCTTTTTAACTGCCTGCAGTTTCATAATCTTTTCTTCAATAGTATCTGGACAAATTAAACGTACAGCCATTACATTTTTATGTTGCCCGATGCGGTAAGCCCTATCAATAGCCTGGTTTTCTACTGCCGGATTCCACCATGGGTCTACTAAATATACATAATCTGCCTCAGTTAAATTTAAACCAGTACCGCCGGCCTTTAAACTGATTAGAAATACCGGAATTGAACTATTCGACTGGAAATCCCTCACCACTTCTTCCCTATTTTTTGTTTGCCCGGTTAAATATTGAAATTTAACACCCTTCTCAATCAATCTACGCTTGATTAAATCCAGCATACCTACAAATTGAGAAAAGATTAATATTTTATGGTTTTGAGCTTTGCCCTCAATTTGCTCAACCAGTACATCAATTTTCGAAGAAGCCTGGACGTAAGATTTACCATCAGCAAGTAAAGCTGCCGAGTTGCAAATCTGCCTTAAACGGGTAATACTTTTTAGCACATGCATAGAACTTTTTGGCAATTCATCTTCGGCTTTGCCTAAAATATAATCCTGAATTTCTTTTTTGTTTGCCTCGTAAACCTCTCTTTGCTCTGCACCCATTTCGCAATAAAGTACTATTTCCGTTTTGTCTGGAAGTTCTTTGGCAACCTGCTCTTTGGTTCGCCTTAAAATAAATGGTTTAATTTTATTTTGAAGTTCTTTAGCCCTTTTACTATCCTTAAACTGGTCTATCGGTGTAGAATATAAATCGGCAAACTGTTGTTTGCTACCAAATAAACCCGGACAAGCAAAGGATAACTGTCCGTATAAATCGAAAGTATTATTCTCTATCGGTGTGCCCGTAATGGCAACCTTATTTCTGGATTGCAACATTCTAACGGTTTTGTAGCGCTGCGATTCAGGGTTTTTAATATTTTGAGATTCATCCAGAAAGATATAATTAAAGCGAAAATCTTTAAGGAAACGAATATCAGAAAGTAATGTTCCGTATGATGTTAAAACAACTTCAAAATCATCAAAATCGGTTGTTACCCTGGTACGTTCATTGCCATAAATGGTTTTTACTTTGATAGATGGCGCAAACTTTTCAATCTCGGCTTTCCAGTTAAAAATTAAAGACGCAGGTACAATAACAAGATTTACATTTTCTTGTACTTTTTCTCGTTGTGATAAAATGAAAGCGATAATTTGTATGGTTTTACCCAAGCCCATATCATCTGCCAATATGGAACCGAAATTAAAATCATCAAGAAAATTTAACCAGTTTAAACCTTCATGCTGGTAAGGACGTAGTTTGGCATTAAGCTGTTTGGGAATTTCTACAGGTTGAATATGCTCTGGCCCGTTAAACTTTTCTTTTAATAGTTTTATTTCGTTTATTACATTTCCATCCAGCAATGCTTCTTCGTATAAATCATTTATCGAAGCAAATTTTATTTTTGGGGTCAGCAAAGCATCGTCGGTAATTTCGGCAGCATTAAAATAACTGGTAAATTTTTCAATCCATTCCTGTGGCAAAATACCCGTTGTACCATCATCCAGCGTAACAAATTTGCTTTTGTTACGTATTGATTTATGGAGGTATTTAAGTGCAACGTTTTGCTTTCCGAATTTAACTTTAACTTTGGTTTCAAACCAATCTGTTCCGCTTAAAACCTCAATATTTATATCTGGTTTATGCTCATTAAGTTTATTGTTTTTGAGTTGGTTGAAACCTAAAATATGAATATCCTTTTTTCGCCAGGTATCAAAAGCATCTAAAAACCAAAGCTCTTCTAAAAAACGTTTTCTGTGTAAATAATAAGAATCGTTGGTTTCCTGATCGTAAAAATATGGATGTTGCCTTATAATATCTGCCGTAAACTGAAGTTCTGCCTCTTCATCCCGATGCAAGGTAAAAACGTTACCAAATTTATCCTGCGCCTGAATTTTTTTCTTCGATAGAACCGGAATCTCCATATTGCCGTACTTCATTACGGGAGTAATCAATATATAATCTTCAGATTCTGAAAGATAAACAAGCTTTTCGTTTTCCAAATCGAATCCTTTTTCTTCAATTTGTTTTGGCGTTGCAGGTTTTAGGTATGAATAATCTACGTGTATATTTCCTTCTAAGGGGATGAGGATATTTCGCTGAAATTCTTCGTATTTATTTTTATGAATAACCAGGCGATTACTTTGTTTAATAAAAAAATTAATTACCCTAACATAATGTGCTTTATGAATTAAGTATAGATGGTTATTAAGCTGCACAAAATATTGGTATTTAATGGCTAAAGCATCTAACTGATAATCGTTTCCGTTAATAAACAAACGCCCGGTAATTTCGAAAAAATCGTCTTTTTGATTAACCTGGAGCCGCAAATCCATTTCGAGTAAATGAAGATGGAAAGGCACTATTGATGAAGCCTGAAGGTTTGCAGAAAGTTTATCATCATGTAAATAAACCGGAATATTTAATGGATTTTTAGCAACAGCGGCCAGGGCTTCCAGCTCAATATCGATTTGCTCAGTAGCATAGTTTTGATGAAATCTGCTCAGTCCACCGAAATATTTGAGTGCTTCGCTTTGCTCCGTTTTAAAAATTAAATCAGCAGGATTTACCGCCTTAAACGGATTTTTAACTTTTCCGCTTTTTGTGATTTCGGTTTCAAATAAATTTAAGGTTAGGTTGCCATAGTAGCGGTGCGGACTAAAAACAAGGATGAGATTGCCACTAACAGGCTTTAAATTTTTTGAAGCAAAATTATTCTTATCTGAAGGAAGTAAAACCGATTGTAAGTTTTGCTGCATTTCTGCACTAAAGCCTTGTAAAGCTTTATTTTTGGGTTTTATCTGCAGGCTTTCATTTTCAATTTTTAAATCGAAAAATTCATCCAGATTCGCTTCGTTTTCCAGGCCGTAATCTTCAGCAATTTTAACTAATTTTTGTTTACGCAAAACATCATCAAAGAAAATGCGCAAATCATCAAACTTTAAAATATTATATAAAACCTGTGCCTGATGGCTGCAAAGTTTAGTTTTTGGTGTTTCGCACCTGCAGGTAAGTTTAACAGAATATTCATTTTGCTGAACCAACACAATTAGAAAATCATTAGCGGTTGGCAAGCTAAAGGCTGCAAAATTCAACTCTATTTGTTCCGGCTTTATGTTGTAAAAACCCTTGGCATCGGTAAATATTTGCTGGTTTAAATGCTTTAAAATAAGGGTTTGACTGAGGTTTTTGAGGTTGAAATCTGATAAAACATAATCACAAAAACTCGCTTCCCTTTCCTCACTTCCGATATTATTTTGCTGCATTTAATGGTTAAATATTAAGAAAATAAAAGTAAGATTTTTTAGCGCTTTATTAAAGCATTAACCTTGGAAAGAAGTTTATTATGAATTTTTTGCCTATTCTATTTAAAGATAGATGCAAATAAAAAAACCAGAATTGATTTTAGCCTTTAAAGAGTAAAAATCAATTCTGGTTAAATATCTTAAACAGTAGATTAAGCTAGCACTGATAAAGGATTTTTAAACCAATAAGCTTTTTAAATCCGCTGGAGAATAATTTATAGATTTTAAGGTTTTATCGTCTGCTTTTCTGAAAACCAAAAACAATCCATCAACTTCTTTATAGTAAGATTCTGTATTATCTTTATCCAAATAAAACTGAATGGTCTGTTCGGCTTCTTCTACCGTTTTACAAGCCTTACTCATGTTAGAGCGATGTACTTCATCAAAAAGTGCTTTAAACCTATTACCTAAGCCAAACTCGTGGATTGCACCTGCCAAAACATACTGTAAATCGCAAAGTGCATCAGCAACTTCAACTAAATCATCATTATCTACAGCTTCCTGCAACTCCTTTAATTCTTCCGCTAAAAGCGATATCCTCAAATTAGCACGTTGTTTGGAAGGGATAACCGGTGTTTCTAAAATAGGATGTTTAAAGGTAGTATGAAATTCTGCAACCTGATTTAATGAATTCGTTTCCTGCATGGTAATTGTTTGGTTTAATTGTAGGCTGCAAACTTAAAAAATCTTTCTCACATCACTTCCCTTCGCGTATAATTTTAAAAAATCCTTCGCGGTAAGTATCTCCTATCGGGATAGATTGGTCGTTAATGTAAAGTGCATTACCATCAACCATTTTTATTTTTTCGAGTGAAATAATGTAAGATTTATGAACACGGTAAAATGGCGGTTGTGGCAATTGGGTTTCTAATTCTCTAAGTGATTGATAGGTCACGATTCTTTGGTTGGCGGTGTAAACCGATACATAATTCTTTAATCCTTCTATGTAAAGAATTTCGTTATAGTTTACTTTGATAAACTTATTTTTGGTATCGCCTTTAATAAATATAAAATCGCTGGCAGCAGTTGGTGCATTTAAAATTTCTACCTGCGTAGGCGAAATAATTTGCTGTGCTTTTAACGATGCCTTGTAAAACCGCTCATAAGAAATCGGTTTAAGCAAATAATCAACCACATCAAACTCAAAACCATCAAGCGCATATTCTGGATAAGCAGTGGTTAGAATTACCTTGCATTTATCGCCACAAATTTTCATGAACTGTATTCCTGTTAATTCTGGCATTTGAATGTCCAGAAACACCAGATCGACCAAACCATTTTGAACCATGTTTAAAGCCTCAAAAGCATTGGTTGTGGTGCCAACAAGCTCTAAAAAAGGTGTTTTAGAAATAAACGTAGCAATTATATCTGATGCATAAGATTCATCATCAACAGCAAGGCAGCGGATCATAGTTAAAGGTTTATAATTAATGTTGCTTTATAAGTATTTCCATTGTTCGCAATTAGCAAATCATGTTTATCAGGGTAAATTAAATCTAACCTACGATGAATATTTACTAACCCAATGCCGCTGGTATGATCTTTTTGCGCATGGCTGATTTTATTACTCACTTCAAAACTTAACCTTTTTTGATAAACTTTTAAACGCACTCTTATTGGATGTTTTTCATCATTTAACACACCATGCTTAAATGCATTTTCTAAAAAGGGAATCAACATTAAAGCTGCAATTTTTTGTTCCTCTATTCCTTCCGCTTTAAAATCTACATAAAAATTAGGTTCAAATCGCATGCGGAAGAGTTCAATGTAGCTTTCCAGGTAATCAACTTCTTTGCTTAAACTAACTTTGCCATCCGGACTATCATTTAAAGTATAGCGCATTAAATCTGATAACCTAAGTACCGCATTAGCTAATTTATCTGAAACGGGAATCGCCAGCGAGTATACGTAATTTAAGGTATTGTATAAAAAATGTGGATTAATTTGCGATTTTAAAAAAGCTAATTCTGATTTTACCACCTCATCTTTCAGCTTTCTGTTTGCAATTTCAGTTCTAAAATTTTGCTGTATCGCATAAACCGCAGCCGGAACAACAAGAAATGCAATGCTGTAATAAATATTATCGGATATATATTTTGAGACAGGTGTATCATCCGAATAATTTTTCATACCGAACCATTCGAAATATAATATTTGCTCAATTAGATATCTCATGGAAATGAATATGGCAACTGTAAAAAGGATTCCGGCAATTAACTGAAATATCTTCTCACGCTTTAAAAAGCTGGGATAAAGCCACAAATAGCAAATATAAAATTCAACAATTTGTATAAAATTCATTGATATGTCAAATGCAGATTGCCTTAACGTAACACCTTTGATTAGTGCTTCACCATAAAAATAAGCCAACACAGCTATCCAGCATATAAAGTGTATAACAATGGTTCTGATTTTTCTCATATGGTAAAACTAGATAAAGTAATTCGCCTGATATATTTTGTTATGCAAAACGGCTCAAAAATTATCCCAACAGGTTGTTTACAACGATAAACTATAGAACCAGCAACATCCATACATTGCAGGCAAAGTGCCCAGAATTGCCTAAAGGACTAGCCAAATTTTTAAATCCAGCTTTCTCGTACATACCAATTGCTGTATTTAATTCGGGGAAAGATTCAAGGTAAACTTCATTGTAGCCGAAGTGCTGAGCTGATTCAATACTTTTTTCCATCAGCATTTTTCCAATACCTTTACCTCTTGATGCTGCAGAGACATAAAATTTTACCAGTTCTACGCAACCATCAGGTAAACCATCGGTTGGGTAAATGCCACATCCACCTAAAATTACACCATCTTCTTCGGCGAGCCAATAAACTGAACCTTCTTTCTCAAATAACTCATAAAGTGAATCTGTTGTCGGGTCGGTATATACTGTGCCAGGTTTATCAATCTTAAATTCTCTAAAAATAACTCTAATTACTTCTGCAATAATCGGATTATCTTTTCGCTCTATTTTTCTGATGGTTATTGACATTCTACAACAAATTTTGGGATATAACGCTTTGACAACATTCTGTTAACAATACAAAGGTACATTTACTTATATTTTATTTTATTTATGAATCAGATTTTTAGTTTATTTATACCCAAAGACAGAACATTCCAGCCGCTATTTGAAACAGGTGCAAAAAATTTGATTAATATTTCAGAAGCATTGGTTTTATATCTGCGCTCTAAAGACCAATCGGTTAAAGACAGGCTCTCTAAAGAAATAAAAAACATGGAAGCGGTTGGCGATAAGGCAACTAACACCATCTACGATGAGCTGAATAACAATTTTATTGTTCCGTTTGATAAACAAGACGTACATGCATTGGCTACAAGTATCGATGATATAGCCGATGAAATCCTTTCCATCCTGACGAAAATTGAGCTTTATCAATTAATCGACTTCAAAGAGCCAATTGTAAAATTTGCAGAAATCATTTGTAAAATGTGCACTATTCTTTCAGTTTCCATTAATGAAATTAAGGATTTTAAGAACAAACAGATAATTATCGATATCTGTACCGATATTAAACAATTAGAAAATAAAGCAGACAGGCTTTATGAACAATCAATTTCTATATTGTTCGAAAGTGAATTTGATGCAATCACGTTAATCAGGCAATCGGAGGTTTTGGCTCTATTTGAAAAAACAGCCGATAAATGCGGCGACTTAGCCATAACTATTGAAACAATTTTCCTTAAAAACGCCTAGTTTATACACTTTTCAAAATACTATTCTTTTAAATAGATTGTAAAATATCAAAACAAAAGACACGTAAAAACCTTTTGATATAAAAAGGTATTATGGAAAATCAAGATAAAAACCAAAATCCAAAAGCTGAACAGGATCCTCAGTCTTTAGTAGAAACTATTATTCCTTCAACATCAACAGAAGAAAGTAAAACGACTGAAGTGAAACACAAAATCACTTTAGAAACGCCAAAAACAGGTGCTGATGATGAAAATGTAAATAAAGAGGATGAAAACGATGCTGCAAACAAGAATAGCGAGCCAGAAAGCGCTAAACAAGAAGTTGAATCGGCAGATAATAAAGATGTTGATGATGATGAAGGCGATAAGATAGAAACCGTTGCTCCATAAAGTATTTGGCGAGATAATTGTTATATCGCTAAAATAATCTTACTTACTTGGTATTATGACACACATGAAAAAAACACTATTTTTTTGCCTTCTAACCATTACGATTTTTGGTTGCGGCATTAATAAACAGGCTCAGCAAATTAAAGCTTTAGAAGCCTGTACCTACAAAATAAAGAATGTAAATTCAATTACTTTAGCCGGTACTGATTTAAGCAAGCTCCTTAACCAACAAGATTTTAATATTGCAAGCCTGCCTGGCGTTGCTTTAGGTTTATTGAGAAAAGATATTCCACTCAGAGCAAACCTTAATCTTGAAATTACTAATCCATCTACAAACTTAGCTGCAATAAATCAGTTTGAATATAAAATATTGGTTAACAACACCGATTTAGCAGAAGGAATAGTAAACCAGCCGGTTAGCATTCCGCAAGGTCAAACCGTTATGGTTCCTGTACAAATGGGAAGCAATATTTATGGATTAATATCAAGCGGAAATGTTTTAAGCGACATTATTAAAGCAGCGCAAAAAGGCGCTAAAAACGATGATAAGCTTGGTTTATTGACGATAAAAATTAAGCCGACATTTATGATTGGCAACACACCAGTTAAATATCCTGGCTACATTACCATTAATAAAGACATTAGCAATAAAATATTATTGTAAAATAAAGTCACGTGTAGATGCAAAGCCTCCAAAATTTAAATAATTATGGAGGCTTTTGTATGCTTAAAACTTTTTAGACGGTTCTTTAACCATTCCTTTAAAGCCGCTCTGGTCTAATTGTTCAGAAACCAATTTAATTTCAGCTGATGATAACCTTTGTAAACTTGTTGTAGAATTTGCCCCTAGTGTAGCTGATTTAGCTGCCGTGGTTACAAAACTCCCGGTTCTTGCGTAAGTTAGCGCAAGGTTAAGTAAACTTTCACTTGCATCGCCCCAATCTTTCGTTAAGTCTTCGTAAGCTTCTTTATCTACCGCCAAACCCGAATAATAACCTCCAACACCTAATTGGTTCTTTGTTTCAAATTCTGGAATATACATTTCAACCTTATCAATTTTAATAGGGAAAAAACCAACAGGCTTACCATAAGTTTGTGTACCTATTAATTTTACATCCATAACCGGTTTCAAGCAATTAATGGTTAATTCGCTTGCGGATGCAGTTGCTTCGGTAACAATAAAATATACTCTGTTCAAATTTAATGAACCTGATTTTGCAAAACGCTCAATGTTATCTGCAGAAGTTGATGAATAATCTAAATCGGCATAGGTTGCATATTTACCATTTACGCCTCCTGTAAAACTTTGTATTTTACCTTGCGCATCGAGGAGTGGTTGATGCGATATAACCGTTGCTTTCTTCTGCTCCTTAGTTAAGTTATTTAACCCTTGCAGGTATGAATTATAATAAGAAGTATACATTACATTTCCATTCTGGCCAGATGGAGCCAGTATATCTATAATTTGAGTTGCAGTGCTCACATAACCGCCACCATTGTAGCGCAAATCTACAATTACTTCTGTTACGCCTTGTGTTGCAAAATTTGCAAATGTTGAGTTTATTGCAGCTGTAACATTGTTTGTATAACTGTTAAATACTACATAACCTACTTTTTTTGTCCCAACGGTATAAACGTTTGTAAACAGAATTGGATTTAAAGTATAGGTAGATTTTGAAACTGTAACGCTTTTACTAACGCCAGCTAAATCTGTAAAGGTTAAATTAATCGAAGCAGCAGTTCCAAATAATGCATCATTTAAAAAAGCCACATTACCTGAGCTGTAAGAGATATTTGTTCGACCATTTATTGCGGTTATTCTGCATCCTCTTGTTAATCCCTGTGCACTGGCTGGCGAATTTGGATAAACATATTTAATGCGTAAATCTGGAATGGTGTTGTACAAAACAGAAAAACCAAAATCATTTTCTGTACCATTTAAATCTGCCTTAAGTGCAGCTGTTTTTCCTGTTGCACCATAATCAAAAAATGAATATTTGGGAGAGGTGCTATTCGCAACATATTCATAAGGCAAACCTGTATCCGGATTTTTAGAATACTGCGTTATAGCGAACAGTTCAGTTTCATTACTACTAAAACTTCTTGGTTTAAATACTTCGTAAGTTGGCAACGAAGTATTCCAATAATAAAGTTCTTTAGCGTATAGAAAAATTGAATCTTTAGTAAGTTCATCCCGGGTACCTACCGGATTTACGGGTGTGGGCGGTACAACATCTGGCGAAGTGCTGTTTTTTTTACAAGCAGAAACCAAAATAAGGCCAAACAACACTGTTGATACTAGTGGTTTGATACAGAAATTTTTCATAAAAAATTGATTTCCAAAGGGATTTAATATAAATACGAATAAATAGGAACAATAGTTTACCTAAATGAGCGATTTATTAAATATACGCAATATTATAATTTTAAGTATGCATATGTTTTGTAAAGTTTATTTCAAAAACACCAAAAAAGCCTCTCATTGCTGAAAGGCCTTTTCTGTAATAATACAGGATGGGATGTTAAATTCTTCTATTTTTAGAACCGACTTATTTTAATAAGCCTTTATAAACATTAATTGCTTTATAAAAAAACTGATTGCTCAAACAAAGTATTTTAAAAGTTATAATCTATTCAATCCTTATCTAAATAAACAGGTTCGAATTGAACGATTATAAAGAGCGCTATATTAATTTAATGATGTGAATTTATTTAAAAGTAGCTTGTTAAAATAACAAAGTAGATGAAATGCCTGAAATAATCGATATACTTATTTCTGTAACTAATGGATAATTAAATATACAAAAAATATTTGTTTTTAATACTAATCAAACGTTTGTTTTACAATTAGAAGTAAATTTTGCATTACAATTTCAACTCATATTTTTAAGCTTTACAACTTTAATGTTTATTATATTTATATAGATATTTAACTGGGAATAATAAAATTGGAGAAACTATGGAAAAATTACAATTCGTAAAACAGATTAAAGCAAGTCCGGAAAAGGTTTGGAACATCTTATTTGGAGAAAAAACTTACAGTTTATGGACCACTCCTTTTGCCGAAAACTCAACAGTTGATACTGATTGGCAAAAAGGCAGCAAGGCTATTTTTGGAGATGGAACAGGCAATGGCATGATTGCGAGAATTAAGGAAAATATCCGCAATGAATATTTATCTATAGAACATCTTGGCGAAATTAAAGAAGGTAAGGAAGATTACGACAATAATTGGAGTGGCACCTTAGAAAATTACACTTTAGAAGCCACTGATGGTGGAACACTTTTAAAAATAGACATGGGCGTAGAAGATGAATGGAAACCTTATTTTAACGAAACCTGGCCAAAAGCCTTAGATAAAGTTGCTGAATTAGCGGAAGCTTAGATGAGCCAAAAATAATGGTTGATAAATTTGTTTTAAAACAAAAAGCCTTTCATTGCTGAAAGGCTTTTTAGGAAGTGGTGCCACCTGGATTCGAACCAGGGACACAAGGATTTTCAGTCCTTTGCTCTACCGACTGAGCTATGGCACCTCCCGTTTGGGCTTGCAAATGTAATATTCTTTTTTTCAAATCCAAGAATGCTTTTGCAAAAAATAACATTCTTTAATTCAAAATAAAAAAGCCTTTTATTTCTAAAAGGCTTTTGAAGTGGTGCCACCTGGATTCGAACCAGGGACACAAGGATTTTCAGTCCTTTGCTCTACCGACTGAGCTATGGCACCTCCCGTTTGGGATTGCAAATGTAGTGTTCTTTTTCCAAAAGCAAAATTTTTTTTTCAAAAACAAGCTCGCTAGCTGATTATCAATAAATTAATTTTTTTAAGCTTAAAATATATTTCGCTTTTAATAATTTAGAATAAATACAAACTGAAGTTTTTTTATGCATGCATAACAATTAATTTAAATTAAATATCCTAATTTAGCGCAACAATCCTAACTACATGGTGAGCCAAATCTTATTTCTTGCACTTACTGTTGCTGCAATAGCCCTTTTTACGGTTAATATGCGCAAAATTATCCGCAACATTCGTTTGGGTAAAGCTGTTGATCGAAATGATCAGCCACAAAAAAGATTGATGACCATGTTACGCGTAGCTTTTGGTCAGTCTAAAATGGTTGTAAAACCTATACCTGCATTTCTACACTTCTTCGTTTATATTGGTTTTGTTATCATCAATATAGAAGTATTAGAAATAATGATTGATGGCTTATTCGGCACACACAGAATTTTTCATGGTTTGGGCGGTTTATATAATTTCTTAATCGGTTCTTTCGAAATACTTGCCTTTACCGTTTGGTTAGCTTGTATCATCTTTTTTATCAGAAGAAATGTTTTAAACCTGAAACGCTTTAAAGGTGTTGAAATGACTAGTTGGCCAAAATCTGATGCCAATTACATTCTAATCACAGAGGTTTTGTTAATGACGGCTTTTCTGTTGATGAATGCAGCAGATGCAAAATTGCAGTTGTTAGGTTACGACCATTATGTATCTGCAGGCTCATTTCCTATCAGTCAGTTTTTGGTAAATTTACTGCCAAATTCCACTCAATCTCTTGTAATGATTGAAAGAAGTACCTGGTGGTTTCACATCATCGGCATTTTGGCCTTTTTAAATTACTTACCATATTCAAAACACTTTCACATACTATTCGCATTCCCAAATACGTATTATTCAAATCTAAATCCAAAAGGAGAATTTACAAACATGGCTTCTGTTACCAATGAAGTTAAAGCCATGCTCGACCCTTCATTTGTTCCGGCAGAAACCGAAGCTGGTAAGTTCGGCGCTAAAGATGCTACCGATTTAAATTGGGTAAACCTGATGAATGCCTATACTTGTACAGAATGTGGCCGCTGTACCTCAGTTTGTCCGGCTAATATAACAGGCAAGTTATTGTCGCCACGCAAAATTATGATGGATACCCGCGACAGAATTACTGAAATCGGGAAGAATATTGATAAACACGGAGCAGAGCATCAGGATGGAAAATCTTTATTGGATGATTATATTACCAGAGAAGAAATCTGGGCATGCACAAGTTGTAACGCATGTGTTCAGGCTTGCCCGGTAAACATCGATCCGCTACAAATTATTACTGAATTAAGGCGTTTTGCAGTGATGGAAGAATCTCAGGCACCAGGTAGCATTAATACAATGATGGGCAATATTGAAAACAATCAGGCACCCTGGAAATATTCTCCTGCTGACCGTTTTAATTGGGCAGAAGAAAATAATGGTTGAGGTTGAAACCAAAGTTAAAGATTAAAGAAAACGCTTAATACGTTATTTTCATCACGTCTTGATACTTGATACCTAATACTTGATACTAAATAGAACAGACAAAAAATGGAATTTAAAGTACCAACAATGGCCGAGTTAATGGCTGCAGGAGAAGAACCAGAAATATTATTTTGGGTGGGTTGTGCCGGGAGTTATGATGAACGGGCACAAAAAATCACACGTGATATTTGCAAGATCCTTCATCATGTTGGTATAAAATATGCAGTTTTAGGTACCGAAGAAAGCTGTACAGGCGACCCTGCAAAAAGAGCTGGCAATGAGTTTTTATTCCAGATGCAGGCCATGACAAATATTGAGGTTTTGAATGCCTACAATATCAAAAAAATTGTAACGGGTTGCCCGCATTGTTTCAATACCATTAAAAATGAATATCCGGGTTTGGGTGGAACTTATGATGTTATTCACCACACACAACTTATTCAGGATTTAATTAATGAAGGTAAATTAAAAGCTGAAGGCGGCGAAAGTTTCAAAGGCAAAAAAATTACTTATCATGATCCTTGCTATCTTGGCAGAGGAAACGGAATTTACGAAGCGCCCAGAAAAGCGCTTGAAGTTTTAGATGCACAGCTAGTAGAAATGAAACGTTGTAAAAGTAACGGTTTATGCTGCGGAGCAGGTGGTGCACAAATGTTTAAAGAACCAGAAAAAGGCAACAAAGACATTAATGTAGAGCGTATTGATGAAGCTTTGGAAACCAACCCACAAGTGATAGCTGCAGGTTGCCCATTCTGCATGACCATGTTAAGCGATGGAATCAAGTTAAAAGATAAAGAACAAGAGGTAAAAGTATTGGATATCGCTGAAATTACTGCAAGAGCAAACGGCTTATAATTTACTTTCCTTTAATTGAATAGTTTTGTTGGGCCCGATTCGGGTCAGGCTTTCTCTTATTTGATTTAAATCCTCGGCTTCAATATTTTTTAATGGAATTACTATACTCGCTGCCATCGAATCAACATCTCCTGCCCTATCATTATAAGTCTGAACAATTACATCATCGCTTTTTGTTCGCAAATATAATTTACCGGCTGTTGATGTTCCCAAATAATCCAAATCTTTAAATTTGGCAAGTTTAAATGCAAAGTATTCTACCTTTCCACTGTTAAAGTAACGCTTATATCTGCAAAAACCGTTGTTAGTAACATTTAGCTCGTACTTCTTTATCGTGCTACTTTCCTGCGCAAAATCATAGTGTTCTGTAAAGCTCTTTTGCAAATAATTTACGTATTCATCAACCGAATCTACTGATGAAAAAGCATATAAAAACATACATAGAATAGGAATACACAATAATCGCAAGCAGAATGTAAACTTTTTCATAGGGGTAGCGTTTTGATGAAAGCAAGTTAATTAAATTGATAAATTTGTAATATGATTTTTTCTCCACAATCAAGAGTTTGGATATACCAGAGCAACCGTAAATTAACATCGATTGAAGAAAGAGAAATTCTTCAAAAACTTGAGGCCTTTACCAGTCAGTGGAAAGCTCACGGCAACGAATTAATGGCAAAAGCCGAAATTCGCTACGGTTATTTTATTATTTTAATTGTTGATGAAGCCCAGGCAGGTATTACAGGTTGCTCAATAGACAGCTCTGTAAGAATCATTAAAGATATTGAGCAAACCCATGGGATTGATTTGTTCAATCGTTTCAATATAGCTTACAAGCTTGATGATGTGGTGCACGTTCAAGGCAAAGAAGATTTTGAAACTTTGGTAAACATTAAAAATGTAACACCAGAAACAATTGTTTTTAATAACATGGTTCAATCCTTGCAAGAACTAGAAACTAAATGGGAAATTCCCTTTAAAAACAGCTGGCATGCCCAGGTTTTTGCTCACCTACTTTAAAAATAATTCTATTCAACTTCACAGATATTTCGTAAAAAACTAATCCTCAATAAAATAAGAGGTTAATTTTATGTTAAATGCCAAAACAATTTGATTGGTTAAATCATTATATTGGTTAAATCAAACAATATCTATGGCACGCTGGTTAAAAATCTCCCTAAAAATAGTTTCAGCAATATTTATTTTAATCATTTTAACCTGGTTGGCCAGTGCATTTTACATCAGCAGAAATAAGAAAGAAATCTTAAGTTCCATTTTAGGGAAACTAAATAAAAACTTAAATGGAGAAATTACCGCAACCGGTATGGAACCCACATTACTTAAGAGTTTTCCCGGCGTATCAGTTTCTTTAAATGGTGTTTTATTACGAGATAGTTTATACAATCAGCACAAACACGATTTATTAAAAGCACAGGATATTGATGTTTCTTTAAACGTGCTATCTTTAATTGTAGGCGACGTAAACATTAATCAAATTGCCATCAATAATGCTTCCATTTACATTTATACCGATACTAACGGATATAGTAATACAAGTATTTTTAAAAGTAAAGCTACAAAAACAGAAAAAACTGATTCTAAAACACCAGATTTTGCGGTGCGAAAAATAGACTTAAACAAAGTAAACTTAGTAATTGAGAACAAGAAAAGATTTAAGCTGTTCAATTTCAATATCGACCAGGTTCAGGGCAGATTAAAATATCCTGATAGTGGCTGGACTGGTAAAATACGTTTACGAACAATGGTAAATAGCTTTGCTTTTAATACGCGAAAAGGCAGTTTCTTGAAAGATAAAGTTTTAGATGGGACACTTTCTGCACATTATAGTCGCAAAGACGATGCAGTTATATTAGAGCCTGAAATATTGAAAATTGGGGAGCATCCTTTTAAAATTGGTGCAAGGATAGATTTAGCTAAAGCTGGCTTTAACATTAGCATTGCAGTTGACCAAATCTTATTTAAAGATGTTGCTATGCTGCTTTCGCCAAATATTTCATCAAAACTTTTAAAATTTGGAATTGAAAAACCAATTGACATTAGAGGAAACATAATTGATGATGGTTCTGGGAAATATGGCGATCCGTTAATAAAAGTGGGAATTAAAGTTCGGGATAATGTAGTTAGTATACCCGCCGGGCAATTAACGGCGGCAAATTTTGATGGTTCTTTTACCAATCAAGATACCCTTGGCGGTATAATAGGTGACGAGAATTCTTCTATCAAATTCCATAACTTAACCGCTAAATATTTTAATGCACCTTTAAAAATAGACAGTTTTACTGTTAACAATTTAGCCAGACCTATTGCTACCGGATTGGTAACATCGCAATTTCCATTAACTAACCTAAATAATTCTATAGGAACTAACGATTTTGAGTTTAAAAACGGAACAGCCGATGTAAAACTGTATTGCAAAGCAGATATTGATAATTTCCGGTTTACAAAGCCAGTTGTTTCTGGCGCCATAAAAATCGCTAATGCTGATATTCTCTACATCCCACGCAAACTCCATTTAATAAAAAGTGCACTTAACATCAATTTCAATCAAAATAATTTAATAATAAATAATGGCCATTTTCAACTTGGTAAAAGTGAATTAAACGTTAATTGCAATATTGCTAATTTTGCAAATTTATATTATACCGACCCTGAGAAAATTGTGGTTAACCTGAGCATGTATAGCCCACAATTATATTTAAATGAGTTTTTACCTTTTTTAGGACCAAGAACTGTAAAGAAGAAAAGTAAATCTACAGGCGGCATGAAAACGGCTTCTAAAGAATTAAGTAATGTTTTAGAGCTATCTAAAATGAATATTCAACTTAAAGTTGATAAAGCTATCTATGATAAATTTACTGCCAAAAATTTAAATGCGGATGTTTCACTTAGAGGTTCGGGCATTTACTTCAATAAAATTAGTGTAGCGCATGCTGGTGGTTTACTAACGTTAGATGGAAACATTATTCAGGAAACAGGCTCGAATGTTTTTAAAATCAACTCAAAAATCAGCCACGTTAGCGTAAAGGATTTTTTCTATTCATTTGATAACTTTGGCCAAAACACAATAACGAACAAAAACCTGCAAGGCTATCTATCATCCTTAGTAAATATTTCTGGCAGAATCTCTCACGCTGGAAAAATTCTTCCCCGTTCTATAAATGGAAAAGTGGCCTTCAATTTAAAAAATGCAGCTTTAGTTAATTTCGAACCAATGGTTAAAGTGGGCAAATTTGCTTTTGCTAACCGTAATTTATCTGATGTAAGAATTAATAATTTAGATGGAACATTGATTGTGAAAGGTGATAAAGTAGAAATTAAGCCAATGCAAATTAATTCCAGTGCATTAAACTTTAATGTAAAAGGCATATATGCGCTAAACACCGGAACAAATGTAGAGATGGATATTCCCTTAAGAAATCCAAAAGGCGACGAAAACTTAACCAATAAAGAGAAACGCGAAGCCAGAATGAAAGGAATAGTACTTCACCTAAAAGCTATAGACGATGAGAAAGGTGGAATAAAAATCAGATGGAATAAAGAGCACGATTAATCTTACATATTAAGTAACAATTGTAACACACCTTTTGGGAGTGCCATAGAGTTTTATAGAAAATAGTATATTTGATCTAATCATTATGCTCTCAAAAAATCTATCCCAAATTCTCTCAATATTACTCTTATTTTCAGTCTACTCTTGTACTGATAAGAAAATAGCGAATTCCAAAATTTCTATCCAGGAAATTAATGGAAAGTTTAACTTATTAAAAAACGGAAAAGTTTTTAATATTAAAGGTGCCTCCGGTTACACAAATTTAGAAGAACTAAAAAAATCAGGTGGCAACTCCATTAGAATATGGGACACAACGCATGTGGACAAAATTCTAAATGAAGCAAACAAGCATGGCATTTCAGTTATAGTAGGTTTACCTATTCCGCCAAGTAAATATTTGGATTATTATAATAACGAAGCCAAGGTTGAGGCTGATTTTAAAAAAATTGAAGCATTGGTAAATCGCCTTAAAACCAACCCTGCTGTTTTGATGTGGTGTGTTGGTAACGAGCTGGTATTTCCAAACAAACCTAACTATTACCATTTCTATAAATCATTTAATCGTATTGTTGATATGATACACAAGGATGATCCCGACCATCCGGTAACGACTACGATGGTTAACTTCCAAAAAAATGATATTGTTAATATCAAATTAAGAACGAATATTGATATCATTTCCTTTAATATCTTTAGTAGAATATCTGAACTAAAGGATGACTTAAAAAATTTCAGTTGGTTTTGGGATGGACCTTATTTGATAACAGAGTGGAGTATTGATGGACCATGGGATGGCCATGTTGAAACTGCCTGGAAAGCCAAAATTGAGCCTACAAGTACCTCAAAAGCGAAGGCTTACATTGATAGGTATCAAAAGTATATGCCAACTAACGACCCACGATTTTTGGGTTCGTTCATTTTCTATTGGGGTCAGAAGCAAGAGATTACCCATACCTGGTTTAGCTTATTTGATGAATTCGGAAATAAAACTGAAGCTGCTTATGCCGTAGAAGAATTATGGAAAGGGAAAAAACTAGCTTACACCGGACCGAAAATTACCGATATAAATTTATCAGATAAAAAAGCGATAAGCAATATTTTGCTAAAGCCACAAGAAGCACAAAACGCCCGTATTAATGTTCCCGGAGATACAAGTAATTTAGAAATTAAGTGGGAAATATATCCAGAAGATTGGTTTAAGAAAAACAACGTAGATAATGTTGTGAGACCATCAAAAATTGGCGGTTTAATAATACGGCAATCTGGATTTAGTGTCAGGTTTAACGCACCGGGCATTGAAGGACCTTACAGATTGTTTGCAACTGTTTTTGATAAACAAGGAAATATAGCAACCGCAAATATTCCATTTTACGTAGTTGGTAATGAAAAATAAACCCGAAACTATAATTGCACCCTCAAAATGGGAACTGTTCCGTTTACGCATTATTATCATAGCTGGGGTTTTCGTGATGTTGCTCTTTTTAAACGAGGTTTTTAAAGGCACAGCAGAATATCCGGTATTATATTACATGCTAACCATAACCATCGTGTATACTTGCTCAAGGCTTATACACGAATGGATTCATTACTTTTATATAACCGTACCAACTGATAAAACGTTAAGTAAAGTATATACTGTGGATGTTTTTACAACATTTTGTAAAGGCGAGCCTTATAAAATGATTGAGGAAACACTTCAGGCTATAGTAAATATCACCTACCCACATCAATCTTATTTATGTGATGAATCTGATGACCCCTACTTCAAAGACTTATGCAGGCAATTAGGTGTTCATCATGTAACCAGAATAGAAAAAATTAATGCTAAAGCTGGAAATATTAATAACGCTTTACGTCAATCTAACGGAGAATTATGTGTGGTTTTAGATCCAGACCACGTTCCACAACCTGATTTTCTTGATCCTATAGTTGGTCATTTTAGTGATGAGAAAGTGGGCTACGTACAAATTGTGCAGGCATATAAAAATTATGGCGAAAGTCTTGTTGCAAAAGGTGCTGCACAACAAACCTTTCAGTTTTATGGTCCGATTATGATGACCATGAATAAGTATGGAACTGTACTTGCAATTGGGGCTAACTGCACATTTAGGAGGACGGCTCTGGAATCAATTGGCGGTCATGCTGCTGGCTTAGCCGAAGATATGAATACCGCGATGCATTTGCATGCTAAAGGCTGGAAATCGTTATATGTGCCGCAAGTATTAGCCAGAGGTTTGGTGCCTTCAACAATGTCTGCCTATTATTCGCAACAGTTAAAATGGTCAAGAGGTGTTTTCGAACTTTTGGTAACCTCCTATCCAAAACTTTTTAAAAATTTTACTTGGCAACAAAAAATTCATTATGCAGTAATTCCATTATACTATTTATCCGGATTAGTATTTCTGATGAATTTCTTGATTCCAATTCTGTCGTTAATATTTAATACCAGTCCGATAAATATCGATTTCCTCTATTTTATGCTCTATGCAGGACCTCTGGCCCTATTATCCTTTCTCATCAGGCTTTTTGTGCAACGTTGGGTTATGGAAGAAGAAGAAAGAGGTTTCCATGTTGTAGGCGGCCTATTAATGATTGGAACCTGGTGGATTTTTCTGATTGGATTATATTATACCATTTTAAGAAAAAAGGTTCCATATAACCCTACACCTAAAGATGGTAAGGAGGAGACCAGTTGGAGCATAAACATTCCAAATATTTCTATTATCGTTTTAACGATAGCGGCAATTATTTATGGTTTAAATTCAGATTGGAACCCATACAACTTAATAATGAGTGGATTTGGTCTCGTAAACTGCCTTATTCTTAGCTTTTCAATATTGGCGAGCAGGCAGGCTGGTTTTAGAAAGATAAAAGAAAGTAAGCCAGTTTTAAATACCATAATGTCTGGCCTGTCTGAATTTAAGAAAAGGTTTTGGCTGACTAGAAGATTTTTATACAAGCAAGTTAGGCGTTCGGCATTGTTAATAGCAACTTTGATTGCAGCTTGTATCGGATTTTGGTCTTTCAAAAATAACTTCATATCAGAAAAAGTGACCATCCCAAACTATAATAAAAATATTTTAATACCTGGAATATTCCTACCAGATAATACAAATGGATTATCCTCTGTAAAGAAAATTAACGAACAAGAGAATAAATCAAAACTCAATTTTGGCATCGTATCCCTTTATCTTTCATGGGGCGATGCTGAAAAATGCAAAGTCCCTAGGCAACTTATCGATTCGATCTATCAAAAAAAATCGATTCCGATGATAACCTGGGAACCCTGGCAAAGTTTATTTAATAATTCATCTAATTTAAAAGCTGAAATAATTGAGCAGAAGATTTTTAAACGCATTTTAGAGCATAAATTTGATACTTATTTAGCTGACTTCGCAGCACAAATAAAAAATATCAACAAACCAATATTTATTCGCTTTGCGCATGAAACAGACAACCCACTATATCCATGGAGCGCAACAGGATCAAACACGCCTGCTGAGTTTAAACAAGCTTGGGTGTACATACATCAATTTTTTGCTAAAGAAAATGTTAATAATGTAATTTGGGTTTGGAATCCGTGGAAAGCTGAAGCCATAGATGAATATTTTCCTGGCAACAATGTAGTAGATTGGATAGGTGTAACTAATCTGAACTATGGCACTTCTGATAAAAGTAGTTATTCTATGGAGCAACTTTATCTACCATTTCATCAAAACAAAATATTTAGAACAGGTTTACCTGTGATGCTTGCAGAAATGGGTTCTCTACATAAAGCTAAGCAAAGCGATTGGTTTAATCAGACTACACAAACGTTAAAAAATAAATTCCCGGAAATTAAGGCCTATATTTTATTCGATAGTTCAGTAGATATGAATTTACCTAATGGCTGGACAGGCGATAAACTGAATTGGCAAATAGAAAATTTTAATAGTTTTACTGAGCTTACAAAGCTGGAAAATAAACGTAGTAACTGGATTTTGTTTAATTATAATGTAGATAAACCACATCAAAATAGAATTACAACCAAAAACAACAAGAATCTTAAATTTTTAAATCAAATTAGAGGCATTAACTATAAAAAAAATCAAAACTGGTTTAGTAATGGAATCGTATTAAAAAAGCGTGATATAATTGAAGATTTAACTGAAATCAAAAAAATTGGCTTTAATACAATTAAGTTTTATGGACTTACCATTTACGACAAAACCATTTTAAAAGCCGCCGACGATAAAAATTTGAAAGTTGTTATGGGTTATTGGGTTCCTGAAAATGTAAGTTTGATAGGGGATAGCCTGGAAATGCAAAATTTAGCAGATGAGATTTTCAAAAGTATCAAAGAGCATAAAGATAATTCAAATATAATCATGTGGAATATTGCTAATAATCCAATGAAATCTTTACGTTTTAAAAATTTTAAACCCGATTTATATACAGAACAACAAGCATATTTTGTTTGGTTAAACACGTTAATTAAAAGAATAAAAACCATTGATAGCAGGCCATTAAGTGCAGATATTTATGTTGATGAACATCTTGAAGAGGATTACAACAAATTTGCACAAGCAATAACTGATATAGATTGTATAGGAGTGGTTGAGGAGGAAAGACAAAAAATGGAAGAAAAACTTCCTGAAGTAGAATCATTTTTAAGCAGCATTACACTAGAATCTTACTTAGCAGATAAAAATATCGCAACTGGTTTTTTCATCTCCAGATGGCAAGATGAAAAAACGACAAACTTTATATCTTTTAATGGTTTAAAGGATAATACAGATAAATTTAAAGTTGAGGCCTATCAATTGGCAAATCAATTAACTAATGGTAATCAGAAAATTGAAATACCACTCACTAAAATATTGCTACCTGCAACCACTATGTGGCCGAAAAGCCAGGTTACATTTAATGCATTAATTTTTGAAAATGGTCAATGGAAATTATCTGATGAGAAAAGTATTTTAAAATTTAGATGGGAAATTATTAAGTACGACCAATTTAAAAATCCTATAGAAGTTAAAGACGCTGGTACCGGCACTAATGGAAATATAACTGTACCAGATGATCCGGAAAATTATAGAATAAGACTATATGTATATAACGATAAAATGGTGCGTATTGTAGATTCTCAATTAAACATACGCCTAAAACGTAAGTAGCTTTAATTAGGGTTGAGTTTTTTTGATTAGATGTGAATAGAATTATCTTCAAAACGAATTTTTTGCGGGCATGTAAAAGATGGGATTAACATTGCCTATAACTTCTAATTTGAAGTGTTCATTTTAACTTAAAAATCTAATGGTCCAAGGCGCTTCATATTTCTTAATATTAGATATTGGCGGTGCCTGATGTAAGGCGTAGCATTTTTGGGTGTCCAACGACGTGGATTTGGGAAACATGATGCAATTAATGCTGCCTGATTTCTACTGAGTTTTTGGCAGGATTTGTTATAATATTCTTGTGCAGCTGCCTCGGCTCCGTAAATACCATCACCCATCTCAATCACATTTAAGTATACTTCTAAAATTCTTTCTTTACTCCAAAAAATCTCTATCAATAAAGTAAAATAAGCTTCAAAACCTTTTCTTATCCAAGAGCGACCAGGCCATAAAAACACATTTTTAGCTGTTTGCTGTGAAATTGTACTACCGCCTTTCACTTTTTTCCCTTTTGCATTACTCGCGAAAGCCTTTTCTATTGATTTAAAATCGAAGCCAATGTGTTTCAAAAAAAGTTGATCTTCGGCAGAAACGGCGGCCCTTTTCATGTTATCAGAAATATCTTCAAACCTGACCCATTTTTTCTCCAACTTAAAGGCTTTCCCATCAGCTTTACGTTCAATGTTGCGCAACACCATCAACAAAGTTATTGGCGGATTAATAAAACGAAGTGCAAGAACCCAGATAACCGAAACTAAAAGAAAATAAATAAAAACCTTTGTTGCTATATCAATTGATTTCTTTAACCAAGGTCTTTTAGTTGTAGTTCTTGATTTCGATTTTCGTTTTTTCGTCATGCTGCAAAGTTAGCAAAAACTTGTTCGAGATGTAATTTCTATCCAATCGTTATTGACATTTCGATTATCAAAACTAATAAAGCTTAAACATATTTGTATTTCAATGGTTAATTCAGAAAAGGATATTATGAGTCAGAAAATAGTTTTAATAACAGGCGGAAGCAAAGGCATAGGTTATGGAATTGCAGAATCGCTTTTAAAAAGTGGTTATAAAGTTGCCATTACAAGTAGAACAATAGATGGTGCAAATGAAGCTGCATCGAAATTGGTAGAATTTGGAGATATATTAGCTATAGAAGCAGATGTTAAAGATTTTGCTTCGCAGCAAGAAGCCGTAAATTTAATAGTTGAAAAGTGGGGAAGATTAGATGTGTTAATTGCTAATGCAGGTGTTGGACATTTTGCACCGATTGATGAAATTGGTATTGCAGAATGGAATGAGATTATTGATACTAATTTAACCGGCGTATTTTACAGCATTAAAGCTACCGTTGAGGAGATAAAGAAAAACCAGGGTTACATATTTACCATTTCCAGCCTGGCCGGAACTAATTTCTTTGCTGGCGGTTCGGCATACAATGCCAGTAAATTTGGCTTAACAGGTTTTACGCAATCTGTAATGCTCGATTTAAGAAAATACGGTGTTAAAGTAAGTACGATTATGCCGGGTTCTGTAGCTAGTCATTTTAATGAGCATAGCCCGAATGAGCAGGATGATGCATGGAAAATTCAACCTGAAGATATGGGTAAATTAGTGGTTGATTTACTTGCTATGCCAGCCAGAACACTACCGAGTAAAATTGAAATCAGGCCGACTACGCCTAAAGGATAGATGGATGGAAAATGGATGATGTGAAAGGGAAGATGGAAAAGTCTCCAATTTCTGTATCACCCACCTTACATTTCACATCTTCCATTATAAAAAAAGTCCTTTCAAATTAATGAAAGGACTTTTTTTATGTTTTAAAGAAATGCTTATTCGGCGATAACTTCGAAAGGAACCTGAACTTTCACTTCTTTGTGTAAGTTTAAGTTAGCAACGTATTCGCCAACAAATTTTGGTTCAGTTTCGAAAGTGATACGACGACGGTCAACATCAAAGCCTTGAGCTTTTAATGCTTCTGCAATTTGGATAGTGTTAACAGCACCAAATATTTTACCGCTTTCGCCAGCTTTAGCACCGATAGAAAGTTTAACATCAGTTAAACGTTCAGCAATACCTTCAGCATCTTTCTTAATTTTATCTTGTTTAAAAGCAGCTTGCTTTAAGTTCTCAGCTAATACTTTCTTTGAAGAAACGGTAGCTAAAGATGCAAATCCTTGCGGAATTAAATAGTTACGGCCATAACCTGGCTTTACTGTAACGATATCGTCTTTCTCGCCTAATGATTTAATATCTTGTTTTAAAATAATTTCCATATCAAATCCTCCTATTTTAATTGGTCAGCAACGAAAGGTAACAAACCGATGTGGCGTGCACGCTTAACAGCTTGTGCCACTTTGCGTTGAAATTTTAACGAAGTACCAGTTAAACGGCGTGGTAATAATTTACCTTGATCGTTAATAAATTTTAACAAAAAGTTTGCGTCTTTGTAATCAATGTATTTAATACCGTTTTTCCTGAAACGGCAATATTTTTTACGGTTATCCTCTACTTTAGGGGCAGTAACGTATTGAATTTGTTCTCTTGCCATTACGCTGCAACCTCCTTAGTTTTTTTGTTGAACGCACCGCTGCGTTTTTTAGCGTTATAAGCAACTGCATGTTTATCTAACCTGATGGTTAAGAAACGAAGCACACGCTCATCACGTTTTAATTGTAACTCTAATTTAGCAATCAAATCACCTGGAGCATTATACTCAGTTAAGTTGAAAAATCCGTTTGATTTTTTAGCGATCGGATACGCTAATTTTCTTAAACCCCAATTATCTTCGTGGATAATTTCGGCACCGCCATCAGTAAGAATAGCTTTGAATTTAGCCATAGCCTCTTTCGCAACTTCTTCTGATAACAACGGGGTTAGAACGATAACAGTTTCGTACTGATTCATTGTTATAAAATTTTTAATTTTTTAAGCCCGAGGTATATTACGGGGTTGCAAAAGTAACAATATAATTTTAATTTTCAAACGTTTAGCTAAAAATTCAGGTAAATTTAATGTTAGAAAAACTAAGCAATTATCTGAAAATCAAAAGCATCAGTTCTTTTGACTAAATCGGGTTTTGGATTGTTGCAATTTTTAAACAAAATGAACCAACTTTGCAAATGAGCCCCGATTGCAGTGAAAATACTTTTAAAAGATGTAGCAACCTTAAATCTGCTGCCATGCTGAGACACAGCCTGTACCAACACTTCGGTAGGCAGAATGACAGGAGCTTTTAAAAGATTGCCTGTCTGCGGTAGGCAGGTAACGAAAGCGGAACGGCAGTTACCTAAACGCACAGAAACCTGCGCTTCAAAAAAATATTCCTTCTGTTTTTACCAAAAAAAGGGTTACCTAAAAAGCTAACCCCTTTATAACAATTGTTATAAATTTAATTAGCGAGATTCGATTGTTTTGGTAAATTGTTGTTTGTTAGTAGTTACAATAAAGGTTAATTCTTTTGATGGCGTGCTGCCCACGTTAAATTTCTTAGTCAATTTAGCTCTGTTTGTAAAAGTTTCTTTATAAAGTTGTTCGTTAAATTCATTAATGATTTCAACTTCGATTGGGCTTTTATCAGCATTATCTAAACTAAGCGTAACCATAGCGCTGTCTTTTTCCAAAATGGGTTTAAAAACCTCTGTAATTTTTGGTTCAGAAACTTCTGCTTTATTGTTTACAATATTGATTTGGTATTGAGCCAATTGAGAACCTGTTGTTACGTTTAATGTATACTCACCATCTGGTAATTCATTTAAATCGTAAGTTTTGGTAGATGCACCAGATGCATGGATACTTTCCTGATAGATTAATCTATTATCAACAGCATCGTTTATAGCAAGCTCTATATCCTTTGCTTCGTCTATATAAAAACGGATAGATTTATTGTTTTCTGCTTTAACTTTTAAACTAACAACTTCATCATTTGCTTTAACTCCCGGAGCAGCAAATATTGCCGCTACAACAAGGCTGATTTTTATTAAGTTTTTCATGTATGTGAATTCTTTTAGATGAACAATTATTTAACACCACTAAATTACTACTGTTAAGCACGCATAGTTGATTGTATATTTTCAAACATCTATGCTATTTTACCCTTGAATTATAAATTCATATACAAATGAAACAATCAACCATAATTATTTTAGTATTTTTGTTATAAATGATGAAAAAAATTAAGCCAAGTTTTGAAGTTGTAGAGCCATCTTTTGGCAGCTCATTTTACTATTCTAAATATGTAGAAAATGAGAACAATAAGGCGCATTTATGGCATTACCATCCAGAAATTGAAATGGTTTATGTTAATGGCGGCTCGGGCAAGCGGCAAATTGGTAGTCACGTTTCTTATTACACAGATGGCGATTTGATTTTAATAGGGAGTAATTTACCGCATTGCGGATTTACAGATACCCAAACCGGAAATAAAACGGAGGTTGTTGTTCAAATGAAACCCGATTTTTTAGGCGCTGAGTTTTTAAAGCTAAAGGAAACCAGAGGAATTGCTAATTTATTTGAAAAGGCTAAATATGGCGTAGCTTTTGGAAAGGATACAATGAAACTTGTTGGTCCGGCTTTAGAAAAAATGCATAATGCATGGCCGCTTGAAAAACTATTGGCCTTACTTGGTATTTTGAGAGAGCTTGAGCAGGCATCTGATTATAAACTTTTAAATGCACAAAATTTTTCGCTGGAGATGCAGGTGCAAGACAACGACCGGATAAACATGATTTTTAATTATGTTAAGGATCATTTTTTGGAAGAAATTAGTTTAGAATACATTGCTGACATGTGTAGCATGACGGTCCCTTCCTTTTGTCGCTATTTTAAAAAGATTACCAAAAAAACATTTACGCGTTTTGTAAATGAGTACCGAATTGTACATGCATCTAAGCTTTTAGCAGAAAAACCAACAAGCATTGCAAATATTTGTTTTGAAAGCGGATTTAACAACTTCAGCCATTTTAATAAGCTTTTTAAAGAATTTACAGGGAAAAGTGCCTCGCAATATCGGCAAGAGCTAAAAGCGGTGATTAAGTAGGTTTAGGGTTTAGGGTTTAGGGTTTAGGGTTTAGGGTTTAGGGTTTAGGGTTTAGGGTTTAGGGTAAATTGTTTTATTGGTTAATTGTTTTATTGAAAGTTGTATTTTGGTTATTGATAATTGCTGTTTACTCATCTGATATTATTCTTTTCAACATTCCAACTTTACAACATTCCAACTCAACAAAAATTCCTATTTTCGTGCCGATGGAAAATTTTATAGTTTCTGCCCGTAAATATCGCCCGGCTACGTTCGAAACCGTAGTTGGACAATTGCATATTACAGGAACTTTAAAAAACGCCATTAAGAACAATCAATTAGCGCAGGCATTTTTATTCTGCGGTCCGCGTGGTGTTGGTAAAACAACTTGTGCCCGTATTTTAGCTAAAACCATAAACTGTACAAACCCTACAGCCGAAATGGAAGCTTGCGGCCAATGCGATAATTGCCAGTCTTTTCAAAACGGGCATTCCTTTAACGTTCATGAATTAGATGCAGCTTCAAACAATTCTGTTGATGATATCCGAAGTTTAATTGAGCAGGTAAGGATACCGCCACAAGCCGGAAAGTATAAAATTTATATTATTGATGAGGTTCACATGTTATCTCAAAGTGCATTTAACGCATTTTTGAAAACTTTAGAAGAACCACCATCTTATGCGATATTTATTTTAGCCACTACAGAAAAACACAAAATATTACCAACTATTTTATCGCGTTGCCAGATTTTTGATTTCAACCGCATCCAGGTTGATGATATTTCTGAGCATCTTGCTAAAATTGCCCAAAGGGAAAATATTGCTTATGAAACAGATGGTTTACACATCATTGCTCAAAAAGCAGATGGCGGTTTACGTGATGCGCTTTCGATGTTTGACCAAATTGCCAGTTATGCAAATAAGAACATTACATATAAGGCAGTAATTGACAACCTGAATATTTTAGATTACGATTACTTTTTTAAACTAACATCCTATTTAACGGCTGCACAGGTTAGCCAAACGCTACTTTTATTTGATGAAATATTAAACAATGGCTTTGATGGAAACAATTTCATTAATGGCCTTGCAACCCATTTCCGTAATTTATTGGTTGGAAAAGATACCGCCACAATTAAATTATTAGAGGTAAGCGAAAACATCCGACAGAAATACCTGGAGCAGTGTAAACAAACTGAATTATCATTTTTACTCACCGCATTGAACTTAGCCAATGCCTGCGATTTAAATTATAAAAATTCTAAAAATCAAAGGCTGCAAGTAGAGCTTGCACTAATAAAAATGTGCCACATACGGTCGGTAGTTCAACTCGCTCAACAGCCATTAAGCAATAATAATACAGCAACTGACCTAGATCAGGATAAAAAAAAAACTGATGTAAGTTCGGTTGAGAGTGAAAAGCTGAAAGCTGAAAGTTCCAATGAAGCAGAAAACTTAAAGCTAAAAGCGGAAAGTGAAATTCCGAATCCAATTAATCAGGAATCTGTTTCTCCAATTGCAGTAGATAAGCCTAAAGAAGTAACAAAAGCTAGTCCAACCCCTTCGGCAACATCAATCAGTATAAAAATTCCGAAAGCAAATGCTGCGAGTACACTCATTCCATCTTTAAATGATTTAGAACGTGTTGCAAGTGGAGAAGACGATGGAAAATCTAAAACAGTTACCGGTGAGGCTCGGGAACCTTTTACTTTTGAAAGGCTTCTGGAAGTATGGAATGCTTACATCCAAATTTTAAAGGCCAGCGATAAAATTAATTTATTTACCATTTTAAATAATTTTGCGCCTACGCTACTTAGTCCTGTTTTAATTGAAATAACGGTTGAGAGTAAAACACAAGAACAATTTGTAGTTCAGGAATCGGTAGAACTGATGAATTATCTACGAAAAGAATTACAAAATTTTGCTGTAGACATCTCATTCAAACAAATGGAACGGAAGCTTGAGAACAGGCTTTATGGAAACCGGGAGAAATATGATTATTTGCTCAACAAAAACCCGAAGCTTGAAGAATTAAGAAGGCGATTTAATTTAGATGTAAATCCATAAAAAAGCAGAATTAAAAAGAAATTAATTCTGCTTTTTTTTTACACTGCTATCAGTTAAAACAACTGAATCTTATTGTTCTGTAGCATCATTAATCGGATAGCCTTCTTCATCTAAATCATCCCTATCATCTTCAGGAGTGCGGGCCAAAATCTCATCCTCCGGACTAAGTTTTACACTTTCGCCATTATCTACATGCATACCTAATTCTTCTAAATTATCATCTGCAATGTCTTTATTTCTGGCATATTCATCACCAACGTATGGATTTGCTTCATCATAAGTAGAATCATCATCAACCGCTCCCGCAGCAACCGTTTCATAACCCATTGGGTGATCATAATCTTTATCTTCACCTTTTACATCAAGCTCATAGCTTTGTTTATGTTTATCGTAAGATAGATTTTCTTTGTTGATTTCGCTGTTTGTAGTGGTGCTGTGGATTTTATCCTGTGAACCTTTATTTTCGTTATCTGCCATGATGGTATCTCCTATTTAATTTTAATTATAACAACTGGGTTGGTGGATGGTTTTTGAATTTATTTAGGAATATAATATGTGATAATAAGAAATTATATGCGTTTTTAGATATTCAAACAATGCAAAGATATTTTAAATTTCAGAAACCTAAGCGCTTTGACACACTCACCGTTACAAGTGGTGATTTCCTCCTGCAGATACAATGGATTGTCGCAGATTTAGTAGTCGTCATTTCGACTGCAGCGAAGAAACCTTTAAATGCAACCTTAAATAAATATGTGGCTATTGGAAAAGCTCTATCTCCTGAAAATTCAGGACTGTGCTCCAGGCGGACGGAAGAGCATTAATAGTGATTTTGGCAACACCGGAGAAACCCAAAAATGCACAGTGAAGCTAATCTTTAATGTGATTACTTACAGTTTTTAGCAAAATAAAAAGGCTGTATCATGTTAAACGTTGTCACGTTGAGCCTGTCGAAATGTTTACAATATTAAGCCCTTCGACAAGCTCAGGATGACATCAAATCAGTGATACAGCCTGTTATATAAGTTAGCTTTACCTACAAACTTGCTAAAGCATTATTTAAAGTTGCACTTGGGCGCATTGCCTTACCTGCCAACTCATCATCAGGGTTATAGTAACCACCAATTTCCTGAGCTTTACCTTGTGCACCAATTAACTCCTCATTAATTTTCGCTTCGTTTTCTGCTAAAGCTTTTGCTAAAGGCGCAAATTTAGCTTGCAAATCAGCATCTTTAGTTTGCGCCGCTAATGCTTCAGCCCAATATAAAGCCAAATAAAAGTGAGAACCACGGTTATCAATGGTGCCTAATTTACGACCAGGAGATTTATCTGTAGCTAAAAATTTAGCATTTGCTTCATCTAAAGCATCAGCTAAAACTTGGGCTTTCGCATTGTTTTGCGTTTGCGATAAATGCTCTAAAGAAGCCTGAAGCGCTAAGAACTCGCCTAAAGAATCCCAACGTAAGTAACCTTCTTCAATAAACTGCTCAATATGTTTAGGTGCAGAACCACCAGCACCGGTTTCGAATAAACCACCACCGTTCATTAAAGGAACGATTGATAACATTTTAGCAGAAGTACCCAGCTCTAAAATCGGGAATAAATCTGTTAAATAATCACGCAATACGTTACCCGTAACCGAAATTGTATCTTCACCTTTACGAATACGTTCTAAAGTGAATTTAGTTGCTTCGATAGGCGCCAGAATACGAATATCCAATCCTGTTGTATCATGATCTGCTAAATATTTTTTCACTTTAGCAATGATTTCTCTATCGTGAGCTCTATTTTCATCTAACCAGAAAACCGCAGGTGTTTCAGATAAACGAGATCTGTTTACAGCCAGTTTAACCCAATCCTGAATTGGAGCATCTTTTGTTTGGCACATGCGGAAAATATCACCTTGCTCAACTTTCTGATCGAAGAAGACTTTACCATCAGCATCAGTAACGCGGATTACACCGGTTCCTGTCGCTTGAAAAGTTTTATCATGCGAACCATATTCTTCAGCTTTTTGCGCCATTAAACCTACGTTTGGAACTGAGCCAATTGTAGTTACATCAAAAGCGCCATTCGCTTTACAATCATCTATAGTTGCGGTGTAAACACCAGCGTAAGATCGGTCAGGAATTAGAGCAATTGTATCTTGAGGCTTTCCTTCTTTATTCCACATCTGGCCCGAAGTACGAATCATTGCCGGCATCGAAGCATCAACAATTACATCACTTGGAACATGTAAATTGGTAATTCCTTTATCAGAATTTACCATTGCTAAAGCTGGCCCGTTTGCTATTGCATCTGCCAATGCAGCCTCAACTTCAGCTTGTTTACCATTGCCAGCAATTTTCGAATAAACATCTCCTAAACCATTGCGGGTATCAATGTTTAGTTCTTTAAACAAATCTGCATATTTTGCAAAAACATCAGCAAAGTAAACTTCTACAATTGCACCAAATATAATCGGGTCAGAAACCTTCATCATCGTTGCTTTTAAGTGCGCAGATAATAAAACACCTGCTGCTTTTGCTTCTTCAATTTCTTTAGCTACAAAAGTTTTTAATGCCGATAAACTTAAAGCAGAACTATCAATTACTTCACCTGCTTTTAAGAGCGTTAAACCTTTCAATTCAGTTACCGTTCCATCTGCAGCAACAAATTCAATTTTAAATTGAGATGCACTTTCAATTGTAGTTGATTTTTCTGAACCATAAAAATCGCCTTCAGTCATGCTGGCAACTTTTGTTTTAGAATCTGCAGACCATTTACCCATCGAATGTGGATTAGCTTTTGCGTAGTTCTTAACCGCTTTTGGTGCTCTTCTATCAGAATTACCCTCACGTAAAACCGGGTTTACAGCAGAACCTAAAACCTTTGCATATTTAGCTTTAATAGCTTTTTCTTCTTCGCTTTGTGCGTTATCCGGGTAATTTGGAATAGCAAAACCTTGCGATTGTAACTCAGTAATTGCACCTACCAATTGTGGAATAGATGCAGAAATATTTGGTAACTTGATGATGTTCGCTTCTGGAGTTGTTGCCAATCCGCCAAGCTCTGTTAAAGCATCGCCAATTTTTTGGTCGTCTTTTAAATACTCAGGAAAGTTTGCCAAAATTCTTCCTGCTAAAGAAATATCTCTGGTTTCTACATCAATACCTGCTGATGCGGTAAAAGCTTGTACAATAGGTAAAAGTGAATAGGTTGCCAACATTGGCGCCTCATCGGTTTTGGTATAGATAATTTTTGATGTATTTGACATGTTTTAATTTGATTTTTACTAATTAATTAACAAGAAATCGGATTTTTTATAAAATCCAGAATTTTAAAATCGCCTAAAGATAAAATAAACAGATGAATTAAGGAACATTGTATTGTTAATTATCCTCGGTTACTTAATTTCAAATCGTTAATGTTTACTTCAATAAAAGAATCAATTTTATAATAAAATGAGTTCGTTTTTGTTTAATTAACGCTGCACAAACAACTCCTCAACTTATGTGTTCTTTTAGTGGTAAACGATTCTTCATCATTAAGAAAACTATGAAAAAACAACTTTTATACACAACGCTTCTTTCCTCGGCAATATTTGCAAGTTGCCAATCTGGTTCTAAATCAAATTCGCAAAGCGATAGTTTGGAAAGCGACACAACAGCTAAAACCGCTGTCGCAGATTTAAATCTTCCGGCACCGGATACTACTGCATCCAAAAATAAATTTAGCAAAGTTATTGGCTGGCCTGAAGGCAAAACCCCGATAGCGCCCGACGGTTTTGTGGTTACAAAGTTCGCTTCGGGGATTAAGAGCCCAAGAAATATGATTATTACCCCAAATGGTGATGTTCTTGTGGTTTTAACAAATTCTGAAAGAAGCACTGCAGAAAAAATTGCAGGCGCTGTAACCGGCAAATCAAAATCAGAAGTTCCGGGTAAAAGTGCAAATACAATTATTCTTTATCGCGATGAAAATAAGGATGGAAAGCCTGAAACAACAACTACTTTTTTAGCGGGTTTAAATCAACCTTACGGGATGGCAATTATCGGCAACAGTTTTTACGTTGCCAATACAGATGGTTTATGGCAATACCCATATAAAACTGGCGATACAAAAATTTCAGGTCAGGGTAAAAAGATTTTAAGTTTACCTGCCGGAGGTTACAATAACCATTGGACCAGAAATTTGATAACTAATGCCGATAAAAGCAAAATATATGTAACCGTTGGTTCTGGTAGTAATGTTGGCGAAAATGGAATGGAGCATGAGGTTAGAAGAGCAAACATTTTGGAAATAAATCCGGATGGTACCGGGGAAAAAATTTATGCAAGCGGATTAAGAAATCCGGTTGGTGTAGATTGGGCTCCTGGCACAAATATGTTGTGGACTGCAGTAAACGAAAGAGATGGTTTGGGTGATGATTTAGTGCCAGATTATATTACAAGCGTTAAAGAGGGAGGTTTTTATGGTTGGCCTTATGCCTACTTTGGTCAAAACGAAGACCCACGTTTAAAAGGCCAAAAACCTGAATTAGTGGAGAAAACAATTGTACCAGATGTTGCTGTTGGCTCACACACAGCATCATTAGGTTTAGCTTTTTATAAGGCAACTAAATTTCCTCAGAAATACCAACGAGGAGCATTTATCGGTCAGCACGGTTCATGGAATCGTTCGAAAATTTCGGGTTATAAAGTTGCATTTGTTCCTTTTAAAAATGGCAAACCAACAGGCAAGCCTGAAGATTTTTTAACCGGCTTTATCGCTAATGAAGAAAAAGCTGAAGTTTATGGAAGACCGGTTGGTGTAACGCTTACGCCTGATGGAGCACTACTGGTTGCTGATGATGTAAGTGGAGTGGTTTGGAGAGTTGCAGCTAAGTAAAAATCGAAATCAATAATTTTCAAAGCAGATTAAAATTGTAATTTTAGTCTGCTTTTTATTTTAATTAAATCTTAAACCCAGCCCTTTGAAATCACTTTTCTCAATAGCTTTTCTATTCATATCTTATTCTGCCATTGCCCAAATTTCAAAACCTGATACCGTTAAAAAATTAGATGAGGTTGTTGTAAAAGGATATTATAATAGTGAACAAATCATTCGTTCAGTTTCGGCAGTTAGCCTTTTAGATAGCAATCTGCTTCGTTACCAACCATCAGCTTCAATGGTAAGCGCTATTAACACAATTGCCGGGGTAAGAATGGAAGAGCGTTCGCCAGGTAGTTACCGTTTATCGCTTCGCGGAAGTTTACTACGTTCTCCTTTTGGTATCCGAAATATTAAAATTTATATTGATGATTTTCCTTTAACTGATGCAGGAGGCAATACTTATTTAAATTTAATTGATGCCAGTGCGATACAAAATCTCGAAGTTTACAAAGGGCCGGAAGCGAGTATTTTTGGTGCAAATACCGGGGGCGCAATCTTAATCAATAATCCAGAAATTACGAATAAAATTGAGGCATCCATTACTGCGGGCTCATTTGGTTTATTTCATCAAACGTCAAACATTTCCCATCAATTTAAAAATTACAGTTTAAACTTTGTGCAAGGTTATCAGGAAAGCAATGGTTATCGCGAAAACAGCACTATGAAACGTAAATATTTCCAAACCAATCATCAATGGAATTACAATAAATCGGGTGTTTTAAAAGCATTTATTTTTTATAGTGATTTAGCATATAAAACGCCGGGAGGCTTAACGCAGGCACAAATGGAATTAAATCCGCAGCAAGCCAGGCCAGCAACCCCAACCCTGCCAGGAGCGATTACACAACAAGCTGCAATATATAATAAAACCATTTTTGGCGGATTATCAAATGTTTATCAATTAAATGAAAATTTCAAACACGTGGTTTCCATATTTACTTCCTATACTGATTTTAAAAATCCATTTATTACAAATTTTGAAAAGAGGTATGAAAATACCCTTGGTTTAAGGACTTTTCTGGAGTATAAAAAATCGTTCAGCAATTTAACATGGAATAGCCAATTAGGTTTGGAAAGTTCATCTACAAAATCGCAAGTCAGAAATTTTAATAATAATGCAGGCATAACAGGCACAGCCCAAGCTTTTGATGATTTAAAAGCCTTTCAGGATTTTGGCTTTTTTAGAACTACATTCGATATCAATCGAAAATTGTTGATTGAATTAGCCACGAGTTTAAATTTTTATAAATATAAATATCAAAGCTTTTTCCCGGTTTCGACAGCACAAAGAGAAAGGAAATTTGCAGAACAGTTGATGCCCAAACTGGCAATTTCGTACTTAATTAATCAAAATTTTTCTGTAAGAAGTTCTGTTAGTAAGGGTTACGCCCCACCAACAATTGCCGAAGTACGTTCATCAGACAATAACATTAATAATGATTTACAGGCAGAAAATGGATGGAATTACGAAGTTGGCTTGCGTTACAAATCGCTGGACAATAGATTTTATGCAAACGCTAATGTTTATCAGTTTAAATTAAAAGATGCTATTGTTAGAAGGTTAAATTCTAACGACACTGAATATTTTGTAAATGCAGGTGGAACCAATCAAAAAGGAATTGAGATAGAAACGTCATTTTGGGTAATAAAAGAAAACACCGGACTTTTAAATGCTTTAGAAATTAGAAATAACTATACCTACAGCCATTATTATTTTGATGATTTTAGTAACGCGACAAATAATTTTTCGGGCAATAAGTTAACCGGCGTACCTGCAAACGTATTAGTAAGCAGTTTAAGTTTTCAGTTTAAAAGTGGTTTTTATTTGTTTGCGCAACATAACTACACATCATCTATACCGCTAAATGATGCGAACAGCGTTTTCTCAAAGCGTTATAATTTAATAGAAGCCAAAGCTGGTGTTAGTGCGCTTAAAATTGGCAAAACAAAACTGAACATTTTTACAGGGGTTAATAATCTACTAAATGAAAAGTATAGCTTAGGTAATGACTTAAATGCGGCTAATAACCGATACTTTAATCCGGCAGCATCAAGAAACTACTACGTTGGTACAGCCATTAAACTATAATGCCTTACTTGTTTTAACAAATAAGGCATTACACATCAGAAAAATTTGTTTACATTTTTCATGGGATGTAGAGCTGATAGGATAGACGATTTATTTAGTTTGTTTGGTTTGTAGTTTCGTTTTCTTTAAGATAAATTTCATTTACAACAATTTCTATTGAGTAACGCTTGCTTCCATCTTTTGCTTCGTAAAAATTATTGAGCAAACGTCCTTCAATACTTAAATGTGTACCCTTTTTTACCTTTTCTGCAGCTAATTCTGCTTTGGCGCCCCAAAAAGTTAGCGTAAACCATTGTGTTTTCTTAACCTCCTGTCCACCAGAAGTTTTGTAAGAATCATTAACAGCCAGTTGTACCTTTGCTAATTTTAGTGTACCAGATAAATTTTTAATTTCTGCATCTGCACCTGCAAATCCACTTAATTCTACTTTGTTTGTAATCGCATCCATAATATAAATATTTAGTTTCTTGATAATTAAAGACCAATAGTGCAATTCACTACCGACAGAACAAAGTTGCATATAACCGAAAGGCTTACTCGGGTATTAAACATTTATAGTCGTTTATAAACGTTTAAAATCGGCTATGACACTGATTTAAAAGGATTTATTTTTTGTACCTTATATATTTTATTAATTTTATGCCGTCATCCCATAATTAACTTTAGAAAAATTATGGACCGTTTATGCCTCGATTGCGGTAACCCGGTTAAGGGTCGTGCCGATAAAAAATTTTGTGACGACTTATGTCGCAATAACTATAATAACCACCTAAAAGCTGAAGATAACGCGATTGTTAAAGCAGTAAATTTGATTTTGAAAAGAAATCGCTCAATCCTATCGAAATTTAATCCGGATGGAAAAGCTAAAATAACCCGAAACAAGTTAATAAGTGCGGGATTTAATTTTAATTACCATACTTCAATACACCTTACACATAATGGAAACACTTATATTTTCTGTTATGAGTTTGGTTACCTTGCTATTGGAGAACTTGACATTTTAATTGTAAAAAAGGAATAGGTTTTGCCACACCGCATTTCTTGCCTGGATAATAACTTTTTTGCTTATCAGCAATAAGAATTAAATTTTAAGAATACATTAGCATAGTATTTAGGAATTCATGGAGCAAAGCATTAAACCATCACCAACCGAGCAAGTTTCTGCATATATAGATAAACTTGAACCAAACGTGGCAGAAATTATTCAGGCCATTAGAAAGTTGATTTTATCTACAGATAAAGAAATTGCAGAACATATTAAGTGGAATAGCCCAAGTTTTTACTATACCGGTAAAATTAAAGACTTCGATGCGAAAGAATACAAAAGAGATATTGCAGTATTAAACCTAAATAAACAACGAATTATGCTTGTTTTGCCAACGGGCGATAGGATAACTGAAAGTTTGGATTTATTAGAAGGGAATTATAAAGATGGTAGAAGGATAATAAATTTTAAAGATTTAGATGATGTTTTATCTAAGGCTACAAAACTTCAAAAAGCAATAGAAAATTGGCTTCAAACAGTTGAGCAATAAAAAGGTCAAGTATATAAACTCGACCCAATTATATTCTCTTAATATTCTTTTATTTAAATTCACTCAGCTCCACAACTCTGTCTGGATCGCTCACTTTTAAAAATGATGTTCCTTTTGCGTTTTTATACCAGGTGAAATTATTATTGAAATTCGCCATATTCTCTGGAGCAAGCAAATCGCTTGAAGCCTTTAGATCTACAGATTCGCCAGTTTTATAATTCGTTTGATAAAGAGAAGTTTTTGTGGCAAATACAAATGTGGTTTTATCAGGCGAATATAAAATGAAACGACCTTGTATGCGCTCCGCATCATTTTGTCTTTTCAGCTGATAAACTCTACCATTTATTATCGTTACTACGTAATCGTTATTAAGTAAAAAAATACTCAGCGTTAACTCTTCCAAACCCTTCGTTATTTTACTATCCATTGCGCCATTTGATGGGCGATCGAGTTTGGTAACTTCTGGTTGCCCGTTATGTAGCGAGATTATGTAAAAGGGAGAAACTAAACCTGAACTATCCGCAACCTGAACAATTGCCGCAGTTTTCTGAGTATTTAAAAATCTGGGTTGTAAAAAAATACTTGCAACTGGTTTTGGGTCGTTTTTAACTGAAATTACAGTGTCTTTGTATTTAACATTGTAGGTAATTGCATTTACATTAGATGAATCAACCTTTTTAAAAGTTAAAATATCTTTTTTGCTTTTAGGAGTAGTATTGAAATTCTCTTCTCCGGTAAAATTATTTGCAACTATTGTTTTTTCCAGCTTCGATTCACTACAAGAGAAAAAGCAAATTGAGATTAGTACGAATAAGTAAGTTACTTTCATAAAACAGATGTCTTTTTTTTACTAATTTATAATCTTTATTTCCCAAATCAATAGTGATGGTTAAAGTATTACGTAAAAAAGTGCTCTAATTAAAAAATACATAAATAAAAGATAACATGGTTTGTAAGCAATTATTTAAGGTTTATGTAACGATTAAACATTCATTTTTAGGTATTTATTTAATGACAAAAAATTTGATTGTCATGATTAAAAAACTTTTTGAAAACAGATATATCATATTTTTGCATTTTACATCAAAAAATAAATGAAACAAAATTTGCAACACGTTGCCATTGTGGTAAATGATTATGATGAAGCAATTGAATTTTATACTCAAAAATTAGATTTTGATTAATTGAAGATACGCGTCTATCTGATACAAAACGTTGGGTTCTAATTAAACCAAAAGGTGACAGTGGAAGTTCAATATTGTTAGCAAAAGGCATAACCGAAGAACAAAAAAGCAGAATTGGCAATCAAACTGGTGGTAGGGTATTTCTATTTTTGAGCACTGATAACTTTGAAATAGATTATCAAAAGTTGGTTAATAATGGTGTCATAATTATAAGGGAACCAAGTATTGAAGAATATGGTAAAGTGGCAGTTTTTGCAGATTTATATGGTAATCTCTGGGATTTAATTGAATCAAAAAAATCTGAGCCTTACTTCTACTCTACCAGAATTTAAAAATAAAGGATACAACAAGAATAGAGTTTACAATTTCAGAACTAAAAAAATTAAAGGATTTAACTCTTTTAGAAAGTGGAAATATTTTGTTCGAGATTAAAAGACTAAAAGAAGACCCAAGTGTGATAGTTTTATGGGAATGTTTTAAGAACGAAGAAACTTTCAATAAAAATTTAAAATCTCAACATTTAAAATCATTTCTTAAACTTGATTTGGTAGAATTTGAAAAAGGTTATTTAACAGATAATATTGATTAATAAAAAACAACTGCCCACAATTAATCCTAATTTAAAGCTGACCAAAGTTTATGTAATATTTGCTTTGGTTTGGTTTTTGTGAAAGTTTTAAAAATTATCAATTATGAAAAACCTACTTATCCTCGGGATTGCTTTATGCTTTTTTAGTTCATGTTTAGAAAAAGTTAATCCTGATACCTTAAAAAATACAAACTGGGAATTGACGAGCATAACCGGAATTACATTGCCTGAAAGTGGTACAGCGTCTTTAATATTTGGAGATAGCCTAAAGGTGAGCGGAAAATCTTTTTGTAATAGTTATGGTGGCAAGGCAGAAATCAATGAAGATAAGGTTTCTTTAAAGAATCTCTTTAGTACAAAAATGTTCTGCCAGGACACTGATTCATCAGAAAGGGCTTATTTAAATGCCTTAAACGAAACCAATAATATAAAAATCGTTGATAATAAGCTTGAACTACTAAAAGATGAAAAAACGCTGTTGGTTTTTACCAAAGTAAATTAATATTCATATTTCAAAAAGCCCGATAGAAATTTTTAGTATTTTCGGGCTTTCTGTTCCAAGCCTCTTAAATGCCGATAGCAAAAATTAAAGAAGATTTAAAGTTCTTTTTCTCTACTTTGAGAAAGGCATTTAACGTATTTCAGGAAAACGATCCTTTGCGCTTAGCTGGCGCAACCGCATTTTTTACTAATTTTGCATTACCACCCATATTAATTATTTTAATTAGGCTTTTCGGTATGTTTACCGATAGAAGAACACTTGTTGCAAACATTTTTGACCGTCTGGCTAATATTTTAGATGAGAATAGTATTAAGCAAATCAGACTTACATTAAGAAACATCCGCGGCATAGACCAGGAATGGTATATCACTTTATTAAGTTTTGTATTTTTCTTTTTTGTGGCTACTACCCTATTTAACGTAATAAAAAATTCTTTAGAACAAATCTGGAGTATTGGCATGAGCAGTAAAAAAGGCATTGTTAATACCTTAAAATCCAGGGCTATATCGGTAACCATTATACTCTTGGCTGGTATTTTATTTTTTATAGGTTTACTGGCCGACAGTATTCAGGCGGTTATAGGTTCCTACCTTAAAACCAATTCTCCATCATTTGAACTGATTGCAACATCTATAATTAACCAAATTGTATTTGTAATTATTGTTACCGCATGGTTTACAATTCTGTTTAGATTTTTAACTAATGGTCGCCCAACCTGGCGAGCCGCAATTTCTGGTGGATTATTAACCGGATGCCTGTTTACAGCAGGAAAATATATTTTACGCATTTTGCTTCCGCTAAGTAATATCAGCAATATTTATGGTTCTGCAGGTTCTATAATTGTAATTATGCTGTTTGTATTTTACTCATCGCTAATATTCTATTTCGGAGCATCGTTTATAAAAGCCTTAAGTGTTGGCAGGGAAACACCAATTATCCCTAAAAATGGTGCATTTGCTTATGAACTAACCGAAGTAGAAAACCAAATGATTGAGCACAAAAAAAGGACAGAAGTTTAATTCTGTCCTTTTTTACTTTTTTTAGATTATTTATCCCACCGCAGGAATTTTTTCATATCCTTCCATTTCAAACACGGCAAGCTTATTAAGTAAGTTATAATGTAATGTTCCGAATAGATTTACCAATCCATCTTTGCTTCTGCCTTCCATCCAAACCGACTCTTTAACAATTTCAGTATTTCTGTTTACCTGACTTTTAAAGATGTTATTTTCATCTTTAATAATCAAATCATTAACATCAATCCTAAATTCATTTAAAAGCGAAATGAAACTTTGGCCTTTTAGTAATAGTTCCTTTAAATTCATGGCGATATATTTACAAGGTTAGGTTATTACTAAAACCACACGATGTTAAATTGGTTTTAAGTTTATGTAAAATAATTACAAAATTCGGTATCCAACACCGATTGTAAATAAGTTAAGTTTGGTATCCGGGTAACCTGCCTTATTTATTTTAGATAAACCAAGTTCGTAACGAGCATCTAAACTAAGTTTTTTAATGTCTAAACCCGCACCAAATTGCCATGCAATTGCCTGGTCTTTAAAGTTTGCTTTAAAAACATTTCCTGCTGCCTGCCCAAAGCTTTGATTTTCATCAAGGATTAAAGAAAAAGCAGGTCCTGTATTTATTCTTATACCCACGCCCGCAGCGCCAAATTTTGTTCCAATTAGTAAAGGAACATCTAAGCTGGTAAAACGAACTTCGTTAACTTCGCCCGTAGCATCACTTACCAAATTTGTTTTTTTGCCAGAAATATATAATTCTGGTTGAAAATGAAGACCACCCGCTCCAACCCTCGCCCACAAACCACCATAAAAGCCGGTTCTGTTAGTACTACTAAACGTGTTTTCAGGATCAAATTTTGAAAAATTTGCGCCCGCCTTTACACCAAGTTGAAATGATGGTAAAACTTGCGCATTGGCAAAAAATCCTGCTAATGCGCAGGCCAGAGTTAAATAAATGGTCTTCATAACAATAGGGATAATTAAGTTATAAATTAGTTGATAGCATCATTAATCGCTTGTTGCTCTTTTAAAGCTTCAACATTATTTTTATTTCCAAAGTTCTGTGTTTTATCTGCAAAGTAATCCAAAATACCTGAAATGGTATCTAAGTTATCTGCTAAATTCTGATGAATATCTGGTAAATCTTTTTCCAGTCTGCTATCACTTAATTCGATATTATCAACCTCAATTTTAGCAATTTTTTGAATAAGCGCCTGTTGTGAGTTCTGCACATCCTCTAACTCACGCACTATCTTTTCCATTAATTCAAATTTTTCTAAAGTATTCATAAGTTTTTGTTTTAAATGATTAATTAGTAGATAATAAACCAACTTGTGCGTTTTTTGTTTTTTTTAAGGATAAAAGTTTGGAATTATAAGAAACAACTAATACTTTAGTTTAAAATTCCAGCCATATGAAAAAGTTAATTATCCTTCTACTATTCGCTTTATCAATATCAGTTTCTGCGCAAAATCAAGCCTTTGATAAGGAAAAGCTTTTTGAGTTATACCAGTTGCAAAAATATAGTGAAGCAGCAGATTATCTGAGTAAAATTTACGGTGATGATACTAAAGATTTAAAAGCGCTTAGTCAAATTGGTTATTGCTATATGATGGCCGATAAAACAGCCGATGCAGAGAAATTTTACGCCAAAGCAAATCAGTTACAGCCAGAAAATTTATCAATATTATTTAATCTGGCAAGTATCGTAGCCAAAAGAGGAAATAATAATAAGGCAAACACACTATACGAGCAAATTATTAAAATTGATAGTAATAGCTTTTCGGCATATAAACAACTTGCAAACCTGCAAACTGAACCTTTGAGTGTGAAAAAGATTAATTACCTGAGAAAGGCCAATAAACTAAACCCAACAGATGCAGATGTAGTTTTTGATTTGGCCGAGCTTTACATGAAATCAAATCTATTTTCTATGGCAAAGACCATATTAGCACCTGCACTCAAAGTAGATTCGACTAATATACAATTGCTTAAAATAAAATTACCTATTGCGCTGTCGCAATCGCAACTTGATGAAGCCTTAGCCACCGGACAAAAATTGCTTGCACTAGGCGACAGCTCATCGTTCGTAATGAATAATTTGGGTAAAGTTTATTACATGAAAAAAGAATTTCAGAAAGGGCTGGATTGCTTTAAAAAAGTGAGTAAACTAGCTGATGAAGATAGTAATGAAGGACTTTATTACAATATGGCGCTTTGCTACAGAGGATTAAAAGATTACAACAATGCTGCTGTATACTTTACCAAAGCCATTAATGCAGGAATTTCGAAGAAAACATTATTGTACTATACCAAATTAGGTGAAAGCTATGAGCAAATCGAAAAGTTTGAAAGCGCTGCTGCAGCATATAGAAAGGGTGCATTTTTTGATAACGAAGGTAGTATGCTTTATATTTTAGCGCAGATTTATGATATGAAGTTAAACCAGAAAACAAATGCGATAAATACCTATGCACAAGTTTTAAAGGTATTGCCAAATACCGAAGGCAATAAATCTGTTTTCGAATTTATAAATAAAAGGATGGAAATTTTGAAAAAGTAGTTAGTTTAAATCTTCAAAAACCGGCTTAACATTATCCCAAAATTCATCAAGTGCTACTATTCTTGGTTTAAAGAATGATATCAAATCTGGCCATTGGCTTTTGTTAAAAATGCTAATGCCTTTAAGGGTAATTATAATTTGGCTTATGGTTTTACCGTATTCATCTGTATAATCTTGTATCCATTCCCACTCTTCATTCACGGTATTGGTAAACATTGCTTTAAATTCTTCAAACTGATTAAAGATTAAATGCCTTATTCCAATATCTGAATGGGTAAGTTGGATTGAAATACTTGCTTTCTTATTATCGGCATCCATTTTAAAAAATATATTTTTTACGCCGGTTTTGTAATTTATCCAATGTACTGTAGAGCCACCGGCAGATGGAACAGGTTTCATGTACTGGCCAAAACTTATCCAAAATTGCTGACGTAAACGTGCCGCCTCTTCCTTACTGTACATACAATTATTTATTACCTATCAAGCGGGCAACATATTTACCAATAATATCAAATTCTAAATTTACGGTATCTCCAACCTCAACTTCGTGCAAATTGGTGTGCTCAAATGTATATGGAATAATAAAAACAGAAAATTCATCGCTTTGCGAATTTACAACAGTTAGGCTGATGCCATTAACACAAACAGAACCTTTTTCTACAGTAACATTGCCACTCGCTGCATCGTACTTAAACCTGTATTCCCAGCTTCCATCCAACGTTTCTCTTTTTATGCAAGTTGCAGTTTGGTCTACATGCCCCTGAACAATATGGCCATCCAACCTGCCATTCATTTGCATGCAACGCTCCAAATTTACTTTACTGCCAACTTTTAAACTACCTAAACTGGTTTTACTCAAGGTTTCATCAATCGCCGTTACGGTATGCGTATCATTACTTAATGCCACAACTGTAAGGCAAACACCATTGTGGGCCACACTTTGGTCTATTTTTAATTCGTGGCTAATTGCCGATGCAATGGTAAAATGGATATTTGTATGCGCTTTTTTAATGGCTTTTATTTCGCCAAGGGTTTCTATAATTCCGGTAAACATGGTAAGGGATTAGTATTTTAATCTGTTTTTTCTCCAATCTGATGAATTTTTAACTGCTGATGAATTTGTTAAATTTCCATCTTTCTGATTGAAAAGTTTTGTTGCAATTAAAGCCGCAATTAATGCTTCGGTTTCATCCTGACTTTTTAAGCTATCGGCATTAAAATATTTGCCAACAAAGTGAGTGTCGAATTTCCCTGATTTAAACGCTTCGTGCTGCATTACAAATTTACCAAAACCAAGCGTGGTTTCTATCCCGGTAATCTCATATTCTTCAATTGCCCTAACCATTCTGTTAATTGCCTCTTCCCTATCTTTACCAAAGGTGATGAGTTTTGCAATCATTGGGTCGTAATAAATCGGGATTTTCATACCCTGTTCAAAGCCATCATCAACCCTTACACCGTTTCCTTTAGGAATTTTATAAGTTTCCAGTGTACCAATATCCGGCAGGAAATTATTGTTCGGGTCTTCGGCATAAACTCTTAATTCTACGGCGTGTCCGTTAATTTTTAAGTCTTCCTGGGCAAAAGATAAAGCTTCGCCCCGGGCAACTTTTATTTGCTCTTTAACTAAATCTATTCCTGAAATTAATTCCGTAACCGGATGTTCAACTTGTAAGCGGGTGTTCATTTCCAGGAAGAAAAAATCGAGATTCTCATCTAGAATAAATTCAACAGTGCCTGCTCCGGTGTAATTTACAGAACGGGCAACATCAACTGCACACTTGCCCATAAGCGCTCTAATTTCTGGTGTTAACACCGATGATGGTGCTTCTTCAACAACTTTTTGATGGCGACGCTGAACCGAACATTCGCGTTCAAACAAATGAACAATATTGCCATAATTATCGCCCAAAACCTGAATTTCGATATGCCTTGGTGAAGTAACGTAACGCTCGATAAAAACAGAACCGTCGCCAAAAGCAGAAGTCGCCTCGCTCACCGCAAGTTTCATCTGCTCTTCAAAATCCTCTACCTTTTCTACAATCCGCATTCCCTTTCCACCGCCACCTGCAGCCGCTTTTATCAAAATAGGAAATCCAACTTCAACAGCTCGTTCTTTAGCTTCATTTACATTTTTTATAGCCTCTTCCGTTCCGGGAACCATCGGGATATTGTACTTTAAAGCTGCGGCTTTTGCTGATAGTTTATTGCCCATTGTTTCCATTGCCTGTGGCGATGGACCAACTAAAATTAAACCTGCATCGGCAACCATTTGCGCAAAACCTGCATTTTCCGAGAGAAAGCCGTAACCTGGATGAATAGCCTCAGCACCTGTTTTCTTACAGGCATTGATGATATTTTCACCTAAAAGATAACTTTGATTAGAGGGCGCCGGACCAATGCAAATGGCTTCATCAGCATAACGAACATGCAGGGCATTTCTATCAACTTCCGAAAAAACAGCAACCGTTTTAATACCCATTTCTCTTGCCGACCGCATAATCCGGAGCGCAATCTCTCCACGGTTTGCAACAAGTAATTTAGAAATCTGACGAAAATTTAATTGTTTATCTGGCATTTGGTTAGTAATAAATACAGCTTAAAATACAATTTGCTTTAAAACAAATGTAATATAATTTCGATTGCTCTATCAACCATTTCGGGGCTAATATCCAAATGCGTTACAAACCTGATGGTACTGTTGCTGGTTGTAGCACATAGCAAACCCTTATTTTTAAATTGCTCTACAACTTTAGCTGCCGTTCCGTTTTCAACTTCAAAAATTACAATATTGGTTTCAACCGGCATTATCGATTTTACGTATGGTGTTCGGGCTAATGCAGCGGCTAAATCTTTGGCATGTTTATGGTCGTCTTTTAATCGTTCAACATGATTATCTAAAGCATATATGCCTGCTGCGGCTAAAAACCCAGCTTGCCTCATACCACCGCCAAAAGCTTTTCTAATTTTTCGGGCTTTTTTAGTGGTTTCTTTACTCGCTAACAAAACTGAACCAACAGGAGCACCCAAACCCTTTGATAAACAAACCGATATGCCGTCAAAATATTTGCCATAATCATGCGCTTTATCGCCGGTAGCGGTTAGCGCATTAAATATTCTGGCGCCATCTAAATGCAGTTTTAAACCCTTAATATTACATAAGTGATGAATTGGTGCTATCTGATTAAGGTTGTAACAGCTTCCACCACCTTTATTTACTGTATTTTCGAGCACCAATAAGGATGAGTTTGGATAGTGAATATTATCTTCATTAATTTCTGGCTCAATCAGCTCGGGCGTTAAAATACCTCGTGTTCCATTCAATAACCTTACAGATGCAGCCGAATGAAATGCAATACCACCAATTTCATAACGATATACGTGTGCTGTTTGGTCGCAAATTACCTCATCCATGGGCTGAGTAAAACATTTAATGGCAATTTGATTGGTCATTGTTCCGGATGGACAAAACAAACCAGCTTCCATGTTAAACATTGCAGCAAGTTTTGTTTCCAAATGGTGTACAGTTTCATCTTCACCAAAAACATCATCGCCAACTTTTGCCTGCATCATGGCTTCTAACATTCCGGCTGTTGGTTTTGTAACGGTATCACTCCTGAAATCGATAATTTTATTAGTCATTATGCTAAAAATTTGTAAAATATTTATTTCAACTTAAAAAAGACCAATGCCTTTTCGGGTATAATTTTAAGGTTTTAATGCAATTAAACGGCATCTATAGTGTATTTTTTACACACTTAAATTTAAACAACAATAAATTGTTAAAAAATTATTAAAAAAAAAGATACAAAATATAAGACTTTTTATACTTTTATCGTGCTAAAACCAAAAATAAATAAAATGATAGTAATTGCAGACGGTGGATCAACCAAAACAAATTGGTGCTTGATTAACGAGGCCGGCAGAAAAATTTACTTTAATACCGAAGGTTACAATCCATATTTTTCAAAAGGAGAATATATTGTAAAATCATTAAGAGAATCTCTTCCGGACCACTTAGAAAGAGAAAAATTAACCGCGGTATATTACTATGGAGCTGGTTGCTCTACACCGGCTAACAAAAAAATTGTTGCCGATGCTATGCAACAAGTTTTTACAAATGCAGAAATATTTGTTGGCCACGATTTACTTGCGTCTTGCAGGGCTTTACTTGGAAACGAGCCGGGTTTTGCTGCAATTTTAGGCACAGGAACAAATTCTTGCCTTTACGATGGAAATGACATCACCTTAAACATCGATTCTTTAGGTTATTTCTTAGGCGATGAAGGAAGCGGTTCTTACATTGGTAAAAGAATTTTAAGCGATTACATGAAAGGCTACATGCCAAAAGGTTTGAGAGAAGCTTTTTATGATAATTATGCTTTAACAAACGAAGATATTTTTGATAATATTTACAACAAGCCATTGCCAAACCGTTTTTGTGCAAGTTTTAGTAAATTTTTATACGATTTTAAAGATAGTTATGAAGACTATACTTATAAGACCATCGACTATGCTTTCACGGCATTTTTCGAGGCTTTAGTAATTCATTACCCTAACTACAAAGACCATAAATTAAACTGTGTAGGCTCTGTAGGGTATAGTTTCCGAGATATTTTGAGCATTGTTGCCGACCGCTACGAAATGGGCGTTGGTAAAATTATCCGTTCTCCGATAGATGATTTAGTTCACTATCATTTAGAACTTGCTCCAAAGGCTTAGTTTAGAGTTTAAAGGGGAAAGTACAAAGTTTAGAGTACAAAGCTTAGAGTACAAAGTTTAGAGTATAAAGTTTAGAGTACAAAGTATAGAGTACAAAGTATAGAGTTTAAGATTTAGAGTACAAAGTTTAAGTTCTACCAAAATAAAAAAGGTTCAGTTTGAAATTTCAAACTGAACCTTTTTTGCTAATAATCTATTAGATCAACACTTTCGACTTCCAACTTTTTACTTTCTACTTTTCACTTTTCACTTTTCACTTTCCACTTTCCACTTTCCACTTAAAAAGATATTTCCTTACCGAAAAGTTTAGCGTATTTACGTTTATCAAATCGGTATAATGTAGCAGCTCTGTAAGAAACGCCTTTTTGTTTTTCATCAAGTTCTTTCAATACACCGAAACTTACAATCTTCTTTCTAAAATTTCTCTTATCCAGTTTTTTGCCAAGCACTAGCTCATAAACATGCTGTAATTGAGTGAGTGTGAATTTCTCTGGAAGCAATTCAAAAGCAATTGGCTGGTGCTTAATTCTTCGTTTTATTTTCTCTAAGCCCTTATCGTATATCTTCTGATGGTCGAAAGCCAATTTTGGTAAGGCCGTAATTGGCAACCAATTAGCCTGTTTTGCGTAATTACTTACCGGGCGTAAATCTTTATCACCTCCTAAACGTATCAGCGCATAATAAGCTAAGGTGATAACCCTTCCCTGCGGGTGTCTACCAGGATCGCCGAAAGCATAGTATTGTTCCATGTATATGCCACGCAAACCTGTTAATTCGTATAAAATTCGAGAAGCAGATTGATCTAAACTTTCATCAGGACCAACAATATTTCCTGGCAGCGCCCACCAATCTTTAAAAGGTTCTTCATTCCTTTCGATGAGTAAGATTTTTAATTCCTTTCCATCGAATCCAAACAGCACACAGTCGATGGAAAAAACGGAATCTAAATGAGGTAAAATTTGTTCCAAGGTAAAATTTAGTTAATTTAAGCGTTAAAGGTATGACTTTCAATATTAAGTAAAAAAAATAAAATAAATTACTTAGTGTAGAAAATACACACTATATTCGTAACACGAAGATGAAACCAAATATTAAAAACATAGCCGTACTTACATCTGGAGGTGATGCTCCAGGTATGAATGCTGCAATTAGAGCGGTTGTACGTACAGGAATTTACCATGGCATTAACATGTTTGGTGTTATGCAAGGCTATCAAGGTTTAATAAATAACAACATTAAACCAATGGATGCACGCTCTGTAAGTAATATTTTACATTTAGGCGGAACCATTCTTAAAACAGCAAGATGTTTAGAGTTTAAGACAGACGAAGGTCAGCAGATTGCATTCGATAATTTAAAAGCTAACGATATCGACGCTTTAGTTGTTATTGGTGGCGATGGAACCTTTACCGGCGCTAAACGTTTCGGCGAAAAATTTGGCGTTAAAGTAATTGGCATTCCGGGCACAATTGATAATGATTTAAGTGGCTCTGATTTTACTTTAGGTTACGATACCGCAATAAACACAGTTGTAGAAGCAATTGATAAAATCAGAGATACTGCCGATGCCCACGATAGATTGTTCTTTATCGAAGTAATGGGTAGGGATTCTGGTTGTATTGCTTTAAGAAGCTCTATAGCAAGTGGTGCCGAAGCCGTTTTATTACCGGAAGTAGAAACCAGCGTTGAAGACCTTATTCAGAAATTAGCATTGGGAGCCGCAACTAAAAAATCATCGAGTATTGTTATTGTAGCCGAAGGACACAAACAAGGTGGCGCTTATGATATTGCAAAGCGTGTTAAAGAAACATTTGACCACTATGATACCAAGGTTACGATTTTAGGTCACCTTCAAAGAGGTGGAAGCCCAAATAGTTTCGACCGTATTTTGGGTAGTAGATTGGGCTACGCAGCGGTTAATGCACTAATTGCCGGAGAAAGCGCAAAAATGGTTGGCTTAAATGGTAATTCAATAAAATTAACAAGCATTGATGAGGCGCTTAGCGCTCATTCATATAAACTTGAAAACGATTTAATGGAAATGACGGAAGTTTTATCCATATAATAAAAATGATAGCAGTTGTTTATAGTGGTTCGAGAACAGCATTTTGGAAATTAACTCAAAATGGAGAAGTTGTGGCGCACTGCAATACTACAGGTATAAATCCATGTTTTGTTGACAAGAAAACAATCCTCCAAATTTTAAACAAAAAGATTGTACTTGTTAATAATGCTGAAAATATTAAAAAGATATATTTCTTTGCTGCAGGTGCATCATCTATGGATAGAAAAGATGAACTTGCAGAAACTTTGTCATCTTTCTTTAGATATAGTAAGGTTGTGGTAGAAAATGATTTATTTGGCGCTGCGAAGGCAGTTTGCTATAATAAATCGGGTATTGTTAGTATGTTAGGTAGTGGCGCTAACACCGCTTACTTTGATGGAAAAAATCCCCATGTTAATAATTTTGGCCTTGGTTATGTTTTAGGCGATGAAGGTTCTGCAAATTATTTAGGTAAAATGCTTCTAAGAAGTTTCCTGAACAACAAATTACCTAAAGAACTTGAAACTAAGTTTATCAGAACTTATAATTTAGATAAAAGTCAGATACTTGAAAGGATTTACAATAAGCCACAGGCAAATATATTTTTAAGTTCGTTTCTCGATTTTTTTGTACAGAATAACAAACACGGACATATAATAAAAATGGTTGATGAAGGTTTTGAAAAACATTTCCAAACATACATCTTACCAATAAAGGAAAAATATCCTAAAGAAGATTTACATTTTGTTGGAACGGTTGCAGCAGAATTTGAAGATAGGTTAAGACACACAGCCGATAAATACGATTTAACTATCAAAACCATTATAAAAGAACCAATACTAAATTTATTAAAACATTACACTAATTAACAAAACAATGAGCAAAATTGGAATAAACGGCTTTGGCCGTATCGGCAGACTCGTTTTTAGAGCTGCATTAAAAAGAGGATTAGATATTGTAGCTATTAACGACTTAATTGAGCCGGATTACATGGCTTATATGTTAAAATATGATACTACCCACGGTAAATTCGATGGAACAATTGAAGTTGTAGATGGTAACCTAGTTGTTAATGGCAAAACCATCCGCGTTACTGCAGAAAAAAATCCTGCTGATTTAAAATGGGATGCTGTAGGTGTAGAAGTTGTTATCGAATCTACAGGTTTATTTTTAACTCGTGCTGATGCTGAAAAACACATCGCAGCAGGTGCAAAAAAAGTAGTTTTCTCTGCTCCGGCAAAAGATAGCGACATCCCTACTTATGTAATGGGTGTTAATCACGATAAATTAACGGCTGACCAAACTATCGTTTCTAATGCATCATGTACTACAAACTGTTTAGCACCTATTGCTAAAGTTTTAAATGATAACTTCGGTATTGTTGAAGGCTTAATGAGTACAATCCATGCGGTAACTGCAACTCAAAAAACTGTTGATGGACCATCAGCTAAAGATTGGAGAGGTGGCCGTGGTGGTTTCTCTAACATCATTCCATCATCTACCGGTGCAGCTAAAGCAGTTGGTATGGTATTACCAGAATTAAAGGGTAAACTTACAGGTATGTCTTTCCGCGTTCCTGTTGCTGATGTTTCTGTAGTAGATTTAACTGCTCGTTTAGAAAAACCAGCTACTTATGAGCAAATTAAGGCAGCTATGAAAGCAGCTTCTGAAGGCGAATTAAAAGGTGTTTTAGCTTATACTGAAGATGAAGTTGTTTCATCTGATTTTATTGGTGATGACCACGCATCTATCTTTGATGCAAAAGCAGGTATCTCATTAAACGATAACTTTGTAAAAGTTGTTTCATGGTACGATAACGAGTGGGGTTATTCTTCAGCGTTAGCTAAATTTGTAGAATACTACGCAAGCCTGTAATTATAATTATTAAATAATATATTTTTATTTAAAGGTTAACATTGAAAAATGTTAACCTTTTTTTATTTACTAATAAAATTAAAATTTAAAAAAGAGATTATGGTATGTTTATTGCAATCAATTTAAAAAATATTGAAGAAAATTTAATTTATTGGTTACATAAAAGAATAACAAATTCTTAATACTGCATAAAGAATCTGAAATCGAAAAAATTAGCAATAAAATAACATGATTTCACATTATTTAACAATTAGTTAACCAATTTCCTCACTAAATTTGAAGATTATTATTATTTATCGTGAAAATTAAGCTAAATAATAATTGAAATAAAAATATGACAAAAAAAATACTTAAAAATTTCTTAGTGTATTTTTTACACTAAGAAATTTTTTACTATATTTGTAGAGTAATAATCAGAGATTGATTTTACATTGATAAAAAAGATAAATCATTTTCTACGTTAACATTTGTTCACTGGAAAATTTAAGACAAAGCCTGGCTCATAACAGGTTTATATTTGGTTAGAAAAAAGAGATACGTCTGGATGGAGTATCTCTTTTCTTATTTTACGCCATATTACGCACTGAAAATCAATAGGTTAACTAAGATGCCAAACTGGTATGTTTATGATTCTGTTAATTTTTACTTGCATTATTTATATATTAAAATATGCAATTACCGTTTATCTAAACACTTTTATCTTTCGTTAGTTCGTCCTCAATCCCTGATACCCTCTCAGCTTACATCACGTATTCATCAGCAAAACTAAAATAGCTATTATTGGCAACTGTAATATAACCGCAAACTTCAATATCAAATAGTTGACAATCTTTTAATTTCTGTGCTAGTGTTTATCAGCTTCGCTAGGTCGTAAATTTTCCCTTGGACGATTCTGTACTAATATCAATCTACTGATTTTTTTTGTGCTGTTGCAAGAAGACTTTTAGTTTGATAAAGCACTAATGATACTTAAGATAAAGATTGCATCACTCATTAATTTTTATGATCAGAGGTTAATAGAAGTCCTAAAATTACTATTATTGTTAAAAAAGAAATCTACCGCATAACTTTATCTAACTACTCATGTCATACAAACATTGCCCGAATTGCCAAAAAAAAATGGATGGTCTTATGACTTCTAGATACATTCTAAGTGATCAAACTATCGCAATTATCAATTCATTGCACAATCCCAAGGCTGAAGCATACTGCAATGAGTGTGGCTTGAACATTTTAGCTGAAAAGAAACTCGCTATTGATACCGCAAAGGCAGTTTTGATGGCCGAAATTGAAAGCCTAATATCAGCAATACCCATTATCACAATTCAGAATCCAACAAAGTGGAATTTCAAGATTCTTGGGTTGATTAGTGCTCAATCAATCTCAGGCACTGGTTTTCTATCAGAATTATCAGGCTCTTGGGCAGATTTCACAGGCGGGCAATCATTGACTATGTCAAATAAGGTTTCTTCAGGTGAAGAGATATGCAAAAAGAAATTACGCCTTGTCTGTGCGTTGCATGGTGGTAATGCAATAGTTGGAACAGATATCGACTATTCTGAGGTAGGTGGAGGCAAAGGTATGTTAATGGTTTGTATGGCAGGAACGGCTGTAATTGTTGATTTAGAAAATGAAGATTTTGACACTAAGCGTGACCGACTGAAATTACTAATAAGTAAAGTTAATGAATTGAATGCCATACCAGTATTAAAGCATAGCGAATATTATAGTTAATGAGATATAAATTTTTATCTACTTAGTTACATACCGTGAATGTTGTGCAGCGATTGTAGACATGTGTTTTGTATTTGCTTTGTTGCATTCTCAGCTTTAGCATCCGTTCCAGACAATTTTTTCGCCTGAGCGAATAGCCCTTGTGATTATTATCTGCCATTGATAGCCGTTTGTAGTTTGTCTATCGCTTAATAGCTCAAGTTCTTCTCCTGTCATCATAATATCATTTACTATTTATACTACGAGTCCTTATTATTCCGAAGCGTTTCTTTACCTGCTTTTACTCACCCGTAGCATAGGAAGATCTTATGAGGCGATTAAAAATTTAACACCCTCAAAAACAGGTATTTCAAGGATATCAACATCGGCATGCATGTGTACTTATTCAAGATAGTACGAAGCAAATCCTAGATAGAGAAAGCATTCATGAGGCAACCGCTTCTCCAAAATTAAAACTATGACAGAAACGTAGTGAATGGCGTGTGTTTTAAGTGGCATTAATCTCGCCGGATACCAATATTCTTAATGATATGAGCACTGCCCTGAGCCAATGATCAACAACCGAAGTAACGGCAAACTATAAACTTTTATTAGTAATAGATTTTCCGGCTTTTAAAAGCCAAATAAAGATTTTGTTTTTAGATTCATCAAATGATGAAATATTATTCCATGCGTAAGTAAACGTATTTTCGAGGATTTCAAGACTTTTAATTTCATCTGGTATGCTTCTAACAATGGAACCATATAACGCAGGTGCATAAAGCTTGTAGAGCATTTTGAAACTTTCCTTATCGCCTGATTTTAATTTAATCAAACACAAATCATCTTCCAAGCGACTAACTTTTAATAGTGGCTCACTAAGTTCTGAAGAAAGGTTAGAGATTTGCATTTGTTTAATTAGGGGTAATTAGAACATTAACAAAGTGATTGCTATTATTGTTTAATACAAAGTGGTAAAACAAACAACCCAATGGAATATAAAATTAATAGGCCTGAAAATTAGATTGTTACATACCATAACCTTACAATGAAAGAAATTTTAAAAAAAAAGATCTACATTTGTGCCTTTCGGGTGCTTCCACCCCGAAAAAAAGAAAAGCTTTCCGGCAACGGAAAGCTTTTTCTGTTTAAATTATGTCTAGTCCTGATATTAAATACTCTTAAAAATAGTTATGGCCAGCGGTGGCAAAGTAATGTTTATAGAATACTCCTGATTATTATATCCGCTTAATTCTGGAATTATAGCTCCGCTATTATTTATCCCCGAGCCATAATAAATAATATCGTCTGAATTAAAAATTTCTTTCCATTTCGTTTTAAATGGAACACCTATTTTATAATGCTCTCTTACCACAGGTGTAAAATTTAAGGCAATAATTAGTGTGTTTTTAGCTTTTGGACCTTTGCGCATAAAAACAAAAACAGATTCACTTGCATTATCAGCATCAAGCCATTCAAAGCCCTCGTAACTAAAATTAAAATGATGTAAAGCAGGCTCACTTCTATACAAGAAATTTAATGCCTTTACCGTTTCCTGCAAACCTTTATGTGGCGCATGTTCAAGCAAATGCCAATTTAAGGATTGGGTAAAATTCCACTCACTGGTATCTCCAAATTCATTACCCATAAATAGAAGTTTAGCCCCCGGATGCGCAAACATATATCCGTAAAGTGCCCTTAAATTCGCGAATTTCTGCCAATCGTCTCCAGGCATTTTATATAACATTGGAGATTTACCATGAACCACTTCATCATGCGAAAAAGGCAACATAAAATTCTCAGTAAAAGCATAGGTCATGCTAAAACTAAGTTGATGATGATGATGTTTTCTGCCCAGGGTATCTATTTTAAAATATTTAAGCGTATCGTTCATCCATCCCATCATCCATTTCATACCAAAGCCTAAACCGCCTGAATGTACAGGATGTGTTACCCCCGGGTAAGTGCTACTTTCTTCAGCTATTGTTTGTATACCTTCAAAATTTCCGTACACAGCCACATTCAAATCCTGTAGAAACTGAATGGCACCTAAATTTTCACTTCCGCCATATTCATTAGTTGCAGCATCTCCATCTTCTCTTGAAAAATTAAAATAAAGCATTGAGGCAACCGCATCTACCCTTAAGCCATCTGCATGGTATTTATCTAACCAAAACATCGCATTGCTGATTAAAAAAGAGCGAACCTCGTTTCTATCGTAGTTAAATATATATGATTTCCAATCTGGATGAAACCCTTTACGCATATCGGCATGCTCATATAAATGTGTTCCATCAAACTCATATAAACCATGTCTGTCGCCCGGAAAATGCGATGGTACCCAATCTAAAATCACAGCAATATTTGCTTTGTGCAATTCTTCAATCAAGAACATTAAATCCTGCGGACTGCCATATCTGGAGCTTGCCCCAAAATAGCCAGTAATTTGATAGCCCCAACTCGGAAAAAACGGAAACTCCATTACTGGCATAAGTTCTACATGTGTAAAACCCATTTCGAGTATATAAGGAATTAATGTTGATGCAACTTCTCGAGCATTTAAAACCCTTTCAGGATCATTAGGATCTCTTTGCCAGGAACCTAAATGCAATTCATATACAGAAATTGGTTGATCTAAAGCATTTAATTTTGGTCTCTTTTTTAACCATGCTTTATCTTTCCAGCTGTATTCTGTATCCCAAATTACACTTGCCGTTTGAGGCGGATGCTCCCATTTGGTTGCATAAGGGTCACCTTTTAAATGTTCTGATTCATCAAAACCTTTTACAAAATACTTGTAAACTTCACCCTTACCAATATTTGGAATAAAACCTTCCCAAATGCCTGATTTATCCCAGCGCTTATTTAAAAGATGAGCGCCTCTATCCCATCCATTAAAATCGCCAACAACGCCAACTTTAATTGCATTTGGTGCCCAAACAGAGAAATATGTACCCGCAGTTTTATCAACTGTTGTAATATGGGCACCCATTTTTTCGTATAAACGGAAATGCTTACCGACCAAAAACAAATCAATATCATAATCAGTAAATAAACTATGAGCCCAAACACTTCGATTAGTATCTACTTTAGGCAATGCTGTTTTTTTTACGGTTTCTTTTTTTGCTGCTGACATTTAGAGGTGGTTCTGTTAGATAACTATAACCCCGAAGCTGGTTTAAAGTTTCGGGGCTTAATTAGTATAGGTTACAAACTTAAAATCTGTATTTCTGAAAAGGTTTTAAGGCATTTAAAGTGAAGGATGTTTTTATCATCTGTGTAAAAATCACTCACCTCTTTATTATCTACAATAATCTTTTTTACCTGGAAATTTACACCAACTACATTGCATGCATAGAATTCGTAATTTGGTGTATATAAACCTACAATTCTTTGGTTAACTTTTAAATAATGATTATCACCTTTAACGGTAAACTTTTTCTCCAGGTAGATGTCCTGCTCAAAAGCAAAAGTATCTCCGTGATCTTCATACATATATGAGTTTACTTCGTAATCGCTGTTGTAGATATTTAAAACAACCTCAGTAATAGATTTTTCGTCGACATATTGCATTACAGGATATTCTGGTATAACAGAACCTGCACGTACAAACATTGGCATACTATCTATTTTTGCTTCAACGTGATGCTCGCTTTCTCCATTAAGAATTTCATTAGTCCAGAAATTAAACCACTTACCTTTTGGAAGGTAAACCTGCCTTGCAATAGCACCTTGCTCTAAAACCGGGCAAATTAATAACTTATCACCATAACAAAACTCATCCTGACGGAAGTGATTGCTAATTTTTTCCTGCTCCAGCATAACAAGCGGTCGCAGAATTGGGAAACCATAACGATGATGCTCCCAGAAAACCGAATATAAATAAGGAAGTAAACGATATCTTAATTCGATAAATTTACGATTGATGTCTTCAAAAAATTCTCCGAAGCTCCATGGTTCACGTTCAGCGGTATCACCAGCAGAGTGTGCACGCATAAATGGAGAGAATGTTCCGAGCTGAATCCATCTGGTAAATAATTCGCCATCAGGTTCACCGCTAAAGCCGCCTATATCTGTACCGCAAAAAGGCACACCAGAAACTGATAACCGCTGACATTGGATGTTACCCATTTTTAGGTGTTCCCAGGTTGCAATATTATCACCCGTCCAAACACTTGCATAACGTTGCATACCAGAATAACCAGCTCTTGTTATTGTAAACGGACGTTTGTTACGCATAAGTTTCTTCAAACCCTCGTAAGTAGAACGTACCATTTGCATACCATAAACGTTATGCGCTTTACGGTGAGAACCACGGTAACCATCATAGTTATGGCGAACATCATTCGGGAAGGTTCCCGAACCAAATACAGCAGGCTCGTTCATATCGTTCCAAAATCCGGCCACACCCATATCTACAAGTTCTTCGTATAATTTGCCCCACCATTTTCTAACTTTTGGATTGGTGAAATCAGGGAATTGACAACGGCCAGGCCAAACATGACCCTCCATAAAATAATCATCACTTCTACGGCAGAAATATTTATTGTCTTTACCTTCTTTAAAAACCCAGTAATCATCATCAACTTTAATCCCCGGGTCAATCATCACAACAGTTTTAAAACCATCATCAGAAAGTTCTTTTATCATTCTCCTTGGGTCAGGAAAATACTTTTTATTCCAGGTAAAGCAACGATATCCATCCATGTAATCGATATCCAGGTAAATTGCATCACAAGGAATTTTACGTTCCCTGAATTGTTTAGCAATTTCTTTTACCTTGCTTTCAGGATAATAACTCCAACGGCATTGCTGATAACCCAAAGTCCATTTTGGAGGCATAGCGTGTGTACCGGTTAAAGTTGCATAACGCTTAACCACATCCATCATGTGCGGACCATGGATATAATAATATTGTAATTCGCCGCCATCTGACCAAAAACTGGTTTTCGAAACATCTTCGCCACCAAAATCAAAGTAAGATTTGAAGGTATTATCGAAAAAAATACCATAAGCAGCCTGATTATGCACGCCGATATAAAAAGGTATAGTTCTGTATAATGGATCTTGATTCCAGCCGAAAGAATAGGCATCGGTATTCCAATTTTCAAATCTTCTACCTCTTAAATTGAAATTACCTGATTTATCGCCTAAACCAAAGAAGTTCTCTTCGGGCTGACATTTTTTAGTTGCATAAATGTAGTAGCCACCAAAATCTACGTTTTCTTCCCAATGCATTGAGTTGTGCTCATCTACCATTGTAATGCCAGTAATATTATCCGAGAAAGAAATATGAAAATTCTTTTTCTCTATTTTACAGGTTACAACGCTTGTAGAAACCGTATAATGATCATCATGTTCCTGCATTTTAAAAACAGAAACTTTTTGGTCAACTTCCGGAACGGCGTATGAAAAATCATCTAAGAAAACGCCGTGTGGTGCCAGGCGAACCCGGATCATCTCGTCGCTTACTACTCTAATTTCTACTTTGGCATCTCCATCAGAAAAATAAAAACGGTTACCTTCCTTTTTTACCCGTTTTACTTCTCCTAAATATTGCTTAACTATTGGCTTTACTGAAATATCAACAGGATTATTTAAATGTTGAATTTCCTGCTCTTTTTCGATTAAATCCTTAACGTCGTTTTGCTTGTCGTTTGTTTCTTCCATCCTTAACAATTCAAAAAAAATTTATTAAAAGTTCTTAAACCGGGATGCGTTTAAGAAAGCACTATTATACAAATATTTTACAAAAGGAAACTTAATTGTGCATAAAAAAGCCTGCAAAGTTTAAAACTATGCAGGCTGTTCATTTTATTTTGGGTAATCTGTAAACTACGGGTTAAACGAAAATGCTAAATAATAAATTGCTCCTGCTGCCGGATTGCCATAAGAAGTGATGTAATATTTATTCATAATATTTGAGCCTCCAAGTTTAATAACAGAATTTACTGAAGGTATTCTTAAACTAACCTGGGCATCAGCTGTGCTGTAAGCAGGTACATCTCCTGATGCGAAGGATGAATTCCAGTAGAATTTATCTTGCCAGCGATAAGAAATATTAAACCCAAAGTTTTTAATAATTTCTTTATTGCCCAAACCTAAATTGAAACGAACTTTTGGCGTGTTGAAATCATTGATATAATTTACAGGAAGGTCGCCGATTTGATTGTATGAAACGTTACCGCTTACTGTCCATTTGTTCATTAAATAATCTAAACCTAATGCACCACCATAAGAATTTACTTCACCTTGTGCATTTACCGGAACGCCGTATTTTACAAATGTTGGACTAGCCAAAGTTCCTACATTTTGGTAAACATCTACCGCTGTAATGAAATCTTTGTAAGTATTGTAATAACCGTAAGCATCAATTAAAAGGTTTGGAGTAATTAATCCTTTATAACCTAATTCATAAGATTGAACACTTTCCGGACGAACACCTTTATCATCAAAAGTATATTGCTGTAATAAAGCAGGGTTAGGCGTACCTGTTGCAGCAGATGCTATAAAGGCTCTGTAACTTACATCGGTAAAAGCTTTGTTGCCATTAAGGTTGTATTTACCGAACATAATTTCTGGCAAACCACCAATTAACCTTTGTGAGCCACCGCCAACTGATAAATCTATATATTGGTTTTGAGTGGTTGGGTTACGATAACCTGTTTGATAAGAAGCTCTGATGTTGTTGTTTTTTGCTACTGTGAAAACCCCGGTAATACGTGGCGTAAAACGACCTTCAAAGTTCATGCTTTTATCGTATCTGCCTGCAAATGTAAACTTTACTTTATCATTGAAAAGTTTTTTACCAATCTGCGCAAAAGCACCGTATTCGTTAATATCGATAGATTGATTTAAATCATTAAAAATTGTTCCTGCGGAGTTTAAATCATATAAACGATAGGATGCACCAACCTGAAATTCAACTACGTTATTAAATGCATTTGTAAAATTGTACATACCTTCATAATGGTAAAGGTTTGTTTTATCATCAAATTTAGCACCGTAAACGCTTTGTGATGGATTAGTCGAATTTATAGTGGTTGCGCTGATAGTAGTATTCATGATGCTATTCATTGCAGTGGCAAATTGTGGTGAACCAGGCTCGAAACGGCCTTGATTTGCAACACCCCTTGCTAAAGCATGTGCCGCAGCATCTGTTTGGCCTGCTGCTCTGGCGCCTACATAATTACCTATATACTGCGGAAACCATGTAGTAGATGGTTTTGAAAGCTCATTGATGTAGCTACCCAAAATAGATGAAATATAAGAATCACCTGAACGCTCCTGGGTAGTATAACCTTTAACGTAAAAATCCTGACCTTTAATTTCTAATTTGTACTGACCAATATTAAAATTACGTAGCGAATAACGATCTGAACCTGTGTAAACAGAAGTACCAGTACCCCAATTTGCTTGTGCAACCGCCTGAACGGTATTGGTGATGTTGTAATACATCGCTCCGGATACTTTTAATGATTTAGTATCATAATCAACCAGGTTTTCTTCATTGTAACCTGTTCTTGATACATTTTGATCAGGAATTAGGTTTGCCTTTAAGCCAACATAAAATGGGAAGTAATTTTGAACCGCCGGACGTAATCCAGCTGGCAAATTAGCAATAAACCCTGCTTGTTGTGCCGCATTTGGAATAGCAGCACCAAAGGTACCATCAATTAAATTTTTAATGTTCGGAATAAGTCCTCCCGAACCCGCATTAATACCAGAAATAGTAGCATTTTGCACACTTAATGCAACATTACGCATATTCTGACTTACTTCGTCACCATAAACGTTTATACCGTCATAGTTCGTATCGCTATTTCTATCTCCGGCTTTAGCAGTTCTTGAATTTCTATCAAAATTTGAATAATTATTTCCAAACCAATCTTTAGCTTGTAAGAATGAGAATGCAGCTTTTACACCAAACTTATTATTCCACGATTTTGCTAAACGTACATCTAACTGGTTAAAAGGTTGCACGCTACTGTTATTATCATTTACATGGTTTACGCCCGTTTTATACTGAAAACTTGCTCCCTGATATTTAAATGGATCTTTAGAAGTCATTAATAATGTTCCATTAATACCACCGGCACCGTATAAAGCTGAGGATGCACCAGGTAAAAGCTCAACATTATCAACATCTAATTCAGTTATACCCACAATATTACCTACAGAGAAATTTAATCCAGGCGCCTGGTTGTCCATACCATCAATGTATTGGTTGAAACGGGTGTTACCGTTTGAGTTAAACCCCCTTGTGTTTATAGATTTAAAGGTTAAACTCTGCATACTGCTTTCAACACCTTTCATATTATTCAAAGCATCATAAAAGGAAGGCGCTGCAATTTCGCGAATCGATGCTGCACTCATTCTTTCGATAGATACAGGAGATTCCAAAATACGTTCCGGTGTTCTGGAGGCTGATATGACTACATCGCCACCTAAAACCGTACCTGCATCTAAAAGGATATTAATACCGCTTGTACTGCCGGTAACTTGTTGTTCTATGGTTCCATAACCAATATAACTTGCTACCAAAGTAAAAGGAGCCTTTGCAGCAGTTGTAAAACTAAAACTGCCATCATTGCCGGTGGCGGCTCCACCAGTTTGTCCTTTAACGATTACGGTTACACCAACTAATGGTTCTTTCGATTGTTTGTCTTTAACGGTTCCGCTAACGGTAACGTTTTGGGCATGTACTGCAAAATGAGTTGCACATACAAGCATAAACACATACAAGATTTGCGTAGAGAATTTGCTCATAAAATGATTACTATTTGGTTAGTTGTTCTTTAGTTAATATAAACTTAAATGCTTTTTTTGAATTAAACAAATTATGTTAGCATAATAATTTTTATTAAAATTTATAATTTTGTTTCACATATAGATTGTTGTATTTTGCAGTATTATCGCTCTATCAAACATATAAGTCTGTAGTTAGCTAACCACTATGAATAAACTAAAAGCGCTTTTTTGTATCATTATCCCTATTTCTCTGGCTTTTCTGTTCAACACAAAAATTGGAAACACACCTCCCGTTTTAAAATTCCTAAATCCTTTTATGGGGTTTTGGCAAAATGCAGAGAACAACCATTTTATGTTTAATCACAAAGCGAAAATAAAAGGCGCTATTGATGAAATTGAAATCGTTTTTGATGATAGAATGATACCACACATCTTTGCCAAAAACGACCACGATCTTTACCTAGCTCAAGGTTATGTTACCGCGATGCATCGCCTATGGCAAATGGATTTTCAAACCCGTTTTGCTGCCGGCAGAATAAGTGAGGTGGTTGGCGAAAAGGCAATTGAGGTTGACCGCTATCAACGAAGAATGGGTATGGTTTACGGTGCAGAAAATTCTTTAAAAGGAATGATGGCCGACCCAAAAGCGAAAGAAATGATTCTAGCTTATACCGATGGAATTAATGCTTATATCAAAACACTTTCTCATGCAAATTACCCTATAGAATATAAAATACTCGATTTTAAACCTGAAAATTGGTCGCCGGTTAAGTGCGCTTTGCTTTTAAAACAAATGTCGGCCGTTTTGGCTATGGGTTCTGATGAATTTTACATGACCAACATTCTTAAAAAATTTGGCACCGATGTTACCAAAGACCTTTTTCCTGATTATCCGTTTCGCGAAGACCCGATTATCCCGGTAGGTACAAAATGGGATTTTAAGCCATTGACTATTCCAAAAACGCCCGGATCATTTTTAAAAGCAATAACAGGTAATGTTAAAACAACTGAAAAAATAGAAGGCATTGGAAGTAATAACTGGGCACTTTCGGGCAATAAAACAGCATCTGGTTTCCCAATTTTAGCAAACGACCCACATTTAGACTTAACCCTACCCTCTATCTGGTATCAAATTCAGCTGCATGCTCCAGGCGTAAATACTTATGGCGTTTCGCTTCCGGGCGCTCCAGGGGTAATCATTGGTTTCAACCAGAAAATTGCATGGGGCGTTACCAACGTTGCTGCAGATGTTCTGGATTTTTATCAAATTAAATTTAAAGATGATTCGCACAAAGAATATTGGTATAATAATCAGTGGAAAGCGACAAAAACAAGACTGGAAACTATAAAAATCCGCGGTAGCAAAGATGAAGTAGATACGGTTTATTATACCCATCACGGACCCGTTGTGTATTTTCAAAAACCCAAGTATGCAAGGGCCAATAATGTTCCGGTTGGCGATGCCCTAAGGTGGATTGCACATGATGAATCGAATGAACTTATGACTTTTTATTACCTTAACAGAGGAAGTAATTATGATGATTATCGTAAAGCTTTAACCTATTACACCGCTCCGGCTCAAAATTTTGTTTTTGCAAGTGTAGACAATGATATCGCCATTACGCCAAATGGTAAGTTCCCTTTAAAGTGGAAAAATCAAGGCAAATTTATTTTGGATGGAACTGATCCATCTTATGATTGGCAAGGCTGGATTCCGGCAGCTCAAAATCCAACGGTCAAAAATCCTGCCCGTGGTTTTGTAAGTTCTGCAAATCAATCCTCAACCGATCAGAGTTATCCGTATTATATAAACTGGGAATTTGCACCTTACGAGCGTGGTAAGAGAATTAATGATAGGTTAACGGTGATGAATAAGGCAAATCTCGACAGCATCAGATTAATGCAAACCGACAATTACAGCATCATGGCTCAAAATATTTTGCCGGCTCTGTTACCAATGATAAATAATGAACAACTAAATGCAACCCAAAAAGAAGCGCTTAGTTACGTTAACAAATGGAATAAACGCTACAATGCTGATGAAATTGCAGCAAGTGTTTTTGAAATTTGGACCAAACGCTTATCTTTTGATATTTGGAATGATGAATTTCAGGTTGATGGCACACCCATGCGATATCCATCAAGAGACAGAACCATCGAGATGATTTTAAAACAACCTGAGGCTAAATGGTACGATAATATTAAAACGCCGCAAAAAGAAACTTTAGCTGATTTGGTAAATGAAGCCTTTAAATACAGCTGTGACAGTTTAGAACGTAGATTTGGCCCCATTAATAAGGATTGGAATTGGGCAAACTTAAAACAAACTAATGTTCCGCATTTGGCAAAGATTCCAGGTTTTGGTTCGAAGGTTTTATTAATTGGTGGAGCAAAAAGCACCATAAATGCCATGAGCGAAGCAAACGGACCATCGTGGAGAATGGTGATTGAACTCGGCAAAACACCAAAAGGTCATGGTGTTTATCCTGGCGGACAATCTGGTAATCCAGGAAGCAAATTTTACGACAACATGGTTGATAAATGGGCGAATGGTGAGCTTTACGATTTATTCTACATGCAAAGTGCTGATGATAAATCTGGCAAGGTAATTTCTCGGTTAAAAATATCTAAATAATAAAAAATGGTTTTTCTGGTTATCTTAATTATCTGTTTCTTACTTCAAATGGTTGCGCCTTGGTGGGTCATCATTGTCATTTCATTTGCAACCTGTGGTTTTATCGGCAAAACCGGTAAAATTTCCTTCTGGCAATCTTTCTTAGCCATATTTTTATTGTGGATTGGTTATTCCCTTTTTAAAAGCCTGCCTAACGACAACCTTTTGGCAAGCCGCGTAGCAGTTATGATAGGCGTTAAAATCTGGTGGTTACTATTAATAATTACCGGATTAGTTAGCGGTTTGGTTGCCGGCATAAGTGGTTATTGTGGTTATCAATTTCGCAAAGCGATGCTAATCAAAAAAACTGACGAAAAAATAGCATAAGGCTTTGTACTTTTGCGCCTGTGAATTTCTCTGCCGATAAAATATTTTCTATTCAAGATAAGCATCAATTTGATGCACTTGCATTAAACATTTTCAGATTTCAATCTGAAAATTGCCTGGTTTATCGGGATTATGTTCAAAACTTGCGGGTAAATACCGATGAGGTTAAACGCATAGAAGATATTCCTTTTTTGCCCATTAGTTTTTTTAAAACACACTCCGTATTAAGTTCTAAAAATCGCGTTGAAATAACTTTTAGCAGTTCTGGAACAACAGGCATGAGCCAAAGCAGCCATCACGTAACTGATGTGAGTTTATATGAGCAAAGCTATCTACAGGCTTTTACCCAATTTTATGGCAACATAGAGGATTACTGCTTTCTTGCGTTGCTTCCATCCTATCAACAACGTTCCGGTTCATCATTAATTTACATGGTTAATGATTTGATTGAAAAAAGCAAACATCCACAAAGCGGCTATTTTTTATATAATCATGATGAGCTTTTTTCTACTCTTAAAGCACTACAATTAAAAAATCAAAAAACCATTTTAATTGGGGTAACTTATGCTTTGCTCGATTTTATTGAACAATTTGAGCTTAGTTTTCCAAATCTCGTGATTATGGAAACCGGTGGAATGAAAGGGAAACGCAAAGAAATGGTTCGTGAGGAATTGCATGACCAGCTTACAAGAGGCTTTGGTGTAAAAGCAATTCATAGCGAATTCGGTATGACAGAATTGCTGTCCCAGGCTTACTCTTTGGGCGATGGTATTTTTAACTGCCCATCGTGGATGGAAATTTTAATCAGAGATACGAACGACCCACTAAGCTTGGTTAAAAATGGCAAAACCGGAGGCATAAACGTTATTGATTTGGCAAATGTAAATTCCTGTTCGTTTATTGCTACGCAAGATTTAGGTAGAATTAATCCTGATGGCAGTTTTGAAGTTTTAGGTCGATTTGATAATGCCGATATTCGGGGTTGCAACCTACTGGTACAATAGTTTAGGCCAGTCGCTCATCAAACTGAAAGGGTTTAACCTCTAAAATTTTAATTTTATTAGCATCTGGATGATTTACATTCATTAGAAAATTATATTCATCTTCAATTAAAACGGAAGGCACCCTCAACAGCAAAAATTCCTTCTGCTTTGCAAATGCATCTCCTATTTTAGCGAGCTGTGGTATCGCCGGGTAACTTTTCCAGTTTTTAGGTAAATCTGTAAACTCAACGTTTTTAATTAAACCATCAGGAAGTTCAAAAACAGTTAGACATAAATTTCTGGAATTTATCAGTGCATTTTTATTAGCAAGAATTTCAAGCGCAGCCAAAGCTCTATTTGAAGCCATGTAATGCAAGGGAACACCCACCGAATTCCAGCGTCCACCAAATAATTTAGCGCCTGTTCCAGTGTAATCATTCGCGTAAGTGCAATTGGAAATCCGGTAAAGAATCATTAGCTAAAAACACCGTATTCTATCCTGCCAAGGATGTTTAAAACCATCGTAAAACCAATCCGGGTATCTAGTAAATCGAAGGGGGTTTCGCCTCCTAAAGCAACATTTGGAGCCTTTACCCAGTTGTTAAATGCTTTTTCGCTACCCAAAACTTCAATGCCACGTTCATATAATAAGGCAAGTTCAATTGCTCTATCGGCATACTCTGTTTTAACTAAAGTTGTGGGGGTATACCTTTGCAAGGTACGCTCTGAAATGTGCAATATGGCCGCGATTTCTTCTATGGTTAAAGAAATCTGCTTTGCTAAAGCCAATAACGACTTTTTAGATATGCCTTTTCTTGCAAGCTGTAGCAAATCAAAATCAGATGGGTTTGCGTATTGGCTTCCCATCATGGCGACCATTGGCGTGTAGTTTTGATTACCATACGCTATAGCTGGCTCTTCGGCTTTAGAAACATCTTCCGATTTCCTTTTCATATCAGACAATTATACACAATAATACACATTTTGTCTGAAACAAAAAAATATCAAAAAAAAATCCCAATCGATTTGGATTGGGACTTAAGATTATAGAAGAATATATCTATTCTGCAATCAAAAGGAAATAGTTTTTCTTACCTTTCTGAACAACTATAAACTTATTATTTATCAGATTTTCTGCGTTCAATACTTGATTCGCATCAGTCAGTTTTTCTTTATTTACAGAAACGCCTCCACCTTGTATTAATTTTTTTGCTTCACCTTTAGAAGGAAAAACAGCTGTTTTTTCTGCTAACAACGTTGCAGCATCAATTCCTGCTTCTAATTCAGGTTTAGATAGTTTAAACTGAGGAATACCTTCAAACATTTCTAAAACCTGATTTTCGGATAAGCTTTTCAAAAATTCTAAAGAGCCATTTCCAAACAAAAATTCTGAAGTTTTGATAGCCGTTTCAAGTGCTTCTGCAGAGTGTGTTTTCACTGTAATATCTTCTGCCAATGCTTTCTGTAAAACCCTTAAATGCGGTGCTGCATCATGCTCTTTTTCAAGCGCTTCAATCTCTTCTTTATTTTTTAAGGTAAAAATTCTAATCCATTTTTTCACGTCATCATCTGATGCGTTTAACCAGAACTGGTAAAATTTATATGGCGAAGTTTTCTCAGCATCAAGCCAGATAGCGCCACTTTCTGTTTTACCAAATTTGGTACCATCAGCTTTTTTAATCAGCTGTGTAGTAATTGCATAAGCGGTTCCGCTATCTTTTCTTCTAATTAATTCTGTTCCGGTAACAATATTACCCCATTGGTCTGAACCGCCCATTTGAACAATACAATTATGGTTTTTCCATAAATAGTAAAAATCAAATCCCTGCACCAATTGGTAGCAAAACTCCGTAAACGACATGCCCGTATCGCCTTCTAAACGTTTTTTCACGCTATCTTTCGCCATCATATAATTAACAGTAATGTGCTTGCCAACATCGCGGATAAAGTCTAAAAAATTCATGTTTTTAAACCAATCTGCGTTATTAACCATTACAGCACCATTACCTGCATCTTCAAATTTTAAAAATTTAGAAAGCTGGCGTTTCATACCCGCTAAATTGTGCTCTACCATTTCAGGTGTTTGCAAATTACGCTCATCAGATTTTCCGGAAGGATCGCCAACCATGCCTGTAGCACCACCAACCAAAGCAAAAGGTTTATGACCTGCATTTTGAAAATGAATCAATGTCATAATTTGGGTTAGGTGACCAACATGCAAAGAATCAGCAGTTGGGTCGAAACCAATATAACCAGAAGTCATGCCCTCATTTAACTTTTCTTCAGTATTAGGCATAATATCGTGCAACATGCCTCTCCAACGTAACTCTTCTACAAAATTTGTCATGGTATAAAATTAATTGCGCAAAGATAGTTTTTTGATGCTAAAGCAGAAACCAAATGAAAAGCTAAAATCTTTTTATAAATGAATTGTTATCTTGCTGTTAATAAAAATTGCAATTTCAAAACAGGTAATTTTAAAAGCTATATTTACGAAATGAACTTCCTTTCACATTTTTATTTCGACAGAAACACAACTGATGCAAATATTGTAATGGGAACTGTTTTGCCAGATTTAATTAAAAATGCAGCAAAGGATGCAAATTTATATCCTCAAAAAAATGAGTTTTTATTTATCGGAAACCCCGATGAAGAAAATTTATTAGCAGGGTGGAAACGCCATTTGGCAGTAGATTTACACTTTCATTCTTCTCCATTTTTCTTTGCAAAAACAGCAGAATTAAAACAACTCCTAATTCCTATTTTAGAAAACGCTGTTATTAGACCATCATTTTTAGCACACATCGGCTTAGAATTACTTTTAGATCATCTTTTGATTGAGCATAATCTAATTCAGGTGCACCATTTTTATGATAAATTAATTGCTGTTAAAAAGGAATATTTAAGTGATTTTCTTGATCATTGCGGCTTGAAAAATCCTGATATTTTCTTTAAATTTCTGGAGCAGTTTATCAGTAGTAAATATTTATTAAGCTATCAAAAGCTCGATAACATCAGCTATGCCCTAAACAGAATTTGTATGCGGTTATGGCCTGAAACCTTAAACGAACATCAGCTCAATCAGCTTACGCTTCAACTGAGTTTATTTAAAGAAAAACTGGAAAAGGATTTTATGGATATTTTTGAAGAAATAGAATCAAAACTCGCCTAACTTATCATTAAGCAATCTAAACATCCCTGCTTTTTTTATCTTTGTGTTATGTCGCTATTTGCAGTAAAAGAAGAAATGGATGCATTAGTATCCGAATTAAACCAGCATAATTACAATTATTATGTTTTGGCAATGCCGACTATTGGCGATTTTGAATTTGACAAAAAACTCAAACATCTTGCAGAATTAGAACTGGCAAACCCAGATTTCGCTGATCCAAATTCCCCAACGCAGCGAGTTGGTGGCGACATCACGAAAAATTTCCTTACAGTTCAGCATAAATATCCAATGCTCTCGCTAGGGAACACTTATAATGAGCAAGATTTACGTGATTTTGACGAGCGCATTAGAAAAGCTATTGGTGATAATTTTGAATACGTTTGCGAACTTAAGTTTGATGGACTATCCATTAGCCTCACCTATGAAAATGGCAAGCTTTTAAGGGCTGTAACCAGAGGTGATGGAACTAAAGGCGATGAGGTAACCAATAATGTAAAAACGATACATACCATACCGCATCAAATTAAAACAAAAACTGCACCCGAACATTTCGAAATAAGGGGTGAAATATTTATGCATAAGGCAGCTTTTTTAAGGCTGAATGCTGCCCGCGAAGAACTTGGGGAAATTCCTTATGCTAATCCAAGAAATTTTGCATCGGGCACGATAAAAATGCAAGATAGCAAGGAGGTAGCCAAACGTCCTTTGGATGGTTTTATTTACTTCCTTTACACAGATAAAAATGAATTTAAAAATCATTGGGAAAGTTTAAATGAAGTAAAAGATTGGGGATTTCATGTATGCGAGCACAACAGGCTTGTTAAAAATATTGATGATGTTTTAGCATTTATTCACCATTGGGAAAACGAACGTTTTAAGTTAAGCTACGATATTGACGGTATTGTAATTAAAGTAAACAGTTATGCTCAGCAGCAGGAATTAGGTTTTACGGCCAAATCTCCACGTTGGGCAATATCTTATAAGTATAAGGCTGCAGAGGTAGAAACTATACTCGAGAAAGTAACTTACCAGGTTGGGCGTACCGGTGCAGTTACGCCGGTTGCAAATTTAAAGCCTGTTTTACTTGCCGGCACAACCGTTAAAAGAGCAACTTTGCATAATGCCAATGAAATTGAACGATTAGATTTGCACGAAGGCGATACAGTTTTTGTTGAAAAGGGAGGCGAAATTATCCCTAAAATAATTATGGTAAATGTTGATAAACGCAAAAGTGGCGCTGAAAAAATTCATTATCTCAAAAACTGCCCGGAATGCGGAACCGAGCTTATTAGAAAAGAGGGCGAAGCAGTACACTATTGTCCGAACGATGAAGGGTGTCCGCCACAAATTGTAGGTAAAATACAACATTTTATTTCTCGCAAAGCGATGAATATTGATGGTTTGGGTGATGAAACTATTGAAACTTTCTACAAAAATGGATTGGTAAATCACATCAGCGATTTATATACTTTGCATGAAAAGGCTGTACAACTAAAATCGCTGGATAGATTTGGGGAACGCTCAATTGAAAACATGCTAAGTGGTATTGAAAAATCTAAACTTATGCCTTTTGAAAAAGTGCTTTTTGGTTTAGGTATTCGGTATGTTGGCGAAACAGTTGCAAAGAAACTTGCTGCAGGCGTTAAAAATATCGACAAGCTAGCTAACGCAACTGTTGAAGAATTAACTGCGATAGATGAAATCGGCCAGCGTATTGCGGAAAGCATTGTTGAGTATTTTGGAAATACGGAGCATTTGAAGCAGATAGAATTATTAAAAATAGCCGGATTGGCCTTCGAAATTGAAGAAAAGGTAATTACGCTCGACAGCGATACACTTATTGGAAAAACATTCGTAATTTCGGGCGTTTTTGAAAAATATAGTCGCGATGAGCTGAAGGATTTAATCGAAGCAAATGGCGGCAAAATTTTAAGTGGTATTTCCGGCAAACTCGATTATTTCGTTGCCGGAGATAACATGGGACCATCGAAACTAGAAAAGGCTACAAAATTAAAAGTTCCAATTATAAGCGATGAAGAGTTGCTTGGAATGTTAGCAAAATAAGCGCTTAAGGTAAAATATTAATTATTATGAGACACATCCTAAACGGGGATTTATAATCAAAAGGAACACGTAGGTAAAAAATTGCCTATGTTAAACAAAAACAATATATCAATAATGAACAAATTTCAGGGTACTGGTGTAGCCTTAGTTACACCTTTTAACACAGATGGACAAGTTGATTATAAAGGTTTAGAAAACCTGATTAATCATTTGGTGGACGGCGGGGTAGATTACCTCGTTTCTTTAGGCACAACCGGCGAAACTGCCACAATGACTAAGGAAGAGAAGAAGAAGGTGTGGGCTTTTACCGCTGAAATTAACAACAACAGGCTGCCTTTAGTTGCCGGTATTGGTGGCAACAATACGCTTTCAGTTGCTGAAGACTTTAAAGCCTTTGATACAACAGGTTATTCTGCAATTTTATCTGTTAGCCCCTACTACAATAAGCCAACACAAGAAGGAATTTATCAGCATTATAAATATTTAGCTGAAATATCTCCCCTGGATTTAATTCTTTACAATGTTCCCGGGCGTACAATGAGCAACATGAGTCCGGAAACGACTTGCAGACTGGCGCACGATTTTAAAAACATCATTGCAACCAAAGAAGCATCAGGAAGTTTCGATCAGTTTAACCAGATAATGCGAGACAAGCCGGAAGATTTCTTATTGATTTCTGGTGACGACCCTATCACTTTACCTATGATTGCTTTAGGTGCAAGTGGTGTTATTTCGGTAATTGCAAATGCGATTCCAAAACCTTTTACCGATATGGTTAATTTATGTTTACAAGGCGATTTCCGAACGGCTAACCCTTCACATTTAAGTTTGGTTGAATTTACGCGTTTGGCTTTTGCAGAAGGAAATCCGGCAGGAATTAAAGCGGCTTTAAAACATTTAAATGTTTGTGGAGATACAGTAAGATTGCCATTGGTAAAGGCTTCGGCAAGTTTAGAACAGCAAATCATTGCAGAACTTGAGAAGATAAATCAACCCGCATAATCAAATTTTAATTATATAGAAAAGGCTTCCAGATTGAGTTTGGAAGCCTTTTTCATTTAATAAGATTACTTAAACAACATTGGCGTAAATTCGGATAAGTAATCTCTCCAGTTAGACCAGGTATGTCCGCCTTCGCTTTCTTTATAATCATATTTAAAGCTCATGCCATCAAGCTTCTTTTTAAAGTCGCTCACATTCTTATATAAAAAATCGGTTTTACCGATGGCAATCCAATATAACTTATAGCCATTTTTCTTTTGTGCTTCAAGTTTCAAATCCAAATCTTTATATATTGGGCTATTTGCACTGGCAGGAGGTAATATTGCCGGAGAAAATAAACCTACATAACCAAAAGTTTTAGCGTAGTTTGCTGAGATATAAAGCGAGTGAAATCCACCCATTGATAATCCTGCAATTGCCCTGTCATTCTGATTTTTTCCGGTTCGATAGTTTTTCTCAGTGAAATCAATAATTTCCTTAAAGTAAGATTCCATATCGCCATTAAATACATCAGGTGTCATCATAATCGGTTTGTATAATCCTTTTGAAGATTCACCTGGGGCAGCCGTATTACTAGTGTGTCCATTAGTCATTACAACAATCATTGGCTTCGCTTTGCCCCCGGCGATTAGGTTATCCAATATCTGCGATGCTCTACCAAGTTGCATCCAGGCCTCTTCATCACCACCAACACCATGTAACAGGTATAAAACAGGATAATTTGTTTTAGATGCCTCGTAGCCTGGTGGCGTATAAACGGTAAGTCGGCGGTTGGTTTTTAGACCGGCAGATTCATACCAACGTTTTGCTACTGTTCCATGCGGCACATCTTTAACCATGTATAAATCTGCTTTACCATTTCCCACTAAAAACACGTTTACAACAGAAGAAACATCCCGTATGAGATAAACATTATTTGGGTCGCGTATTTTCAATCCATCAACAATAAAACTATAACTGTAAAGCTCTGAAGGTAAAACTGCTGAAGTGTATGACCAAACGCTGTCTGTCCCTAATTTTAACTGTTCAACTGAAGGTCCATTTGGTTTTGAAGCCAAAAAATCACCATGTATTTCAACCTTTTTAGCATTTGGTGCCTTAAGACGAAACGTAAATGTTCCATCAGCATTCGCTTGAGGAGAAATGACCTCTTTCTGCCGGCCAAAATTTAAATTCTCTTGAGCATAAACCAATTGTGTGCTTAAAAGCAGCAATAGTAGAATTATTTTTTTCATGATTGGATTAGTGACTTTAAATAAAGTTAATGATTTATATATTCAATAATGTAGAGATAAGTAAATCACCACAACAATTAATAAAATACATGGCAATAACCAGATTTATAAACCTGATAGACTTACTGATTAAAAATTCCATTACAAAAGAAAAGGCCTCCTGATGTTCAAGAGGCCTTCAATGTATAATATTTTAATCGCCTAAGCTTTGTTTTTAGTATCCTGTACTTCTAAACGAATAGCCTGCGCTAAGTTTTTCAAATCTTGCATGCCTTTACGTACACGCGTTCCAGCTGCACTGTTACCTTTGTTATAGAATTTGTCTGCGTCAGCTTCCAAAGCTGCAACTAAACTTTTTACTTCTTCAAATTTTTTCATGTTTAAATGCTCCTGTAATTTTAGGTTTTTAGTTTTAATTTAATTCGTGTATCTAATTTAATGTGTTTAATTAAATAAAAAAACTTTTAACATGATAAAAAAACCACTTTAAACTGCTTTTTATCCACATTTATCGTGTTTATAAACAATTAAATCACAAAAAAATAATCCAATTAGTTAATTTTCAGATTATTATAAAAAATTTAAAGCAAAAAATGCCCTTTAAACTGAATTAAAGGGCATGTATTTTATCTATAAAATGCTATACTATGGCAAATTGATTTTCTTTGTAATAGCCATTTTCTAATTTCTCACCAACTTCGCTAAAAGCATCTAATGTACGTTGTACATCTTCAAGTGTATGCACTGCAGTAGGAATTAATCGCAATTCAATCATTCCTTTCGGGATAACCGGATAAACTACAATTGAACAGAAAATGCTGTAATTCTGACGTAAATCAAAAGTAATTGCTGTAGCATCGCTCAGCTCACCCTTTAAAAACACAGGCGTTACAACAGAATCAGTAACCCCTAAATCGAAACCACGCTCACGAAGACCTTTTTGCAAAGTCATTGCAATTTCCCAAAGCTTATCTTTTAATTCAGGCTTGCTTTTTAACAATTCCAGGCGTTTTAATAAGCCAATTACCATTGGCATTGGTAAAGCTTTAGCAAATGTTTGAGAACGCATGTTGTACCTCAAGAAATTGGTAATTTCTTCTGTTGATGCCACAAAAGCACCAATACCAGCCATTGATTTAGCAAAAGTACCGAAGTAAACATCAATTCCTTCAATACAATCCTGAGCTTCGTGTGTTCCGGCACCGGTTTTACCCATTGTACCAAAGCCATGCGCATCATCTACAAGGATTCTGAAATCGAAATCCTTTTTCAATTCGACAAGCTCTTTTAATTTACCTTGTGCACCACTCATTCCAAAAACACCTTCGGTAATTAATAAAATACCACCGCCTGATTCTTTTGTTAATTTAGTTGCACGTTCTAATTGCTTTTTTGCACTATCGATATCATTGTGTTTATACACAAATCTTTTACCCATGTGCAAACGTAAACCATCGATAATACAAGCGTGAGATTCTGCATCATAAACAATAACATCATTTCTATCAACCAAAGTATCGATGATAGAAACCATTCCCTGATAACCATAGTTTAACAAAAAGGCATCGGGTTTACCCACAAAGGCAGCAAGTTCTTGCTCCAATTGCTCATGATATTTCGAGTTACCACTCATCATACGAGCACCCATCGGATAAGCCATCCCAAATTGTGCTGCTGCTTCTTCATCTGCCTTTCTTACCTCTGGATGATTAGCTAAACCTAAGTAGTTGTTTAAACTCCAAACCAAATGCTCTTTACCTTTAAACTGCATGTGTGGTGCAATTTCTCCTTCCAATTTAGGGAAAGAAAAATACCCATGAGACCATTTTTGGTGTTGACCAAGCGGGCCCATGTGCTTTGCTATTTTCTCAAATATATCCAATGTATTATGTGTTATTATTTGTATTAAAATTTTGCGAATTTACGGTTTATTCGGCTTAAAATCAACTCAATTCATCGCTAAGATGTCAATTATAAAAATTTAACATTTTAACCTTACGCCAAAAAGGCCCCGATACATCGGAGCCTTAAATTTATGCTTTGATTAAATTAATCAACATTATCATGAAGAAACGAGTTATTAGGTCTAATCTCCGTTCCCCCATCCTGGTCGTTACTTAATGTAAAGCGACTAACCTGAGACTCAGAAGAATGTTGAACCTGCTGTAACTGCATTTGCTTGCGTTTGTAAGCTGGCTCGTTTTCCAGTTCTTGCAATCCATTAGTTGTACGCAGTTTCATACTCAAATCTTTTAAGCGCATAATGCGCTCTTTTGATTTTTTCAACTGCTCTTCTACTGATTCATCATTTTGATTATCATCTAAACCAACTACCGGTAATTCAGGTTCCGGCTCTGGCATTCTCGGTGCCTCTACAACAGGGGTTTCAAAAACGTATTCTGTTTCTGCAAGTTTTATTTCAAACTCAAAACCTTGTTCTGTAGGCGCTTCTGCTTGTGGCTCTTCCTCAATTAATGTATGGCGAACAATTTCATTTTCTGGTTCCTGATATTTTGGTGCTTCTGCCTTGTTAAACATGCCGCCAAATAAATCAACTTGTGGTGCCTCTTCTTTCAATTTCATTACAGGCTCGGCTACTGGCGCAGCTTTAGGCTGAATAAATGAATTAACAGGCTCAACAGGACGAACCAAAGGCGCTTCTTCAGGTGTTAATAAAGAGATTTTCTTTTTGTTTTTCTCTTCATGTACACGCTCATCAGAAGTTTGGAAACCTGTTGCAATAATGGTAACCGATAATTTATCTTCTAAAGTTTCATCTGTACAATTACCCCAGATTAAATCTGCAGATAAACCTGCTTTTTCCTGTATGTAATCGGTAATGATAGATACCTCATCCATGGTAACTTCACGAGCACCAGAGCTGATGTTCAATAAAATATAACGGGCACCTTCAATTTCATTATCCTTTAAAAGTGGAGATGCTAAAGCACCTTCTACCGCTTGTAAAGCTCTGTCCTCACCTGCAGATGCATGGCTACCCATGATGGCTACACCGCTTTCTTTCATTACGGTACGCACATCTTTAAAATCCACGTTGATATATCCCGGAACAGTGATAATTTCAGCAATGCCTTTCGCAGCAGTTGTTAAAATATCATCAGCCTGACCGAAAGCTGAACCTAAAGTAAGGTTTCCAAAAATCTCGCGTAATCTATCGTTAGAAATGACCAGGTAAGAATCGACATATTTTTTTAGCTCTTCCAAACCTTCATCAGCTTGCAATCTTCTGCGTTTTCCTTCAAAAGAGAAAGGTGTGGTAATAATTGCAACTGTTAATATATCAAGTTCTTTTGCAGCTTTCGCAATGATTGGGCTTGCTCCTGTACCAGTACCACCACCCATTCCGGCAGTAATAAATAGCATTTTAGTTGTACTACCAAGCATAGCTTTAATATCATCGATATTCTCAATCGCTGAGTTTTTACCAACTTCAGGAATTGATCCTGCACCCATCCCTTCGGTTAAGCTAGCACCCAATTGAACCTTATTAGGTATAGGACTAGACTCCAAAGCCTGAGCATCGGTATTACAAATAATAAAGTCTACACCCGTTATTCCTGACAGGTACATATGGTTTACTGCGTTGCCGCCACCGCCTCCAACACCAATTACTTTGATGATTGATGACTTATCTTTTAACATTTCGAACTGCATATTCTTATGAATCAGTTGTTTAAAATTTTTTAAATTCTGTTCATTACTCCATGTAATATTAACACTTTTTCAACAGACGTTTTCCACAAGTGTGCATAATGTGGAAAACTCTTTGCATGTTGAAAAAAATTAACCTTTCAAGTAATCTTCATCACTTACATCCATATCATCCTGGATGAAAATTCTAGCTTTACCTAGCAGTTTATCGAACAAACCTGGTCCGCTTTTGGCTTTTTCTTTAATTGGTTTCGATTTATCAACGATAACCGTACCTTTTCTAATTTCTATTTCCTGCTCTTCGGCTCTTTGAATACCCTTGATTAATAAACCCACACTGGTTGCATACATCGGGCTTTTTAAATCGTCATAAATGGTTTTTGGCATATCCTCATATTTAGATAAATGCTCATTTGGGTAACCAATACGGCAATCTAAACCTGTTACATACTCAACCGCCTGAGATAAATGTTTAAGTAAAGCACCACCACCGGTTATTACAATACCACCAATCAATTTTTTCTCGTATCCTGAAGATTTGATTTCGTAATAAACATGCTCAATAATTTCTTCCATTCTAGCCTGGATAACATAAGCCAAGTTTTTTACAGAAATTTCTTTAGGCTCTCTACCTCTTAATCCGGGAACACAAATAATTTCATTTTCCTTATTCTCTTCGGCCAAAGCAGAACCGAAACGTGTTTTTAACAATTCGGCCTGGTTACGCATAACGGAACAACCCTCTCTGATATCTTCGGTAACGCTGTTTCCACCGAAAGGAATAACTGCTGTATGACGGATGATACCTTCGTGAAAAATTGCGATATCTGTTGTACCACCACCAATATCAACAAGTGCAATACCCGCTTCTTTTTCTTCATCGCTCAACACCGATTCTGAAGAAGCTAAAGGCTCAAGAATTAAATCCTGAGTTTGCAAACCTGCATTATTAACACATTTAATAATGTTTTTTACCGCCGTTACCTGACCAGAAATGATGTGGAAGTTAGCTTCAAGGCGCACTCCAGCCATCCCGATAGGATCTTTAATTCCCGGCTCATTATCAATAGTAAATTCTTGTGGCAAAACATGAATAATTTCTTCGCCCGGAGGCATAACCAGTTTAAACATATCATCAATTAACTTATCGATATCTTTTTTACCGATTTCGTTATTTAATTCCCTTCTGGTTAAAATACCACGGTGCTGCAAACTTTTAATGTGCTGCCCCGCAATACCAACGTTAACAACCTGAATTTCTACATTCGATTGCCCGCTGGCGATTTCAACTGCCTGCATAATACCTTGCACGGTTTTCTGAATATTAGAAACCACACCCCTCGTTACACCTGCCGATTCGGCTTTGCCGATTCCTAATACTTCAATTTTACCATGCTGTGTTCTGCGGCCTACAATAACACAAATTTTTGTAGTGCCGATATCCAGGCCTACTACAATTGGAGACTGACTAGTATGTTTTGCCTTGTCCATATTCGTTAATTTTGTTGAGTTTTATATAATGTTTTTCTAAGGGATCTATTTGTTTTTTTTCTCTTTATTCGTTTTCTGATTTGCATCAGTTTTTGGTTTCGTAGTTACCACAGGCTTTACAGTTGTAGTCTTTTTAACTTCTTCTTTCTTAGGCTCTGCTTTTTTAACCTCAGGTTTTGCAATCACTTTTGGTTTTTCCTTTTCAGGCTCTTTTTTAATTACAGTTTTAGCAGGCTCGGGTTTTGTTGCAATTGGCTTTGAGGCTGCAGTGGTTTGTTTCTGTTCATCTGTACGCTCGTCCGCATCATCAGCCATCGATTTGCCGATTGCGGCTCTTACTAAAGAATCTGCAACTTTTCTACTAATGCTTAAACTATCAACTGCGGTTAGTTTTCTAGCCTGCTTTGCGATTAACGACGAATCACGTTTTTCGCAGATAATTTGGTTCGTATATTTTATATTGATGGTACGGTAGGTTTCCCAGCCAACCTGAGGCATCGCTTTTTTATAAAAAATCAAAAGATTTTTCATCTTGATATCTAGCGAATCGGCATTACCTAAAATGATACGTTGGTTACCCACCCTTGGAATAAGTTCGATATCATTTTTTAAATCCACTGTAATTTGTTCGATTTGGTTATCCCAAAGGGTATCTCTTTTCATGTACTGAGCCGTTTTGTATAAATCTCTAGCCATCTGGGTTCTCAAAGTATCAACCCTTGTACCAAATACTTCCTGGATATTGCCTGTAGCAACAAGTACATTGGCTGTAAAGTTTGGCGAAATCGGCATTTTCAGTCCATCATTATCAATATAAAAATCCTGGCCGCTATTATTTAAAATTCTTAAAACCGGCTGACGCTGCTTAATCTCGATATTCAGCACTCCATCCATATCTACAAAAACCTTTGCAAAGCCTATGTATGGGTTAGCCTGAAGTTTCTTTTCTATCTGATGAATGTTAATCTGCTCTAAATTTCTGCCGACTAAAACGCCCTGATCTTCACGTAAAATCTGGTCTACTTCTTCTCTCTCAATAAAATTATCAGCGCCCGGAATTAATATTTTAACGTTTGTACATTTAACCGTTTGCTTTTTAACATTAATAAAACTTAAAAGCACCACAACGCCTACCAAGCCTACAAGCCAGGCAAACCCAGTAAAAATTGTGCTCCAGTTTGTCCGATTAAACATTGGTTAAAGTGTTTTTTATTGGTTCAATTAAAGTATCAACATCGCCTGCGCCAACAGTTAAAATCAGCTCGGGATTTGTATTTTTTATATAGTTAACTACCGCATCTTTTTCAATTATCTTTTTATTTTCTAAGCTGATTTTGCTTAATAAAAAAGATGCATCTATGCCTTCGATCGGTAATTCCCTTGCAGGATAAATGTGTAAAAGCAGTAATTCATCTGCGGTAGATAAAACCTTTGCAAATTCATCAGCAAAATCTCTTGTTCTGGTAAATAAGTGGGGCTGAAAAATTACTGTCAGTTTTTTTTCAGGATATAATTGCCTAACGGCATCGAAGCAGGCTTTTAATTCTTCAGGATGATGCGCATAATCATCAATATAAATCTGATGATTGTTGTTTACAATATACTCGAAACGACGTTTCACACCTTTAAAATTTGCCACGGCTGCTTTAATCTTTTCAGCATCAATACCAAGTTTTAAAGCAATTGCGATGGCCACAGTTGTATTGGCCACATTGTGTTTTCCTGGCAACATCAGGCTTAAATCCTTAATTGTATGATGCTCATCTGCATAATCAAACACGAACTTGTGTCCTTCAACCCTTAAATTTTCTGCTCTTGCTGTTGCAGAATTACTTACTGCATAACTAATAGAATTATCTAATGGTAAACCTTCGTGAGCGAACAAAATGCCATTTGGTTTTAACTGACCAGCAAACAAATGGAAAGATTCTTCCAATTGGCTTTTATCGCCATAAATATCTAAATGGTCGGCATCCATAGAAGTGATTACCGCTACATCAGGATGCAAGGTTAGGAAAGACCTGTCATATTCATCGGCCTCTACAACCACAACATTATTGTTTCCAAATAATACGTTGCTGTTATAGTTACTGGTAATGCCACCTAAAAAAGCAGTACAATCATAGCCAGTATCTTTTAATAAATGCGCTACTATTGATGAGGTAGTTGTTTTACCATGCGTACCGGCAACAGCAATACAAAACATACCCTTGCTGATAATGCCTAAAACTTCAGAACGTTTTTTTAAGCTGAAACCCTTATCAATGAAATGATTTAATATTTCTGAATGTTTAGGAATTGCAGGTGTGTAAACCACCAAACTATCATCGTTCTTATTTAAAAATGAAGAGGGTAAAGTGGAAATTTCATCTAAATAGGAAATTGAAATACCTTCAAGTTCCAAAGTTTCGGTTAGCTTGGTTTTGGTTTTATCATAACCACAAACAGTTAAACCTCGTTTAGCAAAATAACGGGCAAGCGCACTCATACCGATGCCACCGATACCTACGAAATAAACCCTATTTATTTTACTTAATTCCATGCTTTGATTTATGTTTTTTGAATAACCACTTACAACAATTAGATGTTATAAATGTGATTCTTAATTCCTTGTTTCTTTTATCAGTTTTAATACTTCTTTAGCAATAATTTCATCTGCCATTGGCAGCGCCATCTTCCCTATATTGTTCGCCAGTATTTCGCTATTTTCTTTATCATTTAATAGCTTTAAAGCTTCTGTTACTAAAGTATCTTCAGCAGAACGGTCGTTTATAAGCATTGCAGCATTATTTTTTACGAGCGCTAAAGCATTTTTTGTTTGATGATCTTCTGCAACATTTGGCGATGGCACCAAAATCACCGGTTTCTTAATCATACAAAGCTCGGCTATGGTTCCTGCGCCAGCCCTGCTGATAATTAAATCTGCAGCAGCGTAAGCTAAATCCATTCTGTTTAAAAACTCTAAAATCCTCACATTTGGATGATAGTTTAAACCCAGGCGTTCGATAATGCCTTTATAATAAAACTTACCCGTTTGCCAGATTACCTGAACATCTTGTGCTAGGATTTCCGGTAAATGCTTTTCAATCGCCTTATTTAAAGTTCCGGCACCTAAACTTCCGCCGGTTATTAATATGGTTTTTTTCTGCGGATCGAGTTTTAAAAGCTCAGCACCTGAATAATGCTTTCCTTTAATATCCACCACTTCTCCCCTTACCGGATTTCCGGTTTTCAAAATCCTGTCTGCCGGAAAGAAAGCATCCATGTCATCAAATGCAACACATATTTTTGAAGCCTTTTTACCTAACCATTTGTTGGTTACACCTGCGTAAGAATTTTGCTCCTGTATTAAATAAGGAATCCCTTTTAACGATGCCGCATACAACAAAGGTCCGGATGCATAACCACCCACGCCTACTACAGCATCGGGCTTAAAATCATTAATCAATTGCATCGCTTTGCTTACACTACCTAAAACCTTAAAGGGCAAAGCCAGGTTTTTCATAATAGAGCCACGTTGAATACCACTAATGTTTAAGCCTACAATTTTATATCCGGCAGCAGGAACTTTTTCCATTTCCATCCGTCCGTTTGCACCCACAAATAAAATTTCACAAGCAGGTACAATGCGTTTTAGCGCATTGGCAATGGCAACGGCGGGAAAAATGTGCCCGCCTGTGCCACCTCCTGATATGATAATTTTTGGGGAATTATTCATTTGTTATATTTAATTATTTTAAGATTACTGTTCCGTCATTGCAAAGCACGAAGCAATCTCTTTCTATTTATTTTTTTATTAATATTTCTACAAATTGGGTCGTTATGCTTCCTCGCATTGACGACTTTCCTTTAACCCATCGCTGGGATTTCTCCAACAATAACCTTATTGCTTATTTTTTCTTTATCGGGTGTTGCTTTACCTAAAACGTTCTCTTCAACATCGCGGCTAACGCTTAATATAATTCCAAAGGCCACACTTGTAAATATCATCGATGTACCACCCATACTTACTAATGGTAATGGAACACCTGTTACCGGACCTAAACCAACTGCTACCGCCATGTTTGCAAAGGCCTGAATGGTTAAACTAAAGCTTAAGCCTGCGGCAAGTAAAGCGCCGAATGCTTTGGGCGCCTTGGTTACAATTTTTATACATCGATATAAAAGCACCAGGTAAAGCATCATAATCACAATTCCCCCTAACGTTCCCCATTCTTCAATAATAATGGCAAAAATAAAATCAGAGTAAGGGTGTGGAAGGAAATTACGCTGTGTGCTGTTACCTGGTCCTTTACCAAAAACACCGCCGGTTGCCAAAGCAATTTTTGCCTGGTCGGCTTGAAAACTTTTATCAGAATGCACCAATTCCGGATGCAAAAATGTTTTAATACGCGATTTATAAGTTTCACTCCTCGGACCTAAAAACCCAACAAGTAATAATAAGACCAAACCACCTGCACAAACAATAGAGATTTGCTTGATGCTAATTCTGCCAATAATTAAAAGCAAAATACTTACGCCAAAAAGCATTAAAGCGGTTGACATATTTGCCAGGGCAATTAAAACAAAAACCGAACAAACCGAAGCCATAATCGGAATAAAAGACTCTTTTAAATCCTTGATATTTTCCTGCTTTTTGGTGAGCATTCGGGCTAAAAAGGTTATCAAAGCCAGTTTAGCTAAATCGGAGGTTTGAAAGGTTAAGCCAATAACCGGAATTTTAACCCAACGCGATGCATCATTTAAATTTGTACCAAATATTAAAGTGTATAACAATAATGGTATGGTTACAATCATCAAAATTTTGGATATGCCGGCGTAATACCTATAATCTAATAAGTGAGAAATGTAAATCATTCCAATACCCAGCAAAACAAAAATTAAGTGTTTTGTTAATAAAAGCTTTTCTACTGCTTCACCTTTTTTGTATGCCAATGTACCTGTAGCGCTGTAAACAGCCATTACAGATATTAGCGAAAGCAGGATGATGATTAACCAAATCCATCTATCGCCTTTTGTTTTATTTAGTAGAGCTTGCAACATACCGTTAACCTCCTTCTATAATTCTTTTACTGCCGCTTTAAACTGATTGCCGCGGTCTTCATAATTTTTGAACAAATCGAAGCTTGCACATGCCGGCGATAATAAAACAGCATCGCCACGTTTTGCAAGGTGGAAAGCAATTTGTGCGGCTTCCTCAGCTGAGAAAGTATTTACAATAACTTCCACATCATCTTCAAAAGCATCGTGAATACGTTTATTATCTTTACCTAAACATACAATCGCTTTCACTTTGCTTTTAACCAAATCTTTAAGCATGCTGTAATCATTGCCTTTATCTACGCCACCCATTATCAAAACCACATCAGTTGTCATGCTTTCTAAAGCATACCATGTAGAATTAACATTAGTTGCTTTACTATCGTTGATGAAATCAATTCCAGAGATTTTGGCCACATGCTCAAGGCGGTGTTCAATATTTTTGAAATTGCCCATACTCTCACGAATAGAATCATTTCTTAACTCTAAAACTTTAGCTACAATGCCCGAAGCCATAGAGTTGTAAATGTTATGCTTGCCTTGTAAGGCTAATTCTGTAATAGACATGGCTAGTTCGTTATTTGGTTCAATGTGTATGTGTATTGTATTATTTACTAAATCAGCACCGTTTTCTACCTCATTAATAATAGAAAAAGTGTAGGTTTTAGCGAGTGGTTGTACGCTCTGTAATGCCTTTAATGTTTCCTCATCATCAGCGCAGTAAATAAATGTATCTGCAGTGGATTGATTTTGAATGATGCGCATTTTGGAGGCAGCATAATTTTCAAGCTTGTAATCGTATCTGTCTAAATGGTCGGGTGTGATGTTCAGCAAAACAGCTATATCAGCTTTAAAATCAAACATATCATCAAGCATAAAGCTTGAAATCTCCAACACATACCAATCGAAATTTTCTGTTGCAACTTGTGCTGCAAAACTTTGTCCGATGTTACCTGCTAAGCCAACATTTAAACCTGCATTTTTTAAGATGTGATAAGTAAGTAAACTGGTCGTCGATTTACCGTTTGAACCGGTAATGCAAACGGTTTTAGCTTTAGTATATCGCTTTGCAAATTCAATCTCAGAAATAACCGGAATGCCTGATGCAACCAATTTTTTAATAATTGGCGCCGAAGGTGGAATGCCGGGGCTTTTGATCACCTGATTTGCATTTAAAATAAGTTCTTCTGTATGCTGTTCCGATTCAAATGGTACAGCTAACTTTTCAAGCTCGGTTTTATATTTATCAGCAATAGCACCAAAATCTGAAACAAAAACATCGAAACCTTGCTGTTGGGCAAGTTTAGCTGCACCAACTCCGCTTTCGCCTGCACCCAAAATTACAACACGACCCAGCCCTGCCATTGCTGAGGGACTAGTATTGGTTGTATTTTGATTAGTGCTCATTTTTAATTCTTTTATTAAACCACCTAAGACACCTTAGATAGACTTTTTACTTTCGACTTATTACTTTGTACTTTCTACTTTCAACTTTTAACTTTTTACTTTCAACTCTGTACTTCCCACTTAATCCCTATCTCAACTTCAAGGTTACAATCGTCATGATTGCGAGCATAATGCCTATAATCCAGAAGCGGGTAACAATTTTTGCTTCGTGATAGCCCTTTTTCTGGTAATGGTGATGCAAAGGCGACATCAGGAAAATCCTCCGGCCTTCGCCAAATTTCTTTTTTGTGTATTTAAAATAAGACACCTGCATAATTACTGAAACCAGTTCTATCAAAAACACACCACAAAGGATTGGAATCAAAAGTTCTTTACGAATCATAATCGCGAAAGAAGCGATAATTCCACCGATGGCTAAACTGCCGGTATCGCCCATAAAAACCTGAGCCGGATAAGAGTTATACCAAAGAAAGCCAACACAAGCACCTACAAATGCACCGGCAAAAATCATCAGCTCGCCCGAATTTGGGATGTACATAATGTTCAGATAATCTGCGAAGCCGGTATTTCCGGAAACGTAGGCTAAAATACCCAGGGTTGTACCAATAACGGCCGATGTACCAGTGGCAAGCCCATCAATACCATCGGTAATATTTGCTCCATTTGATACCGCGGTAATGATAAATACAGTAAAAGCTAAGAATACCAGAAATGCATATTTTTCATATCCCGGTCCTAAAAACTTAAGTACTTTGGCATAATCAAACTCATTATTTTTATAAAAGGGAATATTGGTTTTGGTTGATTTAACATCCTGCGTATAGTAAAAGGTTTCTCCTTTTTGGCGCAACACCATTGGCACAGAAGAGGTATTTTTTACATCATCTTTAACCGTTTGGCGAACCACAATATTCGGGTGAAAATACATGGTACAACCTACAATTATACCCAAACCCACCTGACCAACAACTTTAAATCTTCCGGCTAAACCTTCTTTATTTTTTTTAAAAACCTTGATGTAATCATCCAGAAAACCAATTGCTCCCATCCAGATGGTGGTAATAATCATTAGGATAACATACACGTTTGCGATGTTTGCAAATAACAATGTTGGAATTAAAATACCAAGCAGAATAATGATTCCACCCATAGTAGGCGTACCTTGTTTTTGCATTTGGCCTTCAAGCCCTAAATTTCTTACCGTTTCGCCAACTTGTTTAGTGTGCAGGTAATCAATTAATCTACGACCGTAAACAGTTGTGATAATCAGCGATAAAATAATGGAAACAGAGGCACGGAAAGTAATGTACTGAAACAACCTTAATCCAGGAATATCGTAATGCTTATGCAGGTATTCGAATAATAAATATAACATTAGCGGCGAGGGTTAAATTGTTCAAGTAATATTTCCTTATCATCAAAGTGGTTTCTCACACCATTTATTTCCTGGTATTTTTCGTGTCCTTTTCCGGCAATCAAAATAATATCTCCGCTTTGTGCTAAATGGCAAGCCGTTTTTATAGCTTCCTTTCTATCCAAAATGGATAAGGTTTTACGTTTGTTACTTGGCGAAACACCAACTTCCATATCATCAATTATGCTTTGCGGATTTTCAGTACGTGGATTATCGGAAGTAAGGATAACTTTATCGCTCCAATCACAGGCAACCTGAGCCATTATTGGTCGCTTGGTTTTATCTCTGTCGCCACCGCAACCTATAACAGTAATCACCTGTTCATTTCCCTTTCTAATGTCAGCAATGGTATTCAAGACATTTTGTACAGCATCCGGAGTATGTGCATAATCAACAATTCCGATTATTTTATCATCAGAAACGATATAATCAAAACGACCTTCAGCCCCGGTTAAACGGCTTAAAAGTGTTAAAACCTTTAATTTATCTTGCTCTAATAAAATTGCTGTACCATAAACCGCCAGTAAATTATAGGCGTTGAACGAACCGATTAATTTGAAATAAACATCTTCATTATCAATATCCAAATGCAAACCAGCGAAACCGTTTTCAACTATTTTAGCTTTAAAATCGGCAAGTTGTTTAAGCGCATAGGTTTTTTTATGAGCTTTGGTATTTTGCAACATCACCATACCGTTTTTATCATCAATATTGGTTAATGCAAAAGCAGATTTAGGCAGCATGTCGAAAAATGTTTTCTTTGCCTTTAAATAAGCATCGAAAGTTTTGTGAAAATCTAAATGGTCATGCGTAAGGTTAGAAAACACTCCCCCCGAAAAGGTTAAACCCTCAATTCTGTGCTGCGAAACTGCATGGGAGCTTACTTCCATAAAACAATAATCGCAGCCCGCATCTACCATATCTTTTAACAAATGATTTAATGCGACCGGGTTTGGAGTAGTATGTGTAGATGGAACAACTGTATTATTCACGAAATTTTCAACCGTAGAAATTAAGCCGGTTTTGTAACCTAAATCTTTAAACAGCTTATATAATATTGTAGCAATTGTTGTTTTACCGTTGGTACCGGTAATGCCTACTAGCTTAAGTTCTTTTGACGGATTACCGTAAAAATTGCCCGCCATAATGCCCAAAGCAACTGAAGTATTATCTACTTTAACATAGGTAACACTGTAATCTTCAATTTCCGGCAGGTTTTCGCAGATGATAACTGCTGCACCCTGAGATACCGTTTGACTAATATACTGATGACCATCTGCCGCCGTGCCAACGATTGCAAAAAACACATCATCTTTAGCAACTTTACGCGAATCAAAATTAAGTGCAGCAATTTCCCTATCGGTTTTGCCAACCAATTCTTTAATCGTTACACCATATAATAAATCCTGTAATTGCATATATTTTATTTTTGAATGATTGAAATCTGTGGACTCAAAGTCCTGAAATCCCAATCAGTCTTATATTTTAATCTAATTGTATATCTACCAATAATCCTTTGCTAACCTTCACACCTGCCTGTACGGATTGCCTGATAACTTTTCCAGAACCTGAAACCCTGGTCTTTAAACCTGCGTTACCTAAAAGATAAAGCGCATCCTTTAATCCCATTCCTGATACATTCGGCATAACACCTTTACGCTCGCTGTTTTCCTGGAAAATTGTTCCTGCACTGGTATCTATTGTATTGTAATATTCAGATTTAGAAGCAAAAAGTGGTTTAAAACCAAATGCTTTGTAAACTTTTTGAGTTGCTTTACTTTGTCCGGCTTTTGTTGGCGGATTGCCTGTATTACCTACCAACCTCGTTGGCACATCGTTATACATTTGCATGTCGCTGGCGTAAATTCTGTCAGCTATTTCTCTGAATACCGGTCCCGAAACCAAAGCACCGTAATAAGCACCTTTCGGGTCGTTAATCACCACAATCATCGAATATTTTGGCTTATCAGCAGGGAAATATCCTACAAAAGATGCCTGATATTGTCTGTTGGCCTTATAACCTTTATTGGCGTCAGCAACCTGAGCAGTACCTGTTTTACCTGCGATTTTATAAAGTGGGTTGTAAACAATCTGCTTTCCACTACCTTCAGTTACCACACCTTCGAGCATTTTTCTCATTTTGCTAAGGGTTTCATCCGAGCATATCTTTTCGTTGATTACTTTTGCTTTAAACTGCTCAATCGGATTACCTAATCTTCTGATTTCTTTTACAAAGATTGGCGCAATATATTTCCCGTTATTTGCAACCGCATTATAAAAAGAAAGCATTTTTAATGGCGTTAACTGCATCTCGTAACCATAAGCCATTTGTGGCAAAGTCATTTTTCCCCAGCTTTTATTTGTTTTTGGATTTTTAACAACTGGCATTGCTTCTCCAGGAATTTGGAGACCCATTTTTTCATTCAAACGCCAGTCATAGAGGTGGTCTGTAAATTTTATTGGATCAGCTCCATAATGCATGTTAATCAATTTAGCAATCGCTGCATTTGAAGATTCCTCGAAAGCTCTTTTAACTGTTACTGAAGTGACTACTGGGTGTGAATCTGTAATTAATTTTCCAGGAATCTGGTAATAACCTGTCCCTATCATTGTGTTGGTATCTACCAATTTATCTTCAAGTAAAGCCATATACGAGGCTAACTTAAATGTTGAGCCTGGATCTTGATTACCCGCAATAGCATAGTTAAATTTTTCCTTATAAATACCCTCTTCAACTTTTGAGAAATTAGCTACAGCTCTAATTTCTCCTGTTTCAACCTCCATTAAAATAGCCGTTCCATGGTCTGCTTTAGTTGCTATCAATTGTTTCTCTAATGCATTTTGAACTAAATCCTGCATATTAACATCGATAGTAGAAATAATATCGGCACCATCTTTCGGAGCTACTTCTTCTTCATCATTTACCGGAACATACACACCACCAGCAATACGCTGCATTAGCCTTTTACCGGTTTCGCCATTGATGTAGTTTGTATAAGCACCTTCTAAACCTACACCGTTTTTAACATTGGCATTTTTATATCCAATGGTACGGGCAGCCAATGCCTGAAAAGGCAAAATGCGTTTGTTTTGCTGCACAGCGATTAACCCACCGCTGAACTTACCTACGTTGTACAAAGGAAATGTTCTTACTGTTTTTAAATCCGAATAACTTACCTTACGGCGAATTAATAAGTAACGGGCACTGTCCGCACGACCTTTACGAAGCATTCGCGAATAATCTTTTGCAGATTTATCCTGAAAAATACCTGCAAGCTTAATGGCCAGCGAATCAACTTTTTCGTTAAAAATTTTATCATCTGCGATACCACCGGCAAACATATCCATGTGCAATTCATATTCCGGAACAGAGGTTGCCAGTAAACTGCCATCGTTTGAATATATGTTACCTCGAGTGGCCTCTACAGGTAAATATTTTGTGGAAAGACTATCAGCCATAGCTCTCCATTTATGCCCCTGTACAAATTGTACCTGGCCAAGGCGTAAAACTACCGCCAAAGCAAAAAGCACAATTAAGCCAAATGCCAGATATACACGAAGCAATATGTTTGCTCTAATATTCATCGCTTTTAACAATTATTTTTTTTGGAGGTTCTATTAATTCTTTTATGCCTAGTGTATCAACTTTTTTAGCCACTTCGGTTAGTTTGCTTTTAAACATCAACTCGGCTTTCATCGATTTATATTCCCACCTTAATTCTTTTACTTCTTTATTCAGCTTATCAATACGGCGAACATTATTTACTGCAAAATGGCTGTTAGCGATATAAATCATCCCTAAAAAAGCCAGAAAGCATAAAAACGGCAATGCATCTGTAGCCGCTTCTTTTGATATTACACCTTCTATAAAGAACTTACCTAAAAAGGTTTCTGCAAATTTTTTCTCTTCTTCAGTTTTTACCCGCTCAGTTTTTACCTTTTCTGTCTTTACCTTTAATTCAGGTTCAGGCCCTAACTCCTCTTCATCTTCTCTAAACCTGTTCATATCTTTTCAGCTATTCTTAACTTTGCACTCCGAGCCCGGTTATTTTGAGCAATCTCTTCTTCTGTAGCAACTATCGCCTTGCGTGTAATTACATTGAATGGTTTTTGCTGGTTACCAAAAAAATCTTTTTCAACCTCGCCCTGAAATTTACCTTTGGCCATAAAATTTTTTACAGGCCTATCTTCTAATGAATGATAAGACATCACCACCAAATGACCACCTGGCTTTAAAACCTCAGCCGCTTGCTGTAAAAAGTTTTCCAACACCTGGATTTCAGCATTAACTTCAATCCTCAAAGCCTGAAATACCTGCGCTAAATATTTGTTCTCTTTTCCTTTCGGGATGTATGTAGCGATTGCAGATTTAAAACTATCGATATCTGTAAATGGAGAATCTAAACGTGTCGTTACAATAGCTCTGGCTAGTGATTTAGCATTTTTAACTTCTCCATATATTCCAAAAATCTTATGAAGCTTATCTTCTGAGTAAGTATTTAAAACCTCAGCCGCGGTTAAACGTCCGTTTTTATCCATCCTCATGTCCAAATCTGCGTTAAAGCGAATAGAAAAGCCCCGTTCAGGAATATCAAACTGGTGAGAAGAAACGCCTAAATCTGCTAAAATGCCATCAACCTGTTTAAAGCCGTTTAAGCGCAAATTATTTTTAAGGAAACCAAAATTCTGATCGATAAAGATGAAACGATCATCTGCAGGAATATTTGCCTGCGCATCTGCATCCTGATCGAAAGCAATTAATCTTCCATTTTTACCAAGATGTTTCAAAATTTCTTTAGAATGACCGCCACCACCGAAGGTAACATCAACATAAACGCCATCGGGCTTAATATTTAAACCATCAATACAGGGCTGAAGCATAACAGGGATGTGGTAATTATTCTCCATCAAGGCCTCCTTTCTTTCCACCCATAACCTTTTGTGCTAATGCAGCAAAATTCTCTGGTACGTCATCAAAAATATCTTCGTATGATTTTTTATCCCAAACTTCGATTTTATCCAGCTGACCAGCTAAAACAACATCACTACTTAAGCCAGCATATTCTGCAAGCGATTTTGGAATTAAAACACGACCCGCAGCATCAAGATTAATTTCGGTTGCACCACGAGTAAACGAACGGATAAACATCCTAACCTCTGTGTCATAAGCATTCAATTTGCCTATTTCAACAAGCACTTTATCCCAAACAGATTTAGGATAAATAACAAGATTTTTCTCAAAACCGCGGTTAATAATAAATACATCTTTCTCATTTTCAGGCAATTGTTTCTTAAGCGCAGCAGGTACCATAAGGCGTCCCTTTGCGTCAAGTTTACAATCAAATTCACCTAAAAGTTGAGTCATAGCGGTGCTTACACTTTTTATGTAGTGTAAAAGTAAAGAGTTCTACCACTTTTTACCACTTTTTACCACAAAAAAGTTTTCCACATCACTTTTCTCCCACCGAAGACTAAAATACAGGGATTAAAAAACCCCTTTCAGCATTGATTAAATGGCTTATCGACTGATAAAAAGCCAGTTAGCTGACCCTGATTTTTTCGTCAGTTAAAAATTATTTTCATCATCAACGACTAAATATCCACCATTAATAAGGCAACAAATATACCTTCATGACAGTCGTTTTTGCCGAAATGTTATAAACATCATAACATTTGAGATTTCAGCTGTGCGAACATATTTTGTGTATAAATGTTATTATCAGATAATTATATTAAAATGAAGATGAATTTGAAACAGACCGCAAAGATTTTATTAGGTGCAGGATTGATTTTTGCTGGTATTGGTCATTTAACTTTTGCCAGAAAGGATTTCCAGGCACAGGTACCGGATTGGGTACCGCTAAAAAAGGATGATACCGTTGTATTATCTGGCATCGGAGAGATTGCCTTGGGTGCTGCTTTGATTGTAACACCAAAAAAATATGAAAAGCATGTTGGAGTAATGGCAGCGCTAATGTTTGTAGCAGTATTTCCTGGTAATATTGCACAATACACCAATAAACGCAGTGCTTTTGGGTTGGATACAGATATCAAAAGATTCGCCCGCCTGTTTTTTCAACCGGTACTTATTTACTGGGCGTTAAAAAGTTGCAATGCCTTAAAAAATAAGAGCAATTAGGAATATTAACCATCAAAATATATTAGATTATTAATTTTGGAATCCCTTAACTAAATGTAGCCTCTTGCATCCCTTTTTTTTAACCGTTATTGGTGCAATTTTTATATTATCCCTTGTTGTAATCCTTTTATGGATATACGGACGAGATAAGAATTATCAAAATGCTTTATTAGCTGTTGCAATTGGCGGCACTGCATGGTACGCCATGATATTTCTTTTAACGGGTTCGGGCAATATTCAACATTATCCAATCTTATTTAACAAGGGCTTGCCACTATATTATGCTATTGGCCCATGTTTTTACTTGTACCTAAGAGGAGAACTAAATCCCAGCTATAGAAAATTTAATAAGAAACACCTCTTACATTTCTTAATTGTTATACCAGCGCTGGTTTCGGTAATGCCTTATAATTTTCTTGATTTATCGCAACAGCAGCTTGTTGTAAACCGGGTGGCAAAAGATGTTCATTACGCATTTTCAAATAGCAAATATATTGTAGAGCCCTGTCATTGGTTTACTTTTCCGCTTTCAGCACTCATTTATTCTTTCCTTCAGTTAAGACTCACTTATACCGCAGCCAAACAAAAAAGAACTAAAACCATTAAATGGGCCTATCTTTTTTCAAGCCTGTTGGCCTTGATATTTCTGGGGATGCTCGCTTTAAATATTGCAATTGTACACAATGCAAACAGTGCCTACTTCATGTTACATAGAAGTCCGCTGATTTTAACACTAGCCTTAACTTTACTTTTACTGAGCCTGTCTTTCTTTTTAAACCCGGAAATGATATTTGGTTTCGCGGTTAAGTTTGAAAAGGAAGATAACAATTTTCCCTCAATCCAGGTTTCGACAGATAATGTCGCTTCAGAAAAACGAAAGGCGAAACCGGTTGATGAGAAGCTGATTGAGCAGGTGGAATACCATGTTATAAAGCGGCAAGCCTTTAAACAAGTTGGCCTAACGATGAGTGAACTTGCTTCTCAAATGGATGTAGCAAATCATAAACTCTCAGATTTATTTAACAACCACTACCAGTCAAACTTCAATACTTATATTAACCATCTGCGAATTAAATATGTAAAGGAACGCCTTGATTCGGGTGACTGGAAACAATATACTTTAGAAGCCATTGCTTTGGAAGCAGGCTTTTCATCAAGAAACACCTTCTTCGTCGCTTTTAAGAAAGTGATGGATAAAAGTCCCTCTACTTATCTTTCAGGACTTAAAAACGGATAATTTTGTAATGATTTTCAATATCAATACAAAAACCACTTCCCTGTTTAAACGATTTATAAATATTAAATAAGATTTTTGTGAGACCATTAACCGAGTGTACGAGCTTGGTTAATGCGGGAAACTAAACTAACAGGCAGCTATGTCAAATTCAGAGAAAAAAACCTTAATGGTTTTTAAAATTACATCAGAGAAGTTTCTGGAACTTCGCAAATATGTTGACTGCGACAAGCGATCGTTAACCATATTTTCTCCTGGTCATAAGATTTCGAGCGGTGCTGTATTCTTAGATAAAACTTCGCTCGAGGCTATGTTCGAGGAGTTTGAAAATGCTTCATAAATACTATTAATCTCTCAACTATAGTATGGCATTTAATGCCTGTGAAAAAGGCCCGGATTTTATTTCGGGCCTTTTCTAATTATTTGCAGGATTTGATTAATCGTTGATTGCTTTAACGCCCGGTAATTCTTTTCCTTCCATATATTCTAATAAAGCACCACCACCGGTAGATACATAACTTACTTCATCTTCCATACCAAATTTAGCAATTGCTGCAGCAGAATCGCCGCCACCAATTAATGAGAATGCACCATTGTCTTTCGTTGCAGCTACAACAGCATCAGCAACAGCTTTGGTGCCTACTTCAAAACTCTCCATTTCGAACACGCCCATCGGGCCATTCCACAATAAGGTTTTAGAATTTTTAATTACTTCCTGAAATAATTCAGCTGATTTAGGACCGATATCAAGGCCCATCCAATCTGCCGGTATCTGACCAGAATCTACATTTTTCTTATCAGCATCATTGGCAAATTTATCAGCAATTACAGTATCAAGGGGAAGAATTAAGTTTACACCTTTAGCTTTTGCTTTTTCTATTAACTCTAAAGAAAGTTCTTGTTTATCAGCTTCTAAAAGTGAAGTGCCGATTTCTCCGCCCTGCGCTTTTGCAAATGTGTAAGCCATACCACCGCCAATAATCAGGTTATCGACTTTATCTAATAACTTTTCAATTAAAAGAATTTTATCCGACACTTTTGCGCCACCCATAATTGCAGTAAAAGGTCTTTCGGGATGATTTAGTACCTTCTCTGCATTCTCTACTTCAGAAGCCATCAGATAACCAAAGTATTTTGCATCAGGAAAAAATTCTGCAACAATTGCCGTTGAAGCATGCGCACGGTGAGCTGTACCAAAAGCATCGTTTACATATACATCACCTAAAGCCGCAAGTTTTTTCGCGAAAGCTTTGTCGCCTTTTTCTTCCTCTTTATAAAAGCGCAAATTCTCTAACAATAAAACTTCACCTGCTGCCAGATTTTTAGCTTCATTTACCGCAGTATCGCCAATACAGTCATCTGCAAATTTAACCTCCAAATCTAACATAGAAGATAAATCAGATAGAATGTGTTTTAAAGAATATTTATCTGTCGGACCATCTTTAGGGCGACCTAAATGCGACATTAAAATAACCGAGCCACCATCTTTCAATATTTTTTGGATGGTTGGAAGTGCAGCACGCATTCTTTTATCGTCAGTAATTTTAAAGTTATCATCCAAAGGGACATTAAAATCTACCCTTATTAAGGCTTTTTTATCTTTAAAGTCAAACTGGTCTATTGTTCTCATGTTTATTATTTATTTTGATTTTAAGTTTAATTTCATTTCGTAGTGGAAGCCAATTCCTGGGATGTCGAACTCTGGAGATTCGGTTGTAAAACCGATTTTCTTATAGAATGGTGCAGCGGTTGAACGGGCATTGCACCACAGATAATTGGTATTGTATTCTTTCAGGTATTCGATGGCAAAATCTACAAGTGCCTTTCCGTACCCATTGCCTCCATAGTCGCTATGCGTAGCCATCCCTCTCAACTGATAACCCTCTCCCTGGTTTTCAAAAAAATCGTTACGCATAAAGCTCGCAATGGATCTGATTTCTCCATCAAGCTCATAGCCAAGGTGAAAAGTATCATAAGCTTCATCACCATCAAAAATGCAATGCTCAAATGATTTTCCATTTCTAAGCATCATGCTTCGAAGCGGAAGAACTTCTGTTGACGATATGAATTTTACCATAGATTTAATTTATTTCGGGGATGTTTCAAATTTATGCAATCGTTCCCGTAAATTAAGGTAATTGCTGGTTTTTTAGTTGATTGGTTTTTAGATTGTAAATTGTTTATTCCTATCGGATGATTGTTTTTTTTCTAACTATGCTGCAACTGCTTGAATCTTTTTAATTAAATCAACAATTCTGCTGCTATAGCCAAATTCATTATCGTACCAACCCACCACTTTGACTAAATCGCCTACAATAGAAGTAAGCTGTGCATCGAAAACGCAAGAATGTGGGTTATCGATAACGTCGATAGAAACAATTGGATCTTCTGTATATTCTAATAGATTAGCCAGTTCATTATCGGCAGCTTTTTTAAATGCGTCGTTAATTTCTTTAACCGTTGTTTTTTGTTTAAGGATGCAGGTAAAATCTGTTAAGGAACCATTTAACACCGGAACGCGGATTCCGGCGCCACCCAACCGACCATCCAGTTCTGGAAAAATATGCGTAATGGCCTTTGCGGCACCTGTTGTTGTTGGAATAATTGATGATGAGGCTGCCCTGGCTCTGCGCAAATCTTTATGATTGCTGTCATGCAGGTTCTGATCGCCCGTCATGGAGTGAACCGTAGTAATGTAACCTTCTTCCACCCCCCAGTTATCATTTAAAATTTTTATCATCGGGGCGATGTTGTTGGTGGTACAACTGGCATTTGATAAAATCGGACTTGTTAAATCTATATCTTCATCATTTACACCCAAAACAACCATAGGGATATCATCAGCCGCAGGAGCAGAGATAATTACCTGCTTTGCGCCAGAATGAATGTGTCCTTCAGCATCTTCTTTCGTTAAGTTTTTGCCAGTACAATCTACTACAATATCCACTTTTAAAGCCGACCATGGAAGCTGAATGGCATGTTTCATAGAAAAAAACGGAATAGAAATCCCGTTGATAACGATGGCATCAACTTTAGATTCTACAGTCCCTTTAAATACGCCGTGAATGGTATCGTATTTAAACAGGTGTGCCATTGTTTTAGGCTCCGATAAATCATTAATCGCCACCACTTCAAAACCCTCGGCTAATGCCAAACGTAAAAAGGTTCTCCCTATTCTACCAAAGCCATTTATTGCAATTCTCATTAACTAAAATTAGAGCGCAAAATTAATCTTTATTTTGAATTGTTGAGATAATATAATTATTAAGACTTATGATCCTTTCCTGTTTTTGTAGAGAGGGTGCTATTTATGGAGATTGAGTTAAAAAGGGTAGCGGGAAGTGAAAATCTCAGCCGATTTAACCTCAGCACCCGCCCTCTCCTTGAAGAGCCGGAGCCGTTGGTGCAAAGAAAATGCAAGTTTAGAGTTAAATGTTAATTGAGACCTCACCCCCCGCCCTCTCCTTAAAGAGAGGGAGCCGTTAGTGCAGAAAAAAATCACGTTTAGAGTTAAATGTTGATTGAGACCTCACCCCCCGCCCTCTCCTTAAAGAGAGGGAGCCGTCAGTGCAGAAAAAATGCATGCCGGCTAAAAAGCAGAGCGATGATGTAGTGGAAAGGCTTAGCAAAGTGGAATAGAAAGTAGTTAGTTTAACCTCACCCCCCGCCCTCTCCTTAAAGAGCCGGAGCCGTTAGTGCAGAAAAAATGCATGCCGCTAAAAAGCAGAGCGATGATGTAGTGGGAAAGGCTTAGCAAAGTGGAAATAGAAAGCAGTTAGTTTGACCTCACCACCCAACCTCGCCTTGAAGAGCCGGAGCTGTTAAAGCAAAAAAAAATCAAGTTTAGAGTTAAATGTTTAATTGAGCCATCACCCCCAACCTCGCCTTGAAGTGCCGAAGCTATAACTGATAACACGCAACTTATCACAGCTTTAATATTGCTTTTTGGTCCTTTATGCGGAGGCGGTAGAAGAGTACGAAATCAAAGATTATGCACAGGCCAATAATAAAAAATATCAGAAAGAAATTACCGAAATTTTGCATCAGCAATGCCATTGTTATTACCGCTATATTTAATCCGGCGGTTAAGAGAATAATTTGTGGGGGTTTATAGCCTAATCTTTCTAAACGATGATGAATGTGGTTTCTGTCGCCTTCAAATGGCGATTTTCCTTTAAATATTCTTACGGTAAAAACACGCAGAGAATCATATATGGGTACTATGAGCATAGCAACTGCAATTGCCGGTGCAGAAAAAACAAATGGAGTAGTTTCACCTGTAAATTTACTCAGCTCGATAAACTTTATTGATAAAGCCGCTGTTACCAAACCTATAATTAGTGCCCCGGTATCGCCCATAAAAATTTTTGCAGGGTACCAGTTATATCTTATAAAACCTAAAACAGCACCCACCAATGCAAAGGCAATAAATGCATAGGCAAGCTGGTTCATCATGGCAAAAAATACACCAAAAAACAGATTTGCAATGATGCCAATAGAACCCGCCAGGCCGTCAATTCCATCGATGAGGTTAAAGGCATTGTTCAAGAATATAATTAATATCACCGAAAAAACTCCACCCCAAAGCATGTTCATGTCTCCAATTCCTAAAACGCCATACAAACTGCTTAATCTAAAACCACCAAAAAAGACAAGTATAATGGCTACAATTAATTGCAATATGAATTTTGTACTGGTATTAATACCATAAACATCGTCTTTCAATCCCAATGCGGCCAGTATTATGCATGATGTAATCAAGAAATTTGCCTCATTAAATTGAACAAGTGCTGCAAAAAGTAAAACACTAATCGTGAAACTTACAAAAATTGCTAAACCACCTAATCTGGAAATATTATTCCCATGGCTTTTTCGATGCATGTCATTAGTATCAAAAAGACCGTATTTTATTGAAGTAAAAATTATTGAAGGAATACTAAATACAACCATCAACGCTGCTAAAACGAAAATGGCTACATAGAACAATTCGGGGTAGGATTGCAATAGGTATTTTAACAAAATTAGAGGTTTGGTTTACACAAATATATGAAATGCAATTTTACTGTGACAAAGCAAGTGTATTAAATGATAAATATCATAAAGATAATTTTAACTACGTAAGAAAAAACTGTTCAATTTTGTTCAGTTTCTTTTTAAGCAAAATAAGGAGAGGTAATGGAAGCTTATTTCTTCTTAGTGCAATCCAATCATTCTTTGCGGCTTTTAAGATTCCTCGCAAGCTACCATTGCTTAAACCTCCCGTACGCATATTTACCATAAGCATTGGCAGGTATTTACTTTTAATATGATGAACATAAAGAAAGCGAAGCATTAAATCGTAATCTGCAGCTGTGCCTAAATCTAAAGCATAGTTGCCATATTTTTCAAAAACATCTTTTTTTATATATAAAGTTGGGTGTGCGGGCATCCAGCCATTTTCAAAATCCTTTTTGCCAGCCTGCCTGGATGTCCATTTTCTAATAATTTTATTATTTGTAGGGTGGATATAATTTAAGTCACCGTAAAGTGCCTGAAGATTTCCATCATTTTTAAAAGATGTTGCAACTTCAGTAATTATAGAATTACTGGCCAACATATCATCTGCATTCAATAAGCCAATTACAGCTCCCGAAGCCAGATTCAGACCTTTATTTACAGCATCATATAATCCTTTATCAGCTTCTGAAACAAATTTATAGATGTGATTTTCGTACTTTTTAATGATGTTTAATGTTCCATCTGTTGAAGCTCCATCTATGATGATGTATTCTAAATCCGCATAATCCTGAGCGATTACAGATTTAATACACGCTTCCAGAAAAGATTCGCCATTATAAACTACTGTTATTACAGATACCTTCATTAACTATTTTATATCTTTTATTGATGCTGATGCAGCCAATACCTGCGGTAAAGATAAAAAATACGGGTAAATAGTCGTCGATTGGGCACTGTTCGTAATAAGTTCCTTTAATACCACCTTTGGCATGCCCAACGCAGCCATTATATGGCTTTGATGTATCTAAAACCCATATGCAGCCGGCATTTGGATAGATATTTGGATTATTCGAAAAAACACCACCGGGTGGATTTGTTTGATAAATTAATAGTTCTGGATAGCCCGGAACTAAGCAACCATATTCGGCAAATGCAAATAAATGGGATAGAAAGAGCGGGATGATTAAACACAACTTTTTCATAAGCTATAGGATTAATCATACAGCAATATAAAATTAGTTTTGTTGAAATCAAATTTATTTTATATCTAATTTGCTTTAAAATAGCGACTTGTGTTTTGCGGCGGGAAACACTATGCTAACATAACTTAGTACTATTACAGTACTTTATCTATGCTTTATCCCTACTTGATCTATGCCTATGGTATGAAGACCCTTAGGTTACCGTATTTTTTTTCTTCGGATAAATATAAAACCAAAAATACCTGTGGCTGTACCGAGGGCCCAGGAATAATCATCGAAGTTGCAATTGATAACTGTAAAAGAAGCGTAGTAATTACCATTGTAAATAATTCCATCTCTGGGACCAAATAAATCTGCCGCACATACTAATAGGCCTGCTACTACAGCAGCTGTCCCGTTACAAACCTGGCATGATCCTGACGGTGCTGGAGACCAACATCTTCCATTTGAATCAATGTAACTGGTTGTCGTGAAAGCAGGACCAGCTAATATGGAAACTGATGCAAGGCTAGTGTACATTCTATTGCCAACAAGACATCCTTCGGCAGCACTTACATTTTTATCAATGAGTAATGCAAAAATAATTAAGCATAATCTTAAGCGTCTCATATTTGTAACGGATGATGTGTTACAAACCTAAATACACTATTTACTGAAAAGATCGTTCTTTTTGTTCATTCCTGGCTTCCTTGTTAGCTAGTGGTAACAAGTTTTCTGTATATCATTAAGCTAAGTTAAATTGCCTGCGCCTTAAGTACATAAAGCCTAATACCCCTATTGGCAAAATTAGAAATGGTATGTAATCATCAAGGGGGCACTTTATAGTATTCGTAAAATATCCATAATCCCCTAAAGCATTTGTTGTAACCCCAGCTACTATTTTTCTAATTGTACAACCATTTACAGAAGTAACTACGAAAGAAAAGCAGCGATTTAATGGTCGAGGTTCATCCAAATTCCAATCCGAATAACTTACACCAGAACTAGCATTGAAAATTGTACCAGTGTAGGTTTGTAGATATATACGCTGATTATTGATGTTAAAGTATCCATTCAGGTTTTTATCTCTGCACCCCAATTGATTATTCGTTGGAACAAAATAACCTTGAGCCTGGCAGATAAGACTTAAAAATACAAAGATTATAGTAAGGTTTATCTTTTTTAAATTTGAGAAAGGGTTAACTATCGTGAAAGAATGCTCTGTGATTACAGTGATGTTGACTAAAGTTTTCATAGCTTATCAAGTTGACAAGCTTATCAAATCAGCAAAGATTAACCAGAGGATGTAAATATCTCAAACTAAGGCACTACAGTATTATATACGTTAATTTTAAATAAAAAGTTTTTACGCTGGATTTTTACAATAAAAGCTTCTATTTCGAATGTAACAAAAGCCAATGAGACCAATTGGTAGAATTAGAAGTGGAATGTAATCATCTAAAGGGCATTGGTAATAATCCTGAGCAAAAACACCACCATACCATTTATAAGGACTAGCATTACCTGCTCTTACTGCACACTCCCTGCGTGTTGTAGGATTTGGATTTTTGTAGCACGTGTAGTTTACTGCCACACTTAGCCCTTGCCCATCGTAAACAGTTTTACCTTGAATATCAGCATTTTCATTGGTAGGTACAGACACTCCAGGCAATACAGAACGGTAGACATTTGGATAGGCTGAAACTGCGCCATAAGGAAATACAATGATGCATCCTGATGGATTTTGCTGAGGAAATACAGATAAACTTAGCGAAATTAATATTAAAGTAATTAAAAATTTCATTAGAGGATATGGAACGGGACAGTTTCCATATACAAAAATATAGAACAGCGTATCAATCACACTAATTATGCTACATCATCATACAACTTTTATGGTTTTCGAACAATATTCATAACCAATTATTGAAACGCCACAACTTGCAGGAATTTTTAATCTAAATTCACCTACTTTTTCGAAGAAATCAATAGAAATAATAAATTTTATTAATTCCTTCTTAAGTATGCAAAACCAAATAAACCAACCGGAAGAATTAGCCAAGCCAAATTATCATCAATAGGGCAATTGATATATACGGGCGTAAAGGTTATGGTTCTGTAGGATGTTTTAGGATACCCAGTTAAGCTGATTATGACGATTGCATTCGATTAGAAAGCTATTCCTACACCACGTTAAAATTTTTTTTTCTAAAATATGGAAAGCCTAACATACCAATCGGTAGAATTAGAAAAGGAATATAGTCGTCGAGTGGGCAGGGAACAAAAATGATTCTACTTGCAGGTATATAATAGTTTCCTATTAGCGTTCCATTTACTCTACAAGTTTGACCATTGGTCGTTGCATCATCGTAACTATATTTTGGGCAGGCACTTGGATAAGCTGTACTTGGCGAATTATTATAAGCTACTGGAGCACCAAAATTTCTTGTTCCTGACAAAGCTCCATAATAGATAATTTCACTGGTGGTCCCGTAATTAACAGCACATCCTTGACCAGAGGAATATGACACAGTTAAAATTATGAATGATAATAATGACGTAAAAAATCTGAAACTCCGCATAAAAATCTTAAAAATTTTATGGGATATGCTATAAACAATAGAGGGCGTACAAAAATATAAATCTGGTCGGTATTTCCTAATCATATCAAATTCGACGATAATTGATTAGAAAAATAGAATTGAACTGAACTTTGCTAAGTCTTGTACAAATGTACGATGTTACCTGAAGCGCTTTAAATAGAGGTTTTCCCATAAAAATATCTAATTCTTCCGGGCGGATATGCTTCACATAAATAGGTTTACAAAATTACTTTATCCCCATTTTCTTAAAGAATTGGCTTAGTAGATTCTCTTGATTATTGTCAAGAAAAGCATTTCGAGTTGATATTTGTCAACAACATTAGGCAACTGAACAAAATGTTAAATAAAAAACAAGGCATCATTTCAAAAACAAGTAATATTAATCCTACTAAAAATCAAACGTTCTGTATTATTCGTTTCGTAAAAGTCTTGCTTTAACAATTTGGAATATCCATGATAATTGTCAATTGATGTTCTGGTACATCATATTTTTTCTTCATAAGTCATTTTTTAAATTATTTTTGTAATACCAAACAAACACACTTAAAAGCTCGCATGGCCATTTTGAATAGAAGAAACGTATTTATATTTTTAATTCCACTACTATTATTAAGCATATTAAGTGCCTGTTCTGCAAGAAGGGAACGTAGTCTTTTTAATGCGCCAAGTGATATCGTAACAGACACCATCAAACAGGTTTATGTTGTAAACGATCAGGGTATCAGCGATGCTTTTTACAAAATAAAAATAAACGACCAGTTGGCTGTAAGAAATGTTCAAAACCCGGAGTTTGGCGCAACAGGTTCAACAGGATTGGCTAGCTCGGCAATTGGCAGCAGTGCTGGCGCAGCATCAGGCAGTATAAATTCTGTGCTTTCTTATCCGGTAGATTTAGATGGTCAGGTTAATTTACCTGCAATAGGCAAAGTTGCAGTTGTGGGGCTGAGCAGAAGGGAGGCCGCGACTAAAATTCAGGATTTGTATGCTAAACAACTGTTACGCAATCCAATTATCGAATTAAGTGTAGTTAATTTAAAAGTAACGCTTTTAGGTGAGTTTGGCAGACAAGGAAACTTCCTTTTAGAGAAGGAAAATACTACCCTAATTGATATTATTGGTGAAGCCGGAGGTATCACTAAAACCGCAGATCCAAAAACGTTAAAAATTATTCGTGGCGACCGCAGCAATCCGGAACTTATTTATGTAAACTTAAATGACATTAATAGTTTGGCAAGTAAGAAGCTGATTTTGCAGAATCATGATATTATCGTTTTACAGCCTACAAAAAATGCGGCTACTACGGAGAAATTGCAGAGTTTTAATAATATTTTACAGCCACTGCTGGTTGTGGTGAATTTAGCGATTTTGATATTTACCGTAACGAAATAGATTTGGGTGTTATGTTGGCATGGGTGTCTTAGCCGGACAGGCTTTTTTCTTTTGACTACAAAAGAAAAAAAATTGCCGGCTCCCTAGATTTCTTTTGAAGTTATTAGGTTGGGTAATTTCTGCATACCGTGATTCAGACCATGCCGGTTGAGAAGCGAAACGTAGATGTAGTGGTAAGGTTAGTTGGGTATAATATATGGTGCAGATTAAATTACGAGATAAACCTAAGCCCCCGCCCTCTACTTATAGAGCTGCAGCCATCTGGCAATAGAAAACTGATAATAAATTAAGTATATAAATAAAAAACATTGACTGAAACGATTCAAGAAAATAAGGGTGTTAGCCAAAGCATAGATTTTTATAAAATCTTTCGGGTTTTTTTAAGTCGCTGGTATTGGATTGCCGCAACGGTTGGTATTGCTTTAAGCATTGCCTGGGTTTACCTTTGGTATACACCTCCGATTTATCAAACCGGAGCTTCTTTAAAATTAGAAGACAGCAGTCCCTCGTCATTAGGCAGAGATGGCAGTGTACAAACTTCAAATTATAATTATACAGATAAAATACAGGCAGAGAGCTTTACCATTCGCAGCAATGAAGTAATTTCTAATGCTGTAAAAATGCTGGATTACAAAATCAGCTATTACCTAAAAGGAAGGGTTAGAACTACCGAACTCTACCCAAATGTGCCATTTGTTATTGAAATTATTAAGCAAGACAGTGTTAATTTCGATCGTGCCCTTTACGAGGTCACTGCGGCGGATGATGAGCACTTTACTTTATATTTAGCAGAGAACGATAAGCAGAAAACGGTTTACAAATACGGTCAGAACATCAATATTGGCAATATGATTTTCCGTGTTAAAGATAAAATCCCTGGAAAAAGCACTTACCAGTTCAAGTTCAACAGTAAAGAGGATTTTATCGGAAGGGCTATGAGTGGTCTGTATATTGGTGAAGCGGCTCGTTTTACAAATGTGATGAGTTTGAGCCAAACAGATGCTAATGCTGTATTTGCGGCTGATATTCTTAATGCCATCATGAAGGAATATGTGAAGTATGACATTATCCAAAGAAGGCGATCGGCAAAACAAACTGTAGATTTTATTGATAGTCAGTTAGGGTTTATTGATAATGAGGCCGGGAAATCGGGCAGCAACCTAGCCAATTTCAAAACACAGAATAAATTGGTAGATATGAGCTCATCTACCTCAATGACCGTCGGAAAGCTTTCGGATTTTGAGAAGCAAAAAACCGAGCTAAAACTAAAGCAATTTGGAATCAGGCAGCTTCAAGAACAGTTAAACAGCAACAAATCTAAAATTGAGATTGGTTTAGATTTAGATGGCGAACTAAATTCGGGATTGAGTTTACTGGTTACACAACTTAATTCACTTTTGGCCAATCGTGAAGCAAAGCTTAGTCAATTTAACAGCGACTCGCAACCCCTTAAAAATATAGATCAACAAATTTCTAACGTAAAAGCAAACATCAGAAGCAGCGTTGATGCCATGCTTAGAAAGAACGAACAAACCATTAGGTATTTTGATAACCAGATTGCAGGTGTAACGCAAAGCATGAGCACAATTCCGGTTAAAGAGCAGAATTTCGTGAAACTTCAAACCAATTTTGAAGTCAATAATAAGGTTAGAACATTTTTATCAGAGAAGAAACTCGATGCAGAAATGAATGCTGCAGCAGTGGTTTCGGGCGCATCTATTGTTAACCCTGCCTATCCATCATATTATGCAATTTCTCCAAACGCTAATAAAGCTTACAGTACTGCTTTAACCCTTGGTTTGGCTGCCGGATTCGGATTGATTCTTTTGGTAAGATTTTTAAATCCTTACATATACGATAAAGAAACTGTTGAAAGCTTAACCCATACGCCTATAATCGGGGTGATTAGAAAGTTTCCAGATTTTATAGACCAAGATAGTCGCCAGGCACTGTCTTTATCAAAACCTAAATCGGTGTTTGCAGAATCCGTTCGTTCCGTTAGGACAAACCTAAGCTTTTTAGCCAGCCATAAGCAAAGTAAAGTTATTTGTATTACTTCAGAAATTTCCGGGGAAGGAAAATCATTTGTAACCGTAAACCTGGCCAGTACGCTTGCTTTAATTGAAAAACGTGTAGTTTTAATTGCTGCCGATTTACGTAAATCGAAATTGCATAAGGCATTTGGGAGTGATAATAAGAAAGGATTAAGCTCTTTATTATCTGGTCAGGCCACTTTGCAAGATGTAATGATACATGATGACATGCATCATATTGATTTCATTCCATCGGGACCGGTGCCGCCAAATCCTTCTGAGTTATTGCATACAGAAGCTATGAAAGAACTATTAAAGGATTTACAAGCGAAATACGATTACGTATTGGTAGATACGGCACCAGTAGGTCTGGTATCAGATGCCATCCCGCTTATTCGTTCTTCTGATGTTAATTTATTTGTTATCCGTTCGGGCGTTTCGCAACAGAGGGCAGCAAATATTCCGGAGCGTTTATCCAGGGAGTATGGTTTGAGCAATCTTGCCATAGTATTAAATGCCTTTGGCGATGATGCGCTATATTCAAATTATTATACCACAGATTACTCAAGGGGAGGCGGAAACAGTACATATTACTATTCTGATTACTCTGGTTATTCGGGTTCTGGTTATTACGATGATGAAAATAGAAAATGGTGGATGTTTTGGAAGAAGAAGTAAGGGTTTAGGGTTTAGGGTTTAGGGTTTAGGGTTTAGGGTTTAGGGTTTAGGGTTTAGGGGAAAGTTTTGAATTGTAATAATGTTTGTAATTTTATGTTTACTTCAGTCGCCGCCCTCTCCATGAAGAGATGGCGCTATTATGAATAGATTTTAAAAGTTACTAAATAAGATAAAAGTATGCGATTGCCGAAGAAGAATGGATATCTGTTTGATAATAGAAAGATAAAAATGTTGGGGTGCTAAATAACCTCACCCCCCGCCCTCTCCTTGAAGAGCCGGAGCTATTAGGAATAGATTTTAAAAATTAATAAAAATATATCCTGTTTAATAATAAAAGATAAAAATATCGGGGTGCTAGATAACCTCACCCCACGCCCTCTCCTTGAAGAGCGGGAGCTGTTATGAATAAGCCCAAGCCATACTTGAAGAGCGGGTATTAAATTGAAAATTGTTAATTAGATGGATAATAATTACAAGTGGTATCCTGTTTATACGCGTTCGCGGGCTGAAAAAAAAGCTTATGATGAGCTCCAAAAAAAAAGCATTACCTGTTATCTTCCTCTAAAAAAGACAATTAAACAATGGAGCGATCGTAGAAAAATTGTTGAAGAACCCTTGATAAAATCTTACCTCTTTGTGTATATTTCTGCCAAAGAGCATTTAGAGGTTTTAATGACTAATGGCATTTCCCGGTTTCTTTATTTTTCAGGAAAGATTGCTTCCATGCCGGATAAACAAATAGAGGATTTGAAATTATTATTGGCTACTGATGCTGAATTAGAAGTTTTGGATTACAATATTGAACCAGGTGAAAAGGTGAGCATAAAAGCAGGACCATTTAAAGGTATGCTTGCAGAAACTGTTTCCATACACAATAAACAACGCCTAATTTTACGTTTAGAAAATATGGGTGTAGCGATTGAAATAAACACATCAATGGCTTTTGTAGAGCGGTTGTAAAGACCTCAGTCCCCTCCCTCTCATTGAAGAGCCGGAGCTATAATAATCGGCACATTTTTAAAAGCAAAATGTGACTGAAAGGGCGAAGCTGTGTCTAACAACGTGATTGAACTAGTGATTTTACCTCATTCCCCCGCCCTCTCCTTAAAGAGACTAAGCTATGCATTAAATGTAGTGGAAAGGTCTCATTAGTTGAGAAACCTCACCCCCGCCCTCTCCTTGAAGAGCCGGAGCTGAAAACCAATAGATATGTGCCGTATTGCTGGGATTATAGATAAAACTAAAACAGAAGCTCAATTAGTTGCAAATGTAAAAGCAATGTGCGATGCGATGGCTCATGGCGGACCTGATGATGAAGGTTTTTATATTGAAGCGCTCCATGGAATTGCTTTCGGCCATAGAAGGCTAGCGTTGATCGACCTTAGTGCAGCCGGGCATCAACCTATGTTTTATAACGAAAATCGATTGGTGTTAAGTTTTAATGGTGAGATTTATAATTATCGGGAACTAAAAGCCGAATTGTTAAACCTCAGTTATGAATTTAACAGCAACAGTGATACTGAAGTTATCCTTGCAGCTTATGCAGAATGGGGAATTAAAAGTTTTGATAAGCTTAAAGGCATGTTTGCCTTTTCAATTTTCGATACCATTCAAAACGTTACCTATCTGGTTCGCGATTCTTCAGGTATTAAACCCTTATATTACAGCACCATAAACCAAAATCTAGTTTTTGCTTCTGAGGTTAAAGCCTTTAAACAAACGGATTATAAATACACTAATAACAAAGACTGGAAAATTTATTTTCTCGCTTTTGGGCATATTCCCGAGCCATACACTACTCACACTGAAATACAAATGCTACCAAAAGCTAATTATATGGCTTGGTGGCATGCAACAAATAGTTTTGAAATCCATAGTTATTCACATGTGGCAGACGAAAACAGGATCAACAATTATGCTGAAGCATTGGAAAAAGTAAAAAAAGGCTTGCAACATTCAGTAAAACGGCACCTTTATGCTGACGCAGCAATAGGCACTTTTTTAAGCGGCGGAATCGACAGCAGTATCATCAGTATTGTTGCAAATCAGGTGATTAAAAATCCGTCAAATTTGCATACCCTTTCTATCAATTTTGATGAAACTGAATATTCTGAGAAAGCTTTTCAGGATTTGATTAGTAAACAAATTAATAGCAATCATAAGGAAGATAATATAAACAAGACGTGTTTTGAAAAGTATTTCCCACATGCAATGGCTGCCATCGACCAACCTACAACAGATGGCATTAACTCGTGGTTTATCTCTTATTTTGCCAGGCAAAATGGATTAAAGGCTGTGTTGTCTGGCATCGGTGCTGACGAATTATTTGGTGGTTATCCTTCGTTTAAAAGAATGGATTTAGTTGAAAAACTAAGCAAACTACCTCGATTCATCCTTAAACAAGGTTTAAGATTCAATAGTCAAATTTTAAAAAGAGCTTATTATTTAAGCTATAAAAATACCAGCGGTAAGTATCTCTTTTTACGAGGCTTTTTTAATCCCCAGGAAATTGCATCCATATTGAATTTATCAGTTGATGAGGTTGATGAGGTATTGAAAACTGCCAATGTTGGAGTTATGAAATCGAGCTTAACCGCTAAACAAAAAGCAAGTTGGCTGGAGTATAACCTCTATATGCAAAACCAACTTTTAAAGGATACAGATGCTATGAGCATGCAACACGGTGTTGAAGTGCGTGTTCCATTTTTAGACAAGGATTTGGTTCAAATTGTAAAAGAGATTAAAAGTGATTTAGTTTACGAAACGAAGAAACCAAAGGGATTATTAGTTGATGCTTTTAAAAATGTATTACCCGAAAAGATATGGAATCGCCCTAAGATGGGTTTCACATTTCCTTTCGAAAATTGGCTGTCAACGAATGAACAGTTTTTGAGCAAATTTTCCGGTCGTGGAAATAAAAATGTTAACGCTTTTATTGAGGATTTTAAGAAAGGGAAACTGCATTGGAGTAAGATGATAGCTTTATATCAGGTAGTTGACTAGGTGTGTTACACCTCACCCGCCGCCCTCTAATGTGATTAACTTGAGAAAAGCCATTGTCAGTCTGAGCCTGTCGAAGGCCTTTCTTAAAATCTAAATAAAAAATATTTGTCCTTCGACAAGCTCAGGATGACAAACGCAGATAAAAACACCCTTAAGTTAATTACGTACCCCGGACTCTCCTTGAAGTGAAGGCGCATATCAATTAAAATTACCGTTTGACAACTCATAAAAAAGTCCTGTTTCTTACATTATATATTTTCGGTTTAACTGGGGGTATTGAAAAAGTTTGCAGGAGTTTTGCCAAAGTTTTGAAGGATTTATTTGCGGAGGGCAGCATTGAAAATTATCAGGTATTAAGTATGTATGATGCTCAGCCTGACGATAGATATGTTGATTTAAACAAATTCAAAGGGTTTCGAGCGAGTAAGTTGAGATTTGCTCTTGAAGCGATAATGAATGGAAAAAATGCTGATGTTATCGTTCTGAGTCATATTAACCTCTTGCCTTTTGGCTGGCTGATAAAAAAAATTAGTCCTGAGAAAAGAATTGTTTTATTTGCGCATGGTATAGAAATCTGGGGTAAGCGGAGCAAATGGAAAACTAGTTTCATCCAAAAGCAAGTTGAAGTGATCGCAGTAAGTAACTACACTGCCCAGAAACTGAAAGAAATCCATCAGGTATCAACAAAAAACATTAAGGTTATACATAATTGCTTAGATCCTTTCTTTGCAACACCGATTTTATTTGATAAACCACAATCTTTGCTTAAGCGATATAATCTTGAAATAGATTCTAAGGTATTGTTTTCGTTAAACAGATTATCATCGTCTGAGCAATACAAGGGTTACGATAAAGTTATTGAAGTTTTAGCCGAACTTCCTGAAAACTTCTATTACATTTTGGGTGGCAAAGCTGATGCTAGAGAAGAACAAAGGGTTAAAGCACTAATTGTACAGCATAAGCTCCAGCATAGGGTTAAATTAATTGGATTTATTAATGATGATGAACTTATAGATCATTATTTACTGGCGGATGTTTTTGTAATGCCAAGTAAGGCTGAAGGTTTTGGGATAAGCTTCATTGAAGCCGCAGCTTGCGGAAAACGTTCTGTTACCGGAAATCAAGATGGCAGTAAAGATGCAATATTAAATGGTTCTTTGGGTCAGTCGGTAAATCCAATTGATAAACCTGCACTTAAAGCGGCAATACTGGACGAAATAGATTTGATTTACAACAAAATAGATCTACAAGAGAAGTGTTTAAAGGCTTTTGGTTTTGAAGGATATAAGAAACGGATAAGTGATAGACTGGTTAATTGTTGAATTGGCTAATTGGTTAATTGTTCAAAAAACAGGTTCATTGTCTTGCCTGGGTAGGCTTATTTCTCGTGATAAAAAAAGACCTGCGAAGCAAGCTTGAACACAAAACCTAAGCCCCCGCCCTCTCCTTGAAGAGCCGGATCAATTGAAATCTAGACCATGCCGTTTTAAAAGCGGAATCTAGGTGAGGTGATAAGGCTTACCCGGATGGAGACAGAAGGTGAAACTACAAAAACCTCACCCCCCGCCCTCTCCTTGAAGAGAGGGAGCTAAAATTGGATAAACCAAAAAATAGATTGTGGGGTTAGACTTAAAGAGCCGGAGCTATTTGATTGACCAAAACCTGGTAACCAATAAACCGCAACAGATAAAAGGAAATAGAAAATTGGTTACAATCGGCTAGAAATGGGAAATCCGCAACGAATAACGAATTAATGCAACATAAAGAGGAACATAATTGGACTATTGAATCAAAAGCTTCCTTATTTGATTTAAAGTTAAATGAGGTTTGGGCTTATCGCGATTTATTAGTTCTCTTGGTAAGAAGGGATTTTGTTTCGTTTTACAAGCAAACCATATTAGGACCGCTGTGGTTTTTCATACAACCATTATTCACCACCATAATTTTCACTTTTATTTTTGGAAATCTTGCAGGAATTTCGACCGATGGTTTACCAAAACCACTCTTTTATATGGCAGGCATAACCGCCTGGAACTACTTTTCTGATTGTTTGACAAAAACATCTACCGTATTCAGAGATAATGCCGGCATTTTTGGAAAAGTTTATTTCCCGAGGTTGATTATGCCTTTAAGTATTGTGGTAAGTAATCTGGTTCGTTTTGGTGTGCAAATGATATTGTTTCTGATAATGATAGGCTATTATTATTTGAACGGAGCATCCTTCCATATCACATTAACCATTTTACTTTTTCCATTAATTGTTGTTTTAATGGCCTTGCTGGGTTTAGGTGCCGGAATGATTATCTCGGCAATGACCACAAAGTATCGTGATTTAGCTTTTTTGGTGGGCTTCGGCGTACAATTGCTTATGTATCCAACAACAGTAATCTACCCATTATCAACAGCTTTAACTAAATATCCTGAGTATGCCTGGATAATTGAATATAACCCTATGACACCAATTCTGGAAACCTTTCGCTATGGCTTTTTGGGTGAAGGTAGTTTTAGCTGGGGAAGCCTGGTCTATGCTATCGGGGTTACTATGGCACTGCTTGTGTTTGGGATAGTGATTTTTAATAAAGTGGAGCGGACTTTTGTGGATACGGTTTAGGTGAGGTTGAGGAAGAGGTTGAGACTAAGGACGAGGTTGAGACTGAGGTTGTATGGCGCTTAAAAAATAATTTCAATTTTGTTTATATTGCTTATTATATCTCGAGCTAATGAATGTTAAATTCAATACTAGACCATGTATTATAATTTCACAGAAATGCCAGTATGGAAGTTAGCAATGGAATATGCAGTTTCAGTATTCAATTTAACTACTGATTTACCAAAGCAAGAGGATTATGCGCTGACATCACAAATTAGAAGATCATCCCTTTCTATCTCCGATAATTTAGCAGAAGGTTTTGGAAGAGAAACTAATCTAGATAAAAAGCGATTTTACGTAATGTCTAGAGGTTCGCTTCTAGAATCAAAAAATCAACTTATTTATGGGCGAAACGTTGGCTACTTTGATGTTGAAAAAGGAATTGAATTAATAGCAGTGAATGAAAAAATCCATTTTGAACTTAATAAACTAATTAAAAGCTTAAAGTCTTGAACTAGGCCTCAGTCTTAACCTCAACTTTATTTAAAGAATGTCAATAGCTATCAAAGTAGAAAATCTTTCAAAAGTCTATTAATCCAAGATAGAATGATAAGTAAGATTAAAGCAATAACAAAGCAACTAAATTCTCCATTTATAACTCCAGATTTTTTGGACGTAAAGTACATACCTTCATTGGACGGTTGGAGAGCTGTGGCCATAATAATGGTTATTCAAGCACATTTTATGCTTACTTTGGAGAAAGGAACACTAATTCATACGATATTAAAATTTACAGCTATTGGGATTTTAGGTGTAAAAATATTTTTTGTTTTAAGTGGTTTCTTAATTACTACGCTATTAATTAAAGAAAAAATAAAGTTTGGCCATTTAAATCTAAAGAAATTCTTTATTCGCAGAGCATTAAGAATAGTGCCTGTTTTATACCTCTATCTTATTTCAGTTTTTGTTATTAATCAAATTCTTAAACTTAATTTAATACAATCAAATTTTCTAGGACCATTGCTCTACATTAATAACTTTAGCTTTTTTTCTGCGACTTGGCTTACTGGGCATACGTGGAGTTTAGCTGTAGAAGAACAATTTTACCTAATCTGGCCTTTTGTTTTTAAATTTTTGCGCAACAGCTTCAAGATTTGTTTAATAATAATCCTAATCATACCTTTTATTAAGGTTTTCCAGCATTTAAACCAAGAGATTTCGAATTATATTTTAGCCCCATTTTTTGTTCCGGCAAGCTCAATATTTACTGGTGTTTTAATAAGTCTATCATGCTTTAATTCTCGCATCTCAAATAAACTTATCAAACAAAAAAATTTCAAATATGGCATCTTCATAGTTTGTAGTATATGGATATATGTGAATTATTATATATCTGCAAGAGGTATTTATGGAATTTATTCAGTCCCATTTGGCGATATTTTTACTGATTTTTGTATAGCCTACTTGATTTTGTTTTCGATTATCAGAAAATCACATTTCATTTTTGCCATATTAAATAGCAAATTCATAAAAAAAATTTGTGTTATTTCTTATAGTATCTACATCTGGCAACAACTATTCATTATACCTAAAGGAAATTATCCAATATTAGAGCAGTACTTTTATTTTCCTTTTAATTTAATTCTAGTGTTTGGATTTGGTTTTCTATCCTACTACTTTTTCGAAAGACCATTTCTAAAATTAAAAGATAAGTTCTCAAATCACTAAGTCTGCAAGTTTGTCTAAAAAAATTTCCATAAGAGTCGAAAACCTCTCAAAAGCTTATCAACTCGGCCAAATTGGTACAGGCACTATTAGCCGTGATTTGGAGCGATGGTATGCCAAAGTACGAGGAAAAGAAGATCCTTTTTTACGGATTGGAGAAGCTAATGACCGCAGCACCAAAGGTGATAGTGATATTGTTTGGAGTTTAAAGGATATCAATTTTGAAATTGAGCAGGGCGATGCTGTTGGGATTATTGGCAGGAATGGTGCTGGCAAAAGTACACTGTTAAAAATATTAAGTAAAGTTACTGCCCCAACTTCTGGGAAAATTTCGGGTAGAGGTAGAATCGCCAGTTTGCTAGAAGTTGGTACCGGTTTTCACCCAGAACTGAGTGGCAGAGAAAACATCTTTTTAAATGGTGCTATTTTAGGCATGCGTAAAAAGGAAATCCAACGTAAATTGGATGAAATTGTAGATTTTGCGGGGATTGAGCGGTATTTAGACACACCTGTGAAGCGTTACAGTTCTGGCATGTATGTACGCCTAGCTTTCGCGGTTGCGGCTCATTTGGAAAGCGAAATTTTAATAGTTGATGAGGTTTTGGCGGTGGGTGATGCTGAGTTTCAGAAAAAGTGCTTGGGGAAAATGAGTGATGTAAGTAAGGGTGAAGGGAGAACGGTGCTGTTTGTGAGTCATAATATGGGGATGGTTAACCATCTTTGTGACAGCGCTATTGTTCTTAAGAATGGAGTCATAACCAGTAATGCAACAACTTCTATCAGTATAAATGATTATCTCAAAGAGAATAATGGTAAAGCGGATAATGATTTAAAATTAAAACTTTTGACTAAAAAAAATGATTACGGTATCATTTTACATAGTTTTGAAATCAAACCGCACTTTTTAGATTCCAATGATTTTTTAACGAACAGAGATATAGAGATAGTTATACAGTTTGAGTTAAATATGGACGTTATAGGATTACGAATCGGTTTCGAAGTAGTACATGCTGCATCTGAGACTGTAATATTCAGATCTTATCATGATGATGAACATAAACAACATTTTAAATTTAATAAAAAGACTGTACAACTAAAAACTTTCATTCCATCAAACTTTTTAAGTAATGATGAATATATAATTTATCCTACGATTGGGATACACAATGTAAAATGGTTAAACTATAAAGAACAGAGGATTTTGCTAAATATGATAAACTTGGATGGGATAAATTCACTTTATTCAGATGAAAGACCTGGCCTAATTAATCCATTATTTAAATGGCAGTTATTATGAACATAGATATCCTTCTAGCGAAAAAAATTATCAATTTATTCAGTAAATATATTACATACCGAACAACTTCGGAAGCTGAAAAATGGCAAAATTTATTTCATGAAAATGATGCTTTCATAGTTCACGGCCTAAGTAATGGCACCAGATTAAAACTATACAAAGATAGTATATTATCAAAATTGATTTATGAAGGTTTTGAAAACAAGGAGTTACTATTTATAGATAAATTTTTAAAACCAGGAGATACTTTTTTCGATATCGGATCAAATATTGGATTACATTCGATCTTTGCTTCTGCAAAATTAAAGAAAGACGGATATATTTATGCATTTGAACCATCAGTCAAAACTTTCAATAGACTGAATGAAAACGTTTCATTAAATAATTTAAAATCAATAATTACCACATTCCAAATGGGAATTTCAGATAAAAACGAAACCTTATATCTAAACGTTTCTGAAGATGGTCATGATGCCTGGAATTCTTTTTCCAAACTACAACATATAAATCTTAGTCTAAAAGAAGAAATAAGCGTTATCAGATTAGATGATTTTATTTTTGATAATGCTATAAAACCAGATACTGTGACATTCATCAAGATTGACGTTGAAGGATGGGAGTTGCATGTATTAGGCGGATTAGAAAAACTCATTCATTCTAAAGACTTTAACCCAGTTTTCTTAATCGAATTTACTGAGGAGAATGCATTTAGAACAGGGTATTCATGTCGTGATATATATTCATATCTGGTAAATAAAGGATACAAATGGTATGGCTATGATGAGCTTAATAATGAGGTTTATGAGTCACCGCTTAAGGCATACTACCCATATGAAAACTTAATTGCATTAAAACCAGAACGACTTAATAATTTAAGAATAAGACTGCAAGCTGAATGACAGTAACCATTATTACAGTATGCCTTAATAATGATGATTTAGATCAAACCATCGAATCAATTGTCAAGCAATCTTTTGAAGATTTCGAACTTATTGTTATGGATGGATGTTCAACTAATAGCAGGACTATCGAAACATTAGTAAAATATCAACATCATCCAAAAATCAATATTATTTCCGAACAGGATAATGGCATATATGATGCTATGAATAAAGGCATCACTAAAGCGACGGGAGAATATTTGATTTTTGTAAATGCAGGAGACCAATTAATATCTGAGAATGTGTTAAAAGCTGTAACGAAGCATTTTAATAATGAAGATATTATTTATGGTAATCTACAAATAGAAGGAGACGATTTTAGTTTGATTAAAGAATATCCTTCAAAATTGAGTTTTAATTATTTTTTGAAAGATACACTCCCTCATCCTTCCACATTTATCAAAAGGTCGCTTTTCGAAAAATTTGGTTATTATAATTGTAATATGAAGATCTCTGCTGATTGGGCATTTTTTATTAATTCAATATGCAGAAATAATGTTTCCTATAAACATATTCCTCTCGTAATTTCTTTGTTTAAGTATGATGGAATAAGTTCAAAAAGTGAAAATCAAGAGTTAATAAATAACGAAAAGAATAATTATCTACAAAAAAATTTTTCTGCATATATGACCGACTATCAATTACTAGATAGACTTGAAAGCGACCGACTAGCGCTCAAAAACTCTAGAGTAAGGAAGTATCTGTCGATAATTTTTAAGCAACTGAAAGTTTCCGAATTATGAAAATAGTTTCAATAATAGTCCCTTGTTTCAACCATGGAGAATTTTTAGCTGAAACTTTAACATCAGTCTTTAATCAGAGCTATAAACACTGGGAATGTATTATTGTAAATGATGGCTCTAATGACTGGAGTGAGCACATTGCTTTAGAGTGGAGTAATAAAGATGATAGATTTATTTATTATACTCAATCTAATCAAGGTGTATCGGTTGCAAGAAATAATGGGATAAAAAAATCTACTGGCTCTTATATTTTGCCACTTGATGCAGATGATGTCATTCACGAAAACTATTTAGAGGAAGCTATTATCACATTTGAAAATAATCCAAACCTAAAATTAGTTTACTGCAATGGCAAAAAATTTGGCTTAGAGAATGAAAGTTTAAATCTGAATAAATATAATTACAAAGATTTGTTGCTAGGTAATATGATTTTCTGTAGTGCAATGTTTAAAAAAACTGACTTTTATAATACAAGCGGTTATGATAATGATATGCACAATGGATTAGAAGATTGGGAATTTTGGATTCGATTTTTAGACCAAGAATCAAAAGTTATTAAATTAGAAAAAGAATATTTCTTCTACAGAATTCGAGAGAACTCCAGAAACACTATTAAATCTGAACTCCATAGAAATATTAACTGGCAAATTTTCTTAAAGAATATCGACATTTACAAATCTCACTATATTGACCCAATAAGTCAAATAAAACTCAGTCAAACATATAAAAATATGTATCAATTTTCTTTGGATTACAGATTGGGTAATTTCATTATTAATCCATTTAGAAAGATAAAAAATTGGCTTTTTAGTAAAAATGAGTTCAGAAAGAAAAACCCATATTAGGATTAAATTCACTGATTTTTGGCCAGACTTTATACCGGAAAAATCCTTCTTTTATAAAAGATTAGCTCTCAAATACGAGATCGAATTAAGTGATAAACCAGAAATATTATTCTATTCAGTATATAGCACAAATCATCAAAAATATAATTGCACTAAAATACTTTTCACTGGAGAAAATTTACGTCCTGATTTTAAAGATTGTGATTTTGCTTTCAGCTTTGATTATCCAATAACTGAAAGAAATTATCGGTTACCACTTTATGCGCTCTATCAAGATGCTGATACATTAGTCAAAAGAGAATTGAATTTTGAAGAAATATTAAATCAAAAAAAAAAATTCTGTTGCTTTATCGTTTCTAATCCAGATGGTCAATCAAGAAACGAATTTTATCTAAAACTTTCTAAAAGAAGGCGTGTAGATTCTGCTGGCAAACTATACAATAATACAGGCTTTGAATTAATTGATAAAATAAATTTCATTAAAGATTTCAAATTTGTTATCGCTTTTGAAAACTCATCTTATCCTGGCTATGTCACCGAAAAAATTTACGAACCATTTATTTCTAATTGTATTCCAATTTATTGGGGTTCTGATTTAGTAACAAGAGATTTCAACCCAAAAAGATTCATTAATTGCCATAACTATAAAAGTTTTACTGAAGTAATAGATTATATAGAATATCTTGATGATAATGATGCTGATTATCTTTCTATGCTTAAGGAACCGATCTTCAAAAATGATGAAGTAAATGAATTTGTTAATGAAGAATTTATTATGAAACAGTTGGATAAAATCGTCGATTTTGCCCAGAATAAATCATTAATACAAAGATTAATTGAATTTAGAAGATTATTTAAATATTATGTTACTGTGGTAGTTAGAGGGCTTAAACTTAGAAGATATTAATGAGTAGTCCTTTAGTTTCTGTAATTATACCAAATTATAATCATGAAAAATATCTTAAAACGAGGATTGAATCTGTCTTAAATCAAACTTTTCAAGATTTTGAAATTATAATTTTAGATGACTGCTCTACAGATTTTAGTGTAGCAATCTTGGAAAAGTATACAACTCATAAAAAAATATCCATTTTATTATATAATGAAACAAATAGTGGTAATACATTTAAGCAGTGGATTAAAGGGCTTTCCCTTTGCAAAGGCGACTACATTTGGATAGCAGAAAGTGATGACTTTGCGTGTAAAAATTTCTTAAAGTACACAGTAAGGAAGCTTAATGCATCGGATAAAATTGGCTGTGTGTTTGCTGAATCTATTTGGATAGATGAAAATAATGAGAAAATTGCCAATCCAAAGCACAAATTATCTAGTGTTGCGGATATGGAATCTTCAAATTTTATTATAAATTATATGCTTGACGGAAATTTCATATATAATGCAAGTGCTGCATTGTTCAGGAAAGCAGCTTATATACAAAATAAGGAAACTATAGATAAAAATATAATAAAATATAAAGCATGTGGTGACTGGTTATTTTGGGCATTAATTTTAGAAAACTATTCGATAGATTTAGTTTATTCAAGTCAAAATTATTTTAGAAGGATAGAAAGCTCAGTATCTGCAAAAAGTATAAATAGCATAGAAACCAGTTTCGAAACGATTAATGTTATAGCTTTTATAAAAAAATACTATAAAATAAATCTTGGATCAAAACACATAAAGGCAATAGCCGATAAAATTATAACTGTATACACAGCTGGAAGATTCAATATTAAGGATCATTTCTTTATATACCTGTCTGCCACCAAAATTCATCCATCATTGCCTTTTTTAATAGGCTTCAAAGAATTTAAACGTAAACTATCAAGAATACCAAATCCTTTTAAAGTTTAATTATCTTGCCAGATATCTCTATAATCATTTGTTGCTACAATAGCGCAGAGCGTTTGCCTAAAACTATCGAGCATATTTCCAAAATTGAAAATATCGAATCTCAGATAGAAATAATCATCGTTGATAATTGTTCCACAGATGCAACATCCAAAGTGGCTGAACTTGAACTTAATCGATTTTCAAAAAAAATAGATTATCAAATAGTTTACGAATCAAAAGCTGGTTTGAATTATGCGAGAAAAAGAGGATGTGAAGTAGCCAATTATGATTGGTTATTATTTTGTGATGATGATAACTGGCTTGAACGCGATTATATCATTAATTTCTTAAAAAACCTAAATGAATATCCGCATCTAGAAATTTTTGGTTGCGGAATATCTAATCCTGTCTTTGAAAAACAACCTCAAAAATGGTTCTATAAATATCAATATTTATGTGCAATTTTTAATATCGAAGAAAAAAAAAAAAATGTAATGATATCAAATTCTATGGAAGTTGAAAGTTTTGTTTGTGGGGCCGGTATGTATGTAAGAAAAGAGTTCATTAACGCTTATTTTAGTGATGATAGGTTTAAATTAGTAGATAGAATTGGTGAAGCTCTATCATCGGGAGGAGACACAGATTTAGTTTGGTTTGCTCTTAGCAACAACTTGCATGTTGGGCAGTTTTCAAACTTAAAGTTGCAACACTACATAACAGCAAATAGAATAACAAAAAAATATATAATAAGGCTTTATATGGGTATAAGTTTTTCATTTGCGCTTTTAGATTACAAATACAAGTCTACAACTAAAAAGCCAAGGGTATTCGAGTTCTTTTATCATTATGTTAACAACTTACTCCACTTCAATTTTTTAATATCAAGATTGATATATGCAGAATTTATTGGAAGGTATAAAGCGTATCGTTACATACAAACAATTTGATGCAAGTACTTCACATCATTTCCAACAAAGACAATAGCGGAGGTACTATTGCGGCATTGAATTTACATGATGCTTTACAGCAAAAAGGAATTAATAGCGCTGTTTTATCAAGCGCTGAATTGGAGGGTTTTCTGGAAGGTAATGGTTATAGAAGATTTGGCGGTATAGTTGGCAGAATTCAACAAGGGTTGTTAAAGCTTGAGAACCTATTTGCTAAACCAGGATGGATAAATCCTATAGATAAATTCGTTTCGCCCAATATACTCGACAATTATTCGGGCATAGTTCATATCCATGTAACACATGTTGCGCAAATCTCTTTCGATTTACTAAGTAAATTGGCAAAAGGCAATAAAGTTTTCTGGACCCTGCACGATTTATGGCCATTAACTGCAAAATGCATCCATCCTATTGATTGTGATAGGTACATTAGCAATTGCCATCATTGCCCGAAATTACAAGAATATCCAAAACTAAATTGGGATAACACTCCATACCTGCATCAGCAAAAAAGGAACTTCATCAAACAACATAAAATTCATTTTGTATCTCCATCTAAATGGATAAAAAGCGAAAATGAAGCCTATATTAACAATCTTGATGGAAGAATTTCAACCATACCTCACGCCGTAAATTCTAACTTTAGTAAAGCACTTATTGGTAAAGAAAATATCCGAAAAGAATATAATATCCCTGTAGATGGAGATGTAATTCTATTTCCGCAAGGGCGATGGGAAGACGAAAAAAAAGGGGCAAGCTGGTTCGAAGCAATAAAAACCAGATTAGCAGAATGCTACAATTCAGAGCGCAAAATCTATCTTACAACACTTACCGGGGATGTTGTAAGATTTAATAAATTAAATAGTTGGTTAACAGAAATACATTTGCCAGCAACTTCAGATAAGGAAATTATGGCAGCCTATTACCAACTGAGCGATTGTAGTATTTCTTTAAGCGAAATTGAAACGTTTGGTTTATGCGTAGCAGAAAGTTTGGCTTGCGGCGTACCTGTGTTGGCCCGTTCGGCCAAAGGCGTAAATGAGCTCTTAGTTAATGATGTTATTGCTTACACGAAAGATGAATTAGCAGATTATATTTTAGAGCAAAAATGGCAGAAATTTAATTACGAGCCATTATTTTCGAGAGTTGGCAACGATATGAATATAAATAATTGGGCGAAGGCACATATTGCTTTATATGCATCTTAAATCATTCGAAGAAAGCTACAATTCCAAAGATAATGCTATTGGTTTTATCCGTTTAATTTTAGCCGTCTTCGTAATCGTACAGCATAGTTATGTGCTTTTAGGTAGTGTAGACCCACTCAGCCGAATTGGATTAATTAGTTTTGGTGCTTTGGGTGTGAATGGATTTTTTATTTTAAGTGGATTCTTAATTACTTCGAGCTGGTTAAATAGTACGAGCATCACAAATTATGTGTGGCGTAGGATACTTAGAATTTTCCCTGCTTTCTTAGTTTGTTTACTGGTTACAGCTTTCATTATAACGCCATTAATTATCATTCTGAAAGGACAAAGTTTAAGTCAAAATATTTTAAGCCAAATGCTTGGATATATTTTTAGAAACGCGTTGCTGATTATCAATCAACCAGATATTGCAAATCTCACAGCTCAATTAAGAGAAAAATCACTGAATGGTTCATTATGGACTTTATCCTGGGAGTTTCTTTTTTATATTCTATTAGCTATTGGCGGTATATTTGGAGTATTAAGCAAAAGGAAATGGGTATTAATAATTTTTACACTATTTTATATTGCCTGCTATTGGATAGACGAATGTAAATGCACATTCTTTTTAAAGTTTTACACCAATGCAAATGTGGCTATTTTACCTTATTACTTTTTAGTCGGTTCAATTGGATTTCTTTTCAAAAAACACATTCCAGATTCGAAAATATTATTTGCTATATGCACTGCATTGTGGCTACTGGATTTGAAGTATAATCCGCATTATCCACTACATCCGTTCTTTTTACTCTATATTTTACTTTGGCTAACTACACACCTACCAATAAAATCGGTTGAGCGGTTTGGCGATTTTTCGTACGGATTGTATATCTACCACTTCGTGGTTATTCAAACGATTTTAATAAGCTTTAGCCATGAGTTCAAACCTATAATATTATTTTTGATTACTTTGCCAATAGCCTTTGGTTTAGCATATTTAAGCTGGAACTTAATAGAAAAAAGATGCATGAATTTCAAAAGATTAGTTAAATGACGGATAAGAAGTGGCTGATTATAGGTGGTGGTGCAGTAGTGCAAGAGTACTATCTTAAAGCATTTGAACATCTTGGCTTGCTTAATTCGATAACGATTATTGAGCCAAACCCTGAAACTTTCAAAATACTTAAGGAAAAAAAATTAAATGTATTACAACTTGGTTTTGAAGCATTTTTAGCAGAAACAAAAGTGAATTATGATTACGGAATTATCACTTTGCCAAATCATCTTCATGAAACAGCGATAGCATTATGTGTTGCTAAAAACATTTCAGTTTTATGTGAGAAGCCACTCGTACTGACTACCGCAGCATGCGACAAAATAATTGAGCTTGAGGCTGAAACAAACGGAAATGTCTACACTGGCATGGTCCGTCGGTATATGCCATCCTATCTTGCCCTTAATAAGAGCTTAAATCTTTTGGGTAAGATAAAACAAGTTAATATTGAAGATGGTAATCCTTATGCCTGGGTTGCCGATAGCTATGCGGTTTTCGATCCAAAAAACGGTGGCGTATTAGCCGATATGGGCGTACATTATCTGGATTTAGTATATCACCTTTTTGGAGTGCTCCAACCCGTTAAATACGATGATGATTATGAAGGAGGAGTTGAAGCCAACGTTCATTATATTTTAAAAAATGAAGCGGAGATAGAGATTTCTCTAAAACTTTCGAGAACTGAAAAGCTTAAAAATACTTTTGAAATTATCGGTGCAAACGGAAAACTTTGGATGGAGAAAGATAATTTCGAAAGTTGTTTTTTTTCTTCAGCTGATGACATTGTGCATGAGGTAAGTTTAAATTATGCATTTAGCGATGCATCATTACAATATGTATTTGAAGCCTGTTTTGTTGAGCAAATAATCAAATTTTCATCGAATGATAAATCATTGGTTAAAGTTGAAGATGCCAAAGCAGTAATTACGCTTATTGAATGGGCATATAAAAATAGAAAAACGGCTTCAGCAAATTTAAGCAAAGATAGCTATTTAATTACCGGAGGTACCGGATTTATTGGAACCGCATTAACTGAACGTTTATGGAGTAAAGGCATCCAAAACATAACTGTACCCGTTAGAGGGTACAAAAACTGCGCAGCAATCGCCCGATTCAATATTGATTTACCAAAAGTTAATCTTTTAAATTATGAAACGGTACTCAACATTGTTAAAGGGAAGAAATTTATTGTCCATTTAGCTTACGCCACAGATGGTAAAAACGCTTACAATATTAATGTTGAAGCTACAAAAAACGTAGTAAAAGCCGCATGCGAACAAGGTGCGGAGGCCGTTGTTGTACTAAGTACAATGAATGTTTATGGTTTTCCTGATGGTTTTGTAGATGAAAATTCTAATGGAAAACCTGCCGGTGGAGATTACGGTAAATCAAAAAAAATAATGCAAGATTGGTGTTTGCAATTTGCAAAAACTCAAACCAAAACCAGGATTATTGTTTTAAATCCAACATGTGTTTATGGGCCAAATGGCAAAACTTATACCACATTACCAATAACACTTGCCAATTCAAATCGTTTTTGCTGGATTGATAACGGCATTGGAAAAGCAAACATTGTTTACATTGATAATTTGTTAGATGCCATTGAAAAATCTTTGAGCGTAAAAAGTGCACATGGTTTAAATTTAATTATTAATGATGATACAATAACCTGGAGAAATTTTCTTCGTCCGTTATTATTAGATAAGGCTGAGCTGATAGAAAATCTGGATACAAAAAGTTTACTTTCACAAAATTTTAAAGAGAAAACAAACCTTAAAAAGATTACCCGCTATTTAGTGGCTAATTATGAATTTGTTTCTTTAATAAATCAACATCCCATTTTAGGAAGTTTGAAAAAAGTGATTTTCAAAAGCATCCCTAAATTTAGAAACAAGTTAAACGGTGAACGTGAAATTGAATGGCATGATAACGGAATTGAAAATCTGAGAAAAGATACTAAGGAACCTTTCAACCCTCCTATCTGGTTAAATGAACTTTTTGGCAATACGAAAAGTGAATTCTCTTCTAAAAAGGCTAAAGAAATTTTAGGTTGGGAGCCTGTAATACCCACTGAAGAATCATTAAAAATAACTCAAGAATGGCTAGCTCAGCGGAATTAGTTTCCGTAATAATTCCCGCGTATAATGCTGAGCAAACAATTGTTGAGACTTTAAATTCTGTTTATGCTCAAACCCATAAGAATTTAGAAGTTATAGTTGTTAACGATGGTTCTACAGACAACACTTTAAGTATTCTAGAAAAATATTCTAATCCTGTAAAAATACTATCTACAGAAAATAAAGGTGTTAGCCATGCCCGCAGCTTCGGTTTTAAACATGCAAAAGGAGATTATATTCAATATTTAGATGCTGATGATCTACTAAAACCAAAAAAAATTGAGCTGCAATTAGAAGCTTTAATTACACATAATGCTGATGTTGCTTACGGTGATTGGCAAAAATTCAGAGCTGAAAATAATGAAACAATTATCTCTGAAACCATCAAACGCGAAATTGAAGGAGACTTAGAAATCGCACTTTTTACTTATTTCTGGTGCCCTCCTGCTGCAATATTGTATTCCAAAATCATTTGCGAACAGTTAAAATGGAACGAAAATTTACCTGTGATACAAGATGCAAGATATTTTTTAGATGCTGGAATTGCAAAAGGAAAATTTGTTTATACAAATGGAATAATGGCTCAATATAGAACCGGTCAGGCAAATTCATTATCAAAAAAAAGCGATTTAAATTTTGTACGGGATTTGTATGAAAACACTAAAGCTGTTTATGCAGTATGGAAAGTTGATATTAATATTGATAAAAAAAGGGCAATTATAAAATCTTTAAGGCATTGCATTAACCGGCTGAGTGTTTTGGATAAAGGTTTAGCAAAAGAAGCCATTGAATTTCTGCTTCAAATTGAACCGGATTATTTACCGCCTGAAAAAGGGATATTGCGAATACTATCAAAGATTATTGGCTACAAAAGCGCAGAAAAAGTGGCTGGAATTAAAAGAGCGATTAATTCATGAAAATTCTATTTGCTATACAGTATTTTTACCCCACTTCAAATGGAGGAACCGAACGTTATGTCTACGACTTAGCGAAAGAATTGATTGCAAATGGTAACGAGGTGGCGATCTTGAAGATTGGCATCGAAGATGATTACTATTACGAAGATTTAAAAGTATATGTTTTACCAAAAGGTAATTTTTCTAGAAATCTTACAGAAAGAGAAAATTCAATTTTGGCAATGTTTAAAAATATATTAGAAGAATTTAAACCAGATTTATTTCACCTAAATACCCTGCATGAGAAGTTAAATGCACATTTTTTTAAATTAGCAAAAAAAATGGGTATTCCGTGTGCGTTTACTAGTCATTTAGCTAATACAACTTGTTCGACGGGGGAATTATTATTAATGGGTAGACAACAGTGTGATGGTGAATTTAATCTGCAAAGATGCTTTAAATGTGCTCTAAAGACAAATAACAGTCCTCTATCAAGGATATCTGAACTTATTATAGCTGCTGATAAGCATACTGATTTTTTTTCGAAAAATTCTTCAGCATTAATGGCACTACACCAAACAAATTACCAAATAAACCTTCTAAAGGAACACGCTAACTTAATCTTTGTTCAAAGTGAATGGCAGAAAAACGTTCTACTTCTAAATAATTTTAATAAAAGCAGACTTCATTTAATAAGATTGGGTTTGGAATATAATTCAACTGAATCTCATAAAAGTGATGAAAGTAAAGATTCAGTTTCATTTGGTTTTATCGCAAGATTTTCTAAAAACAAAGGATTAAAAGTTTTAATAAATGCTTTAGAAAAGATTAAAATTCGATTAAACTTATTCGTTTGTATTTCTATTGATAAAAAAGATATATCAATATTTGAAAAATCAATTAGCACTATAAAGTTAAATCATCAAATAAATATAATCTTTAATGCCAATAAAAGTGAGGTATTAAAAACCTTGGATTGCATTGATGCCTTAATAGTTCCTTCATTAGTTGTAGAAACTGGGCCGTATGTTGTGTTAGAATCATTATCTAGAAATACACCGGTTATTGGCTCAAACATAGGAGGAATTGCAGAAACAATAATACATAGAGTAAATGGATTATTATTTGAAATGGGAAATGATGATGAACTCACAAAATCAATATTAGATTTTATTGAAAACCCTATAAGAATAAATTGCAATGACTTTCCTTTTGAGATAAATTCGATTAAAAAGTATGCATCAGAAGTAGAAAAGAAATATAAAAATGAACTTGAATTCAGATAAAATATTAAATATTTTTTACCAAGAACCAAACCCTGATAGATGGATTAAATACGACCGTTATCCAAGGCAGATAATTAGAAGAATTATTAGAGGTAAACAAAAACCAGGCGGTGTAATGATGGTAGCCTTACAGTTATTAAAGGGATTAGATAATTTAGGAATCCCTTATCGATTTAATGATTTCCAATACGCTAAAAAAAATCCAGATGAGTTAATAGGAGTAATAGGAAAGCCTCAATTGATTTTTGATGAAAAATTTAAAAATCCAATTCTTTTTGGAGCAGGGGTTTTTTCACATCCAATAGATTGCCCTGATTTATTTGAGAAATATCCGAATGTAAAAAAAATGCTTGTACCAGGCGAATGGATGCGAAAAATGTGCGAACCATTTTACCACGATAAAGTTGAGACTTGGCCAGTAGGAATTGATACTGATAAATGGAAGCCAGAGATAATTAAAGATAAACAAAACATAGACTTTTTAATATATAATAAAATTCGCTGGAATAATGAATATTATAACAAAGATTTAGTCATCCCTATTCTTTGCGAACTCGACAGTAGAAATCTCACATATAAACTTATAAACTATGGTAAGTATGACCATTCCGAGTTAATTAGCAGTTTGAGTAATGCTAGGGCAGCAATCTTCTTATGTGAGCATGAAACCCAAGGTATAGCTTATCAGCAAATTTTGGCAACAAATACCCCCATTTTGGCCTGGGATATGGGTGGATTTTGGCTAGACCCATCATATTATCCAGAAAAGGTAAAATTTAAACCTGTTTCTTCAGTTCCTTATTGGAATAAGGATTGTGGTGAAAAATTCGAAAATATTGAACAGTTCAAAAAAAAACTTATTACATTTTTATCCAATTTTCAATTATACAGACCAAGGGAATTCATTGTTGAAAATTTAACTTTAGAAATTTGCGCAGAAAAATACTATAATATTTATAAAGGTTTATTAAAAACTTGAACACTAAACATGTCAGACTAATTATAGAACATTATAAATATGCAAAATGTAACATTGATAATAAATGTAGCTATTACTGATTTGGATTATGTTGAACAAAACCTACGCCATTTATGCAAATCTCACAATGACATACAAAGACGTATTGTAATTCTAGATAATGCTAAATTTAAAACAGCTATAGATAACCACGTTAACAAAGAGTTAGAAATTTTGATTTCTCTTGCAGAAAAATTAAAAAATGAAAATGTTATAACGGAAATCATTTATAGCAATAATTTTAATTCAAAAAACAAACTTTATAAAAAATATTTAGGTGGTATAATAAATGAAAATGAAGCATATGATTACAGAGGGGCACCTATTTTAGCATACGTAATTGGATTTGAAATCACTCATACAAAATATCTATTACACTATGATGCTGATATGCTAACATATGCTGCAGAACAAAAGTGGGTGAAGTATGCTATAAGTAAAATGGAGAATAATGCTAAATTCTTATGTGCTTCCCCAGCTACTCATCCGGTAATCGAGCAATTTGAAAAAGAAGATGCTGAATTTTGTTGGTTCAGTACAAGATGCTCACTTATCAATTTGTCTGTGTTCAAACAAATAAGACATAACTATCCGATCATGTTTAGAATTGAACTGATTTTAAGAAAACTTTTAAAAAAATCATACCCGAGTGCATTTGAAAGTCTAGTATCTATACTTATGGTTCAACAAAATCTCACAACAATTTATGTAAAATCAAATCCTGCCTATATAATTCATCCAGAAATTAAAAACAAGAAATATCTCCGTCTATTACCACGAATAATAGAATCTATAGAAATAAACCAAATACCTCCGTTGCAAATAGGGAAGGAAAATATTGACGTTGAAGCTTGGAAAAACTACCTAAATTAAAAATAGCATTAATTGCAGATCCAGAATTACCGGTACCACCACTATTATATGGAGGAATAGAACGAATTATTGCCGTGTTAATTGATGGCTATACTAATTTGGGCCATGATGTAACATTATTTGCTCATCCACTTTCTAAAACACCAGCAAAATTATTTGCTTACAAAGGAAAAACAAGTAATGTTGCCAAAGATATTGCTAAGAACATATACATAATTAACAAAGAACTATTTAAAAGTAAGTATGATATTGTGCACAGCTTTGGTAGATTATTGTATTTGTTCCCTCATCTGTCATTAAACATTCCCAAATTAATGAGCTATCAGCGGGAACCAACGATAAGCCAAATTAAAAAAGCTAAAAAATTAGCTAAAAAAAATACTTTAGCTTTTACAGGTTGCAGTACCTACATTAGCAATCAAATTTCACCTTATGCACCTGCCTACCCTATTTTTAATGGCGTAGATTTAAAGATTTATAATTTTAAAACCGTAATTCCAGATGATGCTCCTTTGGTTTTCTTGGGCAGGATAGAACCTATTAAGGGAACTCATATTGCTATAAAAGTTGCTAAAGCCACAAATAGCAAATTAGTTATAGCAGGGAATGTTCCTGTAGAGTATTTTAAATATTTCGAGCAAGAAATTAGGCCTCAACTTACAGACAAAATCACTTATGTTGGACCTGTAAATGATATTCAAAAAAATGAATTACTTGGCTCAGCGTTAGCTCTTTTAATGCCCATAGGATGGAATGAACCTTTTGGCATTGTAATGGCAGAAGCAATGGCCTGCGGTACACCAATAATTGCTTTTAATAAAGGTTCAGTACCTGAAATTATCATTGATGGTTTAAATGGCTTTAGATGTGATAATCTAAACGAAATGATTGAGGCAATTTCCAATTCCTATAAGCTAGATAGAAAGAAGGTGAGAGAAGATGCGGAAAGAAGATTTTCCTCCGACGTAATTATTCAACAATATTTAGATTTATACAGAAAAATGATTGTGCAGGATGTATAAGGGAATACTTGCCAATCCAAATGTTGCGCCACATATCAGGCAGAATGTTCAGGCCTTAGTCGATCATAATATGATTTCTAGGGTATATACAACCTTTTACTATCATAAACAATATCCATTTACAAAATTCCTTAGGATAATATCTAGTAAGATAAATCAAGAAATTAAAAGGAGAAGTCTAGATAAATTCTCTTATGAATTAATAAAAGGTAAGCCATTCTTAGAATTAATACGAACAATTGCTTCGAAAATTACAAATGCTAAAATTACAGATGCTATTTGGAATATTAGTGAACATAGTTTTGATAATTGGGTATCATCACAAATTAATAAAAAAAATGATTTCATTTTCGTTTGCGAACATTCATCGTTAAAAACATTGTTAAAGGCTAAATCAATTCGAATTTTATCATTCTATGAACAGCCAAGTATTCATCACAACACTTTCACTGAAATAATTACCGAACAATCTAAAAAATATCCTCATCTAGTAAATGATGCAGTTAATTTAACCATTGATGAAAAATCTAAAAGTAGAAATCAAAGAAGAGATCAAGAATTGAATATAGCAGATTTCATTATCTGTAATTCTAGCTTCACAAAGAATTCCTTAATATCAGCAGGTATTGAAATAGAAAAAATTATAATGATACCCTTAGGCTTTCCAGAGGTAAAAAATGAAAATAAAAAGAAAAAAAACTCTTTATTTATTTATATGTACGCGGGCAATTTGACTATGGGTAAAGGTATTCATATTTTGATAGATGCTTGGAAAGAAATACAACACCATATAAAAGATGCTGAACTACATTTATATGGCACTTATTTTCTACCAACATCACTAAAAAATGATTTACCAAAAAACATTAAATTTTTTGGTAATGTTCCACATAACGATTTGATTGAAATTTATTGCTCAGCAAACGTCTTTGTTAATCCAACCTTGGCTGATGGGTTTGGAATGGTAACTACAGAAGCCATGTCCTGTGGTCTACCTGTCATTGCATCAAAAAATTCGGCTGGACCAGATATAATTAAGGATAGTGTTGACGGAATTCTTATAAACGCCGGAGACATAGATGAACTAAAAAATAAAATGATTTGGGCGTATGAAAACCAATCACACATTGCAGAAATGGGTTTAAAGGCTATAGAGAAAGCTAAATCATATACTTGGAAAAATTATAGAGATACACTTGCTAAAACAATATATTCCAAATTAAGCAATGATTAAAAAAATTTGCTTAATCACACCTAGTCATATATCTAGTAATCCGAGATTAATTAAAGAAGCAAAAGCATTAGTTAGTCTAAATTACGCTGTGCATATTATATTTGCTCAAACACTTAATTATTTAATAATCGAAGATGAGAAAATATTAAAAAATAATCCAGATCTGACTTATCAAATAATTAGTAATAAGAACATATTTCAAAAAACTCTACTAAAAACCTTAGGTGTAATTTCAAAACATATTGACAAATTTTATTTGATTAATTATCAAGTAAATTATTCATGTAGTTTATTTTTAGATTGCGCAATTAAATTTGATGCGGATATCTACATCGCACATAACCTAGCAGCGCTACCCGTGGCCGTTAATGCCGCAAAAATAAACAAAGCAAAATGCGGCTTTGATGCAGAAGATTTTCATAGAAACGAATTAAGTAATGATCCAAGTATTCATGATGTTAAAATTAAAACCTTTATAGAAGATAAATATTTAAAGCAACTCGATTATATCACTGCTGCTAGCCCACTAATTGCAAAAGCTTATAAAAACATATATCCCAAATTAAAACCAGTTGTGATTAATAATGTATTCGAGCTTATACATCAACCACCAGTTAATTTAAATGAGAATGAAGGCTTAAAATTATTTTGGTTTTCTCAAACTATTGGAAAAAACAGAGGCTTAGAAGATGTAATTGAAGCTATTAATATTATTAATGATGCAAAAATTGAGTTGCATTTATTAGGTAATTTATCAACTGAGGATTTAACCTACTTTAATAGCTTAGCCAAATTCCCTGTAAATTATTATGAGCCAATATCTGGTGATGATATATTTAAATTCGCAGCTAAATTTGATATTGGATTAGCGCTAGAACCCGGATTTTGTTTAAATAATGAAATCGCTTTATCAAACAAATTGTTTACACACCTAATTTCTGGCCTGGCAATTATTGCTTCCAATACCCAGGCGCAACAACAATTTTTAGAAAAAAATGCATTCGTTGGTAGGCTCTATCCTATCGCTAATGTAGCGGAGCTTGCAAAAATTATCATTCAATTTTTAAATAATAAGGATTTATTAAATGATTATAAAAAAAATGCCTATGAACTGGCTAAATCAAAATATAATTGGGAAAGTGAGAGTAAAAAGTTCCTCACTGTTGTTGAACAAACATTAGCTACTTGAAAAAAGTCCTGATTATCTCGCCATATTTTTCTCCAGTAAATGCAGCTGATATGCATAGAGTTAGAACAAGCCTACCCTATTTCGCAGATAACGGTTGGCGAGCGGAAATAGTGACCGTTGACGAACGTTATGTGGATATGGGCAAAGATCCACTCCTATCACATGATATACCTGCAAATATTATAATTCATAAAATAAAAGCTTTATCTAAAAAATGGACAAGTAAATTTGGTTTAGGAAGTATTGCTCTAAGATCATTATGGTTTTATAAAAAGAAGGTAAATCAAATCTTAAAAGCCAGTAAATTTGATTTAATTTATTTTAGCACAACACAGTTTCCAATAATAATATTGGGAGCCTATTGGAAGAGAAAATTTAACATTCCTTTTGTAATAGATATGCAAGATCCCTGGCATTCTGATTACTATAAAGATAAACCTAAAAATGAAAGACCCGCAAAATATTGGTTCTCTTATCGCTTGAATAAATATTTAGAGCCTATTGCCATGAAAAGTGTTGATGGCTTAATTAGTGTATCAGAAGCTTATTTAGATACTTTAATAAAACGTTATCCTTGGTTAAAGGCAATTCCAAAGCAGGTCATTACTTTCGGTGCTTTTCAACCAGATTTTGATTTTGTAAGAGATAACTATCAATTATTTACTAAACCTATTCAAGAGGATGAGGATTCTTTTAACATCGTATACGTAGGCAGAGGCGGACATGACATGAAGGTTGCATTAGTTATGTTATTTTCTGCATTTAAAATAGGGTTAAACAAAATGCCTGAACTTTTTGAAAAAATTCGATTCCAATTTATCGGTACCAGTTATGCACCAAAGGGCGAGGGAATCAAAACGATAGAAGCACTTGCACATGAGCTAGGATTAGCAGCGTATGTTTATGAACAAACCGATAGAATTCCATATTATCAAAATATTTACACTTTAGAAAATGCCGATGCTTTGTTAATAGTTGGTTCTAATGATCCTCAATATACTGCCTCAAAGATTTATCCTTATATTTTGGCTAACAAACCACTACTTTCTTTCTTTCATTCTAAGAGCAGCGCAGCTGAAATTATTAAAGATTGCAATGCAGGCGTAGTCATTCCATTATCGGATAAACAAGAGCATTCTTCAATTGAAACCGCCTATCAAACGCTTAAAGATTTTGCTAGCTTTCAATACAAACATCAAACAAATTGGAGTAATTTCGAACCTCAGAGGGCAAAAGATACGACTTACCTGCAATGTGAATTATTTAATAAAGTGACCGGTTGAAAAATTATCTTTTCAGATTCATCCTTCGAAGAAAACTATTCAAAGGTCAGTTCCGAATATTTTCATGGTTGTATGCAAACAAATTTTTAAGGGTAGTATCGAGAACAACTAAACCAATCATTGGTAATTTTAATATAATTGTAAACACAAAAAACTACATAGATGCTTGCATTTATTACATGGGCGACTATGAGACTTATTTAAAAACTCAATTTAATAATTTAATAAAGCAAGGCGACATCGTTTTAGATGTTGGTGCTAACATTGGTTTTCATACAATGTACTTTGCAGAGTTGGTGGGCAAACAGGGGAAAGTATTCGCCTTTGAACCAATCCCTATTAATTACCATGCACTTCAAGAAAATTTGAAGCTAAACGAATTCTCTCAAATTATCACCGTAAACAAAGCTTTAGGAGATATCAACTCATCTTTAAACATTCATATCGATGAGAATAAAACTAACCCGGGTGCATTTAACCTCTTAGAATCAGGAATAAAAAACACTGTTATTGAATGTGTTAGGGGTGATGATTTTTTAAAAACGAATGGAATTGACAAAGTAGATTTTATAAAAATTGACGTGGAAGGATATGAATTAGAGGTTCTGAAAGGATTGATGGAATCCATTAAAAGCATGATGCCCATCATCATTTTTGAATATGATGATTTATACCAATCGAAGTTAAATGCCAATTCAAAAAGCATCTTACATTTTTTAATAGGTCTTAATTATGGCTTATACAAAATAGATGGTTATGGAAAAAGGTCTGATTTAAACATCGATGAAGCTTTATCTAGTTTAGAAGTTTTGGCTATTCCAAATAAGAACTAATTTTGAAAAATCTAGCCATTATCACAACCCACCCCATTCAATATTATGCACCAGCGTTTAAACTCTTGGCAAAACAATGTAATCTAAAAGTTTTTTATACGCTTGGTTCAGAGACTGAAAATGGCTTGTTCGATAGTGGATTTAATCGAACCATAAAATGGGATATAGATTTACTTGATGGATACCAGTATGAGTTTTTGGAGAATACGGCTAAACAGCCAGGAACACATCACTACAGTGGAATAAAGAATCCTCAAATTATACAAAAGATAAATACTTTCAACGCAGATGCACTATTAGTTTATGGCTGGGCATATCATAGCCATCTAAAAGTTTTGCGATATTTTAAAGTAAAAGTTCCGGTATGGTTTAGGGGTGATAGTCATTTATTGGACGCAAAACCTTTATGGAAAAATTTAGCTAGAAAAGTTTTATTAACATGGGTTTACAGCCATGTCGACAAGGTATTTTACGTAGGCAAAGCAAATAAGGCCTATTATAAAGAATTTGGACTAAAGGAAGAGCAACTCGTACTTGCGCCCCATGCTATAGACAATGAAAGATTCTCTGTAGATAGAAAAGAGGAGGTCAATCTTCTCAGAAAAAGCTTAGCCCTAAATGACGACGATATATTAATTCTATTTGCCGGAAAATTTGAAAGAAAGAAAAATCCGGAATTGTTACTGCAGGCTTTTTTAAATTTGAGGATTGATAATGCTCATTTGTTCTTTGTAGGTAATGGGGAATTGGAAGAAAAGTTGAAAGCGGAGAAGGCCCATCGATACGCTCAGGATGACCATTATACAACTGTTCATTTTATGGATTTTCAGAATCAGAGTTATATGCCAGTGGTTTATCAGGCTTGTGATTTATTTTGCTTACCCTCGCAAGGGCCTAATGAAACCTGGGGTTTGGCCGTAAATGAAGCTATGGCTGCCGGGAAAGCTATTTTGGTATCAGATAAGGTGGGTTGCGCTACAGATTTAATTGAACCGAAAAAGACCGGTGATATTTTTCAATCTGCAAATCATTCAGATTTTATATCTAAATTATCGGCCTTGGTAAGTAACAAAACTCAACTTAAACAAATGGGCCTGCAAAGCAAAGGAAAAATTAAAGATTGGAATTTCGAACAGCAAATCAATCAAATACTAAGCGTACTTCATGCAATCTAATAAGCTATTACATTATTTAACCCTGTACATCCCCTTTATTGTTGCTTATGCATTTAGCAAGAATGCCCACATTTCATACTTAATCGCCTGGCTAGGCTCTTTCTTCATCTTTATTATCTGCTACAAAGAGGTGATTAAAAAATTACCTTCAGATTTACCTGTAATAGAACAATTGCTCAGACCGGTTTTTTTTATGCAGATTGTTTTTGCCGGTTATATGAGTTGCACATCCATATTCTATTATTTAAATACGCTGGGCTATGAATATATTACCTATGTTGGCAATAAAAATCTATTACCGTTTAATATTTACGAATCTATCGCTAACTGTCAGCGGTTGTACGTTTTAGGTCACGCAGCATTAGTAAATGGCATTTTGGTTGCAATGCGTTATCCCTTAAAACAGCATTATCGGATTTACACAAATTCTATGAGTAACCTGCTTTTAGGTATTTCATTTTTTTGTTTGCCTCTAGGATATTTAACAGGAAAAGTTGGAGGACTAAACCAGTTCAGCGTTCAATTGAGCAGTTTAAGTTTTGTAGCCGGCACCATTGCATTGGCATTTGCAATACGCGAACGTAAACGTGTTAACTTGTGGGCCTCCGCAATATTATTTGCAATGAATATGTTTGCAGCGCTATCCTCGGGTTTTAAAGAGCCTGTAATCATAACCACTTTATTATTGGGCGTGTTCCTTTTACCCGTTTATGGCCGTAAAATTATTCCACTTTTTGGAGCAATACTAATTGCATTATTTTTTGTTTTACCAACATTTATCGGAAACTTCAGACAAATGGTTGCAGAAGGTACTGATGTTGCAACTGCAAGAAACAAAAGCATTGATAACATTATTAATAATGATAATTTAATTGATGAGCTTCAAGATGATAACTGGGCGTTTTTGGTTGGGCGGCTTTCTGAAATTGATATGTTTATCAGATACACAAATTCGACGCCCTATTTTATGCCTTATTACAAAACAGAACTGGCAGAAAACGCATTGAAAATGATTGTTCCAAGATTTTTTTGGCCGGCAAAGCCAGATGTTGAGCAGTTGGTTATGACTCGGGTTTACAATGCAGGAGTTGTAGATCGTATATCGCTTGTATCTGCAAAACCTGCATATATTGTAGATTGCTACCTATCTTATGGTAAAATCGGTATTTTAATTGGCCTATTTCTGTATGGTTTTATTGCTCAAAAAATTTCACAAATTTCTGAAATCTGGTTTGGTGGCTATTTTATGGGAACAGCAGTTATGTTTGCAGGCTTATTTCAAATTTTATGGCGTGGAAATAGTTTTGAATTTCTAATAAGTGCTATGTTCTGGAGTTTTATAACCTTAATCATTCTGCAGGCTATCTTAAAAGCCAGAGGTATTTTAGTAAGAATATAAATTGAAAATCATTCACATTACACCTTCATACAAACCTGCTTATGTTTATGGCGGACCGATTGTGTCGGTAGCGAAATTATGTGAAGCATTGGTGAACTGCAAAACGCAAGAAGTGGAAAGCTTGGAGTTACAAGTAGAGGGCGGAGCGCAATACGTAGAAAGCTTGAGGCAAAAAATTGAGCTTAAAGTTTATACTACTACAGCAAATGGAAAAACTGAGTTGGATGTTGACATTGAAACGCCAATATTGGCAGATGGTGTATTGGTTACATATTTTAAAAGATGGACAAAGGATCATAGTCATTTCTCGCCTGGCTTGTTGTGGGGATTGAGAAAAGTGATTCGACAAGCTCAGCATGACAACTTAATTATACATATTCATGCCTGGTGGAATTTGGTTTCTGTATTGAGTTGTTTAATTGCTAAATGGTATAAAATTCCTGTGGTATTATCTCCCAGAGGGATGCTTACTCGTTACACGCTAAACAACAAAAGTTCGATTTCAAAGAAGTTATTACATAGATTAATCGGTTTAAAATTGCTAAAATATTGCCATGTTCATGTAACCAGCGAACAGGAGATAAGAGATGTGCTTCAGATTGTTCAGCCAAAGAGCAATATGGTTATCGCCAATCTGGTAGATGTGCAAAAGATAGTAGTAAAAGGTGAGGATAGAGTGTCAGGTAATAAGTATCAGGTATCAAGTTTGGAAGAACAGGTAGCAGAGGAAAGCGAAAAAATTGTAGCTGAACAGAAGGTTAATACTTCTGTATTCAAACTGTTGTTCTTATCCCGAATAGAAGAAAAAAAAGGTTTAGAACTTTTATTTGATGCACTTGCGACAACTGAATTTGATTATTACCTTACAATTGCCGGTACTGGTGATGAGGATTATGTTAAAAGCTTAAAGAAAAAAGCGAAAAGCTTGAAGTTGGCTGAACGTGTTGAATGGATTGGTCAGGTGAGCAACGATAAGAAGTTTTCTATAATGGCTCATCATGATTTATTAGTACTTCCCTCCTACAATGAAAATTTTGCCAATGTAGTTATCGAAAGTTTGAGCGTTGGTACCTCCGTTTTGCTGAGTGAAAAGGTTGGGTTGGCAGATTATGTAGAAGCCAATAAACTTGGATGGATTTGCAACTTAAATCCGGAAGATATCGCGGTTAAGCTAAGTGAATCTTATCAGCATCATTCAAAAAGAGAAAATATTCGCGTTATTGCACCAGTAGTAATCAGAAAAGATTTTAATGATCAGCTTTTGGTTGGAAAGTATTTGGAATTTTATGAAAGTGTTCTTCGACTACGCTCAGAATGACAAATTAGGAAGGTAACAACTAATTGTAGTTCTTTCGACAAGCTCAAGATGACAATTCTAAAAGGTGAAAACTTAATTATAAATTCTTCGACTCTCTCCATGAGAAAGTTAGCGATACCTCGACAAGCCCGAAATAGCAGAATAGAAAGTGAAAACTAAAATATACATAAGTGAATAGAAATTTTAGTTTTATCATTTTAACTTTTAATGAAGAGATTCATTTGCCGAGGCTGTTGAATTCCATTATAGCGTTAGGTGCTCAAATTTATATTCTGGATAGCGGAAGCACAGACAATACGGTTCAAATTGCTAATGATTATAAGGCTGAGGTTAAAACCAATGCATTTAATAATCATCCACAACAGTGGGATTTTGCGCTCAAAAACTTTGAAATAACAACGCCCTGGATTATCGGGCTAGATGCAGACCAAATTGTAAGCGAAGCATTATTTCAGCAGCTTAAGGATTTTCGAAATGAAAATTACGAAGGCATTAATGGAATCTACTTCAACAGAAAAAATTATTTCCAGGGCAAATGGATAAGGTTTGGAGGCTACTACCCTTTTTATTTATTGAAAATGTTTAGAACAGGAATCGGCTATTCTGATTTAAATGAAAATATGGATCATCGATTTATCGCATCTGGGAAAACCATTGTTTGGAAAAAAGGCTATCTTTTGGAAGATAATTTAAAAGAGCATGATCTCAGTTTCTGGTTAAAAAAACATGAACGATATAGCGATTTGATTGCTATTGAAGAAGCTGAACGCATGCAAAATATTAGAAACCAGACCAGTAAACCATCGTTATTTGGAAATCCGGATGAAAAAAGAGCATGGTTAAAAAATATTTGGTGGAGATTGCCCTTAGGTTTCCGCCCGTATTTATACTTTTGCTACCGTATATTATTTAAGCTTGGTTTCTTAGATGGTATTAGCGGCATAAGATTTCATTATTTGCAAGGATTTTGGTTTAGAGCAAAAGTTGATAAGAAAATAAAAGCAATAAAAAACCCGGTATTTAAGAATATTAAGCCAGAAATTTAAGAAGCGTAATCACGATATGAACGAAGCAGAACTAAAAGAAGCGAAAAAACAGGCCGATAAAAAAGCCATAAAATTCATCCTATCCTTATTTATCTTATACATATTATTTAGTCAAGGCAATTTATTTATGAACAGTGTAATGAGCCCTGGAGGAAGGTATTATAATGCTTCGATAGCTGAGCATTTTAATTACATTCAAGGGTTAAAAAATGCATTAATAATTCCTGCCGTTTGGATAATCAAGCTGTTTGGTTTCTATGCGATTCATAATGATATGGATGTAATGGTTGTAAATGGTCCATTGCTGCGTATAAATTATTCGTGTTTGGGGCTAGGCGTTATGAGTTTTCTGGCAGCCTTTGTACTATCCTTTCCAGCGAGCTGGAAAGAAACTTTTAAGATGTTAGTTATTGGCATCATTACCGTTTATATTTTAAACATTCTTCGTATCGCCGGTTTAGGTTTGCTATTCGGTTATTTCCAAAGTCAGCGGAATTATTTCGAATACCATCACGAAATTTTTAATGTAATTGTTTACATCATTATTTTTGTTATTGTTTTCTTTTGGATAAGAAAGAACACAAAAACCAATAAGCTACAGGCCACTAATATTAGTAAAAAAGCCAACGATACTTTAGCAAATCAAGCTTAATTTAGGATGTACATTTTAGGCATTAACGCATATCATGGCGATTCTTCAGCCTGCATTTACAAAAATGGGCTTATCATTGCAGCATCAGAAGAAGAACGTTTTACCCGTATAAAGCATTGGGCAGGTTTCCCCATTTTAGCTATAAAATTTTGTTTAGCAGAAGCAGGAATTGATATTAGAAAGATTGATCATATTGCCATTTCCAGAGACCCAAAAGCAAACTTTAGCAAAAAAGTTTTAACCGCAGTTAAAAACCGGTTAAGCCTAAAAAATATAGTCGACAGGATGCGTAATCTGCAAAAGGCTAAAAGTATCCAGGACGAATTCATTAATCATTTTGAGCTTAAACCAAATGAATTAAAAGCGCAAATACACAACGTAGAGCACCATCGTTCACATTTAGCGAGTGCATTTTTTGCATCGCCATATAGCGAATCTGCCATTTTAAGTATTGATGGTTTTGGAGATTTTACAAGTACAATGACTGCCATTGGAAAAGAAAACAAAATCGAGCTAATCGACACCGTTAGCTATCCACATTCTTTGGGATTATTTTACACAGCTTTAACCCAATACCTCGGCTTCCCACATTACGGTGATGAATATAAAATTATGGGATTGGCGCCTTACGGTGAAACTAAATACGAGGCGGAGCTTCAACAGCTGGTTCGTTTAAAACCTAAAGGCTTGTTCGAACTCGATTTAAGTTATTTTAAACACACTAAAAAAGGTGTACAAATGGTGTGGGAGAACGGCGTTCCGGCTATGGAAGCTGTTTTTTCAGAAAAGCTATGCAAATTGCTTGGTGAGGCAAGAAAGCATGATGAACCGCTTAACCAGAAACATAAAGATATCGCGGCAAGCGTTCAAAAAGTTGCAGAAAATGTTTTGTTCCATGTTTTAAACCACTTACAGGAATCTACCGGATTAACATCGATTTGTATTGCCGGTGGCGTTGCGCAAAACTCTGTAGCAAATGGTAAAATTAAAAACTTTACTAATTTTATACAGGTGTATATTCCTCCTGCAGGGCATGATGCAGGTACAGCAATTGGTGCTGCCTTATGGGTTTACAACCAAACTTTAGGTTTTGAGCGAACAGAACCTATGGCACATGGCTACTTGGGTAGCCATTATTCAAACGCCTACATAGAAAACCTGTTAAAGCAACAAAACATCGAATATCTTAAACCCTCAGAAGATGAATTTTTTGCATCAGTTTGCGATTGTTTAACAAAAGATGGCGTAGTTGGATGGTTTCAAGGCCGAGCAGAATTTGGTCCAAGGGCATTGGGTAACCGTTCCATTTTGGCCGACCCGAGAAATAAATCGGCCAAGGAAATTCTAAATAGTAAAATAAAACGCCGGGAATCTTTCAGACCATTTGCACCTTCTATCTTAAAAGAATTCGTATCCGATTACTTCGAGGCAAGTGATGATGTGCCTTTTATGGAAAAGGTTTTTAAGATAAAACCAGAGAAACAACCCGAGATTCCGGCGGTTACGCACCTTGATGGCACCGGCAGATTGCAGTCTGTTACAGCGGAGCACAATCCAAAATACCATAAACTTATCAGTCGTTTTTATGAGCAAACCGGAACTCCAATTTTGTTAAATACCTCATTTAATGAAAATGAACCAATCGTGAATTCTCCACAGGAAGCTTTAGATTGTTTTTTAAGAACAAAAATGGATATGCTGGTATTGGGGGATATTATCATTACAAGATAAATTTATTTTTAAGATTTGAGTCAAAATACATTCATTACCATAGAAACCAGGGCTGAACTTGAGGCAACGTTAAGACTAACTTTTATAAATCTGTTGTACACAACTGACTTTTTTTACTGCAAAACATTCATCAATAAATAATAGCGTATTTCCTTGTTCTTTTGATGGAATTTGGAATGCTAGAAATAAAGCCTCAACTATTAGATGAACATTATCGAATTGTTCGAAAAAACGGCGATGTTCGGGTTTCTCGAGATTAAGTAGTATGGCATACTTAAAGTGTTGTGAAAAATCTTTTATTAATGTAGTTTTTCCTACCTGTCTTGCACCCCTGACTATTAAAGGTTTCCTGAGGCTATTTTGCTTCTATTTCATTAAATCCTTCGTAATTGCCCGTGTAAACGCCATACCAACTGTAATAAAGTCAACCCATATTTAATTTAATGCCGTAACAAAGTCAACCCAAACGTAGATTCTTCCAATAAGCGACGGCCTTATCATGATATATTATTTTAGATGGAAGCTGACCTTTCGAAAAAAAGTCCAAACTAAAATTGAACGAAATTTACAATAATGGTTTCAGGCTATAAGTCGTCGCTATTGGAGTTAGAAGGGGTTTATTTAATTTATTAATAATGAATGATTTATGGATTTATAGAAAACAATTAATTTTTATTTTCCATATCAAAATGTGTGTCTCGCTAGCGAAAGAGACTTGTAGGACTTTTGTATTATGATTTTTCAGCAGGCATTTATTGATTGGGAACATAGGTCTAATTGCTAACGCTTGTCCTCCAACTACGGCATCGGTCAAGGCTGTAAGCTGATTCATCTTTTTATTTTTACTTCGGGTTCCAGTTCTGGCTGATTTTTATCAACAGGTGCAGAAAAACTCAGCGGGGAGTTTTGAGGGATAGCAATCTCTGGAAAAATTTTTTCGTTTTTCACTGGTTGCATATGCTCATCATAAAGATTCAAAATCTTAAACTCCGGGTCAGCCGACAGATACACGGACACCGTTTTGCCATCCAATACCATTTTTAGTGAGATTAAATTCCCGAAAAGCAGTGCCTTGATGGCCGCTTCCCGTTTATCTGAATCCTGCAAATCTGCGAAAGGGTATCTATTAAAGGTTTTTTCCAAATCAAATCCATATTCTGGAAAAAATAATTTCATTGGATGTTCACCATCTTTATTGGTAACCTTTAAATCGAGTTTATGCCATACGGGTACTTTTTTATTCTTATTCTCTTGCAAATCGTTGAGATCCAGGACGAAAATATCCTTGCGAAAACTCTGTCCGCAAAGAAGCTTATAGGCTTGAAGGGCAGAAATCCGGTTTCTACTATCCAGTTCAAAGCGCTTTTGAATTGGCTCGGTAGCATTGTATCTTGTTAGTTTTGCTTCCATGGCATTCAGAAAATATGCATCCCCTGTTTTTGATCTGTTGAAACGAAGTTCAAAATGCATCTGATCAACCCCTCTATTGGGATCTGATTTGAATTCCGAGGGAATGTAACGCTGGTTAAAACCGATAGAGAAGGAAATATCCTGCTTTCTGATTGCCTCATGCAATACCTGGTTTAAATGGGTACCAAAACCAAGGTAATCCAATGATTTTTTCAAATATTCATAATTATTTTCATCCATGACTTTTAATTTATTGTTAACTAAGCTTATCTTCCAACTTTTCTCATAGTAGATTCTACCGGTAATTCAGGCATTCCAAATTCGCGTTGCCTTGACACTTTCACCCCTTCCATCTCTGCAAGTGCTGAATTAAAGGCTGGCGTTAGGTGGTCTTTCTGATCTACATTTTCACTCAGTGATCTGATGCCTCGGAGCAGTAGGTAACTAATGCCGCCATCGATCAAAACCGATAGCACTAATGCCTTTCGGTCAGAAATTATCCCTTTAGGTTCACTTGCCCTGTGCTGGATTTTAGTTCCGTCAGCAAGTTCGAGCAAATTTCCCCGTTTGAAAGCCGACTTGTCTTCTTCGCTAAGCAGCATACCATTTATCCGATCTGGCGCCTGAACTTTCGAAACATCATAACCCACAAAATCTTTGGTTAGCTTATCATATTCTACATTAAACATAGTAGCCCTACCTTCTTCACGTTCAACCGCTCTGGAAACAAATGATTTAGCGCCTGAAATTAGTGCCTTCATTTCATCCTCTTTAAGCAAGGGATGAGCCCTTGGTTTTTTATAAATCGGATGAATAAGTAACTCTACTTCACCAGTAGGTCCGCGCTGAAGTGAAAGTCTGGCATCCAGCCTTTCAATCGTAAAATCTTTTCCTTTGAGCTCATGCAGAGAAACCAGGGTAGTTCTTCGGCCGGAAAGCAGGGTGCTTAAATCTTCTGGTTCTAACAGCAGCTGCCCGTCCTGGTATATACCTAGAGCCTCAAGCTGACTTACTGGAAGTTCACTAATATTAAACTGGGTTTTCATAGTTCATCGTTTTAAGTTTTGAAAGATATTGTACTCCGGAGCCGCTTTTGCTGGCGGTATTATCAAAGACACACCCGAAGACTGGCTTAGCTTTTCAGCCAGTAGGGCTGCGTAAAGCGGGTCGGCGCTGGAAAGCGAAAATTGAATACCTGATGGCATTTGAGACATGCGCAGCCGGCCCTGCTTTAAGTGCCCTTCGACTTTATAGATATTATCATTATATAGAATTTCATCCCCTGTGGATAGGAATTTCAACTGTTTTTCAGGCGCTATGGGCAGCTCCGGAGTAGCGGAAGTCTCAAGCACCCTTTTCCTTTCAATCGCCATTAAAAAATCAAATATTTTTTCAGCATCAGCCGCAGCCGAATGGATCTCCATCGGCGTATCGGTCAATATCGATACCCAGCTATCTACATAAGATGCGTGCTGAGCAGGGTCATGGCCAATACCCACCTCCGCGCCAATAATCATGGAAGCAATCTCTGCCCGGAGTTCCTCTTTTGCATAAGGTATCATACCGCTGGTCATCAGCGATGCGCGGTCCAGCCTGGATGGATGACCTGTCCAGTGCGCAAGCTCATGCAGGGCTGTTGCATAATAATTATCTGCTGAGGAGAACTTACTGCGTTCAGGTAAAGTAATGTTATCATAACGAACATCATAAAAGGCCGCATCGATATGCCGGTGGCTGATGTCTGCTCCAGATGCCGAAATCAGAGCTTCGGCTCTGCCAAGTGGATCCCATTGATTCTCTGATGGTTCAATCCTTTTAAGTGCCGGTAGACCGCTAACCTGCTGGGCGTTAAATACCCATGCAGAGCAGACTAAGGGTCTGTCCAGCGGAAGCTTTTGGATGAGCGGCTGGCCTAAATCATCGAAGAGTATTTTGCCTTTATCATCACGAAGTGATTTTTGCTGATGGGTTTTAACATACTGAATTAAGGTGCCCTTTTCTCCACGATTAATGGTTGCATCAATCGATTCGGCCTGCTTAAAAGTAAGCCACCTGGGATCCTCATATCCTTTTAAAAGCAGATTCATCACATTGATGCCCCGGTAGCGGTTCGAGGAAATGACATTATAGGGCAGTTCGAATCCTGCCAAATCTCCCCCTTTCCATGGCTTTTGCCAGGGGGCCGTACCTTTCTGCAGCTGCTCGATTAACAGGTCAGCCACCTGTTGGTGTAACGGGATATTTTTAGTAATCATCTTCTTCCCCTTCCTCTTCGATGGGCAGTTCATCCGAAACGTCTGTCCCGTATTCCTGCGCTTGTTTTTCAGAGAGCACCACTCGGCCATTTTGAGCCAGCAATACCAGCATCGCAGCCAGCGAAAGGTTATCGGTTTGGGTTGTAGTTTTTTCCATGTAAGTTTTAATATTAATAGCCAGCAGGGCATTTATCACTGCCAGCGGGTTTACGAATTTTTCTGAAATTTTTATGCTAAGGTGTAAATGAGGGCCGGTGGAACGGCCGGTGTTGCCGGAAAGCCCGAGCACTGCGCCGGCAGAAATCCACTCCCCTTTTTTCAATGCCACAAATGACAAGTGACCGTAGATACCCTGTAGATTGCCATTGGTTATCTTGACGTATTTTCCAATGATTTCATTTTCTCCTAATTCTGTAACCAGACCAGAAAAGATGCTGAAAACAGGTTCATAGCGGGCAGACAGATCTATTCCAGAGTGGAATTTATGCATCTTTAATGTTGGATGAAGCCTGATGCTATATGCACTGGTTATTTTAAAACTTCCAAGCGGGAGGGAAAACTGAGCAGTGACAAAACCATAATCGAAAACTAAAAAGAGCGTGAATAAAAGGCAACTGATGCGGGCATTCATCTTGAATGCGATTGAGGCTGCAGAGCGACATTGATTTCCAGACGGGCGCTGAGTTTATCAGTTGCCAGATCAATTGCGGTAGGCGATGACTTCAAAAGCTGGCAGGCCTGGATTTGTGAAGAAGAATCGCCTCTGTCCTGAAGCATGTTGACCTGAAAGAGCAGCTTATAATCTTCAAGGGGAATTTTATCTGCACGAGAGAGCAGCAAAGTGTAAAGCTCGGATTTATCTTTTAAAATGAGTACTTCTTTAGCCGGGAAGCTACTATTGTTCAAATCAGCAAAAGTAATTCTGGCAAAAAGCAGACTCTCATCAACCGAGCTGATTACACCAATGCGCATGAGCGATAAATATTCATCAATACGGTCTTTGACCATAGCGATGTTGCCAATTAAATTTTCCATAATGTTGTGGTTTATTTAAGATTTTGCCAAAGCGGCAATGATACCGGAGACCTCCAGGTTTATTTTTATATAGTTTTCCGAAAGCACGGCCTGCTTAGTTCCTTTAAAGTCATAAAATACTGGCATGGACGGATAAGTGGCCTCTTCGGCTGCGATAGCCTTTAAATCCAGATTGATTTTGCAGTTGACCGCAGAGGGAGAAAAATTTCCATTAAAAACATGCTCAGCGTCTTTTGCTAAGATCCCCACCATCTCTCCGGTATTCAGGGCTGCAATTTTACCTGAAGGAATCAGATTTTCCAACCGCTCAGAGAGCGAGACAGAGGTTTTCGAGCGGTCAATGGAAAGGCTCTGGGATTCCTGCTTGACTTTTCCGAAAAGCTTTTCTAACCAGTCTAATGTTTCTTTACTCCGGACTGAACCGGAGAGCACGTTACCGATTACTGCACAAATGGTGTTGGCCACTTCTTTGCCATAATGCTGATGAAACTGAGGCAGCTCCTGAAGGCCCATTAATACCGCTACCTTGTTTGATCTGGCGGTTGCGATAAGGTTTTCAATCCTGTGTACGAATATCGTCGGCAACTCATCCAGAATTATCGCGCTTGGCAAGTTCCCTTTGGAATTAATCAGCCTGGTTAACCGGTTTAATACCACTGAATAACAGGCAGAATTAATGTTCTGGGTGGATGGGTCATTAGCTAGCACCAACGTAGAAGGATTCCAAGGATCGCTGATTTTCAGTGAAAAATCATCTCCGGAAAATACCCAGAATGTCTCCAATGTGGCCAGACGGGATATGAAAATTTTCAGCGTGCCCACCTGGCCTTCAAGCTGATCGAAGGCTTTGGCCTGATAGGCACTTTTGAATGGGGAAAGCAGTGAAGAAAGCTCAATATTACTCATCAAACAATCAAAGATTTCCTGATAAGAATGATTTAAAAAAGCAAGCACATGTGGAAGCGTTGAATATCTGCCAGCCTGGTAGCGGGCAAAAAAATAAATACACGCCGAGAGAAAATTCACGGCGCTCTGTGTAAAAAACTGATCGCTGCCACCGGATTTATCACCCTTTTTTAAGGCCTCAACCAATGCTTCCGCTGTCTCAGAAGCATCAGCCAGTGAGCAGATGTATTCACTTTTGAATACGTTTATGCGCCTGCTTAGCTCTACCTGATTTAAATTGATGACGTGGAAATCCATTTTATTACCTGGAGCACTTTTTTTAGCGCTCAAGTGAGCGCTGTACGCTAAACTTGCCAGGTCCGGAAACTTGAAATCATAGACGCATACACAGAACTGCTTGTAAATAAGCTGTCTTAAAAATGGCATGACCACGCCAAAAGATTTTCCAGAGCCCGGGGTGCCAATGAGCAGTGTCCCGCGAAAGATGTTTTCAATATTAATATACCCCTTTCTCACCTTTTGCCTATAATAATATAGCATTGGAATGCTAACTGAATAAAGGGATTTTGAAGGCAATGAAGGTTGCTCAAAGGATTCTGATTCTACGTTCCATTTATCACCTCCAAATTTTGAACTGATGATTTTTGAAATGTTATCCATGGCGATATGGAGCAGAATCACCCCGGATATCAGGGTTAAACCATAAAACAAGGCGGCTTGTAAAAGCATATCAAATAGGTAAATCGGCGGCGCCGAAAAAAACAGCAGACTTAAAATAAAAAACATAAGACCTAAAGCCAATGGCAGGAGAATCTGCTTATTTACTTTAACATCACGCTGCTTTTTGCTTAAAGTACCGGTGGATGCCAGGCAGATAAGCATCAGTATAAAAAGTCTACTCGCTAGTGGGCTATCGTAGATAATCATTCTACTCATCCCCTGATGCAAACTGAGCAGGATTTTCCCGATACTCAGGGAATCTATTGAAATAGAAGGCATTAATGAGAAGTAGGCAATATCAAGCGATACAAATAAATAGATGCAGAACTGCAACAAGCGGTGCAGTCCCTGAAGTTCCGTACGTTCTTCCATATGAAAAATATGAGGCGCAATAGCGTAGGATTAAAAGCCATCTGCCCGGAGCAACTCACCATAACTAAGCTCAAGAACGACCGTCCTTGAAGAAGGCTGGCGCTCTGCTAAAGTTATCCTTAGCCGCTTGGCGGGGGAAAAGCTAGCTTTTGGCAAAACGTATATATTTCTGGCCTGGTGAATAAAAGTTTGAAGATTAGAAAGGGAGAATTTAGGTTTAAGGTCAAATTGCTGAGCGTTTGTGGCCTTATTGATTTTTTTATCGACTATAGAAAATTTCAGCTCTTCTATCTCATAACCCAGTTCCGAGTCGTTGCTGAAACTAAGATCTAGAAAGATGAGATCCCCGGCGCATCGGATTTGATTCAGTTTTATACCAATGCCCCGTTGTTTTGATAGCGCCATTGGCTTTTTTTCCCTCAATGAAATAAGCGCAACGGATTTGGCATGCATTTGTGGGGTAGAGAGTGAGGGTTGTGATGGGATTAGAGGCAGCATGTGAATGGGTAGTATTTCTACCTCATCGTCAGCTTTCATTAACCCCTGCTCCACCAATACGATTCTGTATTGGGCAAAAAACTGCTCTCCGGTAATGGTTATGACCCCAATAGAACTTCCGGCAGTAATATTGGTCGCACTAAAGCTTTCCTGCAGGCGAATACGCAGGAGATTTTTTAAAGGCAAATCTCCCCTTAACTTTGACTTTGGTAAATCAACGTAACTGATGGGTTCCGGGGAACGGAAATGCAGGGTACTTTCTAAGCTCATGTAAATTACTGGAAGCTCAGTAGCATAACTGTATAATGGACTAAAGTAAAACAATAGCGAACAGAGCGCAAAGTTGAGGTATCGTTTCATAACTGGTTTTTGGTTTTGTTTGAGGATTTATCCAGCAAGTAAACCCTTGTTGGATAATTGATTCTGGCTTTATTTGATCGGACAAGCTTATTTACAGCGCCTCGAGTGGACTGGAACAGCTTCCCTAAAAGGCTCACCAGTTGCCCGTTTTGAGGTGTAGAAGATTCAACCGTGAGGCCGGATAGTGAGGAAGCGCCTAATTCCCTGCTAAATTCCCGGTACAGGGAAGCTGGAACATAAAGCCCCTTTAAACCGTCTAAATCATATAGCTCTAAATTCACCGGCAGTATTTCTCCCTTTAGGGCTATCGAAAAAATGCTGAGTGATATCCGCTGGGTTGAAAAGCCGCTGATAAGCGCATAAAGTATAGTTCCTTTTGAAAGCTCATATTGTCCGACTTTAATTTCGCTGAGTAACCTGATGGGTACCCTTGAACCAATGTAACCTGTTATGGGCTCATCGATAATGGCCTGAATAAAACCCTGTTCCGAATTTTCAGCCATTATGGTTGAATCATCAGCTAGCAGGTGACTCATCTGGCTAACCTTAAGTGGATGAGGATTATATTTAGTGTCTGTCAACAGGTTCTCGCTTTGTTTGGAAAGCATGCCCCGCGGCATTGCCGCTGCCTTGTTCATGCTATCCACTATGGCCATCTGCGCGCGGAATATGGCCATGGGATCGGTTTGCCTGACGCTTTGGGATTTTTCTGGACCAGTATATTGAGAGAGTAACGCTTTTAATGCCCTGTCTTCCTCGCTATAACGTGTTGGAGCGGGATTAGCGGATAAGGAATTTTGATTGGCCTTACTGCTATTACCCATGATGCTGTTTTTTGAAGCCCTGTTTATCGCCTGATTAATTGAATCGAGCATCTGCTTTTCTTTAGCATTGTAAGCAGATGAGAGTTCTTCTGCTGTAGGATTGCTGAGCTCTAGTGCTGACATGGCGGTATAGCCGTCTGATTTTTTATAACGCTGCTTAAAAGCTTCTAATTTGTCTTCAATGGCCCGGCCACTCACCTGAGGGGAGGCTGGGGAGATTTCGCTGCTCAGCTCCCCCGGCTGCTCATTGCGGGCAGGAGCTTTTGCCAGGCTGATGCTATAAACATAAAAAAGAAGATAAATAAATGGCAGGCATATTACCGGCAGCACATATCTGGGGTTTTTAAGGTCAATGTTTTTCATCATTTTTTAAAGATTTATTAAGCTGTTGAATCCTGAAAAAAATATGTTCCATCCTCAGGCTGTCGCTTTTGGTGGGCTGCTTTTTATCTAGGAAAGTCTTTAGCTCAGCTTGAAGGGAGAGGATTTCCACTAAAGCGGCGCTATTGCTTATTGCCCCTTTTGGTAAACCTGAGCTGAAGTTTTGATAGAGATTTTCAGCGCTGGATTTCGGATAGCGGTTCACGGTGAAACATAATATAGCAGAAGCTAGCAGCGCTGCGCCCATAATGCTTAGGCTAAGGGTCCGGGAGTGGATAAAAAATTGAAGGATGCTGGTCTTCAGTTTAAGGCATAATTCTCCCAGCCTATGTTTGGGCATAGAATGATTTTGGATTTTCATGATTAGGATTTTAGAATTGATTTTTTTCTACACTGGAGCGCTCGGTATTATCAAGAGTTTTCCAGGAAGTTATCAGCACGGCGTGCGGGTTAGATTCTGAACGGGCCGGCAAGTCTCTTAACCGGCCTTCGGTAACGAGATTGCGGATGGTGACCATACTTTTGCGGTCAATCCGCTGGGTAGCATAGTATTTAAAGTAGCCCTTTTTTTCATCCAGGTGGATAGAATCCATCTGAATGGTCAGTACCGCTGAAGAAGAAAGTACGGAACTAAAAAAGTTCCTTTCCTTTAGGTTATTATACTGGGCCACTCCGCTTTCATCTATCAGATACATCGCCTGGCGCATTTGGGACTCGATAAAATGCTCATCCGGGATCAAGGAAAAAAACAGGGAATGAAAACGGGATATATGTGCCCGGTATTCAGCTGCCCTGTTAAGTTCTATATCGGTCCTTATCGCTCTTAACGGATTTACTCCATCCTGCAAAACGTAAATGGATTTTCTGGAATCTGATACCTGTCTGTATGCAAAAAAGCTCGCCGTAACAGATATCAAAAGCGCAAGTACGAAACTCGAAAGGGCAAGGAAAGTGGCAAGGCGAATCTTTGCTTCTATATTTTTAATTATCATATCACACTCCCCCAACCGCGGCCGTAGCCATACTGGTCATTTTAGTGGCCCCGCTACCCATTGCGCTTGCTGCCGAAGATACTCCCGAAGTACTCACAATCCAGGTAGAAATACTTGGAACGGTGAACATCGTAAGTGCGCCGATAACAAAAACAATAATGACCATTCCGAAAGAAAGTACGCCGTTGGCAGCAAACCAGCTTAATTTTTGAACGCTCTCCCCGTCGGTGCTAAGCAGCTGGGCATAACGTGAAATTTCTGCCTGCAAGGCAAAATGCTGGAAAAGGGATGCAACATACATCACCAGGTAGCCAATACCAGAATAAAGACTGACCGAGATGAATCTGGCAATCCATTCAGTGAATGAACGCTGAAACCAGGGCAGAATACTTGCTGCGACAGAAAAAGGCCCAAGGATGATGAGTATGGTTGAAAATATGATCTGAACGATAAATATCACATATACGCTGATTCGAAGCAGCCATATCGCCAGGGTTTCCATGATAGAGCTGGCCAGTAACTGCAGGCCAACCTGGAGCCGGTTGCGCATTTCTACAACCGGATTCCAGACCTCAGAGAAGCCTTCCTTAACCGAGCTTTTGACCGATTCCCATGCATTTTCATACCAGGTGTCTGCTTCGGTTTTTGCAACTTCAGTGCTGGCCTGCAGCTTGAAGAGCTCATCGGCAACATCGACCATTAATTTTGCACGCTGCATTCTCAAATTATTTATCTCCGCCGTTCTGGGTCTAATTCCTGATTGAGGTACAATCTATATTCATCCCTGGTACCATCTGCAGTATTTAATTTATCATTATGATAAACCAAAGTGGAATAAACTTTAGAATTCGTAAACGGAGGAATTATATTTCCTGAAAACTTTATTCCTGAAAAAGGGAGATAAAAAAGAAGCAAAAAACTCGTTTGATAAATTTGGCAAATATGTGCTGAATGGAACATCTCTATTTGGAAATTTAACCAAGATTGCCGACTCGCTCAATGAAGGTGGAGCGCATCAAAATTTATCGGGAAATTATTTCAATATGCTAGTTTATAATCATTTCATTAAACCAACTCCTGCTAAATGACCTTCCCTCTACCTCAGCGCCCCAGTCTCCCCATAGACCAATTGGCTGCAGGTTTCAACAACACCTCAGCAACCCACAACTATTACTGGTTGCTATCCATTTTATCGGAACTGGAAGAAGGAAACATTTTAATAGCAAAGCATCATCGTTACATCACTCTGAGAATATCGATTTAAGGCATTTAATATTTTTAAAGGCAAAACGCTGGATTTTAAAAAAAAATAAATGCTTTATTGATGACCATAGGTAAGTCTATTAATTTTCTGAAATAGGATGAGCGGACGGTATTGCTGTTCCTCAAGCATGTTGGGCATTGAGCGTGCTTTTCTGATCTCCGGGCAAACAGCCGGACTATGGAATCTTGTATTTCTGAAAGGTATATTTCGATCCTCCAGTCAGCGTAAAAGAATGCTGCCAGATTTCGGTTAAGTGAATGAGGTACAATCAAAGCTAAAGTATCTGATTTTTAGTGCTTTAAGTCACGAAAAAGAGAGTTGCAAAGCAAGTTTATTGAGCGATAAGTATACTGATTAATAAGTACTTATCAATAAATATTGGGTTTTTACGATTGCATCAAAATTGGCGAAGAACCACTCTTAATTGCCAATTCTTGTGCGGTGTTATTGCCCGATTACATAAGTAGATGGGATTTTAAAATAAGTATTCAATAGGTTTTGCTATCTTTATTAATCTAAATCTTACATCTCATCTTGCATGAACTTAACAGAGCAGTTTTTAAATGAAGAGAATTTTTTCAACGCATTCAAAAAAGTAAAAAATTATCTAAACAAATTAGATGAATGGTATAATCCAATTGAATTAGCAGAATATGAAGCAACTCTATCTTTGCGGATACCATTCTTAATTAAACAAATTCAAGACAAAACATACCTTCCTAAAGCGGTACAACCATTTCCTTTCCCAAAGAAAGACAAGCAAAATGGTGATCATCAAATTAGGCCCTATTTTAATATTCATTTAGATGATCAACTGATTTGGACAGCAATAACGAATGTAATAAGTGATAAAGTTGAAGGAGAGATGCCAAAATGGAGTTATGGAAATCGTCTATATCGTCCGATTTGGTTCGAAGAAAATCCTGTGACAGGAAAAAAAATCTTGGTGAGAGGAAGCTTTAAAAATACTTCGCAAAACTTATATCGGACTTGGAATCAAAGTTGGCCATTGTACAAGAGACATATTTCTTTGACCATTAAGGTTATGTCAAAAAACAAAAATTTTGTTAAGGAAGATCTAGATGATGAAGCAGAAATTAGAATTTATGAACAATCAGAACAAAATCAATTTAAAGATATTCAATACATCGATAAAAATTATTGGAATGAAGGTAAGCTAGATACTCTCTATTGGGCTGGACTCGATTTTAAAACATTTTTTCCAACTATCGAGAAAAATAACATAATCAAGAATATTAAATCATGTCTAATAAGATATGATGGAAGTGATCGAGATGATGTTGATTTAATCCTCTTCACAATTAATCTTATGTTAAAATTTCCTTTAGACACTACTGGGTGGTCTAAGGGAAGACTTTCTACAAAAAATGGGTACAATTTGCAAAACTTAGACATTTATCCTGGACTCCCTACTGGTTTAATTGCTGCTGGTTTTTTAGCTAACGTTTCATTGTTAGAAATAGATCGAGCTATAATCAAATGGATGGATGGTAGAAGAGATGTTGCAATATTTAAATATGTTGACGATCATGTCGTTCTAGCTCAATCTAGGCCTGCACTCTTGGATTTTCTAAATTTCTATAATGAGCAATTAGAAAAAATATGTCCAAACACAGAATTTCAGCCCAGCAAGGTTGAACCTAAAGAAAGCCTCCAATATCAAAAATCTAAAGGTTTTAGTCTCAAAAGGATGAAACACGCAGTGGAATTGGATGTTGATTTTCCAAACCCATTGATGACTAATACATTAAAAAAAGTGTCAAACATCAATAACTTAGATTTTGATCTTTTAGAAAAAGAGGAACTTACCAATATTGAGACTGACCTAAAACACTTACTATTAACTGACTTTCCCGCAACTGAAATTAGGAAAGATACTAAGATGTCGTTTGCCGCTAGTAAAATTTGTTTACTCGCAAGAGAGCTTAAGCCAGATTTCGATCGACTAGATCCATTTTCACCCCTAAATTCTGATTGGATCAATAACAAATATAAGGAATTAATAAAAGACGAAATTTCGAAGGGCAATGATGAAATTTCCGATGAAACTAGAGCAATTAAGAAACAGGAAGCCGCTGAAGAATACATTGCTATAAATTTACCAAAGGCGATAGAGAAAGTCACAAAACGGCATGAATCTTTATTCTTACATCTTCTAAAAGCGATTAAAGATAATGCTGATAAAATCAAATTATGGAAGCGCGGTATCGAATTTTGCTTCTTAACCGGATTCGATGGTTTAAAAGAAATTTTTGATCTAATTCCACAATGTAGTCTAGACCCTCAAAGTGCCGATTATTTGAAAAGTTATTGTTTGTTAAACATCCAAGTATTATTAGAACGTGCTTTTGTCGAGCTTCATGATGAAACAGCTTTGTTTTGGAAAAGCTACTGTTCATGGAAATTTATCCATCATGTAATAGACTTTGACGAGCCTATAATTCGAAAGCCTAAAAAACGATACCCATTTGTCAATCAGACTTGGAGTAATTTTCAGGAAATTAGGATTTTTATTGCCAGCCAGTGTGCTAATCCTCCAACGAGACTTAACAAGTTTGAATTCTTGTTAAATAAGCGTATTGAATTGTCTGAACAAGAAAAGTTCAGGAGTATACTAGGAGTAAAAAACAAGAACGAAAGATTTAGTGTAGAGATTATTTGGTATATCTTATACAAAATCAACTGGTTTGATAAAGAAGAGTTTTTTATTAGGCAGGTTGAGAAAATAGACTTATCATTCCCTTTGTCCTGGAGTATAATTTCTATATATCCTGATCATATTTCACCGACGTTGTTTTACAGAATACAGAATGAAATAGCAAAAACGCCCAAAGATAATTTACTGCGATTTTCCGAAATGCAAAATTTTGTCAAGGAAAATGGATTTACATATGATTTATTTAAAAAAATTCAAACAGAAGATTCTGAAATATTTAACACATACATAGATTTATATCCAAAACTTAAATATCACTTACTAGCAGAAAACAAAGAATATTTGCCTCTAAATAAATGGCTTGAACTTTCATTGGAACGATCAGCTGGGGCCAAATGGATTGATCCAAAATTGTCGGAGTGGAGTCTTATTGAGATAGTAAAACAAATTATTTTTATTATTGAATCCAATATAAATTCAAAGGCTAGAAGTCCGTTTACCTATCCTGACTATGGATATTACTTGGTTCACCCAGCAAATTATCTCATACCCCTAAAATGGCTTGAAGCAGGGAAGGTTGGATGGGATGAATGGAAACAAATTGTGTCTGAAAATCGACTCAAGCTTGTAGAAACCCAAAATTTGATCGATGATTTCAGATACTTTCCTGTATCGAATGTCTGGAATAATACACGTGCAATCTTATTTATGGGTAATGGCGAGCTTCCACTAGTCATCGGTTATTCGATGCTACTCTTAAAGTTGCTGTCAAAGTCATTCATTTGGCCACCAACCGCTAATAAAATTGAGTTTATTGATCAATTATACACACAAGCCTACCAAATACTTGAACAAGAACCTCTCTCATCTGATATGCGTAATTTATTAGGTGCAATTTTTTCCAAAAAGTCCATCGACATTTTTTATTCTTATGAAAATATAGTTCTCGATAAGGAAAAAAGCATAAAAGGGCTGAAAGACTTTCAATTCTACCTAGAAAAAATACAAACTAGACTACTCAACTTTCAACTGACATTAAAGGGTAGAGAACCACGGCAGCTTATCTATATTAATATTGATGATTTAAATCAATCTAACAATAATTTTTTTGAAAGGTTATGAAGAATTTAGTAAATGTTGGCATTATTCAGCCAGTTATAAATCCAGATAATGCGTGGGGTCTAACCTCAGAATACGATTTAAATATTAATTTATTATCAGCTGAACGAGTTTGGGACGAAATACTCATAGGCTTGATCGAAATGTTAAAGGTTGATGGCAGGCCTGACATTATCCTAATTCCTGAATTGCATATACCCGTGTCTAAGATTGCGCAAATTAAAAAATTTAGTAAAAAATATAACGTAATCATTATTGGGGGAGTTGATTTTCAGGTTAACCCTACAAATAAAAAGAAAATCCGCAATAGAGGGATAATTTGTATTCCTGATGCTGCAGGATTTCTATCGAGTGCATTGAGAATTTCCGCAATGCAATTTGGCAAAACATATTTTACATATATGGAGCGTAACATGTTTAGCAAAGGTATTGTTGGTCTTGGTGCATGTGAAGCAGATCCTGAGCAAAATATGTATATATTTGAATCTGAGCAACTAGGAAACTTTGGAGTAATGATTTGCTCGGATATCTTTGATTTGGAGAGAATAATGTTGTATCAAGGTAGAATTCACCATCTTTTTATAATATCACTTAACAAAGACTTGAACACTTACTTTGCAATGGCTGAATCTTTAACAAGAATGCTTTATTGTAACGTTGTAATTTGTAATACAGGACATTATGGTGGGTCTATGGCAGTTTCACCTTACAGAAATGTAAATCAAAGAGTTATTTACAAATATATAGGCCAGCAAATGTTCAATACACACGTTATCAATATTCCACTCACTAAGCTAGAGGAAGCTCAGAATTTCGACTTCATAAATGAAAAAAATAGTCATATTCCGTTCAAATCATCTCCCCCTGGATATAAAAAGCAAATTAACACTCGAAAAATCATAGAGGTAGTTAGGAAAACTTCTGAAATATAATTGCCTTTATACTAGAGATTTTTTTTTCAGATATTTTTTTTGAGATGCATTCATTTAGATTCCCTTTGAATTCAAATTATGCGACTTTTTCTTCCTGGGCATGATTACAATTTTTCTTTCTACATACAAGCGAAGTTTGAGATAAACAAAACTATAGAATTCCCTCTCAATTTCCATATGAATTCAGTGCTCGTTTTAACAAATAGAAATTAGCTTACGAATTAAACAGTTTACTTTCAATAACGACATAAATCTATTTCGATAGACTTTTTTGGACTTGCCTAATTGCGGTGCCTTTTGTTGACCAGTTTCTTTCTTATGGATTCTATCCTTTCGATTTCAAGTTGTGTCAGACCTAGTGAAGTGTTCAGGATACTAAAGTTGTATCGTTCTAAAAGTTCATCGATCGATTTCTTGTTCTTAAAATCTTGTTTATACTGCCCAAAATCTTCTGGAATCACATACGGCACGGGAAGAACCCTAAACTCGTTTGGCGTAAGTTCAAGTACCCCACCACCATAATAGCGTCCTTCGAGCTCAGCGAATGCAAGGGTAAGGGAATTATAGAACGAAAAAATAAAGCCGTTAAGCTCAAAGCCATTTCTCATTTCGATCATGTATGCACTATCTGTAACTAATACCTGTGCATCGTTGCTGAGCAGTTTGGGATATTCGTGGGCTCTCTTGAAAAAAAAGGCCGATGGTGCATCTGCGATATTTGGGATCTGGTACCAAGGCTGCCTCATGGCGCACTTATAGCGAGTGGGCAATTCAAGTTTGACTCCCATGTCTATATAATCAGATAGTTCACCCGCGATATCTTCCCGTTCTAAATTTGAAAAATCAAGCAGGTAGCTTGGCTTCTTCGCCGCAACCAGCGCAGCAAAATCTTGCTCTGTAAAGTCGACAGATCCATTGACGAAAAACCCTTTTTGGAGAATTGGCCTGGCAAATTCTTTTAGGTTATATTGCCCAATAGTATCGCTATTGACGATAAAAAAGCTGTTTGCAGCGGTCACAACTCCTGGCTTATTGTGCACATAATGTGAAATAGGTTCCAACCTTATCTTGAGCTGTTCGATAAAATCATAATCTTCTGGCGAAATGAAGTGGTGGGTCCACTTTTTATGCTTTTCGGCGAGGGCGGTATTCTGATAGAACTCAAAGCGCTGCTCCAAAAGCTCATCCAAGGATTGGATGTTGGTATAAAAAGTGCCAGCTTCATCATGTGTCTTATATCCGATCAAAAGAACCGTATCCTGGCCCTTGCATTCCTGGAATTGTAGTTCGTCGAAGGTAAATATTTCGATCCTTTCAAATTCCTGCTTAAGTAGCTCCCTGATTTCTTCAGTAAATTTTACCTGCAAAAGTTCGAGCGGCAATATTAGTGCTAGGATACCATTTTCATCGAGTTTTCCCAACCCACTGACAAGGAACGAAGTCCAGATATTATTAATTGATTTATTGGAAAGCCCCTTTTCCGCGTGTATCAGACTGGCCAATTCCTTTTGCTTATCGTCCAACAGATTCTTTTTGACGTAGGGCGGGTTGCCAATGTACAGTGAAAAAAGCTGTTGCTCAACAAAATGGTAATCAAGGTAGTCCATATTAAACCCACCTGCCTCTATTTTTGGATCTAAAGGGAGAGCCATGGCCTTGTCCAACTCCTCTGCATTCCTTTCCACTGCCGTAATCAGTACCGAACCAAAACGCTCTAAGTTTTTGCTGCTGGAGATTGCGGACAGAAACGAACCATCGCCAACGCTGGGTTCGAGCACGGTAATCCGCTCACCCGCACTGAGTTGCAAAAGGCAATAATTGGCAACCGCCTCGGCAAGGCGCAGAGGGGTGTAATAAGAACCTGATTTTTTTTTGTCCACGTCTAAATGCTATTGTAATAGTTCATCAGCTCGCTGTCTTGTAGAAAGTATTCCCAACTAATCTTCTCAGCCTTTGCTTTGATGTCCTTATATTCCTGCGAATTTACGTCTCTTTTGGCAAGTTCTGTTGCAAAGGTTTCCAACATTTTCCTTCTTTGGTTCAATTCCCATAACAATTTGATGGACGAACTTCGTTCATCAAACTTGAATGCTTTGGTAACCAGCCATTTCCCCAGATTTGATTTCCACATTATCGCACCATCGGCAGTCCGGAAAAGATGATTGTCAAAATCGGCATCGCAGGGATCAACAAAGCCTGTCTCATTTATGACACGGACATCTTCATCTTTCGACGGCCATTTGGAGAGCTTTTTATTATTGCAAAACTTACACGAATAAACTAAGTTATCGTATTGGCATAGGCCAATTTTTCCCTTGACTATTAATAGGCTTTTTGGCACGAAATGGTCGACTTCGAAATAGGTATGGCGGTAACCATCATAGGATCCGCAATATGCACAATGATCATTAAAATCTATCTTAAGATCAGGTTTATGCGCGGACCAGTTTTCTCCGGTGGGGCTTTGTGTTGGTGCCAGCCTGCGGACAGGCAGCTGATCTCTGACTGTCATTTGGCCTTGTCAATAAGTGACTGTAAAAATTCCTCAGCTTCTTTTCTATTCTTTTCCAGGTTATCTAGGTTCTCGATTGAGACCAATTGTTTTGGCACCTCGATCACTTTGGTACTGTCAAGATTGTTGAGCTCATCCTGGAGCGAAAGAACCTCGCTTTTTTCAGCAGCGTTAAGTCCAGCTTCATGACCCTTGGCTAGCAGTTCCACAAGCCTGTGTTTTTTAGAGTCTACAAGGTTCCTATATTGGTCGATACTCCTTGTAAGCATATTGATGAATCGTTCGGTCTTTTCCTTGTCGTCATCGGTGAAGAGAACATCGGCCTTGTCAAAAATGATCTTCCAGTCTTCCACATGGTTTTCCGCCTGCTGGGTGTCACTGGTAAAGATAATGTGCGGAAACTGTGGTCTGGTCGTATAAATAAGATGTTCGATCTGGTCGCCGTCGAAACCAACTATATTAGATTCCGCCAATTTGTAATCGATCATTAGAAGGTCAATGTCCGATGAATATACTTGGTCCATGAGTGCCTCAGGCGTCATTCCCTTAGTAAATTCATAACCGACAACTTCTATTCCGTACGGTCGGAGATTTCTAACGAACTGTTTTACGGTTTGGCCATTTTCATCAATGTAACCAATCCTGTAGCTTTTTTCCATAGCGTTAATTTTTTCTTATTGGAAATGATAGTTTGATTGCGAATCCATGTGGAGGACTGAGTATTGAGATTTCACCGTTATTGTCATCAACAACATTTTTCACCAGGTACATGCCAAGTCCGGTGCCGATATCGTTACCCTTTCTGTCTTTTTTTGATGTTGTAAAGGGAAGAAAGATTTCTTCCTTCTCCTGGAATATTTCGGAGAGGCCTTTGCCATTGTCTGAATAAGTGATTTCTATATCATCATTTATGATTTCCAAGCCAATCGATATCTTGCGTTCCTGTACTTTCTTCAGCGCATCAAAAGAATCGAAGGAATTATTGATCAGATTGGTAAAGATCGTATCCATGTCCATTTCAAATGCCCTGAAAGAATAATTCAGACCTTTTGTATTGTCCTCCAAAACCAAAGAAATATCACGGGACTTGAATATTTTTGCCCAAGTGGTACACAATGTGCCCACATAAGCTGAAAAATTGAGTTTTCCTCGCTTTCGCTTGTCTTTTTTGATTGCGGTAAGCGAATAGTCCACCCAATGCCTAATCTTTTCATAGTTTTCATCCAATTGCTGGATGATATCATTACCATCGCTATAGGCCTCTATCAGCTTTTTCTCTTTTGGCGTAAGCTTTTCGTAGATCTTTTTTAGGGACTTAACTTCGTTGCCGCTGTTGCGCACTTCTTTTAGCTCATGGGAGAAGGATGACATGATCAACCCAAGACTGGCCAGCCCCCTTACCTGGACGATTTCTTCGTTGTCGCGCTCGGCCTGCTCATCCTCGATAACTTTGAAAGTATCGATGAAAGCTTCTTGATAGGCCCTTTTCTCTTCCACCAATTTTGCCTCTGCGAAGAGGTCTAGCTTTTTTATTTCCTTTCCGTAGATCTTTTCTTCGGTATTTTGCCTCTCCAGTACAATTCTGTCAGCGAGCACTAACGCCCGTCGCATGATTTCCTCCTCCTTCTGAATCTTTTTCTGGGTGTCAAAATATTTGTAATAAACGTTGAGGACCTTTGACCGGTCAACCTCAAACTCGTGGATTACTTGGATAATGATCAAACGAAAAGTATCATAGGCATCGTTTTCCTGAAGAGATCCTCTATCTGATTTATCTACAAGCATCGGGTTCGCATTCCTTGAGATGGTAATTATTCCAGCTGTCTGTTCCGGACGAACTCTCCAATCGCCAATCCGCTGTCCGGCACCGGCAGGACTTTGAGCAACCCTGGCGCCCAGCTTCAGCCAATCGTTGTCAGGATCACCATAAGGCCTTACCCTGAAAGAATCGCGGTATATCTTTACGCCACCGAATTTATCAAGTACACTTTTCCTTTCCTTTGCATTCAGGCTCTTGAAAGGATAGTCCTCTTTTCTAGATACAGCGAACTTAAGATAGTAGAAGGTAAGGTTGAACGAGCCCACTTCTTTGAGCAGTTTTTTGTTCTTGTCATCTAGGTCCCATTTCAGAAGTTTGTCGATAGGCTTGGAATATTGGAAAGACTTTTCTTCAAGTGTCTGTAGATTATATGGCGCTTTCGCATTACGGTAGATCGAAGAAAATTTTCTCCTGACAATTTCCAGGTCTAACTCGTTCCTGGTGATTTCGAATTCCACCATTAGTTTCTTAGAATCGTATTTTGCGGTAAGCTTATAGTCAAAATCATTGAAAAATGCAGTATCGACCGTTCCATATGCATTACCTTCCTGAAGATGGTGTAACACAACCTCAAACGGAATCTCTAGTTCTTTTGGTGGAATCAGTGCCTCTAGGCTTTTGAAAACATCACCGATCTCTTCATCGAACCATTGATCCTTCAGATTTGATATCTTTAGGATGGTCCCCGTGCTAGCTTCAGTATCGAAGATGCCGGAAAGGAAACCGAGATCCTGACCAATTTCCTTGGTCAATATTTTTTTAAAATCAACCTTGCAATCGTCCAGATCAGCCTTGATCTCCGAAATGGACTTGTCTGACTCGTCGAACTGGTTCCAGTCCATCTTCCACTTGAAGCCATCATTATCTTTAGCCGCTTTGGGAAGCGTCCACATTTCTGCAAGGTAGCCAAGTCTGTCTAGCGCAAACCTACCGATGCCCTTTGCTCCAGTCTTCACCCTTTCCTTCGTGGTCACAGAATTACTCTCCTTGTTACCTGTTCCAATCTTCATCCAAAAATCCTTGATGATCGTATCGTCCATTCCCTCGCCATTATCAATGATAAAAATGTTGGCCAGGTGAGTCAGTAGCACCTTGTTTTCATTCCCCTCGTCATCGGCTTCGAGCTTGAAGGGAACATTGAAGATTACCACACAGTTCTGCGCGTCAGCATCATAAGAGTTTTTAACCAGTTCGATTATTGCCCCCTCTGGATTGGAAAAGTTTTCCCTTCCCAAAAGCTTACCCGCCCTAGCAGAAACAATAAAAGGTATTTTGGCCATTGGTCCTAATTAGTTAATTTATAGATACGCTCAGCCATGCCCAGAAAGGGTAGAAGGTTTGAGCGTTAAACAAATACATGTAAATGTATGATTTTTTGGTTTAGATTTCCAAGCCGTTGATCGTTTTGCTCGCCAAAGCCCCTTAGGATAGTGCCTGCCTGTAAAGACTAGTTCGGAGTTCCTCTACTGTCTGTCGTAGAATTACTTGTCATTTTTGAGTGTTAACACTAGAATTAGTTTACATGAGGTCTGGCATGCGAAAGGTGGTTTGTAATTAGTAAATGCTGAATATAACGTTATTTAAATAGCTAACAATAAACTTAGTCCAGCGTATTTTGTCGCACGGTAATATTGGGAACGCCACCTTGAAGGTTCGCGATGACCCAGCCCGTCCAGTCGACATCTAAATAACTATGGGGCGATGCGACAATACTTTGGAACATACTGGACTTAGACCGCAATAGTTCTAGCACCTTGCTCATGTTGTCTTTATCGAAATGGAAGAGGTCATTCCAATCCACCAGTAAAAGGACAGTTTGAAATGCCGCTAAGTGATTAGCCAATGAAACCAGGATATCTACGATTGTCAGAAATTTTTCGCTAGATGATAAATCCCGGAATGGCATATAAAAATCTTTTGAAGACTCGGTTCGAACATAAAGTAAATCTATTTGATAGGGTTTTCGGCGCCTTTCTACAATTTGGATGCCTTTCGCATATAGACCATCCTTGAGGTCAAGGTTTTGCAGGTGTGTTTTTAAGAAGGATCGCGATAGTCTTAAACATTTGGTGATGTCTCCCAAATCATCCTTTGAGTAAGTTAATTCATTTCTAAGGAATAATACATTGATATGGTAAGGAAGGAAAGCTTCCTTGCTGTCCTTCATTTGGTAGACAAACTCGCCAGTATGGTTCATAGATATTTCCGCCCTCGGTAAGATAGGGTTATCAAATTCTAACATACACTCCGCTCGGAAATTGCGACGGTGAAGCCTAGGTTCCAATTGACGGGTTAGCGTGGCGTAAATGACATCCATTATTAGTGATTTTCCAGTATTATTATCCCCGACAATAAAGTTCACTTTACCAAGCATGATCTTCAACGATGCGCTAAAAAGTGAACTGTTCGTGATGGAAAACGCGTTAATCCAATTCATTGGATAATGATGTTCGCCGATTTCCGCAGAAATATGGAACTCATGCCGATCTTTATAGCGGATCAACATATCGGAAGTATGGATATTATTGCTCCAACGGCGATCAACTAGTCCGTGATGATGTTTGCAAAGAAAGATGCCGTTTTGTGGTCCTGCCAGTTGTTGGGGATTAAGTCCACCATTGGTTCGGGGGCCAATAGGCGATGCTGCAAATATATGTCCGCAATCGCCTAAATTGGTCACTTTGTTGCTTTCTGTGCCCGGCCCAATCAGCAGTTTATCACATTTTGGATAACTGCACCTGAAACCTGCCCGGGCTGCGATGATAAATTTCGTATCCGGATGAAAGTCCGGATTACCGTTAGCTTGATTTCTGGACATCTGCTATAATTTCAGGAAGACCGAATGACCTTAGCAATAAATTGATCAGCACGGTGTTCCGCTTTTCGATATATTCACCTTTCCATTCGGAATAATCTAACAGACGGTTGACCATCGCTAGGTTAGATGCTTTACCATCTTCCCTGAAATAAGTATTGATTTTTTTCGCGAAATCGTAATTTTTGGCCTGGGAGTTTTTACGGACTGTGATCAATGATAAATTTCCCAAAGAATTAGTGAATTTTAATTTTTCATCGGTCGTAAACCTGGAGTTCCAGTAATGATCTATCGGCGTTTGCGGCAAGATATGCTCTATATTCAGGCCCCCATAGTGGATCGTAATGGAATGGTCGTTCATTTCTTCCTCGATGCGTGCCAAAATTGGTTTGACTAAACGCTTGCCATATAGATCAGGTGAACGTAACGAAGCGATGATGTAAGTTCGGTCTGCCGAACTCAGCATAAGTTCACTTCCACCAATATACAGATCAGTGCAATTTTCGATTCTGGTATTAATCTTGGCATAGCGTTCTAAGCGTTCGTTCAGTGATGTTTTCATGGCTTCCATGCCCAAAGTCGTGCGTTCGAGTTGTAACAGAAAATCTTTAACTTTATCGGGTGCATTCACATGACGTGCCATGAAAAAGATAGCGCTGGGTATCCAGTCAGTATGTCCGACTCGTTTGAGTTTCCGAAACTGCCCGTTGATAATCTCTGCATGTTCTATGGCTTTATAATCTACTTGAAGAATGTGATGGTAGGCATTTGTAAAAGGGATGAGCACGTTATCGACAAAGCTTTTTGGGTTTTCTGTAGGCTTGACGTACTCGCGGATCTCGGTAATAACCGACTTTTCTGCTTTTTTCTTTGCGTAGATGGCACGGAGGTAACCGAAAAAGTTTTTAAAGTGGTTACTACCCAGTTTAGTTTCGCAGTCTTCCCATTTTTCGGTATAAGTGCTTTGGTCTTCTTCTTCAATCTTTTCGAGTACTTCAGATTTTAGGATATCGGCGATGGTCAGGTCTTTTCCCCGGTCATTCAAGACGTTAAATATCCTGAAGGCCATATCTTCATCGGTGGACGCAACCATCACGATCACACATTTTTGTATGATATAAGTGACCATCAGTTCCAGTTGATCCTGCGTATAGTTTTTCCTTTTGAATTCGTCCAGTAATGCCTTGGCATTCATCATCATTTGGCTTTGGGCATCATTCTTAATACCGATCTGGTCGGGTTTAGCGAAATAGTTAGCTAAACCGTTTTCTTCTTGGATTAAGGCGTTAAAGAACTCCTGGTCGCGAGTTCGAGTTCTCAAACGATAGGTCGCGGATGTCCCTTTTAGCTTGTTGCCTTTCTGGAATATGAACTCTGAGATCGTCTCTTTATGTCCTCTATCAGCGATTGCGAACCGTAAACAGGACAATAAGATGGTCAAAGTTGTTAAACGTTGCTGCCCATCTACGATTTGGGCATTTCGGATATGCTCGCGCTTGATGATCACCGCGCTTCCTAAAAAATAAGGTGGCAACTCATCAAACGGTTCGTCTTTAAAGGCAAACGTGTGCAAGTCGTCCAATAATTGGGTACAGTGTTCTTCCTCCCAAGAATACGGGCGCTGGTAATTCGGGATCGTAAATAAATAATTGTCAGAAAATATATCCTTTACCGCAAGTTTATCTGCCGAGATCGAGGATACTAATTGGGTGTCCTGTGTAGTGGGTATGGTGGTCATCGTTTATAAATATAATTAGTTTACGCCTTTGCCGCAGCAATGTTTAAATTTCAATCCGGAATGACAGGGACAGGGATCATTCCGTCCGATCCTGCGGTTCCAAATTTCAAGCTGTTGCTTGTGCGCAATTTGCATTTTCTGACTGGCCGCAATGTCATCCAGTTTTTTAGTTAATTGTCCATCCAAAAATAAATTGGGGTGCCAATCTTTCATTAGGTAGCTTACCAAAAAGTTATCTAATGCGGAAACCGCCACGCCAACCGGGGTATGTAAGATACCGACCACGGTTGGGATTATCCATCTGATCAGCGATTGCCAGGCAATCGAGCTAAGGCTTTTGCGACTTTTCAATAACTGCTGATAGATTCGTTGCTGGTCGTAATCTTCGCTTTCCAGCCATTGTCTGAATTTACGCCCGTCATAATTATCCCTCAGTTTCAGAATATCGATCATGGTTAAGCGTCCTTGCTGATATAGTCCTGATAAATCCGGCAATTGCTTTTTATGCAAGATGTCTTCAAAGAGTTCGATAGGGTCCGTCCGTCGGCCGCCTAAATAAGGCCCGAGTTTTGCAGCTATGATGTGCTGCGTTCTTTTTTCGGTCGACAAAGTCGTTATCTTGAACTCATGCTGATAGATCAGGCTCTTGTTAGCCTGGTTCAGGCGCATCAGCGGAACGATGTCATCCTCCTTGACGATAATGTTGTCGTAAGATTGGCCGAATTCAAGAAATTTGGTTAAAATGCCATTACGAAGATCAGAACTATCCTCCAAACTTACTTGTTGTTGTAAAAGCGCGCCGTCTGCTTCCAACTTTTTGCCATCCGCTTGGTAGATTAGGGATTTTAACAAGTTTCGTTGGGTAAAACCGATATGTTCCTTTTGCAGTCGGCTCAATATGGCATCGAATTGAAGCGCGGTCGCAGAACTGAAATTCATCAATAAGTTATCGTCTCCATTCGGCATAAAGCCGGCAAATGTACCGCCATCATCTATTACAACGAGTGTGTCTGCTTTTAATAGGAAAAGCGTGGCGGCTATCCCCAGTAAGCTGATCAGTTCTTCGAGCTGGGCAATTCGAATATAAATTTGATCGTGAGTGAGTAAACCATTTAAAAATCGCGATAACAAATGTGAACGTTCTTTGTAGCTAAACGGTATATGACCACTACCCGAAGCGGAACCATAATACCAAACTCCGCCCTGCTCATACCAGCGGTATAAAAAATCATCAAATAGTAGTGTGGTCATAATTTAGCTTTAATGGATAAGGTTTACATATTCAAAATTATCCGTTTTTGAGAATATGTTCGCAAATAATTTTTTTTATCTTTATGATTTCCAGTCACGACCAATCCGGATTGGATTTTAATAAAACAAAAATATATGTAATAAATGATCCCACGGGTTAAAGATAGTTTAAACTATCATAAATGCTTACCTAAGCCCGAACCAAGGACCAAAGGATTGAGTGTTCCAGTCTAACCATCGATTATAAGTCAAAAATGCGTTTTTTGAGTTACAGAAAATTTACAAGATTATAAAATATAGAGCGTACATTCGTCAGAATTTTAAGTTAACGGCATTGAACATACCCAGTTTAGGTCAACAGAGGATAACAGAACGTCATTTTTTAGTCCCAATATTTTTACTGATATATTTCAATTCTGGTTTACGTTGATAGTCTGGTGCTTATCTAAATTTAAAAGAGTTCGAAATGAGCTCAGACGGTGCAGAGTAAGGGTCAAAGGTTCTTAAATTTTTTAGTCCCTATGGTTTCTCTAAAATAAGGTTAAATTCTTTCGAAGGTTGTATGTTTTTTCTAAAAAAAATATATATTTAAGCAATTGCAACTAAAACATACAGACAAAAAAGTGAGTAATTTGGTGAGTCGCTCTTTAAAAACCTTCTAGATAGCCTTTAAACGCTGAAAACTGAACGAAGTTCACATCCAAGCGGGACGGAACTAGTCCTCTCTGTAAACTTATTTAAATGACAGTGCTCTATATCGACGTGCGTTGGAATAATTAATAAGTTAGGCCAGTAAACATCAACGCCGAGCTTTTAGATCTGTTCCATAATCAACAACGCATCTGATTTGACCCATCATTCGCCCTCCCATTTGAATTCAGGCAGTTAAAAAATTTACAGCGAATCTATTTTCATTGAGATGGAGACAATCTACTCCAGTTTATTCAGCTGACAATATTTTCATTTTTAGCCGATACTCAACCCTAAAAAGCGCGATGACAAACAAATTAAAGGCATTACAAAAGAACTAAACTAAGGATTCAGTATTCCGTCGAGTTGCATGTACCTTTTGCAGTTCTTTTCAGGTATAGATTTACTTTCATTATCAATAATCATAACTTTTGGAATACTGCTTTGAAGGCCAAACCATCTGGGAAGACCGTTTCCATTTGGATTACCACTTTTTATAAAGTTTACCAGGTAGGACTGGAAGACTTTTGAAGTTTCAAAATCTTCACTCTCCCATTTATAATTCTTATTTAGGTTGAGATTTCCAAGGGCGTACTCAATATCCGAAGCATGTACCGCGCCCATGACGTCTGCATTGTGTGATCCATGTCCGATGAAAGCTGGACGTTTTCTAGAAAACAGATATCGATAAACTGGAAACCCGTTTGTTTTACTATGCACATCAATCCATTTCCATGTAGAATAGGAAATAAAGCGATCGCTGGCAAGGTCAGTTGCCAACTGTGGGACCTGTTCGTCTGCAGTTGCCGGATACAGTGCCAATATTTCTTTGCTCTTGGAAGTAAAGAGCTTTTCAACTCCGGCCTTATAATTTTCAACCGTAGGTTTCTGATTGGAAAGAATAGTATTCATGCTTCGCTCTGCCGAGTTCCATCCAGCCAGGAGTGGCACATCCATCTGACGACCGTAGCTATAGGTAATAAGTGGTTGTTCTATGAAAAAGTAACCGTCTATTGTTAGGGGAAACCAGTAATCTTTTGAGCGCTTTAAAAGCTCTTTAGCGGGGATTTTTCGCAACTCATCAATGCTACTTGCTCCGCAAGCTTTAGCGAATTCTGCGCCTATCTTCTCCGCATGTGCTAAGCTCACAGGCGGCTCAAACCCTAACACTGACCCGCTCTGCCCGATAGCCCCGTGAAACAGTCCTTTTGAAAGTGGTGAACACATTTGGGCAGAAACCGACATAGAACCAGCGGATTCTCCAGCAATGGTGATTTGATCTGGATTTCCTCCAAAAGCTGAAATATTGCGCTTCACCCAGCGTAGCGCTTCATTCTGATCCTGCAATCCGTAATTACCAGAGCTTCCCCGTTTGCTTTCTTTGGACAGGCTGGCATGCGCTAAGAATCCAAAGACACTTAACCTATAATTTATAGTAATAAAAATAATTCCTTTGCTCGCCATGCTTTCTCCATCATACCTCGGCTCTGATCCATCCCCGCTGGAAAACCCTCCTCCATGAAAGTACACCACTACGGGCAAGGACTTACCATCTTCTACCCGAGGTTTCCAGAGATTAAGATACAGGCAATCTTCACTTTCTTCGGCGCTTCGAAAAACCATGTCATCATAACTATTGCGCTGAGGAGACCTGGAACCAAAAGCCACCGCGTTTTTTATTCCATTCCAGTTCTTTTTAGGAACTGGTGAACGCCATCTGAGCTCACCAAGGGGGGCTTCAGCGTAAGGAATACCCTTGAAAGCTACCACAGAGCTGGACAAGATAGCGCCCTTAATTTTCCCTTCTTTAAGGGTGACCAAAGTTTCATCACCTTTTGCAATTTTGCTCTGAGCGAAAGCATGGCTCAATGAAAATAAAATAAGCAGCAGCATAGTATATTTTTTTATTGTAATCATAATCACCAGATATGGGTCGTTGAAGAGCTTTTATTTATAGTGTAAGAAAAAGATTGACCTCCCTCAATGACTTTGATCGTTTGTGGTTCAGCCGAATTGTTAGAGACGATAAGCACCCGTTTTCCCTCCGGGGTTAAAAAGGCTACATTGCTAACCTTTGTGGTAAGAGTGCTCTCAATTCTTGATGATCCAAAAGGAATAAATTTGGATGCATGCGCAATGACATAATAGGCCAGGTTCCGCTGAACTTTATCTCCATCTATGGTTACCGCTCCCTGACATATTGAGCAGCCGCCATTATCTGTATGCGGGTTATATTTAGCATCCGCAGCAAGGTTCCAGAGAATCACATTTTTACTCCAGTTCCGTAGGGCACCGATGAGTATCCTTCCCACAGGATAAGCGGTATTGAAACCTCCATCCTTGCTTACAGCCATCATTTCCGTAAAATATATGTTTTTATTGGGAAACGCATCATGTACTTTGCCCATCGCTGAAGTCTGACCGGCATATAAATGAAACCCTGAACCATCAATGTAGCTTGCTGCTTCTCTGTCTGCCAAGATTGAAATCGGATATTCCGGGGCATCACAATTGTGGTCGTACAGAACAATTTTAGTTTTTATATTTCCCCGCTTAAAGGCGGGTCCGAGATGATCGCGAATAAAACGAAGCGCTTCTTTGGCCAAAAACTGCATACTGGGGGTATTGCCATCATTGAAAGGTTCATTCTGAATGGTCACTGCGTCAATAGCAATTCCATGGCTTTTCATCGCCTGGATGTATTTCACAAAGTAATTTGCATAAGTGCTATAATACTTATCCATTAATCTTCCACCCTGAACATTTTGGTTTGACTTCATCCATACCGGGGCGGACCATGGAGAACCCATTATTTTTATTTTTGGGGATATCGCTAAAATTTCCTTTAAAACAGGCACCACATCTTTTTCATCCTGCGCCAAGGAAAAATGCTTTAGCTCCGCATCAGTTTCCCCTGCTTTTAGGTCATCGTAAGAAAAGACATATTCATTCAGATCAGATGCCCCGATGCTTACCCGAAGATAACTAATCCCCACCTGGTCTGGTCCATTTCCAAACAGTTCACTTAAGAGCTTTTTCCTTTGCGGAGCGGACATGCGAATGAGGTGTTGCGCGCTGCCACCTGTCAGCGCAAAACCAAACCCGTCAACAGATTGATATTTTTTTTCGGCGTTGATGTTAATGATTTCTGCTTGCCCCCCTCCTCGCTCAAAATTGTTCATTTTTGATAACAGCATCGTTTTATCATTGCTGGTCTCCCAACCCTCCGCCTTGAGTTGTGCCTGAAGCAAAAAAGGAAAAGTATTGATTAAAATAAGAAAGAGCGCGAAATTGAACGCATTAATAGACTGAGAGTATCTGGGCATAAAGGTATACTTGGTTTACACAAATTTAAGCCCCAGGTTATCCTTTTTTTAATAGGATTTTAACAATTTATAATGTTTTGAATTGATGGCCTCCAATTTGACCAACAAATCTCAATCCCCTATACTAATCATCAAAACGGTTATTCCTTTTGCAGGCTTTCCAGTTCCGGGATTTCCAGGATAAGCCTTGACAATTAGTTCTCTCTTAAGGCTGCTTAGATTGTTTCAGCTTGGATTACTTTTTAATAAACACTCACCCTCAAGGGCCTAACTAAACTTTTCTCCAGCAATTGTGAATTTAGCAATTAGCCTGATGCAATTATTATTTTTCTCTCACCCGTTCCCTCCAAATTTAAGCTAGCGTTTGAATTCTATTGAGCAGCTCTAAACAGGCCCTACTATTATGGTATGGGCATTTCCATAATCCGGCTTTGTCTTCTCCAGCCATCAAACTGCCATCTTCTTTTCTGCCCCAAAACCATTCACCATTAGTTTTATCGATGAGGTGAGTAGTGGTATAGTTCCAGATTTTATTGAAATGCTGAAGAAACCTTTCATCTTTAGAAATCTGGAAAGCGTTATATAACCCTACCAGGGCTTCTGCCTGTACCCACCAGTGTTTTTCTGCAATCAGGTGATCGTTTTCTGGATTGAATTCATATACCATTGCATCTTTATCAATACCCTCTATCGCTGCTAAACTGATTTTAAGGGCTAACTGCTTAAATTCGGTAATAAGTTCAACCTCTTTTATCGCTTCAGCTGCTTCGAGCAATAACCAGGAAGCTTCAATATCGTGTCCGTAAGAAATAGCGCTGGATTTAGGCTCCCAGTATTCATTGAAGAACAGTCCTAAATGGCCGTTAGGTTTTAAGATATGAGTTTTAAAAACCTTCAGCAGCTTAATGATCTGATGCTTAAGACCTTCATCAGGCCATAAGGTATATAGCAAACTGTAGGCCTCCAGAATGTGCAGATGGGTGTTCATTGTTTTTTTTTCATTTGCATCCTTATCACTCAATCGCAAATCATCTAACTGCGTCCAATTCCGGGCAAAAGCTTCAAAATAGCCCAGCTCATTTATATCATGACTATATTTTTCGATATCAGCATATAAGGATTTAGCGAGAGTTAAAGCATTTTCATCACCACTGGCGCTAAAATAGGCAGCTAGGCCATAAATGGTAAATGCAATGGCATAGATTTGTTTTTTTTTATCTTTCGCGTTTCCCTTAAAATCAACTGTCCAGTATACCCCGCCAAAACTGTAATCAATGAAATGGCTTTCTATGTATAGGTAGCTCCGCTCAGCGACCGCTAAATCCTCCTTTGAGCCGGTCCTTAAATAGGCGGCAGAAAAACTCCAGAGAATCCTTGCATTTAAAACTGAACCTTTATCAGCCCTAGGGATAATCTGCTCTGATTCATCAATCTGGCCAACAAAACCACCATGTTCATTATCTATGCTGCGCTGTTTCCAGTAACGGAGTATGGCTTGTAGTTCGAACTCAATTTCTGAAGCGCTTGGAAGAGATGTAGCTGACATAATCTGAAAATTTAATTTTGCTAAAACTAACTGGACTGAGCTGATAAAACTAATATTTTTTTAACATAAGCTGATACTAATGCATTATGGCTACAGCACTTGTACTATTCGAGCATTTTTTGATATTATTTTACCTTAACGATTAACAAAAATCGTATAATTTTTCACAAAAAGCTTAGCTATATGCCTCTATAGCCCTCATTTCACCTTTTCTCCGAATTCTAATGAAAATATCACTCAAGAGTTGGAGCTAAACATGTAGTGTTTTTTTAACTATATTGCCCTGTATAACCAAATATAATATGTCTAAAAATGTAATCAGGGAAATCACCCCTTTGACGCCGAACGACTGTTTTACCATTTTTTCCAGAACCAAACAAGAATTTGATTTCCCGCTGCACAACCACGAGGACATGGAGCTCAACTTAGTGCTCAATGCGGCCGGGGCTAAACGGATTGTGGGTGATCATATAGCTGAAATAGAGCAGCAGGAACTGGTGCTGGTAGGCTCTAATTTATCGCACGGTTGGTTTACTCATAATTGTGTAAGTGAGGACATTAGAGAGGTCACCATTCAATTTCATAAGGACTTACTAGATGAAAAGTTTTTAAAGCGCAATCAGCTTTCTTTCATTCGTAATATGTTTGAGCAAAGTAAGCGTGGTGTTCTTTTTTCTAAGGAAACCATTGAACGCATTTCCCCGCGTCTTTTGGCTTTGAGTAAGAAAAGCGGCTTTGATTCGATATTAGAGCTACTATCGATATTGCATGATCTCTCGATATCCAGGGATACCAAACTGCTTTCGGATTCCAGTTTTACTAAGGAAGATTATAATTATAATAGCAGAAGGATTGAAAAGGTATTTGAGTATATGAATAATAACTTCAACAGGCTTATCACCCTTTCTGAAGTAGCCAAGATAGCCAACATGCCAGAAGCATCCTTCAGCCGGTTTATTAAAAAACGCACCGGTTATAACTTTATTGATTCGCTGAACGAAATCAGGCTGGGACATGTCAGCAGAATGCTTATTGACACGACCCAGTCTGTTGCTGAAATTGCCTTTATTTGCGGCTTTAATAATATGGCCAACTTTAACCGCACCTTCAAAAGCAAAAAAGGCTGCACGCCAAAAGAGTTCCGTGAAAACTATGTTGGCAAGCGCGTATTTATTTAAAGTTAAAAGATTTTCTGCATGAAACTATGGAGCTGCTCGCGCCAGAATCTCCACTCATGTCCGCCTGAGCTATCGTGAAATTCATGGACGATTCCCTTTGTTTTTAGTTCATAATCTAACGCCAGGTGTCCCTGGTATCTAGGATCCTCTTTGCCGCAGGCGAGGTAAAGCAGACTAATTTCTTTGTTTACTTTAGCTGGATTAGCAAAAGCTCGAGGGACCCGTTCATTAATATCAAATTGTGCATCACTCAACAACCCGGCACTAAATTCGCCAATGTAGCTGAATTTATCTGGGTTTTTGAGCCCAATTAAGTAAGCCTGCCCGCCGCCCATGGAAAGCCCTGCGATGGCTCTGGATTTTTTATCCGCCCGGGCACGGTAATTTTTTTCTACATATGGAATGACGTCCTTTAAAAGTTCCTGTTCCAACTTCTCAACCCCTTCTTTGCTGCTCCCTCCTGCCCAGCTACCGTCTGTGAGTCCGTTGGTCATCACAATAAGCATTGGTTTTGCTTTATTTTCAGCGATAAGGTTTTCTAAAATTACATCCGCTTTCCCCGCGCTCTGGCTCCAGCTGGTTTCATTGTCTCCCCCACCGTGGCGCAGATATAAAACAGGGAAAATTTGCTTTCGATTTTTCTGGTATTCTGCAGGCAGAAAAATGCACATCCCTCTAGGTTTACCTAAAGCCGAAGACTCATATTTAATGGATTGCAAAATTCCGTGCGGGACGTTTTGATGCTCATCAAACCTTGCCTTATCACCAGGCACTTCCACGATACTCCCGTAGAGCTCAGTACCAGATTTTACAACCGGGTTTTTAGGATCAAGGGTCTGAATTCCATCTACAGAAAACACATAGGAATAAATCCCGGGCTTTTGCGGGGCAATTTTAATTTCCCAATTTCCTGCGGTGTCTTTTTGCATCTCTACAGGCTTAATGTCCCATTCAGCAAAAAGCAGTTTAACCGATTTGGCAGACTTGGCTTTAAACCTGAAAACAATGCTTTTATCATTTTCCACTACCGGAGAATATGGTGGAGAGGCCGGACCCCACCATCCCTGAACGCTGTAAGTGTTAGCAGGTTTTTGCGCCAGGATTGAGCAGGAAACCAGGCTTAAAAGAAGAAAGAGAATTTTTTTCATCATATGTATATTTTACCAGCCTTTCATCTCATCCAAAGAGATGATGTTTTCAGCTTTCATTAAAGCGTTTAATTGAGCAGGGGTATTGTGTGAGAATACTAATTCTGACCAGCCCATAAAAAAGGTCCATTTTGGCTGTTTTGCCATCACTTGCGCAGTAGGAAATACCTGACATTCACCAATGGCGATGGGCTTTTTGCCGCCAGCTTTTACCATAATATCATACTTTTGCTGGCTGAATCCTGTTTTATCATCATAAATATCCAGCGCAGCAACGTCCCAGTAATCTTCACCGGGATTATAATCTACCGCATCTTTTTCCAGGGTTTTAAAATCCTGTATGTCCCATACCCAAATCAGGTTATCTAGCTTTTTGGTTTTGCTTAAGTAATCGTGAGTGAGCTGGTAGAGTTTTCTTGTACCCTCCGCACCAGGTCTTCCGCCCCACCAGAAAACGCCCTGATTCATTTCATGCAAAGGTCTGAACAGCACTTCCACATTTTTCTCTTTGAGTTGGCTTAGATATAAAGCGATCTCATCCATCATTGACTTCCACCTGGTATTTATCAAAGTTCCATCGGTCAAAAGCTCCTTCCACTGCTGATCAGTTAATTTACTCAGCACCCCTTGCTTATCCCAGCCGCATGGCTGCTCCAGCGCAGGATTACATGCGTGCCACATGATATTAACAAGACTTCCTTTCCTCCACTGCTCCGCAGCTTCATTAATCATGGTTTGTCTGTTTTGAATATTTTCAGACTGGAATAGAAAATCCCCGCTCCAAAGCCCGGGATATTTCCCGGTCGTGTTAAATACTTCCTGCGTCCATTTTTTTGGTTCTGCATTTGGCTCCCGGTTATGTATACCAGAAATGGTATATTTTCCAGATACCGAGTAAAGGTAATTCAGTGATTTAAACCGGGTGGGGCCTTTCGTCGTTTTTAAGTCTTTCTTCCCTTTCTGCCGAGCAAGATTTTGCGCAAAAGCGAAATGGCTAAAGCTAAAAAGCATCATTAAAATTAAAGCGTATCGGCTATTTTTCATCTTTAAGGTTTCTTTAAAATGTATACAAAATCTGTATTAGGGGCAAGCTCAAGGTTATTGATGTCCAGGCTATCACCTTTTGATGAAATTTTGAGATCTGCATCAAAACGCTGAGTTTCGCAGTTATATTTGGTAAGCTTATAATTTGACAAGGTAACAGGTAAGCTAATATCAGTTTTCTGGATTTCAGCTTTAGGGTTATACAGGTAAATAAAAATATCAGCGCCGCATTTTACGCTAAACACTTCAATAGCCGTGTTAGAGCTCTTCACCCTCAGGCTATCAAAACTCCCTTTCCCAGACTGCATCATTTCTTCCTGAATGCGGCGGACACTAGCAATATATTTATCGGTGCCACGGTTATCAAAATACTCCCACCACCAGGAAAGCGGCAAGATGGGGGTCGGCGAGAAAAGGCCATACCACAATCCACGTTTAAAATCTGAATCCATGCCATCAGCGAAATCATCGAAGTTTTTAGACCAGTCATATTCATAGCCATATTCACCAATCACATATGGTTTAACATAGGTTTTGGTATAGCTTACAATGGTGGTAGGCAGGGCACGGTTATTTTTGTAGATGTGTTTTTGGTTAAAATCTATGGCATCAATAGAATTTAGTCCTTTTAAATCCCGGTGAGAAATGCTTGTGGTCACCAGGTGTTTATAGGGGTCTGTTTTTTTTACGTAGTCCACCATTTCCTGGTGCCATTGCACGATATGTTCAGCTGGGATTGGATTGTTTTTATCCCTGAACTGAACATTGTCTATTTCGTTGAAAAACTCCCATGCACCTATCGCGCTGCTGTAACCCCAGCGCGCAATAATGAACCTTAGACGGTTGCGGTATTCTTCCTTAGCCTTCGCATCTATAAAAAAATTAGCAGAAGAAACCCCATAACGTCCGTTTTTAGCATCATGAGATCCCGGACCTAAAGTGAGCATAATGTACAGGCCCAGTGAATCAGATAAATTAACCATTCGGTCCATTTTTTCTATCGCGCTTGGATTAAAGTATGCCGGGGAATTGCTGTATCGCCTGTTATTTATTCCACTTTTCCAGTCCAGGGGCAAATTCCATGAACAAATCCAGGTTCGAAAATAATTTCCCCCATGTTTAGCCAGCGAAGGTAGCATGTACTCATAGTTATACTTGGGATTTTCATGAAGGGCTTTAAAGTATTTTGAATCATCATCATCTCTTGATTCCCAGCAAATATTTTCTCCGATGCCCCTGAAAGCCTCGCCATTATCGAACCTGGAGGTCCAGTCATTGCCCTTATGCAATATGCCTTTAAGCTTAGATGGTGTTACTTTAAATGAAGAGGGTTTGCTTAAAGAAACCTCTTTGCCGTTTTTGCGCAGCGCGAAAGTATACGCATAGCTTCCATTTTCCTGGGCACTGAAGCGCGCCTTCCACAGCGAGCGCTTTCCGGATGGCCCAGATTCATAGTAACATGGCAGGTTAATTTTTTTACCAGTAGGAGAAGTAAGCTGCATGTCAAGGGCTAAATCTTCCTGAAAATATGGATTATCAAAATCTGCCTGCAATTCGATTGTCCATTCTGCTTTTTCATAGGTTTTCACAACCCGATTAACCTGGGTTGTTTTTATAATACGATTTTGCGCCTGCACAGAAAAACTCATCAAAATAACAAAGGCAAAACAAAAAGAGATATTTTTTTTCATAGGTTTCATTCGGGAATTTCCCCGGAAATTGGATTTGGTTAGCATTAGTGTTAGATTCAAATCTACAAGAGTGGATGTATTAAGCGTTAATAGTATTTTAACAAAATCCTATACTCAAATTTTCTTCACATAAATGATACAACAAAAAGGATTATCTTCCAAAAGTTATCCTGCCAAGCTTTATAATGCCTTTATACGGACTTTGTCTGCGCCGCATGATAAAATACAAATCATGCCTGCCTTTGATGAGAGCGTTGACTGGACTTACGATATCAGCATATTTATCAAACGAGCCGGTTGAATTGTAGCTAATTTTTGAGATTAAGGGTCCTGCACGCGAATCCCGCCTAACCTCGATTTCTCCATCCATGGTGGAGGCATAGTTAAATGTGAAATTTTTAATTCCATTTAGGTCCGTCTGTTTTAATAAAATATAAGCCTTATTATCTCCTTCAGATAAACTATTGCGGAAGCGCTCAAAACCCACATGAGCGTCCGCCAGCGCAGGGTTGATAACCGGGCTTCGTAAGAAAAACTCTTCGGTGCTGGAAAGTGGCCCAATAGGCTTTCTTCCACCATCGGTATAGCTGACTTGAAACAGGTAGCCACCTTCAGGCTCCTCTTTAATTGAATTTAACTTCAGTGTGCCGGTTTTGGCAAGCGCGATGCGCTGGGCGGTTTTCTCCTGCGGCATAGAGAAGATATAGTTTACGATTTCTTTTGCATCGCTGGTGGAAAGTTGCGGATGGGCGCTCATCACGCTTGTTTGCCCCCAGCTTCCACCACCTCCTTTGATAATTTTTTCCGCAAGTTTTTCTACCGAGCCGTTTTGAGAGCTGTAGCGGGCGGCGATATCAAAATAACTTGGTCCTATGGCTTTAGCATTCGCCAGATGGCAGGATTTACAGTCGCTGGCGGCCATTAGCGCTTTACCTGAATAACTGGCCTGCTGTGATTGATTTTTTTGACCTGCCGAAAGGTAAGTATAAAAAGCCTTCAACCGATTTGGTGCAATTTTTAGATCTTCCTTATCACTGGCCTGGATGGCGTAATTAAAGGGTTTATTAGCCCAGAAAAATGATTTATTCTCAGCACTATAAATAGAGACCACTGGAGGGGTATTACCAACTTTTATAATTAAAGTGTCTTTTGCGCTGGCGCCGCTTTTATCACGTACCGTTAAAATCGCCTTATAAGTTCCCGGGTTTTTAAATGAATATGATGGATTAATTTTATTGGACGCTACAACCTTGCCCTCAAATTGCCACTGGTAACTGAGCTGCTCATCGTCATCTAAATCATAGCTTTTTTGCCCACGAAAGTTTACCAGTAGTGGCGCTTTACCTGCAATGCTGCGATGGGAGGGGAAATTTTTTCGCTCGGAAGTTAAAAATACTGTTTTGTCCAACCGCTGGTGTTCTTTTTCATTTACGATTTCTGCTTTGGCAACAGGTGCTCGGTTTCCGGTATTATATTCAATTTTCACCAGCGAAGCATCCGCATTGGCCGCTCCATATACAGAACCATATTCGAGCATGTAGAGTATACCGTCGCTGGAAAAAGCCATATCAATGGGCCTTTTAAAATTTCCATTGGCCGCCATAAAAGGCTCATTTCGCACATAGTTTTCTTTTTCATCAAAACTCAAGGCAAATACCCAATTACGCATCCAGTCGGCAATAAAAAATTTGCCATCATAATACTCCGGAAAGCGGTTTACAGCGCCAGTTTGCTTATAGCTATAGAAAGTTCCGCCAATGATGCATCTGCCTCCAAGCCCAAGTTCGGGAAATTCCTTGGAAGCAAGGTATGGATACCAGATCATCGCAGGCATGGCCGGCGGCAGCTGGCTTAACCCGGTATTGTTTGGCGAATGGTTAACTGGTTTTTCAGGATCAAATTTTCCTCCGGCGGTCTTTTTTGCAAAGTCCCAATGCGCATAGGCCTGATTATCGCCAGCAAAATAGGGCCATCCGTAGTTGCCTGCGGACTTAGCCTGGTTCACCTCATCAAAGCCCATTGGACCCCGCTCGCTTTCCTGCCCCGCATCCGGGCCAATGTCGCCCCAATAAAGGGTCGAGGATTTTGGATTCAGCGCAATTCGGTAGGGGTTTCTGGTTCCCATCACGTAAATTTCAGGCTTTGTTTTTGGTGTCCCGGGCTTGAATAAATTACCTTGTGGAATGCTGTAGGTTCCATCAGCTTCGGGGTGTATGCGCAAAATTTTTCCCTTGAAATCATTGGTGTTCCCCGCGCTGCGTTGAGCATCTCCGCTAAAATTAACTTCACCCGGGCGCTCATCCAGCGGAGCGTAACCTTCAGAAGAAAAAGGGCTGCTGCTATCACCCGTTGAAAGGTATAAATTTCCCTCTTTATCGAAGGCGAGCGAGCCGCCATGGTGGGAGCCGCTATTTTTTTCAACCGGAACACGCAGTAGTATTTTTTCACTCGATAAGTCTAAGACGCTCATTTTTGACAAGCTAAACCTGGATAAGTTAAAATAAAGAGGTTCCTGGCTTTGGCCTGCTGGCGCATAATAAAGATAGATAAAGTTGTTTTTGTCAAATTCAGGATCGAGCGTTATGCCGATGAGCCCGGTGCCCCCGATATTGGTGGTCGCTAATTTTTCAACCAGGGTGTTTTTATGTGTTTTGGTATTATAGAGATACAGGTTACCGAAAAGTTCAGTGTAGAATATACGGCCATCTTCGCTCACAGCGAGCTCCATCGGGGAATTTAGGTTGGTAGACAGGATAGTCTTGGTAAAGCGGTTTTGCTCGGGGAGTGGTTTAGCGTAGGCTTTAGCATAGTCTAGCTTAGCCCCATTTCCAAGCGCATACTCAATGCCGCCGGCAAGCTGAGCTAAAAATAAAGGTTCTGAATAACTTTCTTCGGTATGTCCCAGGCCGGTGTAAAAAGCGCGTCCGCCATCATATTCATGATACCAGATGATAGGGTGTCCGGTGCCATTTGTTCCCCCATCGTAACTATCCTCATCCAGGCTGGCCAGGACCTTGATGCCGGGATAGAAAGACCTGTAATTATACCACTCATCGCTTCTTGTCCAGCTTTCCGGCAAATTGCTGCTTGCCGGATGGCTTTTATCGCTGACCTGGATGGATGCTTCACGCACATTTGGATTATGCGGATGAGAATCAAAATAAGCGCCGGTGAGTTGTCCATACCAGCTCCAATCGTATTCGGTATCAGCCGCGGAGTGGATGCCTACATACCCTCCACCGGCCTGAATGTATCGCTCGAAGGCCGTTTGCTGTTCTGAGTTAAGCACATTGCCAGTTGTAGAGTTAAAAATTACAGCGTTGTAAGCAGAGAGCTTTAGTTCATTAAAATAAGCTGCGTTTGTCGTGGTATCTACGCTATATCCTTTTTGTTCTGCTATCTTTTTTATTGCAGCAATTGCTGAAGGAATCGAGCTGTGGTGCCAGCCAGCAGTTTTGGAAAAAATAAGCAAGGCTGGTTTTGACTTTGGCGCCTGAAAGCCCTCAATAAAAAAAAGGAGCAGGCTGAATAGAAGCGTAAAATATTTTATTTGTAGTGAATTGTTCATCATTGAAGTTTTATCGTATTGGCTGGATTAATCCTGCAAGGCATACTGTATACCAGCGAGCAGGTGTTTTAAAAATAAAGGGTCTTCATAGTGTTCGGGGAAATGGCCAAGCGCAGTATAAAAACTCCTTCCCCCTTCAAACTCATGATACCAGGCGATAGGATGATAGGCGCCATTTTCGCCTCCCTTGTAGCTTTTTTCATCTACGCTGAGCAATACGTGCAGCCCCCGTTGCAAGTCCCGAAAGTTATACCACTCATCTCTTCTGGAGAAGGATGGCGGAAAAAATTTAGTAGCGGGATGGTTGCTATCCTCCAGGTGAAGGGTTGCAGTTTGAGGCTCGGGGTGACCGGTGAATACCCCGCCAACAAGCTTTCCATACCAACTCCAGTTTTTTTCTATCGTGGAAGCCGCGTGAATACCGACGAATCCTTTGCCCGAACGAATAAATTTTTGCATTGCTGCTTTTCCTGCGCTGTCGATAATATTTCCAGAGGGGCTTAAAAAGATTATTGCAGCGTATTGCTTTAGATTTTCCTCGTTTAGTGCGGTGGAGTCTGTAGTCTGATCTACAGAAAAATGGTTTACCAGGCCAAGTTTTTTTATCGCTTTAATACCTGCATCAATTGATTCATGGTGGTAACGGGCTGTTTTTGAAAAGATCAATACTTTTTTCTGGGCGCTGGCTAATAAACTCAGGCTAATGCAAAGGAGTAAAGTGAATATATTTTTCATCCGTATAAAATTATTTTCAATGGTTATGAAGCTATCATGATTTTATTCATTGGTTTTTGTGGTTGGAAAATCATGATGGTTTCATATCTGTATTTAAGGTTGTTTAACGTAAAAAATGTCCCTCAGTAAAATCCTGGCCTTATCTTCCTGGATTGTAATGCGCCGGTCTTCAATTTAAATGCGCTTTATATACCATTTGAAAGCATTCCCCAGCGCAGGTGCATAAGTCTCCACCGCGCTGAGGTTTGCAGATGAACTGGCTGATTTTAAAAAATTCTGGTTGGTTTTCATTTGGTCTTTTTATTTACCGACGAAGTATTTTTTAGCAGCACAAATAAGGGCTGACTTTCGCCACCTTTATCCGAGCTGTAATATTTGTTTCCAAGTAAAAGGTCGATTTTCCCATCCCCGTTAAAATCTCCACTATCCATCGTTAGTCCTTTTTGAAAAGCTACGTTTTTAGCTAAAGTAAAGCCCTTAAAGGCTAAGTTCCCCTGATTTTGAAGATAGATGAACGCTTCCCAAGGGCTAGATGCGGCAGGAAATGCGCTGATGGAAGCGATATCCAAGTCCCCGTCTAAATCGAAATCGCGGGCAATAGCTTTATAGCAGCCGTTCATTGGATAAAAAAATGATTTTCTAAACTGCCCTTTTTTATTACCGAAAAAAATATAAATGCCATGGTAGGGTTTTAGTACCGGAGAGAGGTCTGCGTTATCCCCGCAGGTATACAAAAGGTCTTTAAAGCCGTCCTGGTTAAAATCAACAAGTTCAAAACTGCTTGATCCATAAACCGGGGGGAAGCGTAATACTTTTTCAGTATCGAATTTACCGTTTCCAAGATTTCTAAACAGAAATACGCCTTCATCGCCTTGCGCAAATAAAGCATAAATGTCCGCTTTATTATCACCATTCACGTCGGTTATAATAAAATCTATTATCCCAGGCATCGGCCTCAAGATGTGCTTTTTATAAGTACCATTCTTACTCGCTTGCGCCCATAACAGCTGGCCAGTGAGTCTTCCAAACTCACCTATTAAAATATCTTTTAACCCGTCGCCATTTAAGTCCATTTTGAGACTTTTTACTGGCCTGGAAAGTGAAGAGAATATCGGTGTTCTGCTTAAAAGCTGCTGAAGTGCAGTAGGGCTGAACTCGTACACGCGCCCCCCACTGCTTTGGCTGGCCATATAATTTTCACCAATGAAAGTGGCAAGATTAGGCCTGGCAGATAAATCCATATCCACTAAGGTCCCTGGCAGCTTTGAAGATTTCAAAGTATCTAGCCGGGCATTGATTTGGTACAACTGGTTTGATATGCCGTTTTGGATAAGCAGACAATGATTTGATTCCGGACTAATTTTCACGTAAGTTGCTAAAGCAAGCTTACTATAGAAAATATCTTGCTTTGGCAATAGTACTTCAAAAGACGGAAGGCCAAACGTAATTTCTTTTCTTTCCTCTTCAGCTAATCTTTGCGGAGCGGAGTCAAGATAATAGGTTTTGATAGCCTGCCACTCCTTAATGGATAATAGCGGTGTGGAGGGAATAAGATTCTTTCCCTCTGCCTTTAGCGAAACGCTTGGGGCTTCCACTCCTAAAAACATGCCCATTGCTGGAAGCACTGCTCCTCGCCAGCTGTTTTTCGGCAGCAGACTAGGCTCGGGAAATTGGTGACAGGAGCTGCAGTATTTTTTAGCCAGTAACTCCCCACGCTGATCATCTGCTGTGTTAAAATTTAAGTTTTGTTTCGGTGTTTTAAGGTTTGATTTACCAAGAATATAAAAAACCATCGCGCTAATAAGCGCAATGGTGATTATCATTATATGTCTTTTGCTTTTACTCAATTTTTAGGGATGTAAGCGATTCTTTTATCAAAGTTTCAACGCATTTACGTCGATAACTACGATAACCTTGTTATTCAGTGCACTTAAGGAAAATTTACTTGGCGAGGAAATTGCCACCGCAAGCGCTACTTTTTTTCCAGTATAGCCCGATTTAAGCTGCGCGGCATCAATACTCAGCAAAAAGGTGCCTGCACTTTGCCCCTCAGGCACGGAAATACTTCCAGGAAGCCTGTAAAGTCCATCCGGGAGGAGTACTGTATTAGCTAGCAGGTTTGATGCTATCAAAGTGTTGATGGTATCAGGCCTGGTGCTGATGTTTACCGAGTAGCCCTCATCAGTGGTCTTTCCACTTCTAGCCACACCGAGAATCACCTTGAGCTGGTTAGTCTTTGCATCCAAAGTATAGTTCCTTGAAGCAGAATCCAGGCCTTTTGGCACCAGGTAATTAAGGTTCGAGCTTAGGCCCTGGGGCATATAAATTTTAGCATCACCATAATCTAAGTCCTGATCGTTTTTTTCGCAGGAGAACAAAAGCACCATTGAGCACAGCGCAAGCAAAATGGCGGAAGAATAAAATATTTTTTTCATTGCTTTTAAAATTAATAGCCTGGGTTTTGGGTAATTGATCCGTTTGAGCGCACAACTTCCGCTCTTGGAAATGGCAAGTAATACATCGCCGGAGCCCTGAAGGTCCGTGTAGCGACATCGACAATGGTATAATTGAAGCTGCCATTTGCATTTTTACTTACATTTACGCCCTTGATAGGCTGATTTAATAATGTGGCGGCATCGTTCCATCGAAGCAAATCCCAGTAGCGGTGATCTTCAAAGGCTAGTTCAATTCTGCGTTCATGCTTGATTGCTGCGCGGAAAGCATCTTTTCCGCCTGTCGAAACTGCTGGCATCGCCACCCCTACCCGTGCCCGCACCATGTTCAGTGCTGTTCTGGAGGTCATCGCTGCTGGCGCATCAGGCGCTGTGCCATCCGGACCGTAAGCCTCATTCATCGCCTCGGCGTAATTAAGCAACACCTCGGCGTAACGAATGGCTACCCACTGATGTTGCGCGGTGGCATTGTTCACTAAATCCAGATTTGGCGCCAGGAATTTTTTTAAATAATAGCCTGTGCGGGAAGTATTGGTTTTAGCCATATCATCAACAGCACCAGGGGACTGATCAATCGTACGACCGTTCCAACTGCTGCCATTTAATACTACCGTTTCTGAAAGTCTTGGGTCGCGGTTCGCATAAATGTTGGCAGCATCGGCGCTGCCTTTGAGTTCATACTCGGCCACAAGATTATGGGATGGGGTCACCCCACTCGCGCCACCAGTAGTTGTAATGGGATAATTGGCTCGCTCCAAATCATTGGATGCAGGCCTGCGAATAGCAAGAATGGTTTCGGCGCTGCTGAGTGAATTATTTCCCTGAAAATAATTCCCGTAACCTCCGGTATGAAGCGCGTAACCAAATGCAGGGGTAGCGATTATTTCCCTGGCGGCAGCCGCTGCCCTTGCCCATTTGGCGGGATCATTCGATGGGTTATGTAAAGGACTTGCCGCGTATAAAAGTACACGTGCTTTTATTGCCAGCGCTGAACCTTTAGAGAAACGTCCATCCTGGTCTGAAAAACCGTTAGTTTTCCAGCTCACAACCAAAGAGTCTTTATAGGTGTCGATTTCCGAAACTATGTAATCAACCACCTGATCATAACTGGATTTTGCAACCACTAAATCGCCACCAGCCTGCTGCAGCGTTTTGGTAACAATAGGTACCCCGCCATAGCGTTTAATAAGTTCAGAATAATAATAGGCCCTTGCAACATGCGCCTCACCACGGTAAGCACTGATGAAGAGTTTATCGCGGTTATAGTTCGTCACGTCCGTCAGGGTATCGCGATTCTGGCTGATCATCGCTTTCCAGTTTTTAGAATAATCCAAAAAGAAATTCGCCGCGCGGATGCCTTCATAGCAGGCATAATACTTGTTAGCCTCTGTCGAAGGGTTAGCCTCACTCAAGGTCGCCTGATTAAAAGGAATCACCCCTTGGGCAAAGGTTAGGGTTTGCTGGGCATCATCGCTGGCAGCGTCAAAAAAGCTATTGTCTAAAGTAGTAAATCCTACAGCAAAACTAATCGGTGCATAAAATGCATTCGCAAAGCCGGTCAGTGAGCTTCTGGTGGTCTGAATGGTTTCAGGTGTTGGAAGTGTATCCATCCTGGTATCCAAAAAATCTTTTTTACAGGCACTGAATAGCAGCAGGCCGGCGAAAAAGAGGGTCAAATATGGTGCTCTGATTTTCATCATTTTATTTTTAGAATTAAAAAGTAACCGACAGTCCGGTATTGAATGATTTAATGCCTGGATAAGCGCTTAGCGTTTCCGGGTCTAATCCGTAGTCTTTTTCCAGCCTGCTCCAGGTTAATGGATTGACAGCATTTACATAGAAGCGCAGGTTAGCAAGCGAAAGCTTTTTAACAAAAGCAGGACTAAAAGTGTAACCTAATTCTACGTTACGCAGGCGAAGGAAATCCCTGCTTTTCACCCAAAAGTCACTCGCGCGGTAATTATTATTGTTCGCGGCCGTAGTTAAGCGTGGATAATTCGCGCTAGCCCTGGTATCAATGCCCTGGTCCGGGTAATAAGCCCATGCATTTTGTGCAACCGGAAATACATTTCCATTGCCAACGAAGGCTTGAATCTGATTAGGGGCAGCACTTAAAATGTTCACTGATGAACCGCCAATACCCTGGAATAGTGCACTTAAGTCAAAACCTTTATAGCTAAAGTTTGCACCAAAAGAATAGGTCATTTCCGGAAATAGGGATTTGCCCACTGAGGTAATGTCCTTTTCATCAATAATATTATCTCCATTTAAATCCTGGTATTTTAAGTCTCCGGGCTGAACAAGCCCAAAGGCAGGCAGCGCGCCACCTTTTAAAGAACCATTAGCATTAAAATCTTCGAGTTGATAAAACCCCTTTGAAACAAGGCCATAATTCTGGGCTATTGATCGCCCGGTTTGCTGGTTGTATTCATATGGCTGGGGAATTTCAGCAAAATAGTCGATTTTGTTTTTATTGTAAGCCACCTGTCCCCAGATGCCATAACCAAAATCTCCTTTTTTATCTGAGAAGTTGACAGAGAGTTCAAAGCCTTTATTGGTTACTTTTCCAAGATTGGCAAAGCTATTTACAGTGCCATAAATTCCGGTAATGGTATTGTCCCGGGTAAGGATACCACTACGCTTATCTAAAAATACATCCGCCGACAGGCTTAGTTTTTTAAAGAAATTCACTTCTGCCCCAAAGTTGTATTTCAGGCTTTGTTCAGCAAAAATATCGGGATTGGCTAAAATATTCTGATTCAGGCCTGAGTTACCCGTGATGCTGGAGTTTCCGGTGTAAAAAGTTCCACTGTTATTATAGTACTGCTGATAGAGAAAGCGTCCGCTATTCTGGGTTTCTGAATCCATGCTTCCGGTCTTTCCGGCAGATGCGCGTAATTTCAACAGCGTGATGGATTTGCTATCTTTTAAGAATGCCTCGTTGGAAACTATCCAGCTGGCAGAAATCGCGGGATAAAATCCCCAACGGTTACCAGGCGCATAACCATCAGCGCCGAAGTAAGAAAAACCAAGTTCAGCAACATAACGGTTATCATAGCTATAGTTAGCCCGTCCACTGATATTTTGGTAACGGTAGATATAAGCATCGACGCCGCCATCGGTTTTAAAATCAGACTGATGATAATTTAGTGCAGATAAAATCTGGTGTTTTCCAAAACTTCTCTCATAACCGATTGTACCCATGAGCTGTTTCCAGTCTTCCTGTCCACCGGGAATCATGCCCGTTGCCCGGAGCGGAGTGAGTACATTTGTCGGGCCACCGGGCTGACCATTAAAGAAGCGGGGATAATCTGCCGTTTTAGAGTAATTACTCTGCGAATAGCTATTGAAGGAATAGGCCTGGCTTAAATATAAGCCTGGTGTGAGCTCATCCAGACGCTCTTTGAGGGTGAAATTTCCCTGAAGGATGCGTCTGTGGGAAGAAAACCAGCCCAGCGAATTGATAGATGCTACGGGGTTATCGGGAAAAAGCGAAGTACCAGAGTAATTTCCGGTAGCCCCATCCCTTACTGGATAAATATTGGATGGGTAACGCGAGAGGTTTTGCCACAGGTTGGCTCCGCTGTAGTTTGGCGCTTTACGGTCTTCAATTCTAGCGCCAAGATCTACCTTAGCTTCAAATATGTCAAACATTTTAAAGTCCAGGTTTGATCTCAAATTATAACGTTTGACTGTCGAATTTGAAGTCGCATCTGTTTGCTTGACATTATATAAGGCTTGTTGGTTGGCGTAATCCATCACGATGTTGTATCTGGCATTATCATCCCCGCCGGTAAAACTCAGGTCACCATCAGTATATGGCGCATGGTTTTTTAACACCTGATCAAACCAATCAACATTGGTTCCAGTGCCGTTTCTGTAGCCTTGCAACTGTGCAGGCGAATAAAGAGGGGACCAGACCCTGCCCCTGTCGTTACTGATGGCCTGATTATACAGGCTAGCATAGCCGAAAGCATCGAGAGGTTTATTGATATTGATCGCTTTCTGAATACCGGTCCTTGCCTGAAAAGAAATGGTCGGCTTACCAATTTTTCCTCTTTTTGTGTTTACATAAATCACCCCATTGGCCCCGCGCATCCCGAATGTGGCAAGCGCTGCTGCATCTTTTAAAATAGAGATGCTTTCAATCTCTGCAGCGGAGAGATAAGCTAGGTAATTGAGATTGGTTTCAAAGCCGTCAACAAATACTTTGTAGGTATTATAGCCACCAGCAGAGGTCGAGGATAGCGATCCCACGCCTCTGATTCCAAGCGCGGCGTTATCATAACCTGGCTCACCTGAGCCAAGGTTGACACTCAGGCCATTCAACCTGCCGTACAAAGTATTGGTTAAATTCATGGTCGGCGTTTGATACAAAGCCTCACCGCTCACAGATGAGACGGCAGCGGTCGAGTTAATTTTTTTGATATTAAGCAGTCTCCCCGGCTCTATACGCGCGGTATCCCTTGCCGCGCTATCACTTAGGCTCTTATTTTGTGCGGCAACATTCATCGCTAGGCCCAGCAGCAGGCAGGCGGAAAGAACAGTGCTTTTTATATATTGGTTAGTCATATTTCCTGTATAGTTAGTTTGTTTTCAGCGTTTAATACCCTGGGTTTTGAACCAGTATGCGTTTATTAATCTCCGAAAGTGGAATGGGTTCTAAATACATCTTTGCGTTCCAATAGGGGCTCAAAGTGTTGTTATTGGTGTAGGATAATATATCAGAGGTTATGGCAGGATTGCTTTTGCCAGGAGCAAAAGTAAACCTGAATTCTTCATACTGCCCGCCGATCACCCCGCTTGCGATATCAGAACGTTTCCAATGTTTAACATCAAAATACCTGCGGTTTTCCTTATAAAACTCTATGCTCCATTCCCGCTGTATTAACAGGCGAAGCCTTGACTGATCGGTTTCTGTGATACTTGGAAGACCTGCTCTGTTGTGGACAATGTTTAGGTTTTGAAGCGCTTTGGCCGTATTACCCAGTTCATTATAAGCTTCGGCTAAATTCAGGTAGAATTCAGACATTCGGAACAGTGGCCACTCAAACCAGGAACGGGTGCCTGCCTTGTAATAAAATTTGGTGCTCTGTGCGTCGCCTTTTCCGGATCCTGAGATATTCACACCTGAATTGATGTTATCATATGACCAGACTGAGTTTCCAGGGTTATTCCAGGCATCAATCCCATGCGCATAATTATCTGCCTTGAATCTTGGCTCCATCTGCTGCATGCGCGTATTGTAGTCGGTGTATGGTCTTGCCGCATCTCCTACCTTTGGCCAGTCCTGATCGGTACCGTCAGCTTTATAATAAATGCGAAGAAAATTTGTGATCATCCCTGCATTATCAGTTAGATATCTTTCGTTGTTAATGTCATTGCCCCCTCTTCCTGAAGATCCTCGGACAGGAATATAGAATTTGAACATTTTAACGTTATTGGCATTATTATCCACTTTATAGGCTAGTAATACTTCTTTATTATTGGGCGTTGAGGTTGCAGTCCCGTAGTCATCAAGTGCGTTAGGATTAGGGGTATTTGCACCGCCTCCGCTATTGATGATGTCGGTAGCATGGCTTTTTCCCCAGGCAATGACAGCTTCGTTGGCGGTCACTGCATCCGTCCACCTTTGCTGGCTTACGTTACCAAAACATATCATATTGTTGTTTGCACCTAAACTTAAATAAGGTGTTGCCGAATTAAATAAGGGTCTTGCAGCATATTGCAATGCTCTGGCTTTTATCGCCAGTGCGGCGCCTTTAGTCAACCTGCCCACAGACTTATCTGGCCAGCTATCTGGAAGCCCGGCGTAAGCGGCATCGCTTAGCTGAATAATGTTATCAAGGGTTGCCTGCAGGGTAGCGCGGGGAACAGCTAAATCATCTGAAGAGATAAAGGTTTTATTCACAATCGGCACACCGCCATAACGGATGAACATGCCCATATAACGGTAGGCGGTTAAGCCAGCCATTTCAGCTTTTACATAAGCTTTTGTGGCGCCATCCATATCAGGCACTTTATCAATGTTTTCAGAAATAATATAGTTACGCCTGATGGCTACAAAGTTATTCGCAAAGTTATCGGTACTGCGCTCTGAGGTAAGTCCTGCTAAACTATAAGCAGCATAAATATCTGCCCAGCTTTCTCCAGGCATCGCTTCGCCAGAAATGCCAGAAAGTGTGCCGTTTCCGATATTGGTGCCACCATTATCAAAAAGACCCTGACAAAGAGAAGTCCTGTAGGCATTGGCGAGCGCCTTGGTAGCCTCAACAGAGGAGGCGAAAACCGTCTCTATAGTTGTGTTCCCTGTAGTTTCAGGTTTTTCTAAAAATTCTTTCTGGCAAGAATAAAGGCCAGTCGCGCCTATTATTGCGGAGATGAAGTAAATTATCTTTTTCATATTTTTTGATAATCAGGTTTAAAAACGAATATTGGCGCCGAAAACGAAAGCCCTGGTTAGCGGGAAAAGGTAAGAAGTTCCGCTATCGGTTTGCTCAGGGTCAATCTCATCAAAATCATTGTCCCAAGTGAAAAGGTTATTGCCATTTGCGTAAATCCTAAGGGAACTGATGCGCGCTTTTTTCATGAATCCGTAAGTATTGAAAGTATAACCGAGTTCTATATTTTTTAACTTCTTGAAAGCTGTAGAGACTAACCAGAAATCAGAATTCTGGTAATTATTTGCCTCACTGGCTGAACCTGCGATGGTAGCTCTTGGAAAAGTTATCTTCTCCCCATTGGCAACCTTCTCAGGGGTCCATCTACCGTCAAACTGCCATTGGAATGCGTTTCCTGCATTTTTCACAAATGGGTGATTCATTCCGTTATTGATATTAAATGAACCTTTGCTTTTGCCAATGAAAAGTACGTTTAAATCAAAGCCCTTATAATTGATGCCGGTCTTCAAGCTAAAATCATACAATGCCCGGTTGGTGTATCCTATAGGCACCCTATCTGATGCATCTATTAGACCATCACCATTAATGTCTTTATAGCGGATATCTCCAAGGGCAGCCTGATTGCCATTATAAGTCAGCACAGGGCGGTTGTTAAGCTCTGCCTGGGTATTGTAAAAACCATCCGAGACAAAGCCTTTGTACTGACCAAAACTATAACCGGAGGTATTCATCCAAGGGTATGGGTTGAGGGCCTCGGCATTGTAAACGATTTTATTTTTTGCATAACTCAGGTAAGCGTTGATGTTATAACCAACCTGTCCCCTGGTTTCTGACCAGCCTAAGCTTACTTCATAACCTTTGTTGTTCATGATGCCCAGGTTTGCTCTTGGTACATTCGCTACTGCGACCCCATAACTTGCCGGGATGGTACCAGGCTGGGTGAAAATATTGGTCCTGTCATTTTTAAACCCTTCAATGATTAACGAGAGTTTATTTTTAAAAAATTTCGCCTCCAGACCTAAGTTTCTTTTGGTTTCTTCTTCCCAGGTTACCGACGGGTTACCAAGTTTACTCTCATTTGTTCCAGTGGTTAGCGTATTTGGGGTTGATCCGTCACCGTTGCCAAAATAATACCCTGGCTGATTGATCACAAAAGTACTGGGAAGATATACATAGCGGTCGCCACCAATTTTATCGTACCCGCTAAGTCCATATGAGCCCCGGAATTTTAAGAAGGTTATCCAGTCGTTTTTAGGAAAGAAGGATTCGTTTGAAGCGACCCATCCCAATGAATATGCAGGAAAAAGGCCAAACCTTTTATCTTCAGCGAACTGTTCGGTGCCGTTATATCCAACGCTGATTTCTGCCAGGTAACGCTCTTTGTAGTTATAGGCCACATTGCCCACAAGTCCCATATTTCCTGACGGGGTGTTAAAGTTATCTATAGGCAGATAATATTTTTGTGCATTTGCAAGCACAAGGGCGGTAACGCTATGGTTACCAAAGCTACGCGCATAGTCAATACCTGCATCCACGTAAAAAGTACGGTTCACGCTATTATGATTGGGATTAGGATTAAACGTACCTGAAGAGGTACGCTCGCCACCAAAAAAATCAAGTATATTTGGATCAATTGGATTGCGGCGAACAGAAAACTCCGGAAGAGTTACCCGGTAAGTGGTTGCTTTTGAGTAATTGTTTTCATAATTCACATTAGCCCTAAGGGATAGACCCTTAGTTAAATAGTCCATCGTGTATTTGGCCCCGATGCGTCCGGTTAATCTTGAATCGTATGTGGTTTCTGTTCCGCTGGCAAGTAAGTTTCTAATGGAATTCTGGTTACCCAGTAAACTTCCAATTTTACGTCCCAGTGGATTCGATGCCGTGCCTGGGTTACCTGCAATACTGTTGATGAGTTTATTGTCTATAATACCCGGCGCCATCATGGCGTTGGTATCATAAAGGTATTGCATAATGATTTTGTAGCGGTCAGTGAGCGAGGTTCCCCCATCGATACCAGGTCCAACGATGGTGCCGAACTGTCCGGATAAGTTAACCGAGATGGCCAGGTTTTTTACAGCGTTGATGTCAAAGTTGGATAAAAAGTTGTAGCGGTCATAGGTTGATTTCGTATTTGCGCCATAGTAATCTGTATTCTGAAGGATGGAGCCTTGCGAAAAATAGCCTAGTGAGGTATAATACTTTACTTTTTCAGTACCGCCAGCAATGTTTAAGTTAAACTGTTGCTGTGGACCCTTACCACCAAACTGATCTTTAAAGAGATCGCGGCTAGAATAATATAGCGCAGGACTGGCGTTCAGCGCATCCCTCTGGGCACTGGTGAGCCCTGGATAATTAGCCACTTCAGCAGGGGTATAGTCGCGGTTGTTGGCAAACTTCCATAGATCGTTGCTATCGAAAAGGTAATCATTGTAAGCAGACACACCATAAGTGCTCTGCTCGGTGCGAATCGCCTCATTGCGCATTAAAGCGAAATCATAGGAGCTTACATTCTTCGGCAAGTTGGCTGCTGTGGTGAATCCGAAATTTGTTGATGCGCTTAAAACAGGCTTACCAAGTTTACCTCTTTTTGTGGTCACGATAATAACACCGTTTGCACCCCTTACGCCATAAACTGCAGTGGAAGATGCATCTTTGAGAATATTAATACTTTCAATTTCATTGGCATCCATTGAGTTTAACCTCGAGTAGGTCTGCTCAGGCGGTTCTGGCACTCCGTCGATAACGATAAGCGGATCTGTTGACCCAGCATAAGTGGATACTCCACGGATATTAATGGCTGCATTATTGCGACCGGGTTCTCCACTTTGTTGCAAACCTGACACGCCTGGAGCATTACCGATAAGCATATTGGATATATTGGATACAGAGGTAGATACCAGTTCTTTTCCGCCAATGGTAGAGACCGAACCCGTTACGGTAATTTTTTTCTGCTGGGCTCCAAATCCTTTTACCACAACTTCATCCAAATCGCCGGTAGTTGATTTTAGTGATACATTGATTGTTGAACTGCTGGCTTCTAGTTCACGTGTTGCGTAACCCACTGCCCTAAAAATCAGGATAGCAGAAGATGAAGATACATTTAGGGAATATTGCCCTTCCCCGTTAGTTGAGGTGCCTTGCTGGGTACCTTTTATCATCACCGAAACGCCAGGCAAGGGTTGGCCACTATCGTCGTTAACTACGCCTTTTATGTTTCTTTGCTGGGCAAAGAGTTGGTAAGTAAAGGCTAGTAAAAAGGTTAGGCACACCGCTGTTGTGTGTAAAAAACTTTTCATAAAGATTATTTTGGTTAGTTGATTTGCAGGGTGCAAATTGTATAAGCAATATTAGTTAAGATATTGCCTGTTAATTAATGGTATTTTAACAAAATGTGGTATAATTTGTATAGATAATATTCGAAGTCAAGCGCTTTCTAGCATTATCTCTTTAGTGGCTTGAATGGATTTTAGCAGCACTGATGGTGAGGTATTTTATTGCGGAATTTGGCAAATGATTTTTTTAGCTGATAAAAAGTCTCAGCCCCATAGACACAATATTAGACTGATAACATCTTTTATCCTACCTATTATTTGAATGGTAATTTGCAAAAAAAGAAAAAAAGAGGACCCATTTTATTAAGGGCCCTCCAACCGCTAAACCAATTATAAAATTCATTTCGGCTAATTCGCTAACAGCCTTTGCAAGTTAACTTTAAGCTGATAGTATTTTAACCTATCTTAATGTTTTAATAACGAACTTCTTATAAATTAAAGCTATTACTAACGTTTTTCAATTAATTCCAATTGTTCATTTTTTTCAACCATTTTACAAATCTGTTGTACTGAGGCGGCGCTGGTAAATCCATCCTGTGGACTATTCATGGTATAATCCAATAAGCTATCAATGCTGGAGGTCGCCACATGCATTCTTGTATCTGAAGATGCGTAATAAATAAAAACCTTTCCGTCATCATCTGCTATCCAGCCGTTGCAAAAAACAACATTTGACACATCACCCACCCGCTCCTCGCCCTCGGGTGCGAGAAAATAACCTGCAGGCTTGTGAGTGACTTTGGTAAGATCATTTGCATCGCTTAAAAATAAATACAAAACATAACGAAGACCGGCGGCAGTATTACGCACTCCATGCGCCATCTGCAACCAGCCCTTTTCGGTTTTTATCGGAGCTGGACCAAGACCATTTTTAGCCTCGTAAATTGTATGATATATTCTCTTATCGATGACAGTTTCCACATCTACCGTTGCATGCTCAATATCATCTGCAAGCCCAAATGCAATACCTCCGCCTTTACCTGCCTCAATGAAACTGTCCTGTGGACGGGTATAGAATGCATATTTACCATCCACAAATTCCGGATGCAAAACTACATTTCGCTGCTGGGCGGAGTGGGTTTTGAAATCCGCTAATCTATCCCAATGAATGAGGTCCTTGGTACGAACGATCCCACATTGCGCAACAGCAGAAGACTGATCCGATTCAGGCGCCGACGCATCGCGGCTTTCGGTACAAAACACACCGTAAATCCATCCATCTTCGTGTTGAACAAGGCGCATATCATATAGATTCGTTTCCCCTTCGAGGTGTGGAATGATAGCTGGTTTATCCCAAAATCTGAAGTTATCGATTCCGTTATCACTTTCGGCGATAGCAAAAAAAGATTTCCTATCGCTGCCTTCCACTCTTGCCATCAGCACGTATTTACCTTCAAATTTGATGGCCGCCGAGTTGAATACCGCGTTGATGCCGATCCGTTCCAATAAAAGCGGGTTACTGCTCTCATCCAAATCATACTTCCATTTATAAGGCGCGTGGCTAGCGGTAAGCACTGGATTTAGGTAACGCTGAAAAATACCATTAGTGTAGTCTATTGCTTCGTTTTTTTGACGGATGAGCGATTCATATTGCGCTACTATTTTTTCCAGTCTGCTGTTAAAATTCATTTTATGTTAAAGTCTAAAAATCTAATTTTCTAATTTATTCCACCAGGTGCGTTTTAATATCGCCGCAATTATGACAATAAGAACAATGGTGATGATTAATGGCGTTTTCATCCAAAGGATAAAATACATCGGAAGGACAGTCAGGCAGAGCTGAGCTACTATGCCTAAACCTACATTGAACATGTCAAGCTTGAAGCGCTTGTTACCTTTAAAATCAGGGCTTTCCATTAAAATCAATTCATGAACCGGTTTCCAAAACCCCCAAGGCCTAACATTGCGGTAGAAGCTTTTTAGAACCTGCTCATCCGTTGGAGGAGCGCTATAGGTGCCCGCCAGAGCGCCGACGATGGAGATGATAAATAGAACTGGAAAATAATAAAGAAATTCAATACCACTAAAGAAGTGCGAAAAGATCAAGGCACCAGCGATACCTGAAAGCATCCCCCAGAAAAAGCCGTTTGCATTAAATCTCCACCAATACCATTTTAACACGTTCGCTGCGATATAGCCGCCATATAGCCCTGATACTATCCATTGCAAAATGCTGTTGACGTCTTTGGCAAAAAAACCCAAAAAAACACCAACCACAACCACCACTAGTCCAGTTAAATAATTCATCGTCATGATTTGCTTAGTAGAAGCTTCAGGCTTTACGTATTTTAGGTAAATGTCGTTTACGATATAAGCTTGAGCGGCATTTAAAGTTCCTGAGAAAGTCCCCATAAAGGCACCCATAAGACCGGTAAGTACAATACCCAACACGCCTACTGGCAAAAATGAATTTATGGCTGCTGGCAGTATGCGCTCAAAATCAGTTCCTGTTGGTGAACTTAAATCCAGTTGTTTGTAATATAAAAGCGCTAGCACTGTAAGCCCAATAACCATAGTGTATCGGACAGGAAGAAGTATTATAGAAACAAAACCTGTCATTTTCGAGGCGTCTTTGGGAGAGCTGGTTGAAAGTACTTTTTGCATATCATAATTTGGTGCGGGCCCGGCCAAACTTGCAAAGACACCTTTAAATAGCATCATCATAAAAAATAATCCAAATAAACCGTAACCGTCATCGGCAATCTTTTTATTGGCATCAGCCACAATATTTGACCAATCCAGCTCAAGTTTCCATCCAAAAAAAGGATTCGCCCAACCCTTCGGGGTCTGAATGGACTGGCTTTGCAGGTGAGTAAAGGCTATATAACCAATGGCAATACAGCCTATGGTCATGATGATGTATTTGATCACATCTCCCAATACAATACTATGCATTCCCCCGAGTATGGAATAAAAAGTTGCAAATAAGGTGAACAAAATACCATAAAAGTGGGGGACATATTGTGCGCTGACATTAAAGGGTATATAGGGCTCCACGATGTTCCACGGTATGAAAATTTCGACAAATTTACCAAGACCAATGAAGCCGTATGCTAAAAATCCCAGACAACCGATTAGAGCGAAAACAACTGTGACGTTATGGGATGCCTTAACACCGCGGCCCTTTAAGCCAAAACGTGTGGCTAACCATTCCGCACCAGTATCAGCATTTGATCGTCTTAACCATTTTGCAAGAAACATCATGTTGAAAACCTGATTGAAAACAGGCCATAGCCACGGAATCCAGATGCTCTTGAGTCCATAAACAAAGCAAAGCGAAACCATCCACATGGTTCCGCTGATATCGAACATGTCTGAAGCATCACTTAAACCGAGCATATACCAAGGCAATTTTTTGCCGCCCATCAGGTAGCTTTCTTTATTTAAACGGGCTTTATTGCGGTAATACCAACCAATGAAGACCATCATCACTAAATAAAAGACCAAGATTAGAATATCGAGTAGGTGCAGCTTCATCTTAGTCGTTTAGCGCTTGTTTGGTTAACGTAATAAGGGTTGAAACTGGAAATTGGAAGTTGTAATGGTCCTGAATCAAAACTGGAGTATTTCTCATATAATGTTTGGTTAGTGCATCACGAATTTAAGATTCGCTGCTGCATTTTATATTTCAAAAGTAGCCTTGAAAAGAATGAAATGTTAATACTATTTTATCCAATGTTTGTATTTTAAAAGCATGCGTTAGCTTTCCGGGTGAGGGAATAAGGGAGTACCAGATGCACAAGGCCATATCATTAAGATTTATTTGAGGTTGCAATTTCCAAAGAGTGATTAAAATGTTGGTAGAGATTTTGAATATCATCGATAGTATTTTATCAAAAAATAATTGGCTGGGTTAAGCTGAGGAGAGTTTGTTATCAGCTGCTATCCTAACTTTATTAAATCTACTTTGTGAAATAGGGAGCCGGAAAGGCGATTTGGTGGTTCTGCAGATGAAGCTGGCATAAAAAACAATTGCGCCTAGGTTGAACTTAAGAAACCATATTATCCACTGTGTCAAAAAAATCATGAGCCCTAAGACGGGGGCAGGTGATTTTGTTGAAGCACTTGGTAAGATCCAAAGAAATAATTGCCCTATATAAATTTACCAATTCTGTTAATACGCTAAAAACTGATCTAGTTAACGTAAATTCATTCCAAAGACTATTAATTTTCCAAAAGCCAATGTGGAGTTCCGCAGTATCGTATCGTGTGGCGACAGAAATTCTATGCTTACTCCGATAATTTATTTAAAGATATCTCTCAGCATTTCTCAGCCCAACCCCTTATAGAATGAGGATGATGAGTTGAACATTCTTTGAAAAGGATAGTAATCTTCTTCTTATAAGGCTTTTAAAAATTAGTCTTCCCATGGATTAAAACAACAACCACCGAAACTTTTGATGGCTGCTTTTCGTTTCTAGTATAAGCCACATCGTTATGAAAATATCTCAGCTTATACTTCTCTTTTGCTTTTTCATCTCATTCCATACTGCATTTGCCCAGGATGAAGCATCCTACACTTTTAAAAACCCATCTACCAATGGTACTGGCAAGGTTTATCTGGGTAGAGAAATTGCCCACGTAATGAGCTTCGAAGGTGTAGATTGGCTGGAACGCAATAGCCGAACGCAGGAAGAAAACACCATTCTGGCCATAGCTTCCCTGCCGATAAAAATTAATAGTGTAGTGGCCGATATCGGTGCGGGCTCAGGATTCTATACTTTCCGAGTTGCCCAGAGCAACCCAAAGGGCAAAGTTTATGCGGTGGAGATTCAAAATGACGCCATTGCCTATCTTAAGAAAAAAGCTCTTGAGGATAAATTAGCGAATGTTGAAGTAATCAAGGGTACAGAAATATCTCCCAACTTACCACCTAACTCGATTGACTTGGCTTTTATGGTGGATGTTTACCACGAGTTAGCGCACCCTGTAGCCTATCTGGCTGCTTTAAGGAAGGCACTTAAACCAGGGGGCAGGCTGTTACTACTTGAGTACAAGGAGGAGGATCCGACAGTAGCCATCAAAGCTGAACTGCATAAACCAATTAATTTGACCCCTTTCTGCCAATTGTCCAAAATACAGAAAAGCAAAACTTTACAGCAAATTTATTTCCGTTAAGACGGGATCAATGTGCTCTGGTTTATCCAGCCTGGCTCTCTTCAGTGAAAAGATCATTTAAATCAGATTCACAAAGTTCGTAAAGCTCCTCATAGGTGATCCCAAGTTCGGTAAACCGTTTGATGTACCCATCAACAGTCTTACGGTTAATTTTCAAAAGGAGAGCTACCTTCCGGTTGCTGAATTTCTTTAGCTTTAATGCAATCAAAGTGCGAAGTTCCATGATATCAATCCGTTGTCCTGCCATGTATCTGCTTTTTTATCTCAGATACAAGACTATAATAAATCATGGAAAGTGGCCCATTGACCTCCGTTTTAGAAGTCCGGAATAAATAATTTTGGCCCAATTACCTCCGTTTTATAGAAAGCTAATAACGGAAGGCTGGCCCAATGACCAGCGAAATAAAGCCTTTTTTTTGGCCCAGTCATGAATGAAATGGGTGGCCCGCTATGCAGCGAAATGAGTGGCCCAGTGACTTGCGTTATAGACATCTTGTTAATCTAATTGTTTGTTATTTCAATCATTTCTTTTGTATTTGATTGAAGTAGCAATCAGATTAAGGCAATTTGAAAATAGGGTATTGAGATTTCGCTTGTTGAAGGACAAGTGATTAAATTCTGATCCTATATGAACTGATACGGTCCGATTATGATCCGATTACAATAATCTGTAATAAGATCAGGATCCAATCCCTTAATGACAAGTTATAGCATGACGATACACCACCAAAATGCTTCTTAGGTATGATCTCTGTTTTTGAAGTAAATGTTGTAAAGACGAATGTCTCTCTGGCTGACCAGTTTATTTACATGTTTCGTATTTTTCGGCGTTCATCGCCGAAAAATAGCGCTTTGATAAATCAAATTGTTTATATATATTTGAGTTATCGGCGTTCATCGCCGAAAACCTTTAAGATTGTAAATATGCCAATAGATTCCAAAAGACGTAAAAATGTATTCCGCTTGGTGCCGGAAGGGGTACTGGTTAGCAGGAAATGGTTGCTGGATCACGAGTTGTCTAATCATGCAATCGACAATCTACTTAAAAGTAACCAGCTAACAACAGTTAAGAATGGTATATATAAGCGCGAAGGATCAATAGTAGATTGGGGAGATGTCGTGTACTTTTTACAAAGAGCTCAGAAAACAGACCTAACTATTGGTGGAATAACAGCTCTAGAACTTCAAAAGTTATCTCACTACCTTGCTTTATCAAAAAAAAGAACAGTGCATTTATATGGAAAAGAAGCTCTGCCCGGCTGGCTAAACAGAGCAACAGATAGTGCCAATTTTATAAAACACAGCCTAACTGATTTATTAGGGCAGCCGGTTACCCAGACATTACAGGGGCAACTGTACAATTTTACCAAGACATTAAGCTGGAAGGACAGTAAAGAAGGGTTAAGGCTGTCTACGCCTGAACGAGCCATCTTGGAGGTACTAAACGATGTTCCTGCGAAAATATCCTTTGAACATGCTGATGAATTGATGCAAGGTTTGACAACGCTATCTCCGCGTGCTTTACAGCAATTGTTAGAAATATTCAATAATGTTAAAGTCAGGCGTTTATTTTTCTATTTCGCTGAAAAACAAAACCATCCTTGGTTAGCCAAGTTGAACAAGGCAGGATTAAGTTTCGGATCCGGAAATCGTGTGGTGGCCAAAGGTGGGCATCTAAATAAAAAATATCAAATTACGGTACCAGCAAGCTATGAGTAAGAAAGAAGAGTACATCGAACAGGTAAGGTTGTTAATCCGCTTGTTGCCGATCATTGATAAGGAAGACTACTGGAGATGTGCTCGCTCTTTAGATAAAATTAAATAATTAAATAGGCAAGGAAAGGCTATCACTAACTTTAAGAATACACTTCCTGATCCTTTATCTGAACTTGCTCAGCAAACGTTAAAAGATCCATATGTATTCGACTTTCTTACCTTAACTAAGCCATATCAAGAAAGAGATATAGAACGACAATTGATTTCTCATATTACAAAATTCTTGCTGGAGCTAGGAAAAGGATTTGCTTTTATTGGCTAAAATTGAGATCATCTGTCGCTGTTGATACCATATATTCCGGACGAAATCAACAAGTGGTTTACAGTTTATATAATGGCCGACAGGTAAAAACCGGCGATACCATTTTGTTTACTCAGAATTATAACAAAAAAATGATTGCAGTTGTTGCCTCTAAGAATGGTATGATAAGCTATCCTAAAACAATAGGTAATAAAAGAGATGTTAAGGCAAATGATATGTTATATACCATTTCTTCAATAGAGCCATTTCATCACAAACTTTCGGTTCCTTTTTCTTTAATCCGATAAGACGCAGGTATTCTAGCTTATCCTTGCAAAGGTAAAAGTCAGCAAACTCTTTAGTCTGATAGCCATTATCATTATAGCTCTTTTCAAAATAACAAGACACATCTAAACCCCGCTGGTCACATAATGAGGAAAATAATATTTGCTCAAAGATGACATTGAAACTTGCAGTTGTTTTATTTTCACTTGATATATTCTTTAATGCGAACGTTGCTGCGAGGTCCACATATTCTTTTAAAAACATCAGGTAATTGCCTCCGAAGATACCCGCATTGACTGAAGGAATAGAATTAAGATTTTGTATGTTCTTCACACAAGTTGGCAGATGAGTAAGATGCCTAAACTCGGAAGCACACATATCTGAATAGTAAGCGGTTCCTAATTCTTTATTTTGCACAATCAGATCGGAATTCTCCTAAGCCCCACTAAACTTTTCCCAAATAAATACATCCCCGTCAATATGAATAAAAGGTTTTTCCTCCAGTCCGTATGTAAGTAATTTAGGCAATGCTCAATACTTATCAGTTAAGTAATCTAAATCATCAAAACATACCTTAATTTCAGTATAAGGTAAATTCAGTATTTCTCCAAAAATCTTGGCAGCGTTCGAATCCGTGTAAATCAACAATTCTTGGTAATGTTCTCTTATCTTGTCCATAAACCAATTCATTTGACCCCCTTTCGTCAATTCTGTAAAATACAGATAAGCAAAACTTTACATAAAATTTATTTCTGGTGGAACGGGGTCAATCAATTCTGGTCTATCCAGCTTAGTTCTAAAAGTTGTTTGATATACCATTTCAGTTTTCATTGTTTTAAAGAAACTCTCTGCAACTGCGTTATCCTACCAATTTCCTTTTTTGCTCATACTCTGGATTAGTGGTAACCCCAACAACTGTTTCTTAGACTCTGAATAAGCATACTGAACGCCCTGATCAGAGTGGAATATTAGTGTATCTCCGATTCTCCTGTTTGCTTTTGCCGTCTAGAATCCGCTAATAGTTGTGTTTTTGATTAGTGACCACCCAATTACCTTTCTATCCGCAAGGTCGATAACCGTTGTCAGGTAAACCCATCCAGCACCTGTGAGTATGTAAGTAAGGTCCGAGACCCATTTTTCTCCTAGCCCTGTAGCCGAAAAACCTCTGTTGAGAACATTTGTTGCCACAGGATGCACATGATTTGAGTCTGTTGTTTTTACCCATTTCTTTGGGTATAACACTCTGGATACCAGCTTTCCTCATTATCCTGGCTACCCGCGGCCTGGATGCTTGGATACCCTTTTCAGCGAGCTTGGCCGCAATCCTTGGAATCCCGTAAACCTTTTTGCTATCGCTATGTATCTCACCGATCTCTTTGATTTAACCAATAATAGAAACCACTGCTAGCTTACCCGACATACCCTACACATCATTTCAACTGGAAATATTATTCGGTGCTCCCTTATAAATCCGAATATCTCCGGTCTCCCTTGGAAAAGATGCCGACCGCCTTTTTTAAGATGTCACGCTCCAGTTGAGCATCTTTTAGCTCTTTCTGTAGTTTTTTAATCAGCTTTTGATCATCGGTTAATTCTGCTACTCCTTGCCCGCACTCTGATTCCTGTTGTCTCCATTTACTCAAAAGAGCATAGTCGATACCTAGCTCATCAGCTACCCCTTTTACAGATCCCTTAGTTTAAGAAAGCTCTACTGCCATCTTTTTAAAGGATTCGTCAAACACCCGTTTGCTCATATAATTAAAAGTTTCTTTCCAAATCTGACGACTAAATCCCTATAGTCAAATGTAGCAACTCCAAAATTTTATCAAATAATGAAGGGATAATTTATTTTTCAACGGAATAAGTATATCTTGAAGTATAAGTGTCCTCTATATTTAAAAAGCACAGTAACTACAATAGATTGCCGGTAAATGTCAGAGAACGAAGGAAAGATTTTATCATTATTTAAAGCCGTTCAACAGGGGGATAAAGCTGCCTTCGATGAATTATTCCTGCTTTACCATCAGAAACTAATTTCGCTGGCCAGACACTATGTGACTAGTCAGGAGGATGCTGAAGAGATTACTTCTGAAATGTTTGTGAAATTATGGTTGAAGCGTGGTAATCTCTCTAAAGTTTCCAATCCCGAAGTATATCTCTTCATTTTGATAAAGAACGCCAGTTTAAATGTTGTCAGGTCCGAAAAAAGGAGAAAATTGATTTTCAGCTCATCCACAGCTGAAGAAATTGCTTTATACCAAGCAGTATCAAATCCTTCTGACCGGGAACTATTTTTATTGCTAAATAATGCTGTGGCAGCACTCCCCCAGCAGCGGAAGATAATCTTCAAGTTGATTAAGGAGGAAGGGCTAAAAAGCAAAGTAGTCGCAGAAATTATGGATATCTCCGTACGCACAGTAGAAAACCAGCTCTACAAAGCGGTAAAATCCCTAGCTGATACCCTTAGCGGGTATTTAGGATACCATCCTCAAGCAAAAAAAAACGGGACAAAAGTAATTCTGTATTCATGTCTTTACTTTTTTTATAGTATGAGTAAGTAGTATGGGTATAGGACGTGTCTTTACTTTAAATACATGAATGATGAAAAGAGATAAATTCATTTTTTTATTTTCAAAAAAACTTTCAGGCGAAATTGAAACCGCAGACAGGGTTTTACTAGATAAAGCCAATAGTGAAAACGAGGAATATAAACGATTGGCTAAGCTACTGACCATTTATTATAATCAGAAGCATCCCCTTGATGAGGTAAGTAGCAGTCATCAACTCAATCAAGTATGGACGCGCATATATAGTATTGAAAATGAAAACTTTGAGGATAAATACAACTTTTTACCTTCAAAAAGCCAACGCCGTACGCCTATTTGGATAGGGGCAGCAGCAGTTTTGATTGTGCTTTCTTTCATTAGTTTTTTAGCATACAAACTGGGTAACCAGCAACCCTCATCGGAACTGGTTCGGTTAAGCACTAACGAGGAAAAAACTTTTAAAATGATGGATGATGGCACCAGAATCTGGCTGAATAAACATTCAAGCCTAGTTTACAATAAGGCATTTGGAAAGACAAATAGAGAAATCACTTTGTCTGGAGAAGCATATTTCGATGTGGCAAGAAACGCCAAAGTCCCACTTTTCATACATGTGGGTGATATTGATGTTGAAGTAAAGGGAACCGCCTTTAATGTCAGGGCCACCGGCGATAAAAAAAATATCGAAGTGGCTTTGGTGAGGGGCTTAATCCAGGTAAGTGATAGGCAGCAAAAGCAAAATGCTCTACTGCTACACCCTAATCAGAAAATCGTTTATGGCTCAGCTCAGCAAAATGAAATAAATAAACTTCAGCTCCGTTCAATAAATCCGTCCGCGCTTTTGAAAGAGACAGGATGGATAGCAGACACGCTTGTTTTCAGAAAAGAAAAACTCAGGGAATTGGCCGCAAAACTGGAAAAAAAGTACGATGTAAAAATAAATATCCAAAGCGACGTGTTAAAAGAAAAACGCTTCAGTGGCATTTTTATCAACGAAACCCTCGATCAGGCCCTTACCTCTTTAAAATTATCCTATCCGTTAATCTTTACCATCAATAAAAGGATGGTATTTATTAAGGAGCAGGAATGAATAAGAAATCCATGAATTTGGCAATTGACTATGTTTTGAGGTATTTTATATGAGAAATAATAGATATGCTAGAATAGTAATCACTTTGATACTAATTATCCTTTCTGACTTATCAGCAAGCGCGCAACAGACTAAAATTACGCTCAAGTTGGAACGTAAACCAATTATAGAATTATTTAAAGCAATACAACTTCAAAGCGGCTATTCGGTAGTGTACAGCGATGAGGTGGTTTCTGACACAATGATGATATCCGTGAATGCGCGTAACCTACCGGTGACTCAGGTGCTCGATAGCATTTTAGCGTCTAAGAATTTATTTTCCCAAACCCTTTCTCCATCACTGATTGTGATTCGAAACAGGATCTCAGCCTTAGAAAAACCTAAAGATAATCAGCTATTGATATCAGGAAGAATTGTAGACGGGGAGGGCAATGGTGTTCCATTTGCAACGATTTCAGTTGTCGAACGTGGCGTGCTGATCAATGGAAACATTACAGATGAGCAAGGATATTTCAAATTCAGACATGACCTTAAACAACTTCATGATGCTACAATTAAGTTGACGTCTCTTGGTTATCAGGCTAAGATTTTAGAATTTCTTCCACCCCAGCCATCCGGAGTTCTGGATTTTGGTAACATCAAGCTTAACCCTGAATCCAAAACGTTGCAGTCGGTACAAATTAAAGGGAATCAAAGAGTAATTGAAATGAATGAAGGTAACATTGTTTTCAATGTTTCAAAAAGCATCAATGCTCAGGGCAGTAACGCCCTTGAATTATTGGCCCGCGCCCCTGGCGTAAGTGTAGCGAGTGATAATTCAATTTCCTTAAATGGCAAGGCTGGCGCCTCTGTCCTGATAGACGGGAAGATGACCTACCTGTCAAATACAGAAGTGGCGGAGTTACTTAAGACCATGTCCTCATCTAACATCAGGTCGATAGAAATCATAAATAGTCCGGGCGCAAAATATGATGCGGCAGGTTCAGCTGGCATTATCAACGTAAAAACTTTGAAGTCTGCTGTTGACGGATTAAATGTGAGCCTGACCTCAGGACTGAATTATGGTGTGTACCTGAGAAATAATCAGGATATATCGTTTAATTACCGAAAAAACAGGCTTAACCTCTACGGCGCCTATAGCCATTTTATAGGCTATTATTCCTATCTCTATGGTGGCGACCGGGTTCAGGAAGGCAGGTTTTTTAATAGCTCAACTGACGATGTGGATAAGAGAAATAAAATCGGATCGAGAGTTGGTGCTGATTTTCTGATTAATAAAAAAAATACAATAGGTGTTCTATTGAATGGCAACTTCCTTTTTGGCGGAGGCATTACTGATACCAGAACAGAAATCGGACCCGAATCCACCAGTACAGTAGAACAGGTCTTGACCGCCGTGAACGACTATTATGCGCAAGGTACCCAGCGCTTCAATATCAATGCGAATTACAAATATGAAGATACCCTGGGCAGAACGCTCAATATAGATGCAGACTACGGAACTTTTACCAAGCGTGCAGGAAACCTCCAATCCAACAGATATACGCTGATTGACAATACGGTAACCAGCGACAATCTTTACCGCTCGTTAAATGGAATCGACATTAATTTAGCCGCTGTCAAACTCGATTACACGACTAACTTATGGAAAGGAAAACTGGAAACAGGGCTAAAATACTCGATGGTATCTTCTTCAAACGATTCACGGTTTCTGGAAGTTCAGCAAACGAGTGAAATCCTGGACCCATCACGATCAAATAAATTCTCGTTTCAGGAACGAATCAGTAGCGCTTATTTCAATTATAAAAAACAAATTAGCAAGTGGCAACTTCAAGGTGGATTAAGGGTAGAATATTCAGCTTCCATTGGTCAACTGGAGGAAATCTCAAAAGTCTCGGGCAATCAGCAACGCATTGATAGAAACTATACTAACCTTTTCCCTTTTTTATCAGCTAATTTCAAAGCTTCACCTTTGCACAGCCTTTCGCTTAGCTATTCGAAAAGGATTGATCGACCGGCTTACCAAAATCTGAATCCATTCATATACCTATTGGATGAGCTTTCTTTCTGGCAGGGAAACCCATTCTTAAAACCTCAGATTAGCCATCGCGGGTTAATTCAATATGTTTATGACAGCTCCACCATTATCGGCATGAGTTACAGCTATACCGATGACTTCAGCGTTGAAGTGACCGATACGATAGGCGTTTCAAAGATTGTGATGGTTCCCCGGAATCTTGGCCATCAAAAGCATTTAGCTTTAACCTTAACACAATCTTTAAAACCTCTCGCTTGGTGGGAACTTACCTTTAACGCAACCCTTTTCAGGCTTAACAATAAAATTGACTTTGGAAATGAAAGAAAACTTGACCTAAACCAGACTGCTGCCAGGCTCGGTCTTCAGCAGACCTTCAAATTACCAGAAGGTTTTGTCGGGGAAATTTCCAGCGTTTACAATTCGAAACGTTTAGTTGGTGCCAATCAGTTTTTTGAGCCCAACAGCCAGATAGACTTAGGACTTCAGCGGAGCTTCCTGAATAAAACCGCAAGTTTAAGAATTGTGTACAGTGATATTTTTAAGGGTAATCAGTCAAACTCTTTCCAAAGTATTGGCGGGTTCAGGATCTGGAATTATGGGTATTTTGAATCCCGGCAACTCAGGTTAAGCTTTAATTATAAATTTTCTACCGGAAACTCAAAGGGACCTAGAACGAGAACCTCTGCGCTCGAAAATGAAAGCGGTCGGATAAAGTAACAAAGGTAATATTGGGTCTCCTGGAATTTCTCCAAATACGAACATTGAATTCGAAGTATTAAATGCGAGCTTCTATATAGGTTATTAAAGCTTTTTTGCATGAACGACCCTTCCCTGAGTCAGTATTAGCTCTATTATTTTTCCATCTTCAGCTGCAACGAATTCTATGGTTCCATTGATTTCCTTCGAAAAGAATTTGGTCTGGCTTTGGGCAAGGGCTTCGATTTTCGGCTGTCCGGTGGCCTGGGCGAAAAGGCGTTTGCCATCCCGGCTGATGGTCAGTATAAAATTGGGCATAAGCTGATATCGGCCGGTATAACTTTCCAGTAGTGCTTCAGGAACCTCAGTCACGTTTACGGTTTTAGTTTGGTAAAGTCCTTTGAAGCCATAAACTTTGGCAATGCTGTTGATGAGTTCAGGTATGATCGCGCCGTTATCTGAATTGACCATGATGACAAGGCCGTTGCCCCCTTCCAGGCTACCGTAATATGCGGATTGAAATCCATAATTGGAGCCCCCGTGACCAAAATATTTGGTACTGTCTGGCGATTCAATGAAAACGCCAAGGGCAGATCCATTACTGTTCGTATATGGTGTCAGACGGATTTTGGTGTCTGATTGGTTTAATACTTTATTGGATTTGCCGTGGTAGGATAGCTGGGTTTCGATAATGTATTTAGACAAATCAATTGGATTGGTCCAAAGGCCAGCTGCTGCCTGTTCGGGGTAAATGTGGAAGTCTCCTTTAATCGCTGATCCATCTGCAAGGTATCCGGTGGCCAGGTTTTGTTTTTTTCTGTCTAGTGGCGGTTGGGCAAAAGTACTTTCGTTCATGCCCAGGGCTTTAAGAATAGTATTGTTCAGATAATCCTGGTAAGTTTTACCAGTAAGGTCGGTTAAGAGCTGCTGGGAAATGGTAGTGCCTCCACCAGAATACTGCATCTTCGATCCTGGCGCAAACTGCGACCGTACGGGTTCAGAATTTGCAGGCTTTGTACCATTGAGTATCTGGATGGTGGTGGGTAAAGCGGCGCTGGTCTCGTAACCGCCGAACCCGTGGACACTCAGGCCCGCGGTATGACTAAGCAGGTTAGCGGTATTAATTTTTTTGCCTTTGGACAGGGAATCATATGGGAATTTCCAGTTTTTCAGGTAGGTATTGATGTCTGAATAAAGGTCCAGTTTTTCATCGTGGAAGAGTTTTAAAATGGCCAGGGCATTGAAAGATTTGCTGATAGAAGCCGCCTGAAAAAGTGTATTAGTTGTGGCTTTGGTCTGTGTAGCGGCATCGGCCATTCCATAGGCTTTAGCAAAATCAACTTTATAGTCACTGATGACGGCGATGCTCAGGGCTCGAATGTTGTAATGTTCCATTCGCTCTAAGAGGTTCATTGGTTTTTCACCGCTGATGAGCGTCTGGCCGGTGAGGTTGTTTTCGACCTGAGTGATTCGGTCGTTAACGTTTTGTTGGGCGGAAGTGCTTATGACCCATAGGCAAAACGCTGTGATGAGCAGATTGGTAGGCCCTATTGCCTTTAAGAAAATTTTGAAGCTTTTAGGCTTGATTGGGTATTGCAAGGCATATTTCATAATATCGCGATTTGGCTTATGACTAAGCTACACAATTATTTTTCAAAAAACCCCCTTGCTAACTAAAACAATAGTTAAATTAGTTGAGTGTATTTATTAAACCTTCTACAATATTATAAAAATCAATTTTTCAAATTTTGGCATACCCGTTACCTTTGCTCTAATTTAGATTTACATTTTATGATGTATTAGGACAGAACCTCGACTGTTTCCTGAATATCTATGTTCAATTTTTTTTTAAGACAGCATTTGGTTGCATAAAATATAAACATTGTAGTCATGAAATCAAATGAATATTCCGACGCATACTGGAATTGCAATAGTACACTAGAGATTTTGTTTCGTCAGATATTTTTTTTTGAGATGCATTTATTTAGATTCCTCTGGATGCAATTTATGCGGCTTTTTTGCTGTTCCTCATCGTTTTTTCAAACTC